>JBGPHT010000134.1:0-21487 GCA_041484525.1 Bryobacteraceae bacterium | reverse complement strand
CTCCCTACTGGAATCCCCGGAAAGAATCCGCCGCCTGTCTCCCTACTGGAATCCCCGGAAAGAATCCGGGGATGCTCCGGGCGACCTACGCGACACCCGCAACCTATCCACAAAGTAGGCGCGTCCCCGTATTCTTTCACGGCCCTTGAGTACCCCTACTCATACCGCAGCGCCACCATCGGATCCACACGCAGCGCCCGCCGCGCCGGCACCGCGCTCGCGATCGCCGCGATCGCCGTCAAAAAGCACGCCAGCCCGATAAACGTTACGGGATCGTAGAACGCCACACCATACAAAAGGTCAGTCGAACCCGGAAACACCAGCGTCGCATGCAGCAGCGCCGACATCCCCGCGGCCGCCGCGATCCCCAGCGCCGTTCCCACAAACACTGGCCGCAGCCCCTCGATCACCACGTCCCGCAGCACGCCCCCTGCGCCCGCCCCCAGCGCCATCCGAATCCCGATCTCGCGGATGCGCTGGCTCACCAGGTACGACATCACTCCGTAGATCCCCACGCCGGCAAGTCCTAGTGCCAGCAATGCCAGAATCATGGCAAATGTCGCATACATCCGTGCCGAAAACTTGTGCACCGCCATCGGACCCGCTTCCAGGCTCTGCAGCGAAAGACCCGGAAGCAGGTTCCGGTCCACCGCGTCCACTGTACTACGAATGGCTGGCAGCGCCCTCTTCGGATCGCCTTGGATGCGCACCAGCATCCCTTCAAATTCTGCCGCCGTAGGCGTCAGGTAGACATGCGCCGGATCGATGCGCGTAAGGTTGGCGAACCGCACGTCCTTCGCGATGCCGATCGTTTCGAACTGCGCCATCGTCCCGCGGAAATCCATGTCGAGCTGGAACCGCCTGCCCACGGGATCCTGCCCCGGCCAGAAGCGCCGCGCCGCGGATTCGCTGACCACGGCCGCCGGCGCGCCGTTCGTCACCTCCTGCCGGCTGAAGTTGCGGCCATGCAGCACCGGAATGCCCAGCACATCGAGGTAGGTTTCCGTGGCACGGCTCGCCAAGGTTCTGCCCGAGGCTCTGTCCGTAACGATGGGCGGCGTCCAGGTTCCCATGAGCGGAAACCCACCCATCGCCACGCCTTGCACTTCCGGCAGAGTCTTGAGCCGCTCCGCCAGGCGCCGTTGCGCCGCCATGGCCTTGGGCCTATCGGGGCCGAAGTCGGCAAGCAGCATATAAACCGATCGCGTCTCGAAGCCCGTGTCCGCCGACTGCGATCGCGCCAGGCCCCGCAGCAGCAGCCCCGCCGTAATCAGCAGCAGCATCGACGCGCCCACCTGTGCCGCGATCAGGAACCTTCGAAAGCGCGACTGGGTCCACCCCGTTCCGAGAGAGCCCTCCTCCTGGAGGCTGCGAACCAGGTCGGGCCGCGTCGAGCGTAGCGCCGGCGAGAGGCCAAACACAATTCCCGTAACCATCGCGAGGCCCAACGCATACGCCAACACGCGAATGTCGGGGCTGAGGTCGATAGGAAGCACCGCGCCGGCTGCCTCCGCGAATGGCCCGTTCATCAGGTTCCGGACTGCGACCCACAGCAGTCGGCTGCTCCACGCCGAAAACACCACGGCCGCTACCCCGCCCGCCAGCGACAGCAGCACGCTCTCGGTGAGCAACTGCCGGATCACGCGCCGCCGCCCCGCGCCCAGCGCCAGCCTGATTCCCATCTCCCGCTGCCGTGCCGCCCCTCGCGCCAGCAGCATGTTCGCCAGATTCACGCACGCCACCAGCAGGACCAGCCCCACCGTCATCATCAACCCCGCCACCACCGCCTTGAATCGGATATCGTCGGTGCCACCCAAGAGGACCGCAGGTTCCAGCGCGATCGAAACCGTCTTTTCCTTTTCCGTAAACGTGCCGGCGAACTGCCGTACCAGCACCGAAACCTGCGCCTGCGCGCCGTCGAGTGTGCTCGCTGCCTTCAGACGTCCGAGAAGCTGCAGATGCGGATCGCCCGGCTCGTTCAGCCAGTCGTGCCCCGGTACAAGCTGCGCCTGCATGGCAATCGGCGCCCAAAAATCGGGAATGCGGTCGAGCAGCGCCGCTCCGCCGAATTTCTCAGGCGCCACTCCAATGATGGTGACGGCGGCGCCGTTCAGGTGGAGGACGCGCCCCAGCACTTGCGGATCGCGCTCGAACCGCCGCTGCCAGAAGAGGTAGCTGATGACGATGGCGGCTCGGTCCGCCGGCTCGAAGGTCCGCCCGATTTGCGCCGCCACTCCCAGACCGGCAAAGTAGTCGTGCGACACAACGTGCCCGTACATCTTCCCGGAATCGTCCGCCAGCACACGAAGCGGCCAACTGGTGGCCACCAGGCTGGAGAATACGGTGTTATGTTCGCGACAGTAGAGGTATTCCGGATAGGAGAACGCGTATCGAATGTCGCCCATCATGGGGTGCTCAAATCCCCGCCCCACGCGCACCACTTCGCGTGGATTCGCCACCGGCAGCGGCTTGAGCGCCACCGCGTTGTATGCCGTGAAGAGCATGGTGTTCACACCGATCCCTAGCGCCAGCGTCACCACCACCACCGCCGTGAATCCCGGATTCTTGCGCATCGTGCGCAGGGCGTAGCGCACATCCGCCGCCAGCACTTCGATCCACGCTAGCCCGCGCCGCTCCCGCTGCTCTTCCTTCACCTGCGTCACTCCGCCGAAATGCCGCCGCGCCGCCGTCCGCGCCTCTTCGGGCGTCATCCCGCGGCGCACGTTGTCCTCCGTCAGCATCGCCAGGTGCGCCTCGATCTCCTCGTCGAACTCGTGGTCCGCGCGGCCGCTCGTAAACAGCCCCGCAATTCGCGACATCAGTACTCGCAACATGCCGTCATCCCTCCCCGCGCATCGCCAGCATCCGTCCGATCACGCCCGCCATGCGCTCCCAATCCCGCGCCTCTTCCCCCAACTGCTTCCGTCCCGCGCGCGTGATCGCATAGAACTTCGCCCGCCGGTTATTCTCCGAAGCGCCCCACTCGGCCGAGATCCATCCGCGCTGTTGCAGCCGCAGCAGCGACGCATAAATCGTTCCCTGATTCAGCTCCAGCAGCTTCTCGCTCAACTGCTCGATGCGCCGCGCCAACCCGTATCCATGCAGCGGCCCCATCACGTCGAGAGTCTTCAATACCATCAGGTCCAATGTGCCTTGCATGACCGATGACTTTTCCTGTGGCATAACAACAGAAGTATGCACCGCTTTGTGTGGGATGTCAACAGGGCGGTTGCCGTGCCCCTTTCGATATCGCTAAAGTAGGTTCGTGTACCGCCCTCTTGCTCTTTTCTTCTGCTCCCTTGCGCTCCCCGCCGCCTCGCTCGACGTGTGGACCGCCAAGCCCGAGATCCGCAGCGTCGAACCCGCCGCCGCCCTGAAACTTTCCGGCGAGCGCTCCGGCGATTTCTATCTCGCCCGCCTCACCAACACCGGCAAGACGCCCGTCCACGTCAACGAAATCGCGCTCTTCCGCATCGCCCACGACCTCCCCGGCAACACCGCCCTTTACGGCGAAAGCTTTCAGATGCTCTCCCAGACCGCCGGCACCCTCGGCAGCCCCATTGACCTCGGCTACGACGAGTTGAAGCACTACAAGATCCCGCAACCCGCCGGCGCCCGCGTCGTCACCGGCATGCTGACCCTCACGCCGCCAGCCTCCGACACCATGCTGCTTGGATTCACCAGTTCCCGACGCTTCGCCGGCCGCTTCTATCTCCGCCCCAAATCCATCGAAGTCGTACTCGACACCGAAGGCCTCGCCATCGCACCCGGCGAAACCTGGGAGCTCGAAGAGTTCCTCTTCACCACCGGCCGAAACCGCGCCGCCCTCCTCACCAAACTCGCCGATCGCATCGACCGCAACCACCCGCCGCTCCGTTTCAAAAACCCTCCCGCCGGCTGGTGCTCCTGGTATTGCTTCGGCCCGCGCGTGACCGCCAAAAACGTGATGGACAACCTGTCTACGATTTCCAAAGATGTCCCGCAACTGAAATACGTTCAGATCGACGACGGCTATCAACCCGCCATGGGCGATTGGCTCGAGACCGGCAATGCCTTCGGCGGCGACGTTCGCGGCGTCCTCAAATCGATCCGCGACCAGGGCTTCGAGCCCGCCATCTGGGTCGCCCCCTTCATCGCCGAGGCCGGCTCGCACCTCTTCGAACAGCATCCCGATTGGTTCATGAAGGGCGATGACGGCAAGCCGCTCTCCGCCGCCAAAGTAACTTTCCAGGGATGGCGCCGCGGCCCGTGGTACGCCCTCGACGGCACCAATCCCGAAGTCCAGAAGCATCTCGAGAATCTGTTCCGCACCATGCGCCAGGAGTGGGGCGTCACCTATTTCAAACTGGACGCGAACTTCTGGGGCGCGATGCACGGCGGACGCCTGCACGATCCCAAAGCCACTCGTGTCGAAGCCTACCGTCGCGGCATGCAGGCTGTCCTGCGCGGCGCCGGCGACGGTTTCATCCTGGGTTGCAACCACCCCATCTGGCCGTCGTTCGGCCTGATCCACGGCTCCCGCAGTTCCGCCGACATCAAGCGCACCTGGGACGTCATCCAGAAAACCGCGCGCCAGAATCTCAATCGCAACTGGCAGAACGGCCGCCTCTGGTGGAACGATCCCGATGCCGTCACTCTCAGCGGCACGCTCCCCGAAGAAGAGTACCGCTTCCACGCCACCGCGATCCTCGCCGCCGGCGGCCTCGTGCTTTCCGGCGACGACCTCACCGCCATCCCCGCCGATCGTCTGGCGATGCTGAAGAAGCTCTTGCCTCCGACGGGAGTCGCCGCCGAATTCGAAGACGAAGCCCTGCGCACCGGCGTCATCCGCCTGAAAGATCGCACCCTGATCTGCGTCTTCAACTGGGCCGACACAGCCGCCGCCATCCCGGTGAAACTCGCCGCCCCCGCCCGCGTCAGTGATCTCTGGTCCGGCCGCGACTACGGCCTCAAGCAAGGCACAGTCTCCGTGGATCTAAAGCCCCACGAAGCCACCGCCCTCGTAATTCGGTGACAGGCTACACAACCTCGAAATTCCGCCCTTGAATTTCGAGGTTGTGTAGCCTGTCACCGAATTACGAGGTGTGGCTTCGTGGGTAGTGCTGCTCAGAACGCCCAGCTCACTCCCATCATCGGCGTGAACTGATGCAGAATCCCGCGCACCGTCCCATCTTTCGCCGGAATAAACAAGTGCGACGGCATCGGCGTGATGTAATCCAAGAACTCCCCCCGCACGATCGTATGCCGTCCGAACCGGTACTTCAATCCGCCGCCCACCGCTCCCAGCACCACCGTCTGATTCACCGGCGCCAGCAGCACGATCTTCGAAAATGGTTGCGGCACCGGCGCCGACCCCGTCGTCACGTAGTATTTCGCGCCCACGCCAATCGACGCATACGGCCGGAAGTGCTTGTCCCGGTCGTACAGATGAAACAGCATATTGTAGTGAAAGGAATGCGATTGTCCCTGAATGTTGCTTTTCGCGCCACCCGATTGCACGAACGGATCGCCGTCCTGAAACAGGTATCGAAATTCGCCTCCGATGTGCCGGTACATGTTTTCGCCGGCCACAAATCCTACGGCGAAGCTATTCTGGATTCCCACCGCCGCCGTCCCGCCCGGTGCACTCGCGCTCCCGTTGCGGTACGCGCCATACCCGGCGGTGCCGCCCAGTTCCCATCGCTGCGCGAAGCACGCGCTTGCGAAAATCAGTGCCGCGAAAAGTTTCAGCTTCACAGCTAGCAGTACACACTACCCCGCGCGTGAGCGCAACGTAAACTATGGAAGGTTAGCCAAGGATAGCATCACCCCACCACCGCGCGGACCAACTCCCGCGCCTCCTCTTGCACCCGCCTTAAATGCTCCACGCCCGCGAAACTCTCCGCATAAATCTTGTACACGTTCTCCGTCCCCGACGGCCGCGCCGCAAACCATCCGCGTTTCGTCACCACCTTCAAGCCGCCGAGCGCCGCGCCGTTGCCGGGCGCTTTCGTCAGCATCGCTTCGATCGGATCGCCCGCAAACTCCCGCGCCTTCACCTGCTCCGGCGAGAGCCGCGCCAGGGCCGCTTTCTGCTCGGGCGTAGCCGGAGCGTCGATGCGTTCGTACACCGGCGCCCCGAATTGCTCCGTGAGTTTCCTGTAAATCTCTCCCGGGTCCTTCCCCGTCCGCGCCAGCATCTCCGCCGCCAACAGCCCCATCACGATCCCGTCTTTGTCCGTGCTCCACACAGTCCCATCGCGCCTGAGGAACGACGCGCCCGCGCTCTCCTCGCCGCCGAAACCGAGCGACCCGTCCAGCAGCCCATCGACGAACCACTTGAACCCGACCGGCACCTCCATCAGCCGCCGCTTCAGGTGCGCCGTCACGCCGTCGATGATGCTGCTCGACACCATCGTCTTCCCTACTCCCGCATCCGTGCGCCAATCCGGCCGGTTCGAGAACAGGTACCAGATCGCCGCCGCCAGATAGTGATTCGGATTCAGCAGCCCCGCCCGGCGCGTCACCACGCCGTGGCGATCGTGATCCGTGTCGCACGCAAATGCAACGTCGAACCGGTCCTTCAACGCGATCAGCCCCGCCATCGCATACGGCGACGAACAATCCATCCGGATCCGTCCGTCCCAATCCAGGCGCATGAACCGGAACGTCGGATCCGCATGCCCGTGCTCCACCTCGATGTTCAGCCCGTACCGCTCCGCGATCCGTCCCCAATACGCGATGCCGGCGCCGCCTAGCGCGTCCGCGCACAGTTTCAGCCCCGCAGAATGCACCGCATCCAGATCCACCGCCGCACCCAGATCGTTCACGTAGCTCGAGACATAATCGAACCGATGCGTACCGGCCGCCGCCAGCGCCGCCGCGTACCCGATCCGCTTCACATCGCCCAACCCCGCCGCCAGCATCGCGTTCGCGCGGTCCTGAATCCACTTCGTCGCCGACGTGTCCGCCGGACCGCCGTTCGTCGGATTGTATTTGAACCCGCCATCTTCCGGCGGATTGTGCGATGGCGTGATGACGATCCCATCCGCCAGCCCTGCCTTCCGCCCGTCGTTATAAGTAAGGATGGTGTGCGACAACGCCGGCGTCGGCGTGTACCCCAGATCCTGGTCGATCATTACTTCCACGCCGTTCGCCGCCAGCACCTCGAGCGCCGTAGCCAGCGCCGGTTCCGACAGCGCATGCGTGTCCTTCGCCAGAAACAGCGGACCATCCACGCCGCCCGCGTGCCGAAATTCGCAGATCGCCTGCGTGATCGCCAGGATGTGCTGCTCGTTGAACGACTGTCGCAGCGACGACCCGCGATGCCCCGAAGTCCCGAAGCTCACGCGCTGCGCCGCCTCGCCGACATCCGGCCTGCCGGTATAGTAAGCCGTCACCAGCCGCGCTACATCCACCAGCATTTCGGGAGCGGGCGCCCGCCCGGCCATCGGATGAATTCCCATGTTAATTCGGGGACAGGCTACACAACCTCGAAACTAGTTTCGAGGTTGTGTAGCCTGTCCCCGAAACCTTGAGCCTCGTCAGTTCTTCTGCGTAGTCTCAGCAGCCTTCTTCGCCGCTGGCTCTCGAAACCCGCGCTCCACCGTGTCCTTCGGATCTGTCGAAACCGGACCGTCGCGCCACAGCCACCGCATCATCTCCGGCATGATCGCGCCGCCCATCTTCTGGCCATGCAGGTTCATCCCCCACGAATAATTCACGTCGTACCCCTTCTGCGTGAGAGCCTTCATCAGCCGGACATTCTGCAGGAACCAATCCCGTGTTTCGTCGTACGCCCCGCCGCGGCCGGCTCCCCGATTGTCGTTCCGTCCATCGCACAGGAACACCCGGATCGGTTTCTTCTCGCTCTTCAGGACACGATCGGCGTACACATGGCCGCCGCGGATGTTGACGAAACTCCCGACCACGCTCAGCACTTTTCGAAAATCGTCCGGCCGCTCCCATGCCACCATAAACGCCGCAATCGCGCCCGAGCTTGCGCCACCGATTCCGTGCTGCTCCGGGTCTTTCGAAATGTTGTACTCCTTGTACAGCACCGGCATCAGTTCGTCCACGATCACCCTCGCGTACTTGTCGTCCGGCGTGTTGTACTCGGTCGGGCGGTTCGTGGTCCGATCGCCCCACTCTTTCAGCGTGGGCTCCGGCTGCTCCGGTGTGCGCCCCGGGTTGATGAACACGCCGATCATGACGGGAATCTCGCGGCGGTAAATCAGGTTGTCCATCACGTTCTGCGCGTGGACGTCTCCGTCTTCAGCCTTCATAGCTTGTCCGTCCTGAAAGATCATCAGGCTGGCCGGGACCGAAGCATCGTATTGCGCCGGCACGTAGACCCAGTAAGTATGCTGCGTACCTTCATAAACTTTGCTGGGCAGCGTATACGGCCCGCGTATCTCCCCTTTCGGAACTCCCTCCTGCGGCATCGAATCCGGCCCCAGCCGATACTGGGAATTTGGATTGGGGACTTGTGCCGCAGGCGTTTGAGCGAATGCGATCGCCGCTGTTCCAGCCATCGCCATAGTCATGACTAATGTTGTAACTTGTCTCATACCTGACTCCTTCAGTAGCGATCAAAACCAATCCGGGAACATCATCTCTACAAGTCCGGGTACCCAGTAGGAATAAAATCGCTCATCGCAACTTTTATACTTTCCGTAAGCCTTCCTGGCATAGCTGCCCCAGTGCGGCCGGGTACCGTCGAGGCCGGTAAATCCGTACTCCCGCGCCATTGCCCAGGAACTGAACACACGTCCGCTCTTCTCTTTCACCTTCGGATCCGCCGCCAGCGCCACCACCGCCCGTCCTACGTACCTCGGCGATTCTGACACCATGAAATCCGCGGCGGCATCGTGCACCACTCTTCCCTTTCGTCCCGGTGGGACCTTCTTCCCGGCTTCCTTCCAATTGGCCTCGCTGACTCCAAAATGCTCCAGGACCGCTTCCGAACGCAAAAAGCCCGGAGTCAACGCTACTGAAGCAATGTCTCGTTTGCGCAGCTCGCGCGCCATGGCAAAGGCCAGCCGTATCACCGAAATCTTCACTAGGTCATAAAAACTGTTACCGCGGTAATAAAAAGCGTCCCCATCTGTGATTTCGAAAATAATCCCCCTGCCTCGGCCCAGCATCAGGGGAACGGCGTAGTGGGATGTGATGATGTGCGAATGGATTGCCTGCTTCAGCATCCGCAGGCCGTTATCCAGGTTGACCGTCCAGCATGTCTTGCCGAATTCCGTCAGCGCGTCGCCGCCCCACACGTCATTGACCAGAATGTCCAGTCCCTTGTGCCGCCGTCTAATACCAGCGACCAGTTTTTTCACGTCCGCAGGCTTTGTGTGATCGACCCTTACTGCAATGCCGCGCCCGCCGGCGGCCGTGACCAGCTCAGCAGTTTCCTCGATAGTTTCAGGCCGGCCTGGCGTAGCGGGCCGTCCCCGTGAACTACGGCCGGTGCAGTAAACCGTCGCACCCGCCTCGCCGAGTGCGACCGCAATCCCTCGGCCCGCCCCGCGGGTCGCTCCGGCAACCAGCGCGATCTTACCTTTCAATACCTTCTTCGGCACTTCAGCCATTCGCATGACTGGTGCTCATGATATTACTTTTTCTGCCAGAATTATCCGAGATCGAGAATCGACACCTCAGGCCGGCAGAACGCCCGCACGTGTTTGGGCGACCCCAGTCCGCGTGTGATGAAGAGCTGCCGCCCGTCCCACTTGTAGAGTCCCGACACGAAGCGCTTGTCCGACACCGGCGTCCAAGTCGGATTGACGTCCGGTACGCAAACCTGTCCCCCGTGCGTGTGCCCGCTCAACATCAGATCCCAGTGCCGATGCCGCAGATCCTTCTTCGCGTCCGGATTGTGGCAGAGGACCACCGTGGGCTCCGAACCCCTGCGTTGTCCGAAAGCTCGCTCCGGATCGAACTCCCCGCTCCAGTAATCGCCGACGCCAATCAGTGTGATTCCCTGTTCGATCGCGGACGCGTTGTGCAGCAACCGCACACCGCTAGAGCCCACCAGTTCGCCCACGCCCTGTGTGGAACCGCTGCCGCCGCGGCGGCCGAGCCATGCGCCACCGTCGTGGTTCCCCAGGACCGCGTAACTCGGAGCCGCATTCGCTGCCCGTCGCAGGAGACGCCTCAGTCCTGCCCGATCGAAGCCCGTGGTCGTGCTGACGAAATCACCAGTGAAGCAAATCAGGTCGGGCCGCTCGGACAGCCCGGCCTCGAGGCCGCTCTCCAAATCGGCCGCTGTCATCCCGTCGGACATATGTATGTCAGAGATGTGCAAAATCCGTTTGCGCCGGACTCCCGGAATCGCGATCGAGGTATGGGTGACTTCAAACCAGGTAGGTTCGACGCAGCAGAACCGCCCAAAGGCGGCTGCGGGCGCTGCGAAAAAGGCCGTCAGGAAGACTCTCCGGCGCATCCCATCGATCATACTTTAGAGTATAAAGTACTTCTCTATGGTAAAGCAAGCAATGAGGAGTGCCCTTGCCCGGAGGGGTAGCGCAGGCACTCCTGCCTGCCGTGCCCACACCGGTGTGGACACAAGCCTGTATCTTGCCTCGCCTAAGAACGCGTACAACCCGCTCGAATCAGCTCACCGTCACAGAGCTTCGCGATCTTTTTTCGCCCGCCCTGCAACAACTTGCGACCGCACCCGCCCGGAAGCCGCCCACTCGCCTGATACTCTGAAATCGAAAAAACGTTGCTCGCTCGCCAAGATGCAACTCGTTTCGGTACTACCCGGATCTGATGCCCACACACCTCGAGGGGGCGCAAGTTCGGATCGCAGTCGGGTAGTCAACGTTCGCCAGGCGGCCAACTGCGGCTTGTACTCCTCCACGAGAGGAGAAAGGAACCGGTTCCTTCCAGCCCCGGCCGGAGCGCCCTCCGGCCCGGCCTCGAAGATGAGGAAGAAAGAAGGCATCGCCGCCTGCTAGAATAAGAATTACCCCACTCGCACGGAGGAACAGCCTAACTTGAACCCTGCAACCCTCGCCCTGGAAGACGGAACGGTCTTCGAGGGCAAGAGTTTTGGTGCGCCCGCTGAACGATCAGGCGAAGTTGTCTTCAATACCGCCCTCACCGGATATCAGGAAGTCTTCACCGACCCCTCTTATTCCGGCCAGATCGTCATCCTCACCAATCCCCAAATCGGCAATTACGGAACCAGCGCCGGCGACAACGAATCCGCGCGCCCCTACATCGAAGGCCTGGTCGTGCGCGAGTTCTCTCCCATCGCCAGCAACTGGCGCTCCGATACCGAGGCCGGCGACTTCCTCAAAAAGCACGGCATCCCCGTCATCTCCGATCTCGATACCCGCGCGCTAGTTCGCCACCTGCGCACGCGCGGCGTCATGCGCGGCGTGCTTTCGTCCATCGAATCCGACGCGCGCAAGCTGATCGAGAAGGCGCGCTCCATCCCCACCATGGCCGGTCTCGATCTCGCGACACGCGTCTCCACGCCCGAGCGCTACGAGTGGACGAAACCCGTCGAGCCCTGCTCGCCTTCCGAACTCCTCGGCAACGCCGCCGTACCGAAATACCACGTAGTCGCCTACGACTACGGCATCAAACACAACATCCTCCGCCGGCTGGTGCACTCCGGCTGCCGCGTGACCGTCGTCCCTTCCCTCACCTCCGCCGAGGACGTCCTCGCGCTCCACCCCGACGGCATCTTTCTCTCCAATGGACCCGGCGACCCCGAACCGCTCGAGCAGCAGGTCTCGAACATCCGCGCGCTCATCGGCCGGAAGCCGATCTTCGGCATCTGCCTCGGTCACCAGTTGCTCGGCCTCGCCGTCGGCGGCAAGACCTACAAGTTGAAGTTCGGCCATCGCGGCGCCAATCACCCGGTGCGCAACGAGCTCACCCAGCGCGTCGAGATCACCTCGCACAACCACGGCTTCGCAGTCGATCCCGATTCGCTCAACCTCAACCAGATCGAGATCACTCACGTCAACTTGAATGACCAGACGCTCGAGGGTTTCCGCCACCGCAGCCACCCGGTCTTCTGCGTCCAGTATCATCCCGAGGCCGCGCCCGGTCCGCACGATTCGCACTACCTGTTCGACGAATTCACCAAGCTCATGAGCGAGAACCGATAGCCGATGCCCAGACGCAACGACCTCCACCGCATCCTGATCGTCGGCTCCGGCCCCATCATCATCGGCCAAGCCTGCGAGTTCGACTACTCCGGAACGCAGGCCGCCAAGGCTCTCCGGGCCGATGGCTTCGAAGTCGTGCTGGTCAATTCCAACCCGGCCACCATCATGACCGACCCGGAGCTGGCCGACAAGACTTACATAGAGCCGCTCACCGCGCCCTACCTCGAAGAGATCATCCGCCGCGAGCGCCCCGACGCGCTGCTCTCCACGGTCGGCGGCCAGACCGGTCTCAACCTCTCGGTCGAGCTGGCCGAAAAAGGCGTGCTGGATAAGTACGGCGTGGAGTTGATCGGCGCCAAGGTCGACGCCATCAAGAAGGCCGAAGACCGCTTGCTGTTCAAAGACGCGATGCACAAGATCGGCCTCGATACGCCGCAATCGCAGCTCGTCGACAGCGTCAGCGCCGGCCTCGAATTTGCGGAGCGCATCGGCTACCCATGCATCCTGCGCCCCAGCTTCACTCTCGGCGGTACCGGCGGCGGCATCGCCTACAACAAGGAAGAGCTGGTCGAAATTCTCGAGGGTGGCATCGCGCTTTCACCTGTGCACGAGGTCCTCATCGAGGAGAGCGCGCTCGGCTGGAAAGAGTTCGAGCTCGAGGTGATGCGCGACCTCGCGGACAACTGCATCATCGTTTGCTCCATCGAAAACTTCGACCCCATGGGCGTGCACACCGGCGATTCCATCACCGTGGCGCCGGCCCAGACCCTCACCGATCGCGAATACCAGATGATGCGCGACGGCGCCATCCGCTGCCTGCGCGAGATCGGCGTCGATACCGGCGGTTCCAACGTGCAGTTCGCCATCAACCCCGTTGACGGCCGCATGGTGATCATCGAGATGAATCCGCGCGTCTCGCGCAGCTCCGCGCTGGCGTCCAAGGCCACCGGCTTCCCCATCGCCAAGATCGCCGCCAAGCTCGCCGTGGGCTACCGGCTCGACGAAATCCGCAACGACATCACGCGCAAGACGCCCGCCTGCTTCGAGCCCACCATCGACTACGTCGTTGCCAAGATTCCCAAGTGGGCTTTTGAAAAATTCCCCGGCGCCGATATCACGCTGGGCACTCAGATGAAGTCCGTGGGCGAGGTGATGGCCATCGGCCGCACCTTCAAAGAAGCGCTGTGGAAGGGCATGCGCAGCCTTGAAACGGGCAAGGCATTCGGCGCCGAAAGGTTCGACAAGGCCCTCATCAACCAGAAGCTGATCACTCCCACGCCCGACCGCCTCGGCTACATCCGGTTCGCCATGGCCAACGGTTATAGCGTGGAGCAGATCCGCGAGATGACCGCGATCGATCCGTGGTTCCTCGAGCAGATGAAAGAGGTCTCGGATTTCGAAGCCTCGCTCACCGCCGCTCCGCGGACCAAAGAGATTTTCCGGCGCGCCAAGCGCTACGGCATCTCCGACGTGCAGCTCGCCCGCACCTGGGGCTCGGACGAAATCACTGTCCGCAATCAGCGCAAGGATCTCGGCGTCCGCGCCGTCTTCAGCCGCGTCGATACCTGCGCCGCCGAGTTCGAGAGCTTCACGCCATACCTGTACTCCAACTACGAAAGCTCCTGCGAGGCCGACCCCACGGACCGCCCCAAGGTCATGATCCTGGGCAGCGGCCCCAACCGCATCGGCCAGGGCATCGAGTTCGACTACTGCTGCTGCCACGCCTCATTCGCGCTGCAGGAATTGGGCGTCGAGTCGATCATGGTCAACTGCAACCCCGAGACTGTCTCCACCGACTACGACACCAGCGACCGCCTGTACTTCGAACCGCTGACTCTCGAGGACGTCCTCAACATCGTCGACACCGAGAAGCCTTCGGGAGTGATCGTGCAGTTCGGCGGACAGACGCCGCTCAACCTGGCGCTGCCGCTCAAGCGCCTCGGCGTGCCCATCATCGGCACCGATCCCGCCAACATCGATCTGGCCGAAGACCGCAAACTTTTCGGCAAGCTCCTCGACAGCCTGCAGATTCCCTGCCCCCCCAACGGCGCCGCCACCAGTGTGGAAGAGGCGTGCGACGTTGCTCGCACAATCGGCTATCCGGTGCTGGTGCGGCCCAGCTACGTGCTCGGCGGACGCGCCATGGTGATTGCCTATGACGAGGACATGATCCGCCAGTACATGCGCGAGGCCGTCACATTTTCGCAGGAGCGCCCCGTGCTGGTCGACCGCTTCCTCGAGAACGCCACCGAAGTCGACGTGGATGCGCTGGGCGATGGCGACGACGTCCTGATCGCCGGCATCATGGAACACATCGAAGAGGCCGGCGTGCATTCCGGAGACAGTTCCTGCGTGCTGCCCCCGCAATCGCTCTCCGCCGAAAACATCCGCACCATCGAAGACTACACCGTGCGGCTCGCCAAGGCGCTGCATGTCATCGGTCTGATGAATGTGCAGTATGCCATCCAGGACGGCACGGTCTACGTCCTCGAGGTCAACCCGCGCGCGTCGCGGACCGTCCCTTATGTGAGCAAGGCGACTGGAGTGGCGCTGCCCAAGATCGCCGTCGGCTTGATGTGGGGCCGCAAGCTTAAGGATTACGGCTACAGCTCGGGCACGCTTTCCGTCACGCAGGACTTCGTGAAGAGCCCCGTTTTCCCGTTCAACAAATTCCCCGGAGTGGACCCCGCGCTCGGTCCCGAGATGCGCTCCACCGGCGAAGTGATGGGCGTCGGCATCAACTTCGGCGAGGCCTTCCTCAAGGCCCAGATCAGCGCCGGCAGCCCCCTTCCCGAGAAGGGCACGGTCTTCGTCAGCGTCAACGACCATCACAAGCCCGAAGCCGTCGAAGTGGCAAAGCGCTTTGCCGCGCTCGGCTTCAGCCTGGTTGCCACGCGCGGCACCGCCACCGCGCTGCGTGCCGCCGGTCTCATATGCAGGACCGTCTTCAAGGTCAATGAAGGCCGGCCCAACGCGGTGGATCTTCTCAAGGGCGGCTCCATCCAGCTCGCCATCTACACCACCACCGGCGCCCCCGCATTCCTCGATGAAAAGGCGATCCGCCGCAGTGCGGTGAACTATCGCGTGCCGTGCATCACCACCATGAGCGGCGCCAAAGCCGCGGCCGATGCTGTGGCCGCGCGGTTGCGCGACCCGATCCGCGTGTGGAGCCTGCAGGAAATTCACGAAGCCCGCAAAACTACGGTGTAGCCTCTACTGCTTCGCGGGCGGACGACCCTGCCGCGGCTTGATGTTCTTCGCGTAGTACACGTCCATCGGGATGTGGTGGTCCGGATAGACACGGCTCAGCAGCTCGTAAATCTTCGGATCGTATTCCTTCAAATCTTCCGGCGTCTGGATCATCTTCTCCCCCGGCGCGCCCTTGAATTCGAAGTTCGACCAGAACCAGGTCTGCGTGGCCTCCGCCCAATACTCGCTCGAATTCGTCTCGCCGTACTGCCCCTTCCACCGGCCATTCGCCATGGCATCCTTGTACGCCGCTTCCACCTCATCCGCCAGCGGACGGTCGATCCGCCGGATCATTCCGTGGATGGCGTGCGAGAATTCGTGCACGAAAATGTTCTCGCCGTAATACCTTGTGGCCGGGTAGCCGAGCAGGTTCTCCTCGGCGCAGCTCGTCAGCGGCACTCCGCCCATGCCGCGCGCGCGCCGGTCCCAATACTCCTTGTCCGTCATTTTCCCGATGCCGTTTTCGTAGTTCTCGCGCTCTCCCCGCGTGAGCCTGCGATCGTCGAGCGCCGGCTTCTTCCAGTTGCGCTGCTCCGGCAAATCGGTGGTCATCTCTGTGGTCGCCATCACGGCCACCCGCATGTGCAAGCCGACCATGGCCTCGCGAAGATCCGCCCGCTTCGACAGCATGTGCATCACGATGTCGCGCGCCACCAGCAGCGCCCCATCCGGCACTTTCTCCGAGCTGACGATCGCGATGCCCAGCGCGTCGGCGTACTTCTGGTAGAAAGGATCGAGCTTCAGTTCCAAGGACGGCGCGCTGATGTTGGCCTTGACGTAATCCTTGATGAGTGCGTCATCGCGCTGCGCCAGCGCGAGGCCGGCGAGCGCTGCCAGCAGAACCACTGAAAGGGCTTTCATGGGCTACATTGTACAAAAAAACCCGGCGGGGATTTTTGTCCGCGCCGGGTCACGTCGTTCCAATTCGACCCTGTATTAGTAACTTCCTGGTCCCCTTCTCGTCGGGGTACGACCAATATAACATGCGCGCTCACGGGGCCGCGACCGTCGCTTTCTTGATGTAGTCCAGGCGCGGAAAGCGGCTCGCCAGATAGTCGTTGCCTTGCTGCTGGATCAGCGTCGGGTCGGGGCCATTGCCGGAGGGCGGCATGTCGCCGTAGCTGTTGTAGAAGCTCTCCACCACGTCCATCCCCGTCACCACTTTGCCGATAGGCGCGAAGCCCTGGCTGTCGAGCATCTGGTTGTCTTTGAAATTGATAAACAACTGCGTCGAGCGCGTGCCCGGCCCCCGCTTCGCATACGTGAGCGTCCCCTTCACGTTGCTCTCCTTCACCGGATCGTCCGGCAGGTTGGCATTCGCCCACAGGCGATTTGTGGAGGGGTCGCCGTTGATGCCGAACTGCACCACGAAATTCCGCACCACTCGGAAGAAACGTGCGTTATCGAAGAAGCCCGTCTTCACCAGCGAGTAGAAATGGTCGACGCCGGCCGGCGCCCAGTCGCGGTGCATCTCGATCGTCACGGGACCCTTCGACGTGTCCAGGTTCACTTTGAAAACGCCGGGCGCGGTCTCGTTCTTCGCCGCCGGCTCCGTCTTGGTTTCGTTCGACGACGAGCATCCAGCCAGCAGCAGGCTCGGCACGGCGCATACGCAGATCCATCGCATCGCTCCCCAGTATGCCATGCTGAAAGTATTGTCATCCTACGATGAACTTGCGTGGTTTTATAACCGGTACTGGAACGAGGAGTTTCACAGCGCCGCCTTTCCCATCCTGGAGCGGATCTGGCTGCCGCGAATGCCCAAGGGCGCGCGCATTCTCGATGTCTGTTGCGGAACCGGCTACCTGGCCGGCCTGCTGGCGGCGCGCGGATTCCGCGTGACCGGCGTGGATGCCTCGGCCGAGATGATTGCGCTGGCGCGCGAAAATGTACCGGCCGCCGAATTCCACGTGGCCGATGCCGCCGGGTTTCGTGTGCGCGGACAGTTCCGCGCGGCCGTTTCCACCTTCGACAGCCTGAACCATATCCTCACCAGCGCCGCGCTAGGGCGGGCGTTCCGCAGCACTGCCAAAGCTCTCGAACCGGGCGCGCTCTTCGCTTTCGACATGCTGCTCGAGGCCGGCTACCAGACCCACTGGGGCGAATCGTTCGTGCTGGTGCGCGACGACCATACGCTCGCCATTACCGGCGCCGGATACGACTTCCGTACCCGCATGGCACGCTGCACCATCACCATGTTTCGCCAGATCGAGGGCGCCTGGCGGCGGTCCGATGTGACGGTCGAGGAGCGGTGCTACACCATGGAAGAGATTTCACAGGCGCTCGACGCCGCTGGCTTCGGCAAACTCGTGTGCTACGACGCGCGCGATCTGGGAATGGCCAGCCAACTCGGCGAAGGCCGCACCTTCTTCGTGGCCGCCCGTTTGTAGAGCCTTCGCGGCCCGGGCACAAAAAAAGGGGCCGGTTTCCCGGCCCCCTGGAGAGTGGAACGTTTTGTTGATTAGAAGGTGAAACGCATCGCCAGCCGAATGTTCCGGGCGGCCTGGAACAGACTCGGCATCCCGTAGCGGCTTGCCAGAGTCAGTTTGCTCTGCACGCCGGCAAAGGCTCCGACTCCATTCAGCGCATCGATGTAGTTAAAGCCGTTCATCACCTTATCCCAGTCGACTTGCGGATCGCCGGCGAACCGCGACGGCCGCGTGGGACTAACCAGGTTAGTGGGGATCATGAACTCGTAATACGCCACCGAGGCGCGCTGGTTGAACACGTTAATGATATTAGCTTCGAAGGCAAGCTTGTATCTCTCTTGAATCGGGATCTCATGGCGCAGGTTGAAATCTGTCTGCACTAATGGGTCCGTACGCGCATCCTTGACGACTTCACCCTTGACGATGTCGCCATTGCCGGCGCGCGTGAGTTTCACAAAATTGCCGCGGCCCTCGGCCCACTGACAGGCCGACGAGGAGCCAACCACAGGCAGGCAGCTACTGATCGGCGAGCCCTGGAAAGCGAACTGTGTAAAGCCCAGGTGAGTCTCCATATGAGCCCACTTGAGCCGATAGTAGCCATAGCCCCCCGCGGTGTGCGGGCGGTCGGTAGCCAACGGACCGTCGTCGATCTTGCCGCTGGGAAGATAGGTCATGGTCGGCAGATCGAACAAGCGGCTATTGTTGGGCGCATGACGGCCGAATGTTCCATCCGTGGGATCGCTGTTGGTCAAGCCGGGATAGTTGCCCCGCAGCTTGCTGTAAGTGTAGGAAACCGAGCCGAACCATCTGCCTGCCGATCTCTTGGACAGGCGGAACTCTGCCCCGTCGTAACGGCGGGACGCTTTAACCACCGGCGGACACTCGGCACAGAACGGCGGAGTGATGATGAATTTGTTGCTGTCGTTGGGGTCGGTGATACTCACCGGACGATGCAGAATGTCGGCGAAGGTCGTGCCCGGGTTGCCAATATAGAAGCCCAGGTTGTCGGTGATCGACATGTCTTCGATCGTGTTATCCAAGCGCTTGCGCGAATACCGGAAAGTCAGGCTCCAGTTATCGCGAACCGCCCACTCGGCTCCGGTGACAAACTCATGCTGCTTCATCGGCTTCATGTCCGGAGAGATAGCCGGATCGCGGGGATCGGCCTTAGTGGCGCGCGCATCCCAGTTTTCGATGAAACGGCCAGTTACACCCGGCGCCGGACCGCTGGCCGGACAACCGCCGCCCAAAGGATAAGTCGGGGTGATCTTCGTATAGTCCGTATCGTCCAGGGCGTAATAGCAGTTATGCCAGTAGTCGCTACCGAAGGAGCCGCGCGCCAGACCCATCTTCATGATGTCGTAGAACTGGCCGTAGCTGGCAAAGACCTTGACCTTGCCGTTATGCAGCAGGTCGTATGCGCCGCCAAGGCGGGGAGCGATCTTGGCACCCCAGCCGAATTCTACTGTGGGGAAGCGATTGGGATCGAAGGGAGGCTGGCGTTCCTGATCGAACCTGACACCTAGATTGAGCGTCAGGTGCCGGTTGACCTGCCAACTGTCCTGGAAATACAGCGCGTGCGCCATCTGGTGGTCGGCACCGGTGTTAGTAACATTGGTACCTACCACGAAGTAGCCGTACTTACCTTGACATACCGGTTTACCGTACTGCGCCAGGTTCTGCGCAATGACCTGGTCACAGGCAGTGTTGCTGGTGACAGGCTGGTAGCTCTGTCCCCAGAACAGGTTCACGGCGCCACCTTGGAAGTTTTTCAGGACCTCATCCGACTGCTCCTGCCAGAAGTACCCGCCCTTGAAAGTGTGGGTGCCGCCGAAGTTGACGAAGTACGAAGCGTCCAGGTTCAAGCCCTTGCGTTTGTAAGAGTCGAACACGGTAGCCAGGTTGCTCGGGATGTTCGCAAAACCGCTCGTATTGAACGAGGAACTGGGGAACGCGGCGCCCGCCAGATCTACACTGGAAGCGTTGACGGTGCTCGAGTAAGCGTAGCGAGTGCCGACTGGAGTTCCACGCTGCTCGGTGTTATTGAAGAAATAGCCGTAGCGGGCGCTGACCACCAGCTTGGAGGTTGGCGTCCAGTCGCCGCCGAAGGTGAAAATCGAAAGCGGATTGACCGAGCCGTTGTCCGAGCGCAGTGTATTGGGATCGGTCGTGCGGCCGGTATTGGATTGCCCGGCCGGACTGTCCGCGCCGCCCAGCGTTCCGGTCTGACGGAAATAGCCGTAGTTCCAGGAACCAAACACTCGCAGCGAGTTGAGAATGCCGTAATCCAACCGGTTGTAACTATTGTGCGAAGTAGTGGTTTGGGCCAATGTCCGCGGTCCCGGGTTGGCGCCCGTGAAATTCGTCACGCGGCGAGTGGTATCGATGCTCGGAATATAGCTGCTGTACAGCCACAGCTTATTCCGCCAGAGCGGGCCGCCGACTGTATAACCCGGTTCCACGATGGTCCGCTGGTCTTTGTTCGACATGTAGTACTCAGGGGTGGCGTCGAGACGAGTGGTCGTGTTCAGGGACGGGAGGTTCGGGTTAGTGCGCAGGCCGCGGTCGGTGTTATTGGCATTGAACGCGTTGCTGCTCAAGTAAGTCACCAGCCCGCCATGCCAGTCATTGGAGCCGCGCTTGGGGACTACGTTGATCACGCCGCCCAGAGCGCCGCCGTGCTCAGCTTCGAAGCTGCTCGACCGGACCTGGACTTCATCCACGAAGTCCATCTGGAAGGTCTTACCCACACCGCCGTTCTGGATGTTGGTGATGTTGACGCCGTCGATCATGTAGACGTTCTCACCGTCGCTGGCGCCATCGATCTGGAAGCCGCCCATACCGGATCCGGAAGTGGCCGTGCCGCTCTGCAGCGGCTCCAGGCGCGCGCCGGGAGCAAAGGGAATCAGCGACTGGAAGGAGCGGCCCTTGGGAAGATTGTCCAGTTGCTCATGCGTGATCGCTACCGCCACCTTGCTCTGCGTGGTGTCGACCATGGGGGCAACGCCGGAAATTTCGACCGTCTCCGTAACGCCACCCACTTCGAGCCGTATGTCGATATTGGGGAAGTTGCCGACGGCCAGGCTGATGCCGGTCTGCTTGGCGGTGCGGAAGCCGCGCGCCGCGATCGTCATGCTAGCCCGGGGGCAGGGCCGCGAAACGATAACTGCCGCCCTCATCGGTCTGCACTTTGCGAGTTCCGAGCAGCGCAGGGCCGGCGACCTCGATCGACGCGTTGGGTACTGTGGCGCCGGTAGGATCCTTGACTGTGCCCTGAAATCCTGCGTTCGATTCCTGCGCCAACGCACCCGGGACAATCAGGAGGGCGATCAGTGCCAGGGACAGCAGTAACAAACCACCCTTGGCCAGGAAGCCGCACGACGCCAATGTACGCGGAGTGCAACTGGAAAATGGAAATCGCTGGGAAGCGACGGTACGGGCGGAAGCGGCAGCCGTACGTGCCGATGCAATAATACCCACTCTTAAATACCCCCTTGTCATTTGGTCGCAAGAGAACCCGGCTCCGTACCGGACATCTCCATAACTTTGCAACATTGTTAACTAGAGCTTGTCCCGTATTAGGCGTTTTTGCCAGACGCATACTCTGAAATGTAAAGTACTTTCTATAATTGCAGGACAGCCGCTGTCCGTGCACGCATGACGGGTATCTTCGTTCATTTTTGCCCGTTGGTTTTCGGACTT
>JBGPHT010000133.1:0-21494 GCA_041484525.1 Bryobacteraceae bacterium | reverse complement strand
GTATTCTCGCTCACCCCGGCTACGGCCAGCTTCAGCGCGGCGGGAGGAACGGGTAGCGCGGTCCTGGTTGCGCCGTCGGCCTCGGCAGCGTGGACGGCAACGAGCTCGGTTTCGTGGATCGTCCTGACGAGTGCGGCTGCGGGGACCGGCGCGAAGACGGTCACGTACACGGTGTTGGCGAACACTACCACCGCGGCTCGAGCTGGAGCCTTGACGGTCGGCGGCCGGTCGCTGGCGGTGACGCAGGACGCGGCTCCGGTATTCTCGCTCACCCCGGCTACGGCCAGCTTTAGCGCGGCGGGAGGAACGGGGAGCGCGGTCCTGGTTGCGCCGTCGGCCTCGGCAGCGTGGACGGCGGCGAGCTCGGTTACGTGGATGGTGCTGACCAGCGTCGCTTCGGGGACAGGTGCGAAGACGGTCACGTACACGGTGTTGGCGAACACAACGACCGTGGCTCGGGCGGGAGCCTTGACGGTTGGCGGACGCACGCTGGCCGTGACACAAGCGGCGCTGGTATGCACCAATTCGATCGTGCTGGGGCCGATGACTGCGAGCGGCTCGACCTATGTGTCGTCGGTGGCGGTTACGTCTCCCGCGGGCTGTTCGTGGACAGCGGTGAGCGGCGTGGCGTGGATGACGATCTCTGCCGGAGCGTCGGGCACGGGCAGTGGGACGGTCCGCTATTCGATCGCGGCCAATACCACCAAGACAACGCGCAGCGGCGACCTTACGGTGGCAGGGTACACCATCCGCGTCACGCAAGGCGCGCAAAGCAATACTCAATTGACGCAGACCCTGGTGGACATCGCGCGCTGAACGGCGCCGCGTTCGCATGCAGTGCCATGGATGGGAAGACCCCATCGACACAGTGAACCCCCACAGCACTGTGGTCAAATAAAGCCATACGCACATGGCCTTTCGAGGTGTGGACTACTTCTGCGTCGATTCCCTGTTCAGCGAACAGGAGTTGATGGTCCGGCAGACGGCGCGGCGCTTTGCCGAAGAGCGGATTCTACCGGTCATCCGCGATTGCTACCGCGATGCGCGCTTCCCTACCGAGATCATTCCGGAGATGGCGGAGCTTGGCTTCCTGGGCGCCAACCTCGAAGGCTACGGGTGCGCGGGGATGAGCAACGTCGAGTACGGGCTCATCATGCAGGAGCTGGAGCGCGTCGATTCGGGCGTGCGCAGCTTCGTTTCCGTGCAGGGCGCGCTGGTGATGTATCCGATTCTTACATACGGGTCGGAAGAGCAGAAGCAGAAGTGGCTGCCGCGGCTGCAGAGCGGCAAATCCGTGGGATGCTTCGGACTCACCGAGCCGGATTTCGGTTCGAACCCGGGCGGCATGCGGACCACGGCGCGGCGCGCGGGCGATGGCTGGACCCTCAACGGCGAGAAGACCTGGATCACCAACGGCAGCATGGCGGAGGTGGCGGTGGTGTGGGCGCGCGCCGAGGAAGGGGTCGTCGGATTTCTCGTCGAGCGCGGCACGCCGGGGTATTCGACGTCCGACATCCATGGGAAATGGTCGATGCGCGCGTCGGTGACCTCGAGCCTGGCGTTCGCGGATTGCCGGGTGAGCGAATCCGACCGGCTGCCGCTGGCCAAAGGGTTGAAGGCGCCGCTTTCGTGTCTCTCGCAGGCGCGGCACGGGATCGGCTGGGGCGTGATCGGCGCGGCCATGGATTGCTACGAGACGGCGCGGCAGTATACGATCCTGCGCAAGCAGTTCGACGACCGGCCGATCGCCTCGCATCAACTGGTCCAGGAAAAGCTGGCCTGGATGATCACCGAGATCACCAAGGCGCAGTTGCTGGCGATCCAGGCGGGGCGGTTGAAGGACCGAAAGAAGCTCGATCCGGCGCACATTTCGATGCTCAAGCGGAACAACGCCGCCATGGCGCTCGAGTGCGCGCGCCTGAGCCGCGACCTGCTGGGCGCCAACGGAATCACCGACGAGTATCCCATCATGCGCCACATGTGCAACCTCGAAACGGTGAAGACGTATGAGGGCACGGACCACATCCACGCATTGGTGATCGGGGAGAGGGTAACGGGGATCGCGGCGTACAAATAAGGAGAGGGGCCGGGGGAGGTGGCTCACTGCGCTCGCGACCGGAAAATCATCATGCTTTTATACGCGTTAACGATTCTGGTAAGCGCTTTTTTGCTGTTCCAGGTGCAGCCGGTCATTGCCAAGATTATTCTGCCGTGGTTCGGCGGGTCGGCGGCGGTGTGGACGGTTTGCCTTCTCTTCTTTCAGATGGTGCTGCTGTTGGGGTACCTGTATGCGCACGCGGTGGTGCGGTATCTCAAGCCGCGCACACAAATGCTGTTGCATGTGGGGCTTCTCGTGGCCAGCGCGGCGGCGCTGCCGGTGTATCCCAGCCTGAGCTGGAAGCCGGTGGGAGAAATGACGACGCCGGCGCTCCACATTCTGGGACTGCTGGCGGTAACGGTGGGGCTGCCGTATTTCCTGCTCTCGACCACGGGTCCGCTGGTGCAGGCGTGGTACGCGCGGCGGTTCAAGGGCGCGGTGCCGTACCGGCTGTATGCGCTGTCGAACGCGGGGTCGATGTTCGCGCTCATCAGCTACCCGGTCCTGTTCGAGCCGACTTTCGCGACGCGCCTGCAAGCCAACATGTGGTCCATCGCCTACGTGGCGTTCATCGTGCTGTGCGTTACCACCACGGTGATTTCGGGGAAATTCGCCGGTGTCGCCGGGACGGCCGAGGAAGAGGCGGCGGTGGAGCGGCCGGGCGCGCGGCGGTACGCGCTGTGGCTGGCCCTGCCGGCGTGCGCATCGGTGCTGCTGCTGGCGGTGACGAACCACCTCTCGCAGAACGTGGCGGCCATCCCGTTTCTTTGGGTGCTGCCGTTGAGCATCTACCTGCTCACCTTTATTCTGACTTTCGAGGGCACGGGCTGGTACCGGCGCAATCCTTATTTACAGATCCTGGTGCTGGCGGTGTGGAGCATGGCATACGCCCTGGGGCAGGACAACACGGGCAGCATGCCGATCAAGATCATGGTGCCGCTATTCGCCATGGGCCTATTCGCCTGCTGCATGGTGTGCCACGGCGAGCTGGTGCGGCTGAAACCGCATCCGCGATACCTCACGCATTTCTACCTGATGATCTCGGCCGGCGGGGCGCTGGGCGGATTGACGGTCGCGTTGGTGGCGCCGCACGTGTTCAAGGGCTACTGGGAGATGCCGTTGAGCCTGGTGGTGACACTGGCGGTGGTGGCGCTGGCGCTGGCGCAGGATGCGAAATTGAAGTGGTTCCACACCTGGCCGGCGACGGTGGGGGTGACGGCGCTGACGGTCGGCCTCGCCGTATTTGTCGGGTTACAAATCCGGGAAACGACGCGCGACTCGCGCCTGCTGGTACGCAATTTCTACGGCGGTCTCAAAGTGCGGGACAACGGGCCGGCGACGATGCTGGACTCCACCCGGACCTTGACCCACGGGACGATCAACCACGGCGAGGAGTATCTGAACCTGGCCAAGCGCGACCTGCCGACGACTTACTACGGACCGAACACCGGGGTCGGCCTGGCCATTCGGGAGAAGCAGAAGACAGGATCGATCCGGGTCGGAGTCATTGGATTGGGAACGGGAACGGTCGCGTCTTACGGCCGTCCCGGGGATTACTACCGGTATTACGAGATCAACCCGCTGGTCCCGGGAATTGCGCGGACGCACTTCTATTTCCTGCCGGACTGCAAAGCCAAGCTCGACGTGATCATGGGCGACGCGCGGCTCTCGCTCGAGAGCGAGCCGCCGCAGAATTTCGACGTGCTGGCGGTGGACGCCTTTTCGAGCGACTCTATCCCCGTCCACCTGTTGACCAAGGAAGCCATGGAACTCTATTTCCGCCACCTGCGGCCCAACGGAATTCTGGCGGTGCATATTTCCAATCGCTACCTGGATCTACAGCCGGTCCTGCTGGGCGAGAGCAAGGCCGTAGGCAAGCTGGCGCGTGTGGTGGACACCGACGACGACGAGACACAGGATGTGTTCGGCGCCACGTGGGTGCTGATGGTAAATCCGGAGTCAGGATTCCCCGAGGAAGTCTCGAAGAATTCGGCGGAAATCGAGTCCAAGCGCGTTGTGCGTTTGTGGACCGACGACTACAGCAACCTTTTCAAGATTTTGAAATAGTAGTAACATTGGTATTGCCGCGTCCGTATCTCCAAATTGGGTAAACAGAGATCCACGTCTGTTAATTCAGACTGTTGATGTTGTATTATCTATTTGGCCGAGGACAAACCCACATGGACGCTGCTGCCAAGACTCTACTTAAGAACACTGCCTTCCTTCTCGCTCTCGCGTTGCCGATCGTGACGCCTGCTCTGGCGACCACCACAATAGCGGTCAGCTCCCTGAACGTTGCCCTCGCCAGCCAGCCAGTGAATATCGCGGTCACGTCGGTGCCGACGACGACCCCGATGCATTTCACAGTGAGCAATAGCGCCCCCTTCAACTGGTACACGGCCACGCTCTCGGGCGGAGCCACCGACGGCACCACCCCGGCCAACCTCGTTCTGCAGGTGGCAAACACCAACTGCACGTCTTCGAACTCCTGTACCGGCACCGTGACTTTGACTCCCGACACTGGCGACCCCGTTTCGATCAGTGTGACGCTGGGGACCGGCGGCGGCGGCGGCGCCACCAATTCGATCCAAGCGAATCCCAACCCGGTGAGTCTGTTCGCAGTGCAGGGCGGCAGCGCGCAAACCTCCGTCACCATCTCGGCGACCAGCGGCACTGCAATCTCCATTACGAACGGCGGCGTTCCATCCAACGCCAGCTCCTGGCTTTCGATTTCGCAGTCGGGGAGTTTTGTGAGCACCGGTCAAACGGTCGTCTTCACGTTCACGGCGAATGCCGCGAGCCTCGCCAACAATACGCTTTACCAAACCTCGATCAGTGTCATACCCGGGACGGGCGGGTCGCTGACCATTCCGGTGAGCTTCTGCGTGGGGTCGTGCGGCGGGAGCGGCAATCCCGGAGCCAACGGCTCCATGACCTCTACGCAGACCAGTCTCAGCTTCGGCTATCCCGGCGGGACTAGCGCCAGCACCGCGGTCATCGGCAGCACGAACTCGGTGACCACCTTGTACAACGCCTCGGTCACGTCCGGCAGTTGGTTGTCGATCTACGGCAACAACCCCGTCCTGCAGACGCAGATCTTCAATCAGCCAATAGGGCAGCAACTGACGATTCAGTTGAACCCCTCGGTGGCAGCTACGCTGTCAACCGGCGTATATAGCGGGACGGTGGTGGTCACTCCAGGCGACTCGTCTAACCCGGCGTCCGTTACGATCAACGTCAGCCTGACAGTGAACGGCGGGAGTGTCAGCGGCATCACGCTTTCGGCTACGAGCGTCCCGTTCAGTCAGGCTGTGGGCGCCACGGCGCAGCAGAGTTTCTCTATCAACATAAGCACCTCGTCGTCGACGACGGTGAGCTACTCGCTCAGCCCCAGTACCAGCAGCGGTGGGAGCTGGCTGGCCACGAGCCAGAACACGTCCACACTGCCGGGCACGATCACGGTATTCCTGAACGGCTCGGTAAGCGGCAGCCTGGCGCAGGGAACTTACAGCGGCAACGTGCAGGTCACCTACGGCGGTGGAGTTTCGGCTATTCAGAACATCCCGGTGACGCTGACGGTGGGGAGTGGGGGGACCGGCGGCGGCGGAACGGGCAACCTGATCAGCCCGACCTCGCTCACGTTTACCTGCCAGTTGAATGTGAATTGCAATTCGGTGAATGTGGCGTCCCAGGTGCTGGCGGTGGGCGGCTCCGGACAATTCACGGCGTCGCCGTCGGTGAGTACGGTGCAGCAGTGGTTGTCGGTGACTCAGTCGGGGGTAGCACCCGGTGTGGCATACGTCGGCGTGAACCCGGGGAACCTGGCCGCCGGCAACTATCAGGGTACGGTGTTCCTCAGCGTAACCACCGGCGGGTCGCAGTCGGTGACGGTTACTCTCAACGTGGTAGCGGGCGCGGTCGCGGAGGCATTTCCCGGCTCAATGGCGGTCACCTATCAGGCAGGCGGCGCAGCCATCCCCAATCAGAGTCTGACCGTGGCGATGAGCGATAATTCGGCGCAGAGCATCAGTGTCAGCTCGAACCAGAGCTGGGTATCGGTGGTTAACCAGGGGAACAATCTTACCGCATCGACCTATGCGATTACGTTCAATCCCGCGGGCCTCGCGAATGGTGTCTACCTGGCGACGCTGACGGCCACCGTAGGCAATGCAACGAACAGTCCCCTGGGCATCCCGGTGGTCCTCACGGTGACGAACAGCACGTCGGGCGGCGGCACCGCCAATCTGACGTTCAGCCAGTCTTCGCTGACCTTCAACGCGCAGACTAACGGGGCGGCGCCGGGTACGATGAGTTTGACTGTGACGTCAGGCGTCAATACCACAGGGACCGTGGGCACAACCACCTCGAGCGGCGGCAACTGGCTCAGCATTTCGCCCTCCGGCACTGTGGGGTTGAACCCGAGCCTGTCGTTCACCGTAAGTGCAAACCAGGCGGGACTCGTAGCGGGAACGTATTCGGGATCGATCAACTTCAACGCCAACAACGGGACCTCGACGGTCCCGGTGACCCTCGTGGTCAGTGCCACGGGAGGCGGCGGCGGCCAGAGCGGTAACGTGTCGGTCAACCCGAGTACGCCGCTCGCATTCTCGTACCAGGTGGGCGGGAACGCTCCTGCGGGCCAAAAACTCTCGATCACGAACAGCCAGGGGTTGCTGGTCGGCCTCACGATCACCACTACCACCCAAGGGGGCGGTAGCTGGCTGACGACCAACTTCGTTTCAGGCATGACCTCGAATACAACACCCCTGACGGTGTCCGTGGATCCAACCCAGCTCACTTCGACCGCGGCCGGCACCTACACGGGGAACGTCGCCATCCAGCCGACGGGCGGCACGCTGGTGAACGTGGTCGTGACGTTGACGGTAACCAACGTAACCGTCACAGCCTCCCTCCCTGGCGGCGGCACCAGTCTTACGTTCAGCTACCGGGCGGGCGGCGCCAACCCGGCCACGCAGACTATCAATGTCAGCGGGAGTGGTGGGGCGCTGACCTTCAGCGCGACGGCTTCGAGTACCGGCAACTGGCTCTCGGTGTCGCCAACCAGCGGCACGACCCCGCTCACCGGGACTCTCCCGGTGACGGTATCGGTGAACCCCGCCGGTCTGAGTGCGGGAACATTTAGCGGCACCATTATAGTGGCCGGCACAGGCACCGCCACCGGGTCCACCACTTTCAACGTGAGCATTACAGTGACCGCGCCGCCGCCCACCATCACAGGCGTGGTGAACGGGGCCAGTTTCCTGGCCGGGCGCGTTTCGCCAGGTGAGATCATCGCGATTTTCGGGACCGATCTGGGTCCGACCACCGGCGTCGGCACGGCCATCGACCCCGCCACTGGCAAGGTCGCGACCACATTGGCGGGAGTGACGGTCCTGGTCAGCGGCTTCCCGGCTCCCCTGACTTACGTGAGCGAGAAGCAGGTAAATGCGGTGGTCCCGTACGAGGTCAAAAGCCTGATCAGCCCGTTCGTGCAGGTGAAGTACACGGGCGGGACATCGAATGCGTTCTCGTTGACGGCGGCCGCCAGTTCTCCCGGGATTTTTACGGTGAGCTCCGGCATCGGTCCGGCGGCGGCGTTGAACTCGAACAACTCGGTCAATGGCCCCTCGAACCCGGCGGCGAAGGGGGACACGGTGGTGCTTTACCTGACGGGCGAAGGCGACACGAACCCAGCGGGCGTTACCGGCAAGGTGACGACGGTTTCGAGTACGCCGCCGTTGACCCCGGCGCCCTTGCTGGCGGTGGGAGTGACGGTCGACGGACAGCCGGCGTTCGTACAGTTCGTGGGCCAGGCTCCCGGGTTTGTCTCCGGCGTGCTGCAACTGAATATACAGATCCCGGCGAACGCCCGTACCGGCGACCTGCCGGTATTTGTGACCATCGGCGGCGCCAGCAGTCAGAACAGCGTGACGGTTTCGGTGAAGTAAGGTACCGCCCCGAATTCTTTCGCGGGGATACACGTTTGCGGGGTTTGCTGCGTCAAACCCTTTGTGAACCCGTTTCGACTCTGGATGGGCCTGCTGGCGGTGTCGGCATTTGCCGCCGACCCCAACCTGGACCGTCTGCTGAAAGGAGTCGAGACCCGGTACAATCGCGCCAAAACACTGCAAGTCCTTTTTCGTGAGGACTATACGTTGCCAGGTAAACCCCGGAGGACGGATGAGGGGTTGCTCCAACTCCGTAAGCCGGGCAAGATGCGTTGGGATTATTCGCAGCCCAAGGGCAAATTGCTGGTATCGGACGGTAAGTACCTGTGGCTGTACACGCCCTCCGATAATAAGGCCGAAAAGATGCCTATTAAGGAGAGCGACGACATGCGGGCGCCGCTCGCGTTCCTGCTCGGTAGGCTAAACTTTGATAAGGAATTCCGCAATATTCAGGCGCATGCGGAGGGGGCCGATACGCGCATTACCGCCGAGCCGAAGACCGACAATCTGCCGTATTCCGCCGTCGAGTTTCTGTGCGCGCCGGATTCCCGGATCAAACAATTGAAGGTTACGTACTTCGATAAATCCACGCTCGATTTCAGCTTCGACCAGGAGAAAGTGGACCCCGTGCTCGATTCCAAACTGTTCCAGTTTCAGGTGCCGAAGGGCGCGGAGCTGGTGGAGGACGTTCGCTAGGCCATGGCTGATTTTGTGCTGAAATACGCCGACGGCCGCGGCCAGATCCGCCAGCAGATTGCTTCGGCGGCATCCGAAAAAGAGCTGCGCGAGAAGTACTCGCAGCAGGGGTTCCTGGTCTATTCGATCAAGCCGCGCTCGGGGGCGGCGGTGCGCGCGGGGCTGTTCGGCGGGCGCAAGAAACTCAACCTCGAAAAATTCCTCATTTTCAACCAGCAGTTCGTCACGCTGATCCGCGCGGGCCTGCCCATTCTGAAGGGCCTGGACCTGCTGGCGGAGCGGCTCACCGATCCGAAACTGGGGCCGTACGTCAAGAATGTGCGCGATGAAGTGCGCAACGGGACGCTGCTTTCCGAAGCCTTCCGGCAGCAGGGTCTCTTCCCCAAGATTTACGTCACCTCCGTAATGGCGGGCGAGAAATCGGGCAGCCTGACGGAGGTGCTCGACCGCTACATCACCTATCAAAAGCTGTCGCTGGCAGTCAGAAAGAAGGTAATGGTATCGCTGATGTATCCGGCGGTGCTGATTGTGCTGGTGATGGCGCTGATGGTCTTCCTGGTGACCTACGTGGTGCCGACGTTCGCCACGCTCTACAGCAGCATGCAGGCGAAATTGCCGCCCATGACAGTGGTGCTGATCGCGATCGGCACCACGGCGCGCGCTTACATCCTGCTGGCGGCGGTGGCGCTGTTCGGCGGCATCGTGGCGTTCCGCTGGTGGGCGCAGCGTCCGTCGGCGCGCGAGAAGGTGGACCGCGTGAAGTCGCGCCTGCCGATCGTGGGCGACATCTGGGTGAAGTATCAGGTGGCGCAACTGGCGCGCATCCTGAGCACGCTGCTGACGGGCGGCATTCCGCTGGTGCAGGCGATGGAGACGGCGGCCGATTCGGTGGGCACGCCGTTGTTGAAACGCGCCATCGACGCGGCCGGGAAGAGCGTGCGCGAGGGACAGCCGCTTTCGGGATCGCTGAAGGTCTCGAAGATGATTCCGCCGCTCGCGATCGACATGATCGAGGTCGGCGAATCCACCGGCGCGCTGCCGGCGATGCTCAACAGCGTGGCGGAATTCTTTGAAGAGGACGTGAACACCCGCATGACGGCGACGCTGTCGCTGGTCTAGCCGGCCATCATGATCGTTATGGGGTCGTTCGTGGCGTTCGTATTGATTGCTTTGTATCTGCCAATCTTTTCGTTGGCCGATACCATCCGGTGAGCCATGGCGACAGTCGATAGAATTCGCATTCCCGATCCGGCTGCCGAAACGGAGCAGGCGCGCGCCATCGCGGAGCGCTACCGCTGCGAGTTTGTGGACCTGCGCGAGGCGGCCATCGACCACGAACTGTTCCGCTCGATCCCTGTCGACCTGATGTTCCGCTACAACTTCGTGCCGATGCGGTTGGTGAACGGCACGCTCGACATCGCGCTCTCGGACCCGCGGAATCTCAACCTGGTCGACGAGTTGACGCTGCTGCTGCAGAAAAAGCTGCGCGTGAAGGTCGCTACGCTTTCGCAGATCGCCGAGCTGTTGAAGAAAACGGAGCAGTCGCAGCGCGTGCTCGAGGAAGTGACCGAGGGCTTCACGCTCGATGTCGTAGTGGAAGACGGCGACACGGACGAGACGCTCTCGATCGACAAACTGACGGCTACCGACAGCGATATCGCGCCGGTGATCAAGCTGGTGGATACGACCATCTTCAACGCGCTCGAGCGGCGCGCCAGCGACATTCACATCGAATCACGCGACCAGGAAGTGGCCATCAAGTACCGCATCGACGGCGTGCTGCACTACGCCATGCCGCCGATCGCGAAGGACTGGCAATCCACCATCATTTCGCGCATCAAGGTGATGAGCGAGCTGGACATCGCCGAAAAACGCGTGCCGCAGGACGGGCGCTTCCGCGTGCGGTACAAGAACCGGCTCATCGATTTCCGCGTGTCGATCATGCCCACGATTCACGGCGAAGACGCCGTGCTGCGCGTGCTCGACAAAGAATCGATGAGCGAGAAGTTCGCCAAACTGTCGCTGGACGTGGTGGGCTTTTCGGACAACGACCTGGTAAAGTTCCGCCGCTACATTATGGAGCCCTACGGCATGGTGTTGGTGACGGGCCCGACCGGCTCCGGCAAAACCACCACGCTCTACGCGGCGCTGAGCGAAATCAAGAACGACGAAGACAAGATCATCACCATCGAAGATCCGGTGGAGTACCAGGTCAAGGGCATCACGCAGATTCCGGTGAACGAGAAGAAGGGGCTCACGTTCGCGCGCGGCCTGCGCTCGATTCTGCGCCACGACCCGGACAAGATCATGGTGGGCGAAATCCGCGACCAGGAGACGGCGCAAATCGCCATCAACTCGGCGCTCACGGGGCACCTGGTGTTCACCACGGTCCACGCCAACAACGTGCTGGACGTGCTGGGCCGGTTCCTCAACATGGGTGTCGAGCCGTATAACTTCGTGTCGGCCCTGAACTGCATCCTGGCGCAGCGCCTGGTGCGCGTGATTTGCGAGCACTGCAAGAAGCAGGTGCGGTACCCGGAGGCGATGATGGTGGAGAGCGCGCTCAATCCCGACGAGTGGCGCAACGTGCCCCTCTACGAAGGCGCGGGCTGCTTCGAATGCGGCGGCACGGGTTTCCGCGGCCGCTCGGCGATTCACGAACTGCTGGATTTGACGGACCGAATCCGCGAGATGATCCTGAACCGGAGACCGACTTCGGAGATCAAGAGGGCGGCTCGCGAGGACGGCATGACGTTCCTGCGTGACTCGGCCGTGGAGAAGATGCGGTTAGGCATTACGACTTTGCGGGAGATTAACAAGGTCACGTTTATTGAGGCTTAGGGGTGCTGAGAAAGAGCTTATTCACCGCCGAGACGCCGAGATCGCCGAGAGCATACGGAAAAATGGTCTCTCGACGGTTCCCATTTTATTGTCCTCTCGGCGTTCCCGGCGTCTCGGCGGTGAATATATGATTCTCGACAAGCTCAAGGGTCTCCTGCAGGAACCCCCGCCCGTCATGGCGTTCGAAATCTCCGAAGCGGGGATTGCGGCGGCGCGGATCGGGGCTCGTGCGGAGCTCGAGTTCCGGCCGTTTAAGCCGGGGACGCTGGCGATTTCGCCGCTCAAGGAAAATGTGGTCGATCCGGACGAGTTCAGCATGGCGGTCCGCGATCTGGCGGGGACGCAGGCGGCGCGGAAACGGAAAGATGTGGCGCTGATTCTGCCGGATTACGCTACCAGGATGGCGGTGCTCGACTTCGATACGTTTCCCACGGATCCCAAGGAGCAGCCTCCCTTGATCCGGTTTCGCGTCAAGCGAAGCGTGCCGTTCGATGTGGAATCGGCGGTGGTGAGTTACGCGGTGCAGGCCGGTCCGAACAAGAAAGTGGACGTGCTGGTGGTGCTGGCGCCGCTCGAAATCGTGGCGCGGTATGAAGCGCCATTCCGGATGGCGGGAATGAATCCGGGGCTGGTCACTACGTCGTCCCTGGCGGCTCTCGAACTGGCATCGGATCATGGGTTGAGCGTGATGGCGAAAATCACCGGGCACGCGCTGACGGTGCTGGTGCGGCAGAAGGGTGCGGTGAAGCTGGTGCGGTGCCTGGAATTGCAGGGGGCCGAGCTCGAAGATATCGCGGCGATACTGCTGCCGACTTTTGTGTATGTGGAAGACAACCTGGGAGAGCGCGCGGAGAAACTGATCCTGTGCGGGTTCGGCGCGCACACGGATGAGGCCGAGCGGCGCTTCTCCGAGGAATTGGGCGTGGAAGTGGATTTGCTGCGGTCGCCGCTGGGAGCGCCGGGAGAGTCGAACGCGGGCCTGCTGGGGTATCTGCGGTCGATCGCGAAGAATAACTGAAATGAAGATTCCGATCAATCTTGCCAGCCAGCCGTACCGGCGCGACCGCGCCATCATCGCGGCGTCGGTGGCGGTGAGCGTCCTGCTGGTGTTCACGCTGGGTATCCTGATACTGCTGATCGTGCAGGACCGGGCGCAACTGGCCGACGTGCGCGCCGATGTCAACCATCTCAATCAGCAAACCCGCATCGTGAATGCGCAGCAGGCGCAGCTCGACACCGTGCTGCGGCAGCCTGAGAACGCCGAAGTGATCGAACGCAGCGTGTTTCTGAACAGCCTGCTGGTGCGCAAGGGCATCAGTTGGACGAGGGTGTTCGCGGACCTGGAGAAGACGCTGCCTTACAGCGTGAAGCTGATGCAGGTTCGCCCTACGGTGGATTCGCAGAATCATGTCCGGCTGGACATGACGGTGGGCGCCAATGAGCCGGGACCGCTGATCGAGATGTTTAAGGCGTTCAAGGAATCGCCGCTGTTCGGCGATGCGGAGATGCAGAGCAATCTGCCTCCTACGCAGTCGGAGCCGCTCTACCGGCTCAAGGTGATGGTGCCATATGCTCAAAAGCTTTAACCTTCAGGCGTGGAGAGGCGCCGCCATCAAGGACCCGCGGGTGGGCATGCGCGCGATCATCGGCACGCTGCTGGCGGCGAACCTGGTGGCGGCGGTGCTGGCATTCAAGCTTTTCGGCGGGTCGGCGGACGACTTGCAGCGGCAGCAGGCGGCGCTGCGCGCGCAGCTTGTGCAGTTGCAGACGAGGTTGGCGAAGAGCAAGGCGCTGGTCGAGAAGGTGCAGTACGGCCGCAAGGAAGGCGACCAGTTCCTGAGCACATACGTGATGGGCAGCCGCAGCCAATCGCAGTTGATGTTGGCCGAGTTGTTCGATATGGCCAAGGCCGCGGGAGTCAAGCTGGGCGCACAGACGTTCAATCCGGAACCGGTGGAGGGAAGCGACACGCTCGAAATGCTGATGACGCAGGTAGGCTGCGAAGGGACGTACGCGCAACTGACGAAATTCGTGAACCTGATCGATCGATCGCCGCGCTTCCTGATCATCGACGGCATGACCGCGAACGCTCCGCAGCAACAGGGCGGCAACATCATCAACGTGACGCTGCGGCTGGACGCGTTCGTGAAACACGAGCCGGGAGACCCGTCATGACGATGGGTGCGAGCGAGAAGAAGAAGCTCGGTTGGCTGATCGGCCTGGGTCTGGTGGCGGCTTATCTGGTGTTTACCAACCTGCTGGCCGGGCCTTCCTCGCCGCCGGACCGGCCGTCCGCGAGTCTGCCGGCGCCGGCGTCCGCGTCCACGCCCACCGGTCCAACGGGTGCGCCCAAGCGGGCCGGCACGGTGAAGAAGCAGGGCGAAGAGTTCCACCCGGTGTGGAAAGACAAGCGCCCGGAGAATCGTCCCGATCCGTGGACGGTGGACCCCGCGCTCGACCTGCATTGGCTGGCGAAGTTGAAAGAAGTCGAGCCTTCGCCGAACGGGCGCAACCTGTTCCAGTTCGGAGCGCCGCCTCCGAAGGAGCCGGACAAGAAGCTGCCGGCCGAGCCGGTGGTGCAGGTTGCCCGGTTCGTCGGGCCCAAGTACATAGCACCACAACCTCCGGCCCCGCCTCCGCCGCCACCTCCTCCGCGGGCGGTCCCGTATAAGTATTACGGCTATGCCACAGCGCGCGTGAACGGCAAGCGGACGGCATTCTTTCTGGATGGCGACGAGATCTTCCTGGCGAAAGAAGGCGAGGTGCTGAAGAAGCGGTTTCGCATCGTACGCCTGAACGCGACCTCCGTGGTGTTGGAGGATATGGATGACAAGCGCCAACAGACGGTGCCCCTGGCCGAAGAGGCGCTGCCGTCATGAAGCGCCACCGCAAGGACTCCGGGTTCGCCATGCTGCTGGTGCTGCTGATGGCCGCAGTGATCGCCATCACTCTTTATAGCGAGATCCCGCGCGTGGCCTTCGAAGCGCAGCGGCAGAAGGAACAGTTATTGGTGGCACGCGGCGAGCAGTACAAGCGCGCCATCACCGTGTTCTTCAGGGAAAACAAGCGATATCCCGCCAAAATCGAGGACCTGGAAAGTTTCAATAACAAGCGCTACCTGCGCAAGCGGTTCGTGGACCCGCTGACGGGCAAGGACGAGTGGCGCATCATCCACATCGCCAACGGCGTGCTGACCGATTCCAAAACGATGAGTCAGAAGAAGGACGATTCGAAGACGGCGTCGGTGAATACGTTCGTCGGAGTGGACGCCACGATGGGGGCGGCCCCGTCCCAGGGAGGCTCGGGAGCGACCAGCGCGCTGAACCGGCGGCGCGCCTCGGATGGCGGCCCGGGCGGCGCGATGATGGTGGGTCCGGACGGCCAACCGGTGCAAGTTCAGCAGGGCGGCGTGACGATGACGCCGCCGGGTACTCCGGGCGGAGCGCCCCTACCCGGGCAGGTGGGACAACTGGGGAACTTCGCCGGGCCGCCCGCCTCCGGGATGCCGGGTGGGCAGGTGATCCCGGGCATTCCCGGCCAGCAGGGAGTGACTCCGGGCATCCAGATCCCGGGGCTACCGGGACAGGCGGGGCAGCAGTATCCGATCCAACAAGGAGTGAACCGCTTTCCGGTGCCGAATCAGGGCTCGAGTAATACGGGATCGTCGTATGTGGGCGGAGGAAGCTCTTATATCGGCGGCGGCAGCTCATACGTGGGCGGCACTTCGCCGGTGGGGACAGGAGCAGCGATCGGATCTCAGCCGAACGCGCCGGGCATGCCAGGCCAACCGCAGTACCCGGGGCAGGTTCAGTATCCCGGCATGCCGGGGCCGCCGGTGAACTCGCAGACGGGCGGGCAATCGGCGTATCCGATCAACCAGGGCGCGCAGCAGGTCCCCAACGGATTTCAGCAGCCGGGCAACTCGACTGGTCCACCGAACCAGGCGGCGCAGTTGATCAACCAGATCTTGACTACGCCGCGGCCGGGCGGCCTGGCGGGCCTTCAACAGCAGCAGGCCGGGCAGCAGATGGTCGGCGGCAGCGGCATCGCGGGCTTTGCGAGCACGGCCGAGGGCGAAGGAATCATGGTGTACAACGACCACACCAACTACGAAGAATGGGAATTCCTGTTCGATCCGACGAAGGTCAAAGCGCTGCCGAATCCGAACCAGGGAGCGATTGGGACGCCGGTGAATCAGATGGGCTCGGGCTTCGGCAATAGCCAGAATCAGAACACGCAGCAGACGACTCCGCGGAAGCAGTAGCGAATTTGGAATGGCCGGTCGCGGCGGTATACTCGGGGAAGAGGCCCGAAGATGGCGCATCCAGGAACGAAATCAGGGAAGGCGAAGTCGTCGTCGGCAGGGACAAAAGTCAAGCTGCCATCCGTCCGGAATGGCCGCATATACGTTGGCAACCGCGGGGAGTGGCTGCCCATAGGCCCGGATAAACTGCCCTATCGAAGTGGGCTCGATCTTCGTAAACTGCGCAAGGTCATCGCTGAAGTTCTGGCGGAGGAAAAACGCCGGGCTCAACGGAGCAGGCGCTGAATCGAGAGTACCTTCGAATCACGCCTGCTATCAGCGTATTCGTCAACTGCCCTTTTGAGGCTGGCTACAAGCACCTCTTCGATGCCATCGTCTTCTGCGTGATGGACCTGGGTTTCGTCGCCAGATGCGCATTGGAACACGACAATGCCGCCGTGGTCCGAATCAACAAGATCATCGACTTGATTCGGAAGTGCGATCACGGCATTCACGATCTCTCTTACGTCGGGCTCGATCCAACCACCAGGCTGCCCCGGTTCAATATGCCGTACGAGCTGGGTCTGTTCATGGGATGCCGCGTTTTCGGCGGCGGCCGTCACAAGAAGAAGAACTGCCTGGTGTTGGACAAGGAACGGTACCGCTACCAGAAATTCATCTCGGACTTGAATGGCCAGGACATCCGGGAGCACCGGAACGATCCCGAACACTTGGTTACCGTGGTTCGCAACTGGCTCGTGGGGATCGCCTCCGACAGGAGCCGGATCCCGTCCGGACGATTCATCTGGCGACGGTATCAACGGTTCCGCGAGTCCCTTCCCGACATCTGCAAGGGGATGGGCAAGGACCATAAGGCTTTGATGCTTGTAGAGTACGTCGAAATCGTGAAGAATTGGCGGGGGCAGCCCTGACGCGCTCGACTACCGGCGTCGTCTTCTCTCGGCGGCTCTCACCTGCGCTTCGTTCAACCCGAAATAGTGGGCCACTTCGTGCCACATGGTATCTTCCACCATGCGGGCGAGGTGCTCTGGACCGCGCGCCAGCCGTTCGTGCGGACCCTGAAAAATGGTGATGCGGTCGGGCATGGCGAAGGGCTCGAAGACGCTGCGCTTAGTGAGCGGGCGCCCTTCGTAGAGTCCCAGCAGCATTTCGCCGCGCGGCACACGGGAACGGCCGAGCTGCTCGGGCGTTGGCTCAAGTTCGATCGTCAGCGCCACATTTTTCAGCCGGCTACGGAAGCGCGCCGGGATGCGCTTATAGGCCTCGGCTACGAGGAGGTCGAAATCGTCCGGGCTCATCCTACCTGCTATTCTACTGATTGATCGTTTTTCAAACCCCTCCAGAAAAATCATGGCGGACCATTCCAGGCGTGTAGTTGTGGCGATTGACGGTCCGGCAGGCGCCGGCAAGAGCACCATTGCGAGGCGGCTCGCGGACCGGCTCGGGTTCACCTACATCGATACCGGCGCGATGTACCGCGCGGTGGCGCTGTGGGCCTTGCGGCAAAACGTCGATCCCGCCGACATGCACCGCATGGAGCAGCTTTCTCTGGCGGCCGACATCGAGCTGGCGCCCGGGCGCATTCGATTGAACGGCGAAGATGTGACCGACGCCATCCGCACACCCGAGGTCTCGAGCGGCGCTTCGCGGGTGGCGGTCATCCCCGGCGTGCGCCGCGCCATGGTGGCGAAGCAGCGCGACATCGGCGAGCGCACCAGCGTGGTGATGGAGGGGCGCGATATCGGCACCGTGGTGTTTCCCCACGCCGACGTCAAGGTCTATCTCGACGCCCAGCCGGGCGAGCGCGTCCGCCGGCGCATGGAAGAGAATCGCGCCAAAGGTCAAGAGGTTTCCGAGATCGTGCTGGCCGCGCAGATGAAGGAACGCGACCAGCGCGACAGCACGCGCGCGGATGCGCCGCTGTCGCAGGCGCCCGACGCCATATATCTGGATTCCACGGCGCTCTCGATCGACCAGGTGGAGGAGGCGGTCCTGAAGATCGTGCGGGCGCGGGTCACCAACGGAAAGGAACTGAAGTGAAAGACGTGCTGACGATGAAATTCGGCGGTACCAGCGTGGGCTCCGCCGAACGGATGCGGGCTTCCGCCGCGCTGGTGGCTAAAGAGAGCCGGAAGCGGCCGGTGGCGGTGGTGGTTTCGGCCATGTCGAGAATCACCGATCTGCTGCTCGATACCATGCGTCACGCGGAAGCGGGCGACCGCGCCGGCATAGAGGCGAATCTCACGACCCTGCGCACGCGTCATGAGGACACGTGCGGCGAACTGCTGCCCGAGCCGCGCCGCGCCGCGGTGACGGCCAAGATCCGCAAGTTGATCGCGGAATTCGAACGCATCGTGAACGGCATGGCGATGCTCAACGAGCGGCCGCCGCGCTCGGTGGACGAGGGCGTGGCTATCGGCGAGCGGCTTTCGGCGGTGCTGGTCGCCGAATACCTGACGAGCGCGGGCACGCCGGCGACCGCCGTCAACGCGCGCGACCTGGTGGTGACGGACGCCGTTTTCGGCAACGCTTCGCCGTTGATGGATCTCACCCGCGAAAAAGCGCGCGCCAAGCTTCTGCCGCTGCTGCGCGACGGCAAGGTGCCGGTCATCACCGGGTTCAACGGCGCCACCGCCGATGGGCGTCCGACCACGCTCGGCCGCGGCGGCTCCGACTTTTCAGCATCGATCGTGGCAGCGGTGCTGGACGCCGCGGAACTGTGGATCTGGACCGACGTCGACGGCATCATGAGCGCCGATCCGCGGCTGGTGCCGGACGCCAAAGTGTTGTCCGAGGTCACTTACGCGGAGGCCGCCGAGTTGGCCTACAACGGCGCCAAAGTGCTGCACCCGAAAACGCTCGCGCCGCTGGTCGAAAAGAAAATCCCGGTGTGGAGCAAGAACAGCTTCGCGCCGGAGAAGCCCGGCACCAAGATCGTGCCCGCCATCGCCGAAGCCAATGGCACGCGCGCCGTGGCGTCGATGGCGAAGGTGGCGCTGGTGTCGCTCGAGCCGGGCAGCCCCGAGGTGAGCGGGGTCCATATCATGGCGCGCGCGCTCGATGCCATGGCGCGCGCCGACGTCGAAGTGCTGCTCTTCACCAGCTCGAGTTATCGCCAGACGTTCTGCTTCCTGGTACAGGAATCGGAGCTCGAGCGCACCAGGCAGGCGCTCGAATCGGCCCTCGCGCTGGAACTGGCGCACGGCTACGTGAAGCCCATACAAGTGGATACGAACGTGGGTCTGTTGGCCGCGGTAGGCGAAGGTATGCAAGGCAAGCCGGGCATGGCGGGCCGCATCTTCACCGCGATCTCGCGGGTGCAGGTGAACGTGATCGCGATCGCGCAGGGAGCGAGCGAGCTCACGGTTGCCGCCGTGGTGCGCCGCGATGGACTGGAGAAGGCCGTGCGCGCCGTCCACGCCGAGTGCGGCTTGGGCAACCGGCCGCCGGTCCCGGTGTTTCCAGCTCCGCGGAAGACGCGCGCGGTGGCCCGGTCGCGCGGGACGGAGCGGCTTTAGGTAGCGTGGTCTAATGTGGAAGATCGTGCTACAGATCATTCTCGCGGTGGGTTGCATGCGCGCCCAGGATCTGCTGCTTCCTCAAGCCCGGCATATCGTGGGCACGGTAGTCGATCAGGAAGGAAAGCCCGTCGTCGAGGCCAGCATTGGCCACCCGAATGACTTTCGGCAAACGCACCAGACGGACTCAGCGGGCAGATTCGAAGTGGATACAAGGGCGCCCGCCCTTGTGGTCCGGAAGGCCGGATTTCGAAGTGAGTTGGTCCGGACGCAAGACGGTGCGGAGGTATGAGTCGCGCTTCAGAGACTCACTGAAAACCGAGTTTTCCCGACCTGCTCAAACACTGGACGGTACGAGGGAATCGTCGGATGGGAAGCTTCGTTTCAGTTCCCGAAAATTTCAGGTGTAAAAGCGAGCCGGCAAGGCCACGATATTGACTACGGCGCACGAAGTTATTACGTCGACACCAAACAGGGGCGCAAGGGAATCGGGCATGGCAGCGGATCACTCTGGGGCTTCGGAACGCCACGAGATCGGGACGTATGGCGATCCGTCAAATATGAGGAGAGCACGTTCGATCTCGCAGGCCTGACGATCATCGACGCCCGGGGGCAATTACCCAATGGCAACCGGTGGCGGAACCTCGGCAAGTTTGGCGAGTCGGTTTCCTATTCCGACGTCGACGAGGCAACTGCCAAGATTCTCGACCGCTTTCTCGGCGGCGCTTGTCTAAAGCCCGCATCACCGCGATAAGGACTCTCGCTACGGCGCGCCCAATCCCCTCGGCAGGTACAGGCGGCAGAGGCCGAAGTCCGGGCCGGGGATGATGCTCGTCTTCACATGAGCGATCAATCGCCCGGGCGCGGCGAGGGGGGCAAGATCCTCATTCAGGCACACACTCCGGAAGCCGCCGGCCTTGATCGCGGCGATGGTTTCCTCTTCTCCGGGGCTCGACGCGGGTTTCGAGGGCAGCCTCGAGAATATGCGCCGTACCCAAAGCCGAAACCGCAATGCTATTGAGGCGCTCGGCGGCGCCGGCAGGATGGTATCTCCCGGCGGCTGCGTGAATCACGGCGTCGGGGCGGGTATCGAGCAGCAGGCGGCGTACGGCATCGAAGTCGAGCAGGTCCACCGGGCGCACGTCGATCGAGCGCCGGATGTCGCGGAGCCTGGGCGGATCGGCGTCCCATCGGACGGGCACGATCGCGGAGACGCCCTCGGCTAGCAGGCGGCGGACGAGGTTAGACCGATGAAGCCACTTCCTCCGATGATGACAACCCGGCCATTACGCACCAATCCTCCCATCAGTGATCGAGAGCCCTTAAGTAAGATTTGCTGGATTTAGAGTGTCTGTCAAGAGTACGGGCGGGTATTCGTACCATACCGGCGGTGTGCGCGGCATTGTTCCCGTTACCGCATAATTGGGGTTGCTTAAACGGACGAGCAGGCGGGGAGGTTCACTCAGTACCAAGGTTCCGAGATACGGAATTCTTATGTGTGCATTGTAGAGACGTTGCCATGCGCCCAACTCTATTGATTCCCGCAATCACCGTCCCAAATTCGTAAAATGGTTGACAGCAATCGTAAAACGGTCGCGATTGCGGACGCGGCAACCACACGGCGCAGGTTACGATGATCTTGGCGGAGGCGCCGTTGCAAATGGAGAGGCCGAGATTCCAGATATTTTTGTAGCTGCAGGGTTGCCCAGAGTTTCAACAGAGTTACGCAGCTTTCAACCGGCCGCAGCCAACGTTGCAGTAATTGAAAATAAGTCAATTCTGGGCCACCCATGACTCGGTTTTGGGGTAACCGTGTCCAAGCCCAAGCTCCTGATAAATAGGTCACTCATATGGACGCTTCCCGTGGACCTCCCTGCTATTGGCGCCGGCCGAAAACTGTAGCAACCGGCGGGCCCGGGACGTTTGTACTAGTAATAATGAATAATAAACCAAGAAATTGAGCCGGAATTCCTTGTTGATATCTGGTAACACCTGGATTATGCACGGAACGCAACTCGGCGCAGCGGTAGCGTGACCGGCGGCGCGGCTGCCGAGCGGCTGGACTGAATCTGCTCTGATCGTCCCTTTAGTAAGTCAGCGAACGCCTACGTTCCCCATTTCCCGGGGGT
>JBGPHT010000132.1:0-21541 GCA_041484525.1 Bryobacteraceae bacterium | reverse complement strand
TCGGTATTCCGCCGTTTCGGTTCTATGCCCTGGCTGATGGAATCAAGAACATCCTCTCCCATGCCAGCCCCAGCCCCCCAGAAGAGCCGCTTCCGAATCTACAACTGGAACTGCTGCTTGGCTGGGAGGGCCCCAGAATCCGAGGAAACTCCTGTAGAATGAAGACGCTCTCTCCAGCATTGTTTATCGTACCGATATCAAATATTAATCGGGTTTTCATTGGTGAGATCAGGTACGACGGCGTATGCTCCTATTAGTAAGCTGAGGGTTGTCTTCGGTTGGCCTATCATGAAAAACTTCCGTTCACACTTCTTTCTTTCCAGGCTCGCGTTGGCAAGCTTGGCAATCATGGCTATGCTCTCGATCCTCTCCGGGACGGCATCGGCCCAGACGAGCGGCGCCGGCACTATTTCGGGAACGCTCACCGACCCGAAGGGGGCGCTCATCCCCACTGCCAGTGTCACGGTCCGGAACACCGACACGGGCACGGAGCGCGCGCTGTCCTCGAACGACGTCGGTCTTTACTCGGTTCCCTTCCTGCAGCCGGGGCACTACGAAGTCACGGCTTCGAAGGCGGGGTTTTCGAAGCTGGTCCGCAAGGGGCTCACGCTGCAGGTTGGCCAGACGATGACGGTGGATCTCTCGCTGACGATTCAGACGACCGCCGAGACGGTGACGGTGACCGATGAGGCGTCTGTGGTGGACACGGAAAAAACCGAAATGTCGCAGGTGGTCAGCCGATCGGTGGTCGAGAACTTGCCGCTCGCCGGCCGGCGCTGGGACGCCTTCGTGATGCTGACGCCCAACGTGACCACGGACGGCGGCACCGGACTGGTTTCCTTCCGCGGGATCTCCGGGCTGTACAACCAGAATTCCGTGGACGGCGCCAACAATAACCAGGCGTTCTTCTCCGAGGCGAAGGGCCGTACGACGGTGCCCTACGTCTACAGCATGGATTCGATTCAGGAATTTCAGGTGGGCTCGAGCAATTACAGCGCGGAGCTCGGGCAGGCAGCCGGCGGCGTGGTCAACGCCGTCACCAAGTCCGGCGCCAATACGATTCACGGCGACCTGTTCTACTACCTGAGGTACCCGTCGCTGAATGCGCTCGACCCCATACAGAAGTCTAGAGGCATCTACACGCAGCCGATTCACCAGCAGCAGCAGTTCGGCGGCAGTGTGGGCGGGCCGATCGTTCGCGACCGCCTGTTCTACTTCCTGACCTACGACGGTTCGCGCAAAGTGAATCCCATCGCCTACACCAGCAGCTCGACTTTTCCGCAGAGCTGCGTAGCGGCGATCAGCGCCGCTTCGTGTGCCGCTGCCAATGCGTACGTGACGGCGCAGCTCGGCGCCTTCCCGCGGAAGCAGAGCCAGGATGTAGGATTCGGGAAGCTGGATTACCAGGTGAGCGCGGCCAACCGGCTAAGCGCCTCTTTCAACATGGACAACTTCCGCGCGCCCAATTCGTACCGGACGCTGCCCACGCAGAACAACGAATCGGTGAGTTCGAACGGTACGGCGACCACGCATGAACGCATTTTCGTCGTCAACTGGAACTCGACGATCAGTTCCAACATCGTCAACAATTTCCGCTTCCAATGGTCGCGCGACCTGGAGACCATCGCCGCCAATTCGACGGGACCCAATGTTTCGATCGCCAACGTGATGGCCTATGGTTTGCCCAACGCTCTGCCGCGCCCGGCGTTCCCGGACGAGCACCGTCTGCAGTTTTCGGATGTTCTATCGGTGAGCAAGAGCCGGCACACATTCAAGGCCGGCGTGGACGTGAACGCCATCCACGAATTGCTGATCAATCTCTTCCAGGGCGGCGGCGTCTACTCGTACTCGGGGAGTGCGGCGTTTAGCAACTGGGTGGCCGACGTGTCGGGCATCAACCTGAACGACGGCCTGACAGGCAGGCACTTCAACACGTTTGTGCAGGTTACTGATCCGGTCACGGGAGTGGGCAAGGACGATTTCTACGACAAAGATTTCGACGCGTTCTTCGAGGACACTTGGAAGCCGCGCCGCAACCTCACGCTGAATCTGGGCGTCCGCTACGACCTGCAGTCGATTCCGCAGCCGGCCCAGCCGAATACGGCCACTCCGCTGACCAAACTGTACACATCCACCATCAACATCGATAAGAACAACTTCGCGCCGCGCATCGGACTGGCCTGGCAGATTGGCGGCGGCAGCGTGCTGCGCGTGGGTTACGGCGTCTTCTATGCGAAGACGACCAACAGCACGTATTATGCGACGCGCGTGGAGAACGGCGTCATCCAGCAGACTTTCAATTGCAATCCTACGACGTGTCCGACGCTCACTTTTCCCAATCTGATTTTCACTCCGCCGGGTGGAGCGCCCATCGCTCCGTTCGCCGGCGCGCTGGTCCCCAAGGTGGTGCCGTTCGCGCCGCCTTCCGCCACGCAGACGACGCGCGGCCAGTCGCCGGATTGGGTCAACCCGCTGGTGCATGAAGGCGAGGTGGTATTCGAGCACGAATTGCCGCACAGCATCAGCGTGTCAGCCGGCTATATCGTAGGACGTGGATTGCGTCTGCCAATCTTCATCGACACCAACCTGGCGCCATCCACCACGACGCGGAGTTTCGACGTCACGAGCGCCGCCGGCGCCACGCAGAGGACGCTGACGCTGCCGTTCTACACCAGCCGCATCGACGCCACGGGTCCTATCCTGACCGGCTTCAGCGACGTGAATTCCTGGTACAACAGCATGGTGCTGACGCTGCACAAGCCGATGCGCAATGACCTCGAGTTCACCATCAACTACACACTGAGCCGCGCTTTCGATGGCGGCCAGGTGCCGGGCCAGTTCGGAACTTTCAACGGGACGGATTCGCCCATCGACCCCTACAACCGCAAGCTGGAATACGCGCTTTCGGACCTCGACCAGCGGCACCGCATCGTCGGCAATGTCGTATGGCGGCCGGCTTACGCCCGGAAGATCTCCAACAAGTCGCTGCGCTGGGCCCTCGATGGATTCAACTTCTCCAGCATCGTGACAGTTGCCACCGGCCAGCCAGTCACCCCCGCGCTTAACGGCTTTCCTTCCGGCGGTCCGGCCGGCGGTCTTACCGGCGGTGTGGTGAACAACTCCGGAACGGCTCTCTCTACGGCTCGATTCCCGGGCGTGGCGCGCAACGCGTTTACCGGCCCGGGAATAGCGGACGTGGACTTTCGGATCGGCCGGCAGTTTGTGATTCACGAACGCTTCAAGTTTTCGTTCGTCGGCGAGGCTTTCAATCTGTTCAACTTCACCAACATCTTTTCGGTGAATACGACGGCTTACAATTTCACCGCGGCAGGCGCTGGAATCTGCGCCGGCCACACCAACGGCTGCGTAGCTGTGAATCCGACATTCATGGCTCCCACGGCGTCGAACAACGGCCTCTACGGCGCGCGGCAGTTACAGATATCGGGCCGGTTCTCGTTCTGATGAGTAACCACGGCTTCCAGTGTTACAATTTCGTAATACTGGGTTATCGAGGGGATCGCTGTATTGCAGTTCCAGCTAAATGGCCGGTGTGTTTCGATCGAAGGAGTCTCGACCCAGACTACCCTGCTTGACTATCTGCGTGGCCAAGGGCTGACTGGCGCCAAGGAAGGCTGCGCGGAAGGTGAGTGCGGCGCCTGCACCGTGTTACTGGTGGCGAACGGCGCCACTGGTTCCACTTACCGTGCCATCAATAGCTGCCTGATGTTTCTGCCGATGGCGGCGGGGCATGAGATCTACACGGTAGAGTCACTGGCGGTGGGCGGGAAACTGGCGGAGGCGCAACAGGCGCTGGCGGATGCCGGCGGTTCCCAGTGCGGCTACTGTACTCCAGGATTCGCCGTTAGTCTCTTCGCGGAACAGTACCGCTCCGGCCGCGTGGGACCCTGCGATCCGCATGAGCTCGGCGGCAATCTCTGCCGGTGTACGGGATACCGTCCCATCCGCGACGCCGCGCTTTCGCTGGGTCCGGCGCCGGCGGGAGCGTTTCTCGACCGCTTATCGCGACCGGCTCCGGCGCTTAAGCGGGTCGCGTACGAGAGTGCGGGTGCACGTTTTTCCCGACCGGGTACAGTCGAGGAGTGTGTCGCGGTCCTGGCTGGCAATCCGGGGGCGCGGCTGATCGCCGGCGGCACGGACCTGGGCGTCGAATCCAATCTGCGCTACAGCCGGTGGGATCATCTGGTGAGCCTGGAAGCAGTCGCGGAGTTGCGCGAATTTACAGATACGCGCGACTACATCCGGATTGGTTCGGCGCTTCCGCTTACCGACATTGCGCCGCGTTGGAGCGGCGCGCCCGAGGCTTTCCGCGAATGGCTGCCGCTGTTCGCCTCGCCCACCATCCGCAATCGCGCGACACTGGGCGGGAATCTCGCGACGGCATCGCCCATCGGGGATGCGGCGCCGATGCTGGCCGCACTCGACGCGACGCTGCACGTGGCCGGGGCCCGGGGACGCCATAGCGTCCCGCTGGCGTCATTCTTTACGGGCTACCGCCGGACCGTACTCGATCCGGGCGAGCTTCTCACCGCCATCGAGGTGCCGAAGCCGCTGCCCGCCTTCACACGTTTTTACAAAGTGGCGAAGCGCCGCATGGACGACATCAGCACCGTTGCCGCCGGGATGGGGATGGACCTGGACGAATCGGGTCGCATCACACGAGCCCGGTTTGCGTTCGGCGGCGTGGCGCCGGTTCCGCTGCTGGTGACTGCGGCGGAAGAAGCCGTCCGCGGCATGCGCTGGAATCAATCCGCGGTGGAGCGCGTGCAAGCGGTGCTGGCCCGGACGCTGCGTCCGATCGGCGATCATCGGGGCTCCGCCGAGTACCGCCTGGCCGTGGCGCTCAGCCTGGTGGAAAAATTCCGCTGGGAGTGGCAGGAGGCGGCGGCGTGAACTTCGCGGGCAAGGCGATTCCGCATGAGAGCGCGCGCGGCCATGTAACTGGTGAAGCGCTCTACACCGACGATCTGCTGGCACGGTTTCCGCGCGTGCTGCATGCCTGGCCCGTGCTGGCTCCGCACGCGCATGCACTGGTGAAATCGATGGACGCCTCGCCGGCGCTCGCGGAGCCAGGTGTCTGTACCGTCCTGACGGGCGCCGATGTTCCGGGCGAAGGCGACAGCGGCGTCAATCGGCACGACGAGCCGCTGTTCCCGGCGGAGGTGATGTTCCGCCATCAGCCGGTCGCCTGGGTGCTGGGTGAAACGTTCGAAGCCGCACGGCTGGGCGCGGCGCGCGTGCGGGTGGAATACGAACCGCTCCCGGCGATTCTTACGATCGAAGAAGCTATTGCGGCTGGGAGTTTTCTGGCGGGTCCGGCGCGGCTGGCGCGCGGCGACGTCTCTGCAATCGAGTCCAGCCCACTTCGCTTCGACGGCGAGCTGGCGATTGGAGGACAGGAGCATTTCTACCTCGAGACGCAGGCCACCATCGCGTGGATCGACGAGACGGGCGGCGTAGCGGCGCAATGCTCGACGCAGCATCCGAGCGAGACGCAGGAAATCATCGCGCGGGCGCTTGGAGTGCCGCGGCATCGGGTGACGGTCGAGTGTTTGCGGATGGGCGGCGCGTTCGGCGGCAAAGAAGTACAGGCGAATTCTTTCGCGGCCATCGCGGCGTTGGGAGCATGGAAAACGCGGCGGCCGGTGCGTGTGCGTTTGACGCGCGCGCTCGACATGGCGCTCACCGGCAAACGGCATCCGTTTCTCGCGCGCTACGCCGCGGGCTTCGATCTGGACGGCCGTCTCCAGGGCGTGCGCATCGCGTTCTACTCCGATGGCGGCTGGAGTCTCGATCTCTCGGAGCCGATCCTCTGGCGCGCCCTGTTCCACGCGGATAATGCGTACTGCTTGACGGCGGCGGAGCTGACGGGCTATGTCTGTCGCACGCATAAGACGTCGCAAACAGCATTCCGTGGTTTCGGCGGACCGCAAGGCATGCTGGCGATTGAAGAGATCCTGGATCAGGCCGCGCGCCGATTGTCGCTTGCGCCCGAACTGGTGCGCGAGCGCAACCTATATAAGGAAGGCGACACGACGCACTACGGGCAGACGGTCAAAGACGCCGGCCGCATCCGAACCATCTGGGAGCAGGTGAAGAGTACGAGTGATTTCGACCATCGCCGCCGCGAGATCGCGGAGTTCAACGCCGTCCACGTTCATCAGAAGCGAGGCATCGCCATCACGCCCGTGAAATTCGGCATTTCGTTCACCGCGACATCGTTCAATCAAGCCGGCGCGCTGGTGCTGATCTACCGCGATGGCAGTGTGCAGGTGAACCACGGCGGCACGGAGATGGGTCAGGGACTGCACACGAAAATCTGGCAGATTGCGGTGGACGCGCTGGGTGTGACTCCCGGCGCGGTCCGCGTCATGCCGCCCCGCACCGACAAAGTTCCCAACACCTCCGCCACCGCCGCCTCGGCCAGCACCGACATGAATGGCGCCGCTGTGGTGGATGCCTGCGAGCAGCTCAAACGACGGCTGGCGCCGGTGGCCGCCGCTCTTCTCGCCTGCGACGCGGCGGCGGTCCGATTCGCCGGAGGCTTCGCTATCGACAGCGGCAACGCCGAACGCGCGATTCCGTTTCAACAGGTTTGCAGCGCCGCCTATCTGCAGCGCGTGCCGCTGTTCGCGCAGGGCTACTATCGCACGCCCGAAATCTACTTCGACTACAAGACCGGGCGCGGCCGGCCGTTCCACTATTTCGCATACGGCGCGGCGGTTTCCGAAGTCGAGGTGGATGGCTTCACTGGCGATTACCGGCTGCGCCGCACGGACATTCTCGAGGACGTGGGCGACTCGGTTTCGCCCCTGGTCGATCGCGGACAGGTGGAAGGCGGATTCATCCAGGGTGTCGGCTGGCTGACCTTGGAAGAGCTTCTCTGGGATGCGCAAGGACGCGTGGCCACGGCAGGCGCTTCCACCTACAAGCTTCCTTCGTGGTCCGAAGTTCCTGACGTTTTCGAAGTGAAGTTTCTGGAGCGCGCCGCGGAATCCGAAGTCGTGTTGGGCAGCAAAGCCGTCGGCGAGCCGCCGTTGATGCTGGCGATCTCGGTTCGGGAAGCGATTCGCGAAGCCGTGGCGGCATTCGGCGGCGGCGGAGCGGTGACCTTCGCCAGTCCGGCAACACCGGAGCGTGTCTTCTTCGCGGTGGCGCGCGCGCGTGCGGACGGCGAGGCCGCGGCTATCCGCCTCTTGGGAGCGGCTCGCCAGTGACTGCCCCTGAACGGGGCGAGTTACTGCGCGCGCCTCTGCTGCACACCCCGCGTAATCCATTTCTGCACGATCGTTCGCTCGAACACCATTGGGATGGCGGCCTGCTGATCCGCGACGGCCGCATAGCCGGCTCGGGCGACTACGAAACACTGCGCGCGGCGCATCCGGACGCGGAGACCGTGGATCTGCGCGGCGGGTTCCTGCTGCCCGGCCTGATCGACACTCACGTCCACTTTCCGCAGTTGCGCGTGCTCGGCAGCCTGGGCCGGTCGCTGCTCGACTGGCTGGAGCATTGTGCGCTGCCGGAAGAGGTCCGCATGGCGGACGAAGCTTATGCGCGCGAGATCGCCTGCGGATTTGTGCGCGCCCTGGCGTCGCACGGCACCACTACGGCGCTCGTGTTCGGCGCGCACTTCGCCTCCGCCACGGCGGCGCTGCTGGAAACCGCGGATCAATCCGGCCTGCGCGTGATCAGCGGGCTGGTACTCTCCGACCGCCTGTTGCGCCCCGAACTGCACCAGGACCCGATAGCGGCCCATCGTGACAGCACCGCCCTCATCCAGCGCTTTCACGGCCGCGGGCGGCTGCTCTACGCGGTGACTCCTCGTTTTGCGATGTCGGCTTCCGAAGCCATGTTGGAGGTTTGCCAGAGCCTGATGCGGGAACACCAGGGCCTGCGCTTCCAAACGCACATCAACGAGAACGTTTTGGAAATCGCCGAAGTGCGGAAGTTGTTTCCATGGGCCGCGAGCTACCTGGCGGTTTACGAACGCTTCGGTTTGAGCGGGCCGGGCGCGGTGATGGCGCACAACGTCCATCCCACCGGCTCGGAAATCGAACGGCTGGCGGCGTCGGGCACCGCGGTCGCGCATTGCCCTTCGAGCAACGCCGCGCTCGGCAGCGGCGTCTTCCCCTTGCGGCGCCACGTGAACGCCGGCGTGCGATGCGCCCTCGGCACCGACGTCGGCGGCGGCACCGGGTTCGGAATCTTCAAGGAGGGCTTGCAGGCGTACCTGATGCAGCGCACGATTCCGGACGGCCTGATGCTGGACGGCGCGCGTCTGTTGTATCTGGCGACGCTCGCCGGCGCAGAGGCTGTCGGCCTGGATCGCGAAGTCGGAGACTTTCGTCCCGGAAAGGCCGCGGATTTCGTGTACGTGAAGCCGCCCGCGAATAGTCCGCTGGCGGCCGTCGTCCATGGAGTGGAATCTCCGGAGCGCCTGCTGGAAGCGATCTTCACGCTGGCTGGCCAGGAGAGCATACGGGAGGTGCGGGTGGCCGGGTCGGTCGTCTATCAGGCGCGGCCGGCATGACCATCAGCGAACTGAACTCCATGGACTGCGAAAACTTCGTCGGCGCTATCGGCTGGGTGTTCGAACACTCGCCGTGGGTGGCGGAGCGGGCCTGGTCGAAGCGTCCATTCGCGGATCTGGAAGCCCTGCAAGCGGCGATGATGGAAGCAGTGGAAACCGCGCGGCACGAGGAGCGACTGGCGCTTTTGTGCGCGCATCCGGATCTCGGAACGCACGCCCGCATCAGCGCGGCTTCGACGGGAGAACAGGCCGGCGCCGGTCTAGACCATCTCACGCCGGAAGAATTCGAGCGCCTGCACCGGATGAATTCCGCGTATCGTCACAAGTTCGGTTTCCCGTTCCTGTTCGCGGTGCGGGGCAGCACCAAGTACGATATCCTGCAGGCCCTCGAACAACGGCTGGAAGCGTCGCCGGAGCAGGAATTCGGCGAAGCCCTCCGGCAGGTCTATCGCATTGCCGGGTTTCGACTGCGCGATACTTTGAAACAATAGAGGGAGATTTTGTGGAGCAATTTGCCGGCGGCTGGAAGCGGAATTACTATGGCAAGGGCGACGTAATCGTCTACCGCCTGAAGCGCGATGGGAAGACCGCGGACGGCTCAAGCCCGGTATTCGGTGCCAATCTGAAGATGCTGGTGTATGGCGATGCCTTCTGGCCGACGTACACCACGGGAGACAATACCGGCCTGATCGCCACCGATTCCATGAAGAATTTCATGCAGCGCGAAACGCTGAACTACACCGGCGCCGACCTCGAGGATTGCTGCCGCTTCATGGGCGCGAAGTTTCTGGCGACGTATCCGCAGGTGGAGGGCGTCCAGGTATCGGCCGTTGAAATTCCCTACCAGCCGACGGCAGGCTGCAGCGTGGCATTCGCGCCGTCCGGTCCCGAGCGTGCCACCGCGCGCATCGAACTGAACGGCACGGGGACGGTGGAACTCGCGTCCGGTATCGTCGGGTTCAAGCTGCTGCGTCTCGGCGGCAGCGCGTTCCACGGGTTCGTGCGCGACCAGTACACGACGCTTCCCGATATCACCAACCGCCCGCTCCACATGTGGCTGGATACGGAGTGGCAGTACACTGACCCCGCCGCCGGCTTCAGCTCGGGCGCCATTACGGCGACCGTACGGCGCATCGTTCACAAGCTCTTCTGCGGTTTCGAATCGGGAAGCATTCAACAGGTCATCTACCAGATCGGCACGAAGGTGTTGGCCGAGATTCCGCAGATCGCCGAAGTGCATCTGGAAGCCAACAACCGCACCTGGGACTCGGTGGTGGAGCGTGGCGACGAGCTTGGAGTCTTCACCGACGCGCGGCCGCCTTATGGGTGCCTCGGACTGAGGCTGCGGAGGTAGCATGGCGCGCCTTTCGACCCACGTGCTGGACACGTCGCGCGGCCAACCCGCCGCGGGAGTCGCGGTCGAACTGCACGCCTGGCGTGATGGCGAGCGGCGCCACCTGACAACGACCGCCACCGACGCCGACGGCCGAATCGCTCAGAGTGTGCTGTCGGGTGATGGCCTGTCCGCCGGTCTCTACGAGCTGATCTTCCATGCGGGCGATTACTTTCGAGCTCTGGGCCTCGATCTGACCGCGCCACCCTTTCTCGACGAAGTGGTGATCCGGTTCGGAATCGCTGACGCCGCCGGCCACTTCCACGTGCCTCTGCTGCTGAGCCCCTACGGCTACAGCACGTATCGGGGATCCTGAATGGAACGGCTTCTCTCGATCGCTCGGGACACGATCGGCCGGTGCCGCGCGCTGGCTGAGTTGACGGAAGAGCCCGGCTTCACGACGCGCACTTTCCTGTCGGCGCCGATGCGCGAGGTGCACGCGCGGCTGCGCGCGTGGATGGAGTCCGCGGGCATGAGCGTGCGCGTGGATGCCGCGGGCAACATTCGGGGCTACTACGCTGCCGCACGGCAGGACGCTCCGCGCCTCTACATCGGATCGCATCTCGACACGGTCCCCCGCGCGGGTGCGTTTGACGGTGTGCTGGGCGTGGTGTTGGGCGTTGCCCTGGTCGAGCTGCTCGGCGGGCGTCGGCTGTCATTCCATATTGAAGTGCTCGGGTTTTCGGAAGAGGAAGGGGTGCGTTTCGGCGTGCCGTTCATCGGCAGCCGCGCGCTGGCTGGCACGGTAGATGCCGACCTACTCGACCTCGTCAGCGATGCCGTTCGCGCGTTCGGGCTCGACCCGTCGCGAATCGCGGAAGCGCAGGCCGGACCGGATGCGCTGGGCTATCTGGAATTTCACATCGAGCAAGGGCCGGTGCTCGAGAGCCTCGATCTTGCCCTGGGCGTGGTGGACGCGATCGCGGGCCAGAGCCGGCTGGAGCTGACATTCGAAGGCCAGGCAAACCACGCCGCGACACCCATGCCCTTTCGGCGCGATGCGTTGGCGGGGGCGGCCGAGTGGATCGGGATGGTAGAGCGGGAAGCATGCGCCGCCGCGGGACTGGTCGCCACCGTCGGACGTCTTCACAGCGAACCGGGAGCTGCCAACGCGGTCCCCGGTATGGCGCGCGCCAGCCTGGATGTCCGGCACCGCGAGGACACGGTTCGCCAACAGGCCGTCGAGCGCCTTCTTCGATGCGCCGAGCAGGCCGCCGCGCGTCGCGGGCTGTCCGTTTCCTGGAGGCGTCATCTCGATCGGGCCGCGGTGAAGATGGACGCCGCGCTCACCGACGCCCTGGAGCGTGCCCTGGCCGCCTCTGGCCAACCTGTGCATCGCATGACGAGCGGCGCCGGTCATGATGCCATGGTTCTGGCCGCGCGGATGCCGGTGGCGATGCTGTTCCTCCGCGGCCCCGGCGGAATCAGCCACCATCCGAGCGAGAATGTGCTGCCCGAAGACGTCGCTGCCGCGCTGCAGACAGGGCTGCGGTTTGTCGAGGAGATCGAGCGAAGCCATGCCTGACCTCGTCATCCGCGGCGGAACCGTGGTCGCGCCCGAGGCACTGCGCCAGGCCGATGTCGCCATTCAAGACGGCGCGATCGTCGCTATCGGACCGGAGTTGAGCGGCGCTTCCCGGGAGATTGACGCGCGCGGATTGCATATGTTTCCCGGCACGATCGACGTGCACCTGCATTTCAACGAGCCGGGACGAACGGAGTGGGAAGGCGCGGCAACAGGGAGCCGCGCGCTGGCGGCCGGCGGTGGAACGCTCTTCTTCGACATGCCGCTGAACTCGACGCCGTGCACTGTGAATGCCCGCGCGTTCGACCAGAAACGCGCGGCGCTCGAAGCAACTTCGATTACCGACTTTGCACTCTGGGGCGGGCTCGTACCGGGCAACGTGAGCGAGATGGCGGAACTCGCGGAGCGTGGCGTGGTCGGCTTCAAAGCCTTTCTGTGCGATTCGGGGCTGCCGGAATTTCCGCGCGCCGACGACCTCACACTTTTCGATGGCCTGCGCGAAGCGGCCCGGCTCGGGCTGCCGGTGGCCGTCCACGCCGAGAGCCAGGAACTGACCCAGGCGCGGTCGCGCGGGACCATCCGGGACTGGCTTGCATCGCGGCCGGTTGTCGCCGAAATCGAGGCGATCCAGCGCGCTACGCTGCTGGCCGGCGAGGCCGGGGCGAAGCTGCACATCGTCCACGTCAGCTCCGGCCGCGGCGTCGTTATGGCTGCTGAAGCGCGGGCGCGCGGCGTCGATGTCTCCATCGAAACCTGCCCGCATTACCTGTCCTTCACAGAAGAAGATGTGGAGCGGCTGGGAACCGTCGCCAAGTGCGCGCCGCCGTTGCGCGAACACCGCCAACAGGAAATGCTTTGGTCCGAGTTGCTGCGGGGCGCCGTCGATATCGTCGCATCCGACCATTCGCCAGCGCCTCCCGAGATGAAGTCCGGAGATTTCTGGACTGCGTGGGGAGGCATCGCCGGCGTCCAATCTACGCTTGCCGTCCTGCTTGAACAGGGCCACTTCCGCCGCGGCCTGCCGCTCGGGCGCATTGCATCGCTGCTGGCTGCCGAACCCGCACGGCGCTTTCGGATTGCGGGCAGAGGCCGCCTCGTTCCCGGAAACGCGGGGGATTGCGTGCTGGTCGATCTCTCCCAATCGTTCGTGCTGCAGCCCGAGAACCTGATGCAGCGCCACCCGATCAGCCCGTATCTTGGAACCTGCTTCCGCGGAGTAGTGCGCCAGACCATCCGCCGCGGCGAAACCATTTTTGCGGAAGGAGCGAATACGGCGGAGAGCCGCGGCAAGCTGGTCCGGCCGCTGCCCGCGTAAAGGAACCACATGCACCAACTCGGACACACCCGCAGCGTTCATCGCCGCGACCACATTCTGCAGACGCCCGATACTTTCGTCCGCACGCCGCTTCCCGGCATGCGAAACGCGACCGCCGTCGTTCACGTCGCGCCCGCCGCCGGCGCCCGGTTCTCGCAGTACACCGTGGAGTTCGAAGCCGATGGGCTATTGGGCGCAGCCGCCGCGCAGCGGTTCGTCTATGCGATCGAAGGCGAAGTCGAAGTCGAAGGCCGCACTCTCGCGGCCGGCGATTTTGCATACGCCCCTGCGGGCCACGGCGCGACCGTGACGGCGAAGCACGCGGCCCGCGCTGCGGTCATCGAAAAGATCTACCAGCCCTCCGCGAGCGCGCCGCCCCAATTCTTCACTGGTCGCGAGAGCCTGGTGCCGGCCGCGCCATTGATGGGGGATGACGCGCTCCAGGTCCGCTGCCTGTTGCCCGGCGATCCGGCCTTCGACTTCGCCGTCAACACGATGATCTATCAGCCCGGCGCGGCTCTTCCGATGGTCGAGATTCACGTCATGGAGCATGGACTGCTCATGCTCGAGGGCGGCGGCATCTATCGGCTGGGCGACCAATGGTATCCAGTGACGGCCGGCGATTTCATCTGGATGGCCGCCTACTGCCCGCAGTGGTTCGGGGCCTTGGGAAAGACGCCCGCAAAATATCTCATATATAAGGATTGGAACCGGCATCCGATCGCCGAAGCGCCATGAACCTGCAAATCGATCAAGCCCGCCTGGTCCATGAACTGGACGCGTTGGGCGAAATCTCGGAAGCGCCGCCGCCCGTGGTGACGCGCGTCGTCTTCACAGCGGCCGACTTGCGCGCGCGCGAATTCGTGAAGGGCCTCTGCCGTGAGGCCGGGCTCGCCGTGCGCGAGGACGCCGCCGGCAATACGTTCGCGCGCTGGGCAGGCGTTGATCCGGACCTGGCGGCGGTGGGGACCGGCTCGCACATCGACGCCATTCCCAACGCCGGCCGCTTCGATGGGACCGTGGGAGTGCTGGGCGGACTCGAAGCGATCCGCGCACTGGCGCGTGCCGGATATCGCCCGCGGCGCTCCATCGAGCTCCTGATCTTCACCTCCGAAGAGCCGACGCGTTTTGGCATCGGCTGCCTGGGAAGCCGCCTGATGTCCGGTTTGCTGGACGCCTCCGCGGGTGCGCGGCTGAAGGACCGCGACGGTGTGTCCCTCGACGAGGCTCGTGCCGCCGCTGGTTTCCCAGGCGCGCTGTCCGATGTGCGCTTACCCTCCGGCCACTACTCGGCTTTTGTGGAGCTGCACATCGAGCAGGGCCCGCTGCTCGAGCAGCGGCAGATCGGGCTGGGCGTGGTCACCGCCATCGCCGCGCCGGCCACTCTTCGGATGTGGATCGAAGGCGAAGGCGGTCACGCGGGCGCCGTCTTGATGCAGGAGCGACGGGATGCGTTCCTCGCGGCCGCGGAGATTGCGCTGGCAGTGGAATCGGCGGCACGCTCGACCGGGGCCGTCGACACCGTCGGGACAGTAGGCGTCTGCGACCTGTTTCCCGGGGCGGTCAATAGCATTCCAAGCCGTGTGCGGATCGAGATCGACGTGCGCGATATCGACTGCGAGCGGCGCGATTCGGTTCTGCGGAAAATCGAGGAAAGTGCTGCCGCGGGGGGTGCGCGCCGCGGGGTTACGATTCGGACGGAGCTCGTGAACGCCGATCCGCCCGCCGCGTGCGCGCCCGGAGTGGTGGCGGCGCTCAGCCAGGCGTGCGAGACTCACGGTCTCCGCTTCGACCGCATGATCAGCCGTGCGTATCACGACTCGCTCTTCATGTCGCGCATCGCTCCCACAGCGATGCTGTTCATTCCGTGTAAGGACGGCATCAGCCATCGGCCTGACGAATATTCTTCGCCCGACGACATCGGAAGGGGGACGCTTGTGCTGGCGGAGGCGCTCGCGCGGCTGGCGGAATAGAGGCGTCGCGAAGGCTACAATGATATTTCCTCATGTCGACCCGCGGTCGCTTTATCACTTTCGAGGGTATGGATGGTTCCGGCAAGACCACCCAGATGCACCGGCTGGCGGCGCGGCTGCGCGGCTTGGGGCGCACCGTCCTCGAGACGGCGGAGCCCGGCGGGACGGCCATCGGCTTGAAGATCCGGCGCATCCTGCTGGATGCGGCCAACCAGGAACTCTGCCCCAGCGCCGAGCTGCTGCTCTACTTCGCGTCGCGCGCGCAAAACGTGGATGAGTGGATCCTGCCCGCTCTCGAGCGCGGCGAGATCGTCCTGGCCGACCGCTTCACGGATTCCTCACTCGTCTACCAGGGCTGCGGGCGCGGGCTGGGAGCGGAGAACGTCATGTCGCTCGACCGGATCGCCTGCCGGGGGCTCAAGCCCGACCTCACGCTACTGGTGGATATCGACGCCGAAACCAGCCTGGCGCGGGCGCACGCGCGCAACGCCGCCGAGCCGCACTGCGAAACTCGCATGGACGAGCAGTCGCTCGATTTTCATCGCCGCGTTTACCAGGCCTACCACGCGCTGGCCGCGCGCGAGCCGGAGCGGGTCAAGCTGGTGGATGGCAGGTCCGACATCGACGCCATCGAGCGCGCTGTCTGGGAGATCGCGAGCACGTATGTTTGATTCGTTCTGGGGCAACCGCCACGTCACTCAGGCGCTGGCACAGATGGTGGAGCAGGACCGGCTGGCGCAGACGCTGCTGTTTGCCGGCCCCGAGGGAGTGGGCAAAGCCACGCTGGCACGCAGGCTCGGCGCACGGCTGCTGGGGCACGGCGAGCTGATCGAGCGCGACGATCTCAGCCTGCCGGAAAATATCCAGACGGTGGCGGGGCGCGAGAAGTGGCCCGCCGAAAAGCGCAACGAAGATCCGCTGTTGTTCTCGAGCCACCCCGATTTCGTCACCTTCGCGCCCGACGGGCCGCTGCGCCAGATCTCGATTCCGCAGACGCGCCTGATCAAACAGCGCGCGCAGTTTCTGCCGCACAAAGGGAACCGGCGTATCTTCCTCATCGACCACGTGGACCGCGCCAACGAGCAGGCGGCCAACTCCCTGCTGAAGACCCTCGAGGAGCCGCCGCCACACCTCATCCTCATAGTGACTGCCGAAAACGCTTACGACCTTCTGCCGACAATCCGCTCCCGCGCCGTGCCGTTCTTCTTCGCGCCGCTCGGGCGCGAGGAGATGCAGGAATTCGTGCGCACCCGCGGACTCGACCAGCCCGAGAGGCGGACCTCGCTCGCCGCCGGCAGTCCGGGCCTGGCCGCCTCGATCGACATCGAGGTGTACGACAAGCGCCGCAGCGCCATGCTGGCGCTGCTGAAAGTTGCTGCCGGCGCGGCGCCGTTTGCGTCCTGGGTGCCGGTATCCGAAACCATCGGCCGGAGCAAGAGCGAGAAGCTCGACCTGTATTTAGAGGTGCTGTACAAACTACTGCGCGACCTGCTGGTGTTGCACGAAGGCGGCGGCTCCGACATCCGCAATCAGGACATCCGCCGGGAGTTGGAGACGCTCGCCGCGAAGGTGCAGTTTGTCTGGCTGCGTAAGGCGGTCGCCAAGGTGGACCAGATCGCGGAGCTGGTGCGGCGCAATATTCAGAAAACGATCGCGCTGGATTCGTTCGCTATCGAGCTGCGCGGGTCGTAATCGTCCCTAACGTATCCCAGAATTCCGGGAACGACACCGAGGCGGCTTCAGCGCCTTCGATTGCGGATTCGCCATCGGCGCCAAGGGCCGCCACCGCGAACGCCATCGCGATGCGGTGGTCGCCATGCGAATTCAACGCCGCTGCGTGCAACTTCTGGCGGCCCGGAACCACCAGACCATCGGGCAGCTCCTCCGCCGCGACCCCCATGAGGCGAAGGTTCTCGACGACGGTTCGGATGCGGTCGGTCTCCTTGATGCGCAGCTCTCCGGCGTCCTTGACCGTGAGGCCGCTTTCGGTAGCAGCGCCCAGCACGGCGAGCACGGGGATCTCGTCAATCAACGCGGCCGTGAGGCCGCCCTCGATCCTGCCGCCGCGTAGCGCGGAGTGCTCGACCGTGATGTCCCCCACGAGCTCGCCGTTCTGACTCTCGAGCGTGGGGATCGAGATCTTCGCGCCCATTCCCACCAGGAAGTCGAGTAGCGCGGAGCGGGTCGGGTTCAGACCGACGCCGCGGATCGCGAGGTGCGAGCCGGGCGCCAGCAAGGCCGCCACGATGAAGAACGCGGCCGAGGACAAATCAGAAGGCACGGTCAACTCCCGGCCCGTCAGCGCCGGGCGGCCGTGCAACGCGATCCTCCGCCGGTCGACGGTCAGGTCGGCGCCGAATTCGCGGAGTGCAATCTCTGTATGATCGCGCGACCGCACGGGCTCGGTGACGGAGGTTTCGCCCTCCGCGAACAGCCCGGCGAAGAGTACACACGTCTTCACCTGCGCGCTCGGCACGGGCAGGACGTAATCGATCGGCGCCAGCTTCGTGCCTTCGATCTCTAGCGGCGGAAACTTGCCCTCACGCGCCGCGATGCGAGCGCCCATCTCCGCCAGCGGCTGCATGATGCGCTGCATCGGGCGGCGCGAGAGCGATTCGTCGCCGAAGATGCGGCTGCGGAACGGCTGCGCCGCCAGGATGCCCGAGAGCATCCGGATAGTCGAACCCGAATTACCGGCGTCGAGATCGGTGGAAGGAGCGCGGAGGCCGTCGAGACCGCGGCCGCGGATGGTGAACTCGGTTCCATGGCCCTCCACTTCGATTCCCAGGGCGCGGACACACCCGAGCGTGGAGTGGCAATCTGCGCCCGTCGAGTAATTGCGGATGCGGGTCTCGCCTTCGGCGATGGAGGCGATCAGGGCGTAGCGATGCGAGATGGACTTGTCGCCAGGGAGTGAGATAGTTCCGGTAATGGCCGAGGCAGGGGAAATGCGTTTTTGCATGGAGAATTATTATTGTACGCGGACTGACCGCTCCCTTACGGTCGCGGCTCTGTTCGGCCGTCATGGACCGACTAACTCCAGCAGAGCGGCGGCGACGCGTTTCATCAAGGACGCGGGGAGGCGAAGGAGCGGCCCGCGCACCGGGCGACGATTGTCGATAGCCCGGAACTGATCCATCAGCAGGTCGGAGTTGCGAGCCAGGCGGCCCGCCGCCGAGACGCGGATCCGCAGAGGCTCCGCGTCATTCACGAGTTTCGTCGTGAGGGGAATGCGGGTTTCGCCGGACTCGGTTCCGTGCGGCGCGTTCAATTCCGCCAGCCAGATCTCTCCGCGATCAGGCATCCGGATCTTGCTCGATGGCGACAAATTCGGCGTTCACACGCATGCTTTCGTCGCGGACGCGCCTGGAAACCTCGGCGAGTCTCTCGGCACGCGGACGGGCAGTGGTCTTTCGGTTCATCTGCCGGATCGCGAGCCGGATGTACTCGGCGCTTTCGACCAGTAGCTCTTCCGGTAGTTTCAAGGCGATACTTCGCACGGATATCTCCCATGGATATTCTATGGCCTCTGCGTTTGCGCTCGGAACGCGTACCGGAACCCGTTCTCCGCGATCTCCCGCAGTTCCCCTTCGCTGAACCCGAAAGCCTCCGCCGCGAGGCGGTACTCGCCTACCAACGTGCAGCCGAACATTGCCGGGTCATCCGTGTTCAATACAATCGGCACGCCTGCGTCATATAGCAGCCGCACCGGATGCTCCTCCAGGCGCTGCACCACGCCCGTTACCAGGTTGCTCGTGATACACACTTCGAGCGGAATGCGCCGCTCGCGCAGATGGCGCAACAGCGCTGGATCGTCCACAGCCGAGATCCCATGTCCAATCCGCTCCGCTCCCAGTTCGAGCGCGGCCCACACCGACCGCGCGCTCGTGCCTTCGCCCGCATGTGCCGTCAACCGCAGGCCGGCGTGCCTGGCGAATGCGAACACCTCGGTGAACCATTCCGCCGGACCACGTTCTTCGCTGCCGCCGATACCGAACGCCACCACGCTCTGATCCACCCGCTCCGCCGCCAACCTAGCTACTTGCATCGCCTGCTCCAAACCGAACTGGCGGACGGCGTCCAGAATCCAGCGCACTTCGACAGACGAACCCGCGGCCGCCTCACGAACGGCGTCGAAGATCGGCGCGAACTCCTGCCCCTTCCACAGCACGACGCCGGCGGCGATGATGATCTCCGCGTAACGCACGTTCTCGCCCGCGAGGCGCTCGAGCAGCCGCCGCGTGATGAGCGCGTAATCCTCGGGACCGCGCAGGCGTTTTCCCACGGCGCCGAACGCCTTCAGGAAGCTGTCGAAATCCGTGTAGCGGTAGAGCGCGCGAAACTCCTCCACCGGCGTCGCGGGGTCCAGCTCATGCAGCGTGGCGGGCTCCACCGAACCTTCCAGGTGCAAGTGCAGCTCGGCTTTGGGCATTTCCAGCAGGAAATCGTCCATACTTGAGTATTAACCTCTCATGACGGTGGAAGAAATTGAAGCGATAGTCGGCGGCTACCACGGCGACGCCTTTCGCATTCTGGGTCCACACAGCGTCCGCAGGAAGAGCGGGCAGCCGCGTTGGGAGGTCCGCGCGTTCCTGCCGCAGGCCGAATCGGCCGAGGTGGTCGCAGGCGATCAGCGAGTCGCCATGGAGAAGCAGCACGCACAGGGATTTTTCTGCGCCGCTCTGGCAGGCGATCCGTCCGCATACCGCATTCGCGCGCGCCTGTGGGACGGCCGCGAGATCGAGCTCGACGATCCCTACCGCTTCGGCCCCCAGATCTCCGACTCCGATCTCTACCTGCACACCGAAGGCACACTGAACGAAGCGTACCGCGCGTTGGGCGCGCACGTGGTGCATGCCGATGGCGCGGCCGGAGTGCGCTTCGCCGTGTGGGCGCCGAATGCCGAGACCGTCGCCGTAACCGGCGAGTTCGATGATTGGGACGTCCGCCGCCACCCCATGCGCCGCCGCAACGGGGGAATCTGGGAGATTTTCATTCCGGGGCTCGGCGCGGGCACGTCGTACAAGTACAACATCCGCTCCCGCTTCGCCGGATACCAGCAGCTCAAGGCCGACCCCTACGCCTTCTACTGCGAGCTGCCGCCCAAATCGGCCTCTGTCGTGTGGGACCCCTTCCAGTACCGATGGCGCGATTCCGAGTGGCTCGACCTGCGCGCTAAAACCGACTGGCTGAAAGCGCCCGTCACCATCTACGAAGTGCATCTCGAATCCTGGGTGCGCGGACCGCAAGGGCAGATGCTGACATACTGCGAGCTCGCCGTGAAGCTGGTCGAGTACGTCAAGCAGATGGGCTACACGCACATCGAGCTGCTGCCCATCATGGAGTACCCGTTCTCCGGATCGTGGGGCTACCAGGTGATCGGCTACTTCGCGCCCACTTCGCGCTTCGGCACGCCCGACGATTTCAAATACCTGATCGACGAGTGCCACCGCGCGGGAATCGGTGTGATCGTGGATTGGGTGCCCGCGCATTTTCCCAAAGATGCCCACGGCCTGGTATTCTTCGACGGCACCGCGCTCTACGAACATGCCGATCCGCGCAAGGGCGAGCAGCACGATTGGGGCACGCTGATTTTCAATTACGGCCGCAACGAGGTGCGCGCCTTCCTCATTTCGAACGCGCTCTTCTGGCTGAAGGAGTACCACATCGACGGCCTGCGGGTGGACGCTGTCGCCTCCATGCTCTACCTCGACTACTCGCGCCAGCCGGGCGAGTGGATCCCCAACCAGTACGGCGGCAATGAGAATCTGGAGGCCATCGACTTCCTGCGCCGCTTCAACGAGCTGGCCCACACGGTGCCGGGCGCGTTCACCGTGGCCGAGGAATCCACGGCATTCGCGGGTGTCTCGAAGCCCGTGTACCTGAACGGCCTCGGCTTCACCATGAAGTGGAACATGGGGTGGATGCACGACATGCTGGACTACTTCAGCAACGATCCCGTGTTCCGCAAGTTCCACCACAACCACATCACGTTCAGCCTGCTCTATGCGTTTCACGAGAACTTCGTGCTGCCCATTTCGCACGATGAAGTGGTTCACGGAAAAGGCTCGCTGCTCAATCGAATGCCCGGCGACGAATGGCGTCAGTTCGCTAACGTCCGCGCATTTCTCGCGTACATGTGGGGCCATCCCGGCAAGAAGCTGCTCTTCATGGGCCAGGAGATCGGGCAGCGCGAGGAGTGGAATCACAACACCGGCATCCGCTGGGAGCTGCTCGAATTCGATTGCCACCGCAAGCTGCAAACCCTGGTGCGCGAGCTGAACCGGCTGTATCGCGCAAGCCCGGCGCTGCACCAGGTCGATTTCCATTACAGCGGCTTCGAATGGGTGGACTTCCACGATTGGGAGAGCTCGATTATCGCCTTCCTGCGGCGCGCCGAAGACCCCAACGACTGGCTCCTGTTCTGCTGCAACTTCACGCCCGTGCCGCGCCAGGGCTACGAGTTCGGCGTGCCGGAAGAGGGTTTCTACGAAGAGGTCCTGAACACCGATTCCGAAATGTTCGGCGGGTCGAACATGGGGAACGGCGGGATGGTGTCGTCGCGGCCGATTCCGAAACACAACCGGAAACACAGCATCGCGGTCACGCTGCCACCGCTTTCGGTGATCGCTTTTCGGAAAAGATGATTGGCCGGTAGAGTAGGACGGAGAGCAACGGAGTAATCCGTTACTCACCGTCCCCTCGTCGAACCGGACGTGCGGATTTCCCGCATCCGGCTCTCCTGAAAACCTTGGTCACAGGCTCACGCATTGGATCTCCAGGGGGT
>JBGPHT010000131.1:0-21548 GCA_041484525.1 Bryobacteraceae bacterium | reverse complement strand
TTTCGAGGCTTCGCCTTACGGATTGCTCCGCACTGCGCTCGATAGCTACATGTCGAACGGATAATCTACATGGTGAGATCCTTTCATCTCACTAGATCAGCCAGGCTTTTCCTGGCGCACCAGATAAACGCAGATGAACGCAGATAAGGCTTTTAGGCTTTTCTATCTGTGTTCATCTGCGTGCATCAGCGGCCCAAATCGTTTTTTCGTTTTTGGGATATACTCAGCGACGATGCGTTACATCATACTTGCGTTGCTATTGGTGGCGACGGGTCTTGCACAACAGATTCGGTCGCCCGAGGTTGGAGCCGACCGGCGCGTGACTTTCCGGCTACTCGCTCCCAAGGCGAGTGAGGTGGCGGTGAGCGGCGAGTTCCAGAAGGGCAGCCAGAATCTGACGAAGGATGAAAAGGGCGTCTGGAGTGTCACGGTCGGGCCGGTCGATCCTGAGATCTACTATTACAATTTCACCATCGACGGCGTGAAGACCATAGATCCGAATAATCCGAACGTGAAGACGGGGTCGACGCCGGGCACGATCTCGAGCGTGCTGGAGGTGCGGGGCGAAGCGGCGGCATTCTACGACGGGCAGGCGGTTCCGCATGGCGAGATTCGCACGCACTGGTACCATTCGAAGTCGCTCGAGACGCTGCGGCGGCTCACGGTATACACGCCGCCGGGGTACGATCAGAACCCTCAGGGGCGGTATCCGGTGCTCTACCTGTTTCATGGGGCCAATGCCGATGAAACGGCGTGGACGCGGTTGGGGCATGTCAACCTGATCCTCGACAACCTGCTGGCGGCGGGGAAGGCCAAGCCGTTTCTGGTGGTGATGCCGTTCGGTTATGGCGTGCCGCCGGGAACCGGGGGGTCCGACAACACGGAGGCGTTCAGCCGCGACTTGATTCAAGATGTGATTCCGTTTGTGCAGGCGCACTATCGCGCTTATACGGATCGCGACCGGCGCGCCATCGCGGGGCTATCCATGGGAGGCGGCGAGTCGCTCGGCATCGGTCTGAATCATCTGGATCTGTTCAGCTACGTGGGCGGGTTCAGCGCGGCGCTGCGTCCGGCGGAGTTTGAGAAAACTTTCGCGGCCGTGGTGAAGGATCCGAAGGATACGAATGAGCGGCTGCACTTGTTGTGGGTGGGGTGCGGGAATTCGGACAGTCTGTTCGCGACGGCTAAGAGCTTCTCGGAGTTCTTAGATCAGAAGAAGGTCAAGCACACGTTCCGGGAGACCGAGGGGGCGCACACGTGGATGGTGTGGCGGCGGTATCTGAACGAGTTCGCCCCCTTGTTGTTCCGGTGAGGACTTACTTGGCAGTGCCGTAGTCCACACGAACGGCGGAGACGTCGGGGAGCATCGCCGGGTGGACTTCGACGTTCGAGCGACCGGCCTTCACCAAGGGATCGCCGTTCAGGAGCTGCCTGGCTTCCTCGACATTCGCGGCTTTAACGATGACCATGCCGCGGATGCGGTCGTTGTCCAAGAATGGGCCGGCCAGCAGGTACTTGCCGGCTTCGATCTGGGAACGGATATAGGCCAGGTGCTTCGCGGTCAGCGGATCCGGCTCGTTGGCCGTCTGCGGCTGCGGCGACTTCGCCCCCTCCACCAGGAAGCCGACGAAATACTGCTTCATGTTCTGGGGGAAATCCTTATATGGTGGCGGCGTCTGGGCGGCAAGACCCAGGGCCAGTAACGTGAGAACGGCGGGCTTGATCCAGCGCGAGTTTCGAATTGGGTGCATCTCGAGAATCTCCTTTGCGATGATACGACGTTTGGGATCGGCGGAATCGACATTGGGCGGCTGTCGATTTTTCGTGTCTCGCCCGTCATGGTCATGGAGGGGTGATGCATGCGGTACATGATGCTGATTTACACAAGAGAGGAAGCACTCGAGAATCTGTCGCCCGAGGAATACGGACAGACCGCGGCCACGCATCGGCAAGTGATGGAAGACGCGGGGAGGCGCGGGATCCTGCAGGGAGCGGCGCCGCTGCAGCCGACGCGCGTGGCCACTACGGTTCGGATGCAGGACGGGAAGGCGATGATTCTCGACGGTCCGTTCGCGGATACGAAGGAGCAACTCGCCGGGTACTACATTCTGGATTGCAAGGACCTGGACGAAGCGATCGCGTGGGCGACGCGGATTCCAACCGGGTGCGGCGGCGGCGAGGGATGCGTCGAGATCCGGCCCTTCCGCTATCCGCCTCCCGATGCCTGATGCGCGAACGGCCGCGGAGGTCGTTTTCCGCAGTCAATACGGCCGGATCATGGCGACGTTGATCCGGCTCTCCGGTTCTTTCGACCTGGCCGAAGAGGCGATCCAGGAAGCATTCGCCTCGGCCTTGGCGACGTGGCCGGAGCGCGGCATTCCGGAAAATGGAGGAGCGTGGATCACGGCTTCCGCGCATCGGAAGCTGATCGACCGGCTGCGGCACGAGCGCACTCGCCGCGACAAACAAGACCAACTAACGCACGAAACGGAGGACCGGACGGAGCCGGCCTACGACGAGATCTTCGAGGCGGCCGAAATGCGTTATCCGGACGATCGCTTGCGGCTGATTTTCACGTGCTGCCACCCGGCACTGAATACCGAGGCCCAGGTGGCGCTGACGCTGCGCACGCTATGCGGCCTGGCGACGCCCGAGATCGCGCGCGCATTCCTCATCCCCGAGGCGACGCTGGCGCAGCGGCTGGTGCGAGCCAAGCGGAAGATCGCGGATGCCCGGATTCCCTACGAGGTTCCGCCTCGCGGCGCATTGCCGGAGCGCCTCGCGGCGGTGCAGGCAGTGATTTATCTAGTCTTCAACGAAGGCTATGGAGCTACATCGGGCAGCGATCTGGTGCGCGGCGATTTGTGCGCGGAGGCGATCCGGCTGGCTCGGCTGCTGTGCGATCTGCTGCCGGGGGAGCCGGAAAATCTGGGCCTGCTGGCGCTATTGCTGCTGCAAGATTCACGGCGGCCGGCGCGCGTGCGTGGCGGGGAACTGGTCCGCCTGGACGAGCAGGATCGCACACTCTGGAATCCGGATGAGATCGCGGAAGGGCTGCAGGTGGTGGAGCGCGCGCTGAAGATGGGCAGGCCGGGGCCGTACCAGGTGCAGGCGGCGATCGCGGCGCTGCATGCGGAGGCGAGGACGGCGGGCGAGACAGACTGGCGGCAGATCGCGGCGCTCTACGGCGAGCTGATGGCGATGCGGGCGTCGCCGGTGGTGGCGCTGAATCGCGCGGCGGCGATCGCCATGAGTGAAGGGCTCGACGAGGGGCTGCGGCTGGTGGAGGAAGCGGGGGCATCGGGAGAGCTGGACCGCTACTACCCATTCCACGCGGCGCGGGCCGATCTCCTGCGGCGTTTGGGCCGAGTGGAGGAAACAGTCGAGGCTTACGGCCGCGCGCTCGACCTCACGAGTAATGAGATCGAGCGTGCGTACATCCGGCGGATGGTGAGTGTGTTGACGGGCGGCTAGAACTCGGCGCGGAACATGAATTCGATGCGGCGGGGGGCGCCGGTACCGGTAGCACCGGTATTCAGGATGCCGGTGATCCGTCCGAAACTGGCAGAGGTTTTGATGGCCGGCGGATTGCCGCTGACGGAACCAACGCTGGCGCCGGGGATCTTGTACTCGGGGTGGTTGAAGAGGTTGAAAGCGGCGGCGCGGAAGTTGAGCGCCAGACGCTCGGTCAGGCGGAAGCGCTTTTGCAGCGAGGAGTCGATCTCGTAGGCGCCGGGGCCGTTCGCAATGTAGCGGCCAAGATTGCCCCAGGTTCCGTTCGCGGGCGCGGCGAAGGCGGCGGGGTTGAACCAGTTGGTGATGCTCTGGTTGGCGGCATAGATCGGCACTCCGGGGACCAGGTTGGGGCGCTGTCCGGAAGTGTTGCCGTCGGGCATCTGGGCGGCGGTGCGCGAAGCCGTGATGTTGACGGGGAGGCCGGTACGGGCGCTCGCGATGCCGGCCAGCGTCCATCCGCCGAGGTACCGGTTGCCGCGCGCGAAGGGGAGCTCGTAAACGCCGTTCATGGTCATCACGTGGCGGACGTCGATGTTGGTGCTGCTGCGGTCGCACGCGCGGCAGCCCATGTTCTGGAACGCGACCGATTCGCCTGAGCCGATGGACGCATCGGCGATGCCATGGGACCACATGTAGTTCATCTGGTAGAGCAGGCCGTGCGAGAAGCGGCGCTGCACCGAAGCCTGAAGGGTATTGAAGTTGTTGTTGCCGTCGTTGGTCTTGAAGCCGAAAGAGCCGAAGCCGGCGAGGGGACGCTTGCCGGTGGTGGGATCGATCAGGTTAACAGTGTACTTACTGAAGAGATGGTGGCCCTGGCCTCCGATGTAGGCGACCTGTCCGACAAACTCGTGCGCGAACTGCTGCTGGACGACGAAATCCCAATTCTCGTAGTAGAGATCTTTGCGGTGGCGGTCAAGCGACTTGGGGCTGTAGAGCTGATTCTTGGGGTCGAGGAACGCGACCAGCGGGTAAGCCAAGGCGGGGAAATCCGAGGATGCGAGCGAGTAGCGGGGGACGGCGCTCTCAGCGGGATCGCTGAAATCGTCGTTCTGGTTGCCGCCGTAGTAGATGCCGAAACCGCTGCGAATCGTGGTCTTGCCATGGAACATCGACGGCGCCCAAGCCAAGCCGGCGCGCGGGCCGAAATCCTTCTTGTTGGGGGCATAATACGCCGTACCCTTGGGGCAGAATCCGCCACAACCCAGCACATCGACGACGGCTGAACGGTTCAGGATTTCGTGGACCACGGAGTAGTACTCATAGCGAAGACCGAGGTTGAGGGTCAGGTTGGGAGTGACTTTGAACTCATCCTGCGCATAACTCTGATAAAAAGTGCGGCGGTTGCCAACGACTCCTTCTCCCTGCAGGTAAGTGGCGGAGGTTGCCTTGTTGCTGACAAAGTCATCCGCGCTGGCATAACTGACAGAGCCGGTGGTTAGAGTGTTGCCCGAGTTATTCAAGCGGACGCGCATGAGGTTGACGCCGAACTTGAGCGTATGACGGCCGCGGACGACAGACAGGTTGTCGATGTAGGAAAAGGTGGTGCCGACCTCAGTATCGAGGGAGGTTCCGCTCAGGCCATCGAAGGAGGCGGACGATACGCTCACGCTGACGGGCGCGGTGCCATAGCCCCAGTTATGGTAGTTGGCGCGGTTCACTCCGAACTTGGTTTCATTAATGATGCTGGGAGAGAAGATGTGCTGTAACTGAACGACGGTGTTAGTGGGGACGTGGGGGACTACGTTGTGGGAGCCGAGGGCATCGGTAGGATTATCGATGTATACGTCGTCGGTGTTATAGCGGGCGTACATGGTGGTGTTGCCGGTGAAGCGGTAATCGAAACGGAACATGCCGGAATCTTCACGCACGGTGTTAGAGGCAACCTTGCGGATCTGGTCGGTGGTGGCGTCGAGCGGCGTTTGCCCGGCCGGATAGGCGTCGAGGATCGGCTTGAGGACCGGTGAAGCGGCGAGGACTTTGGCGCGGAAGGCGGCGTTGGGGACATAGTTAACGAACGTGACACCCAGATCCTGCCGGAGGCCTTCATAGTTGGCGAAGAAGAACGCCTTATCCTTCTTAATAGGGCCGCCGAAGCTGGCGCCGAACTGGTGGAGCGTGAAGGGCGGGATGGTCGCGCCGTCGAAGGGAGAGCGGGCATCCAGCGCGTCGTTGCGCAGCGAGTAGAAGGTGCTGCCGTGGAATTGGTTGGTGCCGGTCTTCGAGACCACGTTGACCTGCACGCCGCCGGCAGCGCCGCTCTCGGCAGTATACGCGGCGGTACTGACGCGGAACTCGGCGATGGAATCGAGCGCGATATTGAGACGCGTTTCGGCTTTCTGGGTCTGTTCCTGGACGCCATTGTTGTCGATGCCGTCGAACGTGTAGTTGGCGTCGTCGATGGAGTGGCCATTGAAGCGGATGCTGCGCTGCGATCCGTCGCCGTAATTGACGGCGCCGGGGGCGAGGAGCATGAGACTGGCCCAGTTGCGCCCGCTGACGGGAATCTCTCTGATCTGCTCGGCCTCGATGAGGCCGCCGACTTCGGCGGACGTGCGGTTCAGCGTTTCGAGCGAGGCCCTGACTTCGACGGCGTCGCTAACGGCGCCAACCTCCAGGCGCGCGTCGAGTGTTCGCGGTTGGCCGACGGCGAGCTCGACGTCCTTGATCTCGGCGGACCGGAAGCCTGGCTTGGAGAACGTGACGGTGTAGGAGCCGATGGCCACGGCGGGGATCTGGTAGGTTCCGGCGGCGCCGGTCAACATCTCGCGGCGAAAGCCGGTGGCGGAGGACCGGACTTCCACCTTCGCGCCCTGGACCAGAGCGCCGGAGGCATCGGTCACGGTACCGCTGAGGGACGAGTGGTCCACTTGAGCGGCAAGCGGAAGAACGGCGAAGAGGACGGCGATCTGGCGTCGAAAGGACATGTCGGCTCCTGCTATTGGTGATAGTAGGATTCTAGGGACTGCGGATGAATTCCGGATGACGGCCAGAAAACAGAATGATTACGGAATGGAGATTGGGATCGCGTGTTGGGATCGCGTAGCCTGTCTCCGTAATTGGAGATATAGTATGCGTTCCACGGAGGTGGCTTCATGGTTTCACGACGGTCTTTTCTGGCGGCTACGGCGGCGTTTCAGATTGTCCGGCCGGAGCTGGTAAGAGGCGCGGGGAATGAGAAGTTGAAGGCCGGGCTGGTCGGCTGCGGCGCCCGGGGAACGGCGGCGGTGGAGAATGTTCTCACCGGCTGCGATAACGTCGAGCTGGTCGCGATGACGGATCTGTTCGAAGACCGGTTGGAGGACTCGATCCGCAAGCTGCGGGCGCTCAAGCCGGAGCTGGCGAGCCGCATTAAAGTGGACCCGGAGCATCGCTTCGTCGGGTTCGACGGGTATAAGAAGCTGATCGCGTCGGACGTGGACATCGTGATGCTGGCGACCTATCCGGCCTACCGGCCGATGCATTTCGAGGCCGCGGTGGAAGCGAAGAAGCACATCTTCTGCGAGAAGCCCTTCGCCACCGATCCGGTAAATCTGCGGCGGTTCATGGCGGCGGCGAAGAAATCGGAAGAGCTGAAACTGACGGTGAAATCAGGGGCGCAGCGGCGGTCGCAGATTTGGTATCTGGATCAGTACAAGCGCGTGAAGAACGGCGAACTGGGCGACATCCAGGCGCTGTATGCGTATTGGGAAGGCGCGCCGGTGCTCAACTTCACGAAGTTTCCTAACCAGAAGCGCGACCCCAAATGGAGCGACATGGAGTTTCAGCACCGCAACTGGTATTCGTTCGTGTGGGTGTCGGGCGACCAGATTGTGGAGCAGCACCTGCACAACATCGACACGTGCAACTGGTTCATGGGGACGCATCCGGTGGAGTGTATGGCGACGGGCGGCGCGGCGTGGCGGCCGCGCGAGGAAGAGTACGGCAACATCTACGACCACCTGGCGGCGGATTTCATTTACCCCAACGGCGTCCACATGTCCAGCCGGTGCCGGCAGTATCCGAACCTGCCGCAGAATGTGAGCGAGCGCATCGTGTGCGCGAAGGCCACGATCGACAGTGCGGAGCTGCGCGGCGCGCGCCCGCCGTTCGACCCGTACGTGCAGGAACACATCGACATGAACAACAGCATTCAGGGGAAGGGTCCCTACATCAACGAGGCCATGGCGGTGGCGGAGAGCACGATGACGTGCCTGATGGGGCGCGAGGCGGCGTACTCGGGACAGAAGGTCACGTGGGACATGATGATGAACTCGAAGCTGGACCTGCTGCCGAAGACGTTCGATTACAAGCAGAGCGTGCCGGTGCCGCCGCTGCCGGTCCCGGGCGTCTACAAGTTCGTCTGAGCGCCGCTCACACGGTGCAGAGCTCCACGGCCTGGCGGAGCGAGGTGAGCGGATCTTTCGTCGGGCTGAATTCGTGGGCGAAATAGCCTGTGAAATTCAGGTCGGCGATGGCTTTGGCGATGGTGCGCCATTGCAGCTCCTGCGTGTCGTCGAGCTCGTGACGGCCGGGGACGCCGCCGGTGTGGAAGTGCCCGAGGTATTGGAAGTTGTCGCGGATATTGCGGATGATATCGCCCTCCATGATTTGCATGTGGTAGATGTCGTAGAGCAGCTTCACGCGCGGTGAATCGACGCCTTTGCAGACCTCTACGCCCCACGCGGTGTGGTCGGCCTGATAGTCCTTGTGATTGACCTTGCTGTTCAGCAGCTCCATCAGAATGGTGACGCCGCTGTCCTCCGCGTATTTAGCGACGCGCCGCAAGCCGGCGATGCAGTTGTCGCGGCCTTCGATATCGGAGATACCGGCGCGATTGCCGGAAAACGTAATCACGTTGGGGACGGCGGCTTCAGCGGCAGTTTTGATGCGGTCGCGGATTTCGGCTTCGAGCCGCTCGTGGCTCTCTTTGCGGTTCCAGCCGTCCGGGATTCTGGCGACGGCGCCTTGCGTGACGGTAGGCACCAGACCGTACTTGCGGACGATGGGCCAGTCAGGGGCATTCACCAGGTCGATGCCGCTGAGTCCAATGTCGGCAGCGGCGCGGCAGAAATCCTCCATGGGGATGGCGCGGTAGGGACCACGGCATGCGGACTGTTTGAGGCGGCCCTTGGGCGCGGCGGGCGCAGGGTTGCCGGCGGCGAGGGCGAGGCCGGCGGAGAGGGCACGGAACGCGGTGCGGCGAGTCATGATGTTGGTATTCTATGACGGATTTCGGGTTAGGGTAGAGGGATGGCGATGGTACGTGCGTTTTCGGTGGCGCTGATCGCGGCGGGCCTGGCGATGGCGCAGGCGGTGGCGATCGTGGGCGGGACTGTGATCGATGGGAATGGCGGCGCGCCGGTGGTCGATGGAGTGGTCGTCATCCAGGGCGCGCGCATCGCGGCAGTGGGTCCGCGCGCATCCGTGAAGGTGCCGGATGGGGCGCGGACGATCGATGCCAAGGGGCGGTATGTCGTCCCGGGATTCATCGATACTAACGTGCATCTGTCGCTTTATGGCGGCGCGAAGGAGCGGTACGAATCGCTGGTGCGCTATCAGCCGCGGCAGAACGAGATCGTACTGGAGGCGGCGCAGATCCAGCTCAAGCACGGTGTGACCACGGTGCGGGATAGCTACGGGCTGCTGATTCCGCTGACGCAGGTGCGCGACAAGATTGCGCGCGGTGAAGCGGTAGGCGCGCGCATTCTGGCGGCGGGGAACATCGTGGGATGGGGCGGTCCGTACTCGATCAGCTTCAGTCTGACGCCGGAGAAGGACCTCACGCTTTTCCAGGAGCAGATGAACGATTACGTCGCGCAGGGTGCGGGCGAAGGGCTCAACGACATGACACCCGAAGAACTCCGCGTGGCAATCAACAAGTATCTGGACAAGGGGCCCGACTTCATCAAGTACGGCGGCACGAGCCATTTCTCGACGCCCACGTACATCGGATTTTCACCGGCGGCGCAGAAGGTAATGGTCGAGGAGGCGCACAAGCGGGGGCGCGCGGCGGAGACGCACTCGACGACCATCGAGGGACTGCGGCTGTCGATCGACGCGGGGATCGACCTGATTCAGCACCCGGAAGTTCTCTCGCCGCGCGAGATGCCGGACGACCTGGCGCGGACGATCAAAGAGCGCAACATCGTCTGCTCGATGCTGGTGAGCACGATCACGGGCGAGCCGTGGGCGAAGCACCTGAAGGATCGGGAGGCGGCGAAGAAAAAGCTGGACGATGCGGCCAAGAAGTCGACGCACGAGAAGACGTCGGCGGAGGAGCGGCGCAGTAATACGGACCTGGGCGCGGACCTGGAAACGCGGCGGCGGAATGCGCAGAAGCTGATCGGCGCAGGCTGCGCAGTGACGCCGGGGACGGACAGCTATTGGGGCGCGGCGCCTGAATTGGCGCGCGAGCCGAAGCCCGAGACGCAGGACCACGGGATGGGGACGATCCTGGCAATCGAGGGTCTGGTGGAACTCGGGATGACACCGGCGCAGGCCATCGTGGCAGGGACGAAGAACGGCGCGATGGCGTGCCGGGCGCTCAAAGAGTACGGCACGATCGAGGTGGGAAAGTCGGCCGACCTGGTGATTCTGGACGGCGACCCGCTGGCGGACATCCACAATATAAGGAAGGTGCAGATGGTGATGAAGGAGGGCCGCACCATCGATAGGGAGCGGCTGCCGGAGAGGCACGTGCTTTCTCGCGTGAATCAATAACTCATGCCGAGTCCCTTTTCTTATTTGCATCCGCGCGATGAAATCCTGCAGGCGATGGAGCGGATCTATCGCTACCGGATGACGACTACGTCGGGCGGCAACCTCTCGATTCGGGAGGAGAACGGCGACGTGTGGATCACGCCGGCGCGCATCGACAAGGGCGGGCTGCTGCGCGACGACATCGTGCGGGTGCGGCCGTCGGGCGACGTGGAAGGGATCCGCAAGCCTTCGTCAGAGCTGCCGCTGCATCAGCAGATCCATCGGCGAAGGCCGGAGCTGCGGGGCATCGTGCATGCGCATCCGGTGGCGCTGGTCGCGTTCAGCCTGGTGCATCAAGTTCCGGACACGCGGCTGTTCCACCAGGCGCGGACGGTCTGCGGCCCGGTCGGGTTCGCGCCGTACGAGCTGCCGGGGAGCGCGGCGTTGGGAGAGAGCGTGGGGAGCACGTTCGCCAAGGGATTCGATTCGGTGATCCTGGAGAATCACGGCGTGGTGACAGCAGGATTGACGCTGCACGAGGCGTTCCGGCGTTTCGAGACTTTGGAGTTCACGGCGAAGACGATTATCAAAGCCCGGATGCTGGGCGAGGTCCGGTACCTGACGGACGAACAGCTCGCGCTGGCCCGGCAGCGAGCGGATGGGCCAGAGGAATTTGAGCGCGCCGCGCCCTCGTGCGAGGAGAACGAAATCCGGCGGACGCTGGCGGCATTCGTGCAGCGCGCCTACCGGCAGCGGCTCTTCATCAGCACGCAGGGGAGCTATTCGGCGCGCGTGAGCGGATCGTCGTTCGTGATCACGCCGTACCAGGTGGATCGCGGGACGCTGGACGTGGAAGACCTGGTATTGGTGACGGACGGCAGATGCGAAGCGGGCAAGGCGCCGAGCCGGGCGGCGGGATTGCACGCGGAGATTTACCGGCAGCATCCGGAGATCGGGGCCATCGTCAACGCCTATCCGGTGAATGCGACGGCGTTCAGCGTGACGGGCGCGCCGCTCGATACGCGGACCATTCCGGAGAGCTATGTGGTGGTGCGGCACGTGGCGCGGGCGCCGTTCGGGATGCAGTTCGGCGACGGGCGCGAACTGGCGCAGATGCTCACGGCTCAGCAGCCGGCGGCGTTGCTCGAAAACGACGGCGCGCTGGTGACGGGCGGAAGCGTGCTGGAGGCGTTCGACCGGCTGGAAGTGCTCGAGTCGACGGCGGAGGCGATTATTAATTGCCGGGCAGTGGGGGAACTGCGGCCGTTGTCGGAGAGTGTGACGAAGGAACTGGATGCAGCGTTTTTCGGGTGAGCTGCCGGCTAACGTCCGAGAAGGCGGCGGATCTGCTCGACCAGCACCTGGTAGGCGGGCAACTCGGACGACATGAGGTCGTGATGTCCGGCGGCCGGGACGACTACAGACGTGACCGAATCGCCCCCGGCTTTGGCTTTTTCTTCATACGGGGCGAAGAGCGAGTGCGGCGCAACCGTGTCCTTCTCGCCCCAGATCAGCACCTGCGGGACGCCGAGCGGGAGAAACTCGGCGGGCGAAACCTGCGCATAGCGATCGGGATGCTCGGTCGGCGGGCCGCCCATCACACGAATGTGACGGCCGTCGCAGGGACCCTTGGCATTTTCCGCAAATGCGCGCATGTCGGGGATGCCACCGATCGAAACGGCGCCGCGCAGATGTAGCGGATCGGCGACGTAAACCGCACTGTCCTTCGGCAGACGCGGACGGGCGGAGTCCCAGAGAGCGAGTTGACCGCCGGCGGAGTGACCGATCGCGACCACGCGCACGGTATCGAGCGGGTACTTCTTCGCAGCCTCGCGTAGAGCGTCGATTCCGCGGGCGGCATCGAGAAATGTGCCGGGCCAGCCGCCGCCTTCCTGATGAACGCGCCGATACTCGAGGTTCCACGTGGCCCATCCCTGGCGGGTGAGCGCAGTGGCGAGGTTGACGGTATAAGTGACGTCCGCATACTCGGCCCAGCAGCCGCCATGGATCACGACGACGACCGGGAACGGGCCGCGGCCATCGGGCAACCGGAGGTCGGCGAACTGATTAGGATCGGGGCCGTACGGCAGATGCGCGGCAGGCGGCATGGAAGGCAGCTTCACGATATCGGCGGGACGCAGCGGCGCGTTCTGGCACGCCGCCACCATCGAGACGATGGCGAGGGCGATGGGGATTCGCGTCCGGCGTTCCGGCATTTGGGCAGAATAGCACGCGGCCCGTGATACGATGACTGCCATCCATATGGCCGTTCGGTGGCTGGATTTCGCGGTCATCTGCGTGTACGTGCTGGGGCTGACGGGCATCGGCCTGCGCTTCGCGCGGCGCCAGACTTCGACGGAGCGCTACTTCACGGCGAAACGCTCGGTGCCGTTCTGGGCAGTGGGGACGTCGTTCCTCACGGCCATGGTCACCAGCGTGACGTTCATCGCGTTCCCCGGCGCGGCGTACGCCAAGGACTGGTCGCTGCTGATTCCGGGATTCCTGCTGATCGGCGTGCTGCTGGTAGTGGGGTTGACGATCATTCCGTTCTACCGGCACACGGTGGGGATGAGCGCGTTCGAATATTTTGGCAAGCGTTTCGGCCGGCCCACTCGCGTCTACGCGTCGCTGGCGTTCACGCTGGCGCACTTCTCGAAGATGGGGCTGGTTTTCTATCTGCTGGCGCTCACCGTAAACAGCATGACGGGATGGAGCATGGACCAGACGATCGTCATCTCGGGACTCTTGACGCTGCTCTACACGATGAAGGGCGGGTTCGAAGCGGTCATCTGGACGGAGGTGCTGCAGGGCATCGTTCTCTGGACCGGGATATTCGTCTGTCTTGGGTACTTGCTGTTTACGGCGCCGGGCGGGCCTGCCGCCGTCTTTCGCGTGGCGGCGGAGAACCACAAGATCAGCTTCGGCAGCACCGCATTCGATCTCTCGCGGCCGACAGTGTGGGTCCTCATTATCTACGGATTTTTCTGGTATTTGCAGCGCTACACCACGGACCAGACGCTGGTGCAACGTTATCTTTCCGCGAAATCGGATCGTGAGGCAGTGAAGGGTGTGGCCATGGGCGCATTCCTGGCGGTGCCGGTGTGGACGCTGTTCACGCTGATCGGCACGTGCACCTGGAGCTTCTACCGGCTGACGGCGGAAAAACTGCCGGCGCACGTGACGAAGGGCGACCAGGTGTTTCCATATTTTCTGAGCACGCACCTGCCGGCAGGCGTGGCCGGACTGGTGATGGCGGCGCTGATCGGATCGGCAATGTGCGCGCTATCGAGCGACCTGAACGCGTTCGCATCGGTGGGGGTGGAGGACATCTACCGCGTGATGCGGCCGGAGTCGACGGACCAGCGGCGGCTGCGCGTGGCGAAGTATGTCGTGATGGGGTGCGGCGTGCTGGCGATCGCGACCGCCCTGGTCCTTTCGCATACCGAGACGGGCGCGCTCTCGCTGTGGTTCTCGGCGTCGGCGATCGTGAGCGGTGGTCTGGCTGGGCTCTTTCTGCTGGCGTTCTTCTGCCGGCGCGCGACGCGCGAAGGAGTGTATACCGGGATTGCGGCGTGCTTCGTTTTTACTGCGTGGGCCACCCTGACTATGGGGGAAAAGCGCGTGTTGGATCTCGGCCGGTTCAATTTCCCCTGGCACGACTATATGATCGGCGCCATCGGAAACGTGGTGCTGCTGGTGATCGGATATGCGGCCAGCCTGGCGATCGGGGTGCCGGCGGAGGGGAATCGCGGCGCTCGTCCTAGTACAAAAGCGGCGAATTCACCGCTAGTTTAGGCCGGAAAGTCCCAAATCCACCGTCTCGTACCGAATCGCGCAAAACGTAACGGAGTCAGAACGGGTACGGGCAGGACTTCCGCATTCAGCCTGTTCGGGGCATGCTCGAAGGGTGGCGCGGAGTAAGGGAGACGCGCGGTATCCGGATGATCTGGCTGACTGTTCTTTTCGCTATCACGGTGGCGACGGTGCTGTGGGCCATGCGCACCGAATACCAGAGCGCACGGCGGGACCGGTCACGGTACCAGTGGCTGGAACTGGCAGCGTGTTTGGGACGGGCGAGCGCGATGGCGGAACCGCTCCGCGGCAGCCGGACGGAAAAGGCATTGCGCCACTGGACGCACCACCGCGCCGCGTCCGAGTTGAACGCGCCTGCCCGCGCGGTCCGGACCGAACCGGAACCTCCCCCACCGGTTCCCGTGCCCCAGAAGCCGATCGAGATCCATGAACCGGAGCACAAGAAAATGGAGACAACGATGGAGACCGAACCAATCACGGCTGAAGCCCCCGCACGGCGTCCTCGGACGGAACAATCCAAGGGAACCGAGAACGCAAAGAGCGCGCCTGGCGTAGACGAAGGCGGCGCGAAGAATCCACCAATGGGAGACCAGATGCCGGAGATAACCGATTATTACGAGTGCCTCCAGATCAGCCCGCATGCGGACATGGAAACGATTCATCGGGTCTACCGCATCATGGCGGCGCGCTTTCACCCGGACAATCCGAAGACGGGCAGCGTGGAGCGGTTTCTAGCGCTGCGCGAAGCTTACGAGGTGTTGACGGACCCGGAGCGGAGAGCACGATACGATGCGTCGGAGCAGATTCGAGAAACCAAACCGCTGCCGATTTTCGAGCTGAAGGCGTTCGTGGATGGAATCGAAGGCGAGATGAATCGGCGGTTGGGTGTGCTTTCGCTGCTGTATCACAAGCGCCGGCTGTGCGAGACGAGTCCGGGGATTTCGGTGCTGGAATTGGAAAAGCGCATGGCGTTTCCACGAGAGTACCTGAACTTCACGCTCTGGTATTTGCGCTCGAAGGCGTACATCATGGTGATGGAGGACAATTCGGACTACGGTCTGACGGCGCTGGGAGTGGACTATGTGGAGGCGCGTTCGTCCACCAACAAGGTGATCCGGGAACTGCTGACCGCCGGATCGGCCGCGGGGTCGATGGGAGTAACGGCGGCGGTGGAACCAGCCGCGAGCGCGACGCCGGCAGGATCGAGAACAGCGCGGCGTGCACGCGTGCAGCGAATTGCACAGAGAGTGCGCCACTCGGACCGAAGCAAGGCGATGAGGTAGGGCTGGAGGAGAGCGGCGGCGGACGAGCGTGCCGGGGCGCAATAGTCTCAGGCGGGTGCAGTTCCATTCCTCTCCTGTTTCGCACAAGCAGAGCGGACTGGCAGGTGACGACGCCATAAGCCGGCGTGCCTTGGGAGGGCACGGCGCCACAAAAGCCGCTTCCGAAATCGCGAGCATCGAACCAATTGTCTTAGCGTATGGTTGTTACCGCCCAGGCTCTTTATCCCGGGCCTCTGCTGTTTCTTGCCTTGAACAGGCATCCGATTATCCAGCAGAACGGACTATCTCATCATCTCCGGCTTGGCCGAAGATGCCGGGCGCTCGTGGGATCGTTACCGCTTTCGCTCGGATCCTAGTCTCTGAACCTTGCCGGCCGCTTGATGCCATCGCTATGCCAGCCTTGGCTGCCGATAATCCGTCTCCGGACCTCCCGGCAATTCACCCGGTTCTCACTTGCCACTTTCGCGGCAAGGGGCCTTTTTATTCAAAGCCTGTTCGATGCTCACCTCAGATTATCGCGTTCAGGGCTCTTGGAGCAACCTTCGATCCACACGGTATGCAAACCGATACAGACTCGAGTCTTCGTCGTAGAAGTAGACGATCAGGGGTTTGCGTCCAACGGCCATGGCGCCGATCAAAGGCCCAACTGCTACCGGTCCTCGGTAAGACAAATGAAACTCTGGAAACAGGGGGTCTTCCATGCAGTCCCGTAGCCAGTTTCTGAACTCGCGGATCAGTTCCGGCCACCAAATCGGCTTTGGTCTTTTCGAGAATGGAGCGGAAACAATGATCACAGTAGGGCCTGGGGCTGCTGAAACTACCGCCAAGCTGGGGGATCTCGTAACATTCCGTATCTTTCAAGATGGACCCGTCACAGCGATTACAATGGCTAAGCTTCTTCACGAGGCGCTTTCGTGGGGCGCCCAGGGTGCCGCCAATCAAAGAGGGAGTTTTGCCTTTAGGCTTGCTGCTTTTCATGTTCGCTCTTCGCTTTCCGGAGTCGGCGCACCAGAAGTTGCAGTACCTCGTCCACCGAATCCAGAATCACCTTCAATTCATCGACCGAGCATTGCTCACGGTCCTTACCGAGGCGCTTGTTTATCTCATGGTTCACCATCATCACTGCGCAGACAAAGTTGCTTCGCCCGGTCAACCCGAGCGAAACGTACTTGTATGGTATTTCCCGGCCCTCCATCTCAAGCTCGACATGATTGAGAAGAATTTTCGCCAAGCGGCGGCCCTGCTCACCCACACGTTTGCGGGCTTCTTCGAGGGCACGCTGAGGTTGGATTGGAAAACTCTCGGCGGCGGGACGCTTTGTCATGCCGCCTGGCTTCGCTTTCCTGACGATTTCCTCCACCTGGCTGGGATCGAGTCCAAGTAACTTCATCCTCTCGCGCAGATCCGCGATTATCTGCTGATCCTCGCCTGATGTGAACTCCTCCTCCCAGAGGCTGTCCACAATTTCGCCGCTTACGACTACCGAGGTTTCGCTTGCAGATAGGCGTGCGTTGCCGGCGCGCACGCCGGCCGGCACTTCCGGGTCTTCACCGCCAATCACTTTTTCCCAGAACGCATCATCATCTTTTTCAAACTGCTTGAACTCTTTCAGGCGCTGATCAAGATTCATGCCGAAATGGGTCACGACGTGCCCCAGGTTATCCGGGTGAGTGGGGTCGTTTTGAACCACGACGCGCATAATACGACCCACAAACCGGATATAGGGGGCGAGCGAACGAAACGGCCGGAAGATCGCGGCAACGCTTAAGTGCGGATGATCAAATCCTTCCCCCAGCATTTGCACCTGAATAATGCAATCAAGGGTGCCGTTGCGCAGGGCGATCAGGACTTGCTTCTGCTCTTCGGGGTCTTGTTTGCTATGAATAATTTCGGCTGAATAGCCCCGCTCCGAATACAGGGAACGAACCTCCCGCGCGTGGTTGATGGTGCAGGCGACGGCGATCAACTGATGCCGCGTGCCGGTCTGCCGCAACTCGTCAAGCTTTGCCAAGCTTGCATCGACGATAGGCTGATTGCAGAGAGGGGCTAGCGCGACCCCTCTGCTGAACCAGTCTTCCTCTTTCAGCTTGAAAATTTCATCAAGCGAGTACTTGCGACCGCGCTCATCTGCAAAGCTCAACTCGATCTCAGACGGTGCGACGTAGCTTGCCTTCAGGCGTTTTATGTAGCCTTTAAGCGTCGCGCTCCTGAACGAATAGCGGTAGACCAACTCGCCGTCTATCTCCTGCCTGTCGCTTCTGAATGGCGTTGCCGTCATGTGGACGACCTTCGCGTTCGGAAACCGTTCCAGTACATTTTTCCAACTGTCTGGGGCGCTATGGTGGGCCTCGTCCGACGGGCCGCAAGCGGTCGCTCCTGGTCTCCCTCCGCCAGTTGTCCGCAAGGGCGAGCATGGCTCTTTAGTCGTCTATGCCAACACCATCGGCTCGGATCCGGATCTCTTCCAGAGTCTTGTGATCCAAAGACCGGGCATCTCGTCGGGCCATGCCCCATTATATTCGATGTCTATATACTTATGGCCCGATTAATACGGTCTAGGCTAGCGGCAAATTTGTGGTTGGCTTCACATTGGCTCGTCTGGGTAGTCTATGCGACCGAGTTTGGCTATGGCTACGAGGGCAATGAATACTGGCTGTCGTTCGAAGACCACACACCCCACTGGAGGGAGAGGGTCAGCCGCAACCAACTTCGAACTTGGTTCTCCAGATTTCAAGCAATCTATCACGGGGTGAAGCCATCCGGAGCATGGGCTGGCCAGTTTCCGATCATTGCGTGGCCTATCACCCAAGTCATCCTGCCAAAGTATCTTCAGTGGCAATTCGCGAAGACACTTTATGATCCTGCGTTACCGCCTTGCCCGCCTTGAAGCGCTGAGCCCAGAATCCGTCGGGCAACTTTGGCCGCCAACGCGTGGGAGGCATCATCGCGGTTTAGAGAGTTTCTCCAACAAGAGGAACTGGCGGGCAGGATCGTCCTGGCCCTCCTCAGCGACCGAACCGTGGAAGGCCAAAGCCCTATTTACCCGCAGACGCTCCAAAGGCTAGTCTCCGACCTGGAGCAGGTGCAAAGCACCCGCGAGTGGCTGAAGGAGACACGGCTGTTTGTTGCCGATCACCTGAAAGGAACAGGCCGCGGTCCGGGAGAAACATCGACGGACCATGTGGTTCAGCATGGTGGTGAGAAAACTGACATCCCTGCCGCGCCTGGCATCCGACCAACCCTGATGTTCCGTCGGTCTGGGATGTCAAGATGGTCCGCAGTCATAGACATTCCCAGTTTTGGCGGCGTTGCCAGACTCCATCCCGAACTCCGGGAGTTCCTTCGCAGCACGAGGTGCAAGATTTCCGGAACGGGCGACACATGGTTACCCACCGGCTGGCTACTTTCCGGTGCGCAAAGGCGGGTTCTCAAATCATGGCCCGGAGCAGACGAGCGCCTCGTAAAATTCGAGCGGGCGAATGGAATGTTAGACCATCTGGTTGACAGTGAATTCCGGCTGTCGGCAGGCCCGACATGGTTGTGCCGCCTGGGAGAGGACGGTCTCGCGCGTGAGATTAGAGGTCGCGTTGTTAGACCTCGGGGCATATATTCTTCTCAGGGAAGGGCCGTTTCCATCTGCCCATCCGCTCCTTGAAGCATGCGGTCTGGATTGCGAAGCATGCGGTCTGGATTGCGACGGCATGTGCGCCAGCGTTCTTTCCGTGCCGGATATTCTCTCTGCTGACCACATCACCTTATTGCATCAGTTGGGGTTACAGGTATCCCGAACCGTGCGTATCTGGCCTGCTGGAGTCTGCGGGCGAGGCTGGGACGGCGAAGGGCACAGTGAGTGGCTGACGACTGAATCGCCCTGCTTTGGCGTCGTTCATGACCACCCGTTAGACTCCTACAGACTTCGCATCGACAACCAGGCTGAGACTCTTATAAAAGCGGGTGCTCCGGAGCGTCCCGTGTTCGTGAGACTTTCTCCACTTCCTGCCGGAAAGCACACACTTTCCCTGAAAGCGCGGCGAAATGACCAGGCTTTCGCTTCCTCGGCAACCGATGGCGTTGTCACTCTGGAGGTACGCGAACCCGCTCACCAAGATGTAGGCCATGGTGGACAAGTACAGCCGCATCTGATTGGCGCGCATCGTTTCGGTACTCACGCGGTCGGCGAACAAACTGAGTTGCTCTTTGATGCGGTTCTCCATATCACCACGTGCGCAGTAGAGTTTTTCATACAGCGCTGGCGCCGTCCATTCCTCATTCGTCAGCGAGGTCACCACAAAGCATGGATTCTCTTTCCCTTCGATATGTTCCGCTTTCGCCGCTACGCGCCGCTGGCACACCCAGCCGCCCTTCTTCGTCTTTTTTGTCTGGTAGTCGAACTCGCTGAAGACCCGTGCTGGTTTGCCGGTCTGCTTCCACTGCTGGGTGGCTTCATGCATCTGTGCCCCGATGATCTTGCGCAGCCTCTGATTGCGTGCCAGCCCGAACACAAAGTCCACGCTGTTGTTTTCACACCAACTCATCAGCTCGTTGCGGCAGAAGCCGGAATCCCCGCGCAGAATGATCTTCACTGCCGGCCACCCCGTCCGAATCTGCGCCACTATTCTTTGTATTTCCTGTAGGCTCCCGTAGGCAGCGTCGTGATTGGCTTCGCGCAGGCGCGCGCACAGAACCTGTTCTCCACAGAAGATGTACAGCGGCAGGTAACAATAGCTGTCGTAATAGCCGTGGAAGAACCGTCCCTCCTGTTTGCCGTGCAACGGCAGGTCGGTGGTATCCACGTCCAGAATGATTTCGTCGGGAGCCTTCTGGTACGACTCGATGAACACCTTCACCAGCAGTTCATCCAGCCCATCTTTCCAGAAGGTGATCTTCTTGTATCGATCCTTGGTGCCGGCGCCCAGTTCCATCCGGTTCAGCGTACTCTTGCCCGCCAGCGGTTTCTCCAGTTCTTCCCGTCCCGCCAGAACACCGAACACTGGATCGCTCCGCAGTTGTTCGTGGTCGTTGATGTCTTCGTATTCCCAACGCCAGTCCGTAGACTCTCTGCGAGAGCATTTCGAGAATGGAGTGCTCGACCTGCTCCTGGTTTCTGCCGTCGAGAAAACACTCTGCCAACCGTGGCAGCAGGTTCAGGCGCTTGTCGGTCTGGCGCAGCAGCAATGCGCCACCATCGGAACTGATCGTGCCCCCGTCGAATCGGGCCACGATCTCACGCTTCCCGCAGGCAGGCTTCAAATCCGAAACCGGATTGGGTACACTCTGTCATAGCGAAGGCCGTCCTCTCTTTGGCTCTAACTGTTGTCTGGAAACTCAGTTATGCCATGAAGGACGGCCTTTTGCCAATAGCCCGTGAGAATTGCGGGCTAGCGGTCTCCGGAATGCCAGCCAATGCCAGTGCAAAGCGGTTGAGATGGTCCTGCAGGCGCTCCCGCAACTCCACGTCGGCATGATCTGGGATCGTCTCCGAGGGTTGCGAAGACAACGGCCGGAGCGCTTGGAAGCCTTGGCGCCGGCATTCGCCGCGGCGAACGGCTGCTACCCGCGGGCGGCGGACGCCGACGGACAAGCCGATTCGAGTGCCACAGCCCAAGCGGACCGGATGGCGCTGCCTTCAAAAATGGACCAAAAGTTCTGGCAAACCGAGGTAGACCCAATCCTGGCGAGCGGAATTCGAAATGCGAACCGATTAGAGCGCGAAACAGTTGACAGGGTCCTGCGCAAGTTTTCCGAACTGCGGATCGGCACAATTTGGGCGCGTCTTCGAAGGCTGCAGGAACAACGAAAAGAGAACGGACACACAGGCCCGCCGTTTCGATGGACAGATGAATTGGATGAACGACTAATCCGCATTCACGAAGAAGCGAGTTTAAGCGCGGCAGTGTCGGGCATTCAGAGCCTCACCGGTTGGCCACGAAAAGCCATCTTGCGGCGGGCCCACAAACTGGGAATTCCCACCCGAACGTTGGGCTCACGTCGGCGCTGGACCATGGTCGAGTACCGGTTCGCTATCGAATCCTTGAACCACATGAGCGTGCGGGAAATCGCCGAAGAGATTGGAAGATCAGAGAAGGCGGTTTGGGATATGGTCGGCCAACGCGGAATCCCGGCTAGCCTCAATACTGTTCACTTAACAATCCTGAGCCGCTTGGCAAAATCGATGCGGCGAGTGCGCTGGCGTTTACGTGGGCGCAGATTGTAGTTGCTCATTTTCCGTTTGACGCCACGCGGATTGATTCGATTCCT
>JBGPHT010000130.1:0-21905 GCA_041484525.1 Bryobacteraceae bacterium | reverse complement strand
GGTCTGCACGGCGTTCAACGCGGACTTCGACGGCGACCAGATGGCGGTTCACATCCCGCTGTCTCCGGAAGCGCAGATCGAAGCGTCGACGCTGATGCTGGCGTCGAACAATGTGCTGTCGCCCGCGCACGGCGCGCCCATCGCCATTCCGACACAGGACATGGTGCTCGGCTGCTACTACCTGACGAAGGCGCGGCCCGGAACGAAGGGAGAGGGCCGGACGTTCGCGTCCATGGAAGACGTGCTGATCGCGCTCGAGATGGGCGAAGTGGAGACTCTGACCCCCATTAAACTGCGCCACACCGGCCGGGTCATCGACCTGGTGCACCAATTCGACACGCAAAACATTCTGCATTCCGAGCCGATCGAGTTCAACAAGCAGTACATGGAAACGACGGTCGGCCGCGTGATCTTCAACGACAGCCTGCCCGAGGAGATGCCGTTCATCAACGGCCTGCTCAAGAAGAAAGGCCTCAGCCAGCTGGTGCAGTACTGCTACCTGCGCTTCGGTCTGCAGGTTACGGTGCAGATGCTCGACGAGATCAAGAACCTGGGCTTCCTGTACGCCACCCGGGCGGGAATTTCCATCGGTATTGACGACATGGTGGTGCCGAGCGAGAAGGCCGGGCTGGTGCGCCAGGCCGAAAAAGAAGTGGTGGCGGTGGAAAGCCAGTATCAGGACGGCGCCATCACGCACGGCGAGCGGTACAACAAGATCATCGAAATCTGGTCGAAGGTCACCGAGCGGGTTTCCGACGAAATGTTCCAGGCGATGGAAGAGGACGACCGCACCGGCCGCTACCTCAATCCGATTTACATCATGGCCGACTCGGGCGCGCGCGGTTCGAAACAGCAAATCCGCCAGCTCTCGGGTATGCGCGGCTTGATGGCCAAGCCCTCGGGCGAGATCATCGAGACCCCCATCACGGCCAACTTCCGCGAAGGCCTGAACGTGCTGCAGTACTTCATCTCGACGCACGGCGCCCGCAAGGGACTCGCCGACACGGCGTTGAAGACGGCCGATTCGGGCTACCTGACGCGGCGCCTGGTGGACGTGGCGCAGGACGTGATCGTGAGCGAAAACGATTGCGGCACCGGCGAAGGCATTTACGTCGAGCCGATCATCGAATCGGGCGAAATCATCGAGCCGTTGCGCGACCGCATCGTGGGCCGCGTGGCGCTCGAAGATCAGAAGGATTACGAAGGCAATGTGATCGTCGGGGTCAACCAGGAGATCACGGAAGACCTGGCGGCGGCGATTCAGGCGGCCGGTATCGAGCGCGTGAAGATCCGCTCGGTGCTGACGTGCGAATCGAAGCGCGGTGTGTGCGTCGCGTGCTACGGCCGCAACCTGGCGACGGGCCGGCTGGTCGAGCGCGGCGAAGCGGTAGGCGTGATCGCGGCGCAATCCATCGGCGAGCCGGGCACGCAGTTGACGATGCGTACGTTCCACATCGGCGGTACTGCGACGCGAATCAGCGAGCAGTCCACGCAGGACGCGAAGTCGGACGGTTTCGCGCGCTACATCGCGATTCAGACCGTCCGCAGCAAGACCAAGGAGCTGATCGCCATGAACCGCAACGGCATCATGGCGGTGGTGGACGAGAAGGGCCGCGAAAAGGAACGCTACCCGGTGGTGTACGGCGCGCGCGTGCTGGTCGAAGACGGCGCTCCGGTGAAGGGCAACCAGATCCTGCTCGAGTGGGATCCGTACACGTTCTCGATCCTGACCGAAGTTTCGGGCCTGGTCCACTTCAAGGACCTGGTGGACGGCCTCACCCTGCAGGAGCAGGTGGACGAGGTCACCGGCATGTCGCAGCTCGTGGTGACGGATTCACCCGACGAGAAACGGCAGCCGACCATCGAATTGCGGCCTGAGGCCGGGACGCGCGGCGGCGAGCGCAAGAAGTACCTCATGCCGACCCACGCCCACCTCATGGTGCGCGACGGCGAAGAAGTGCACGCGGGCGACGTGCTGGCGAAGATCCCGCGCGAAACCACCAAGACCAAGGACATCACCGGCGGTCTGCCGCGCGTGGTGGAGCTGTTCGAAGCGCGCAAGCCGCGCGAGACGGCCATCATCGCGGAGATCAACGGCGCGGTGAAATACGGCGAAGTCACGAAGGGGCAGCGCAAGATCTTCGTGATCGGCGACGACGGCGAACAGCGCGAGTACGCGCTGCCCCGCGGCGTCCACATCAACGTTCAGGAGGGCGAGCGCGTGAAGGCCGGCGAGCCGCTCATGGACGGTCCGCGCAACCCGCACGACATCCTGGATGTGCTCGGTGAAAAGGAACTGCAGAAGTACCTGGTCAACGAGATTCAGGAAGTCTACCGCTTGCAGGGTGTGAACATCAACGACAAGCACCTGGAAGTCATCTCGAGACAGATGATGCGCTGGGTGAAGGTGGAAGACATCGGCGATACGGAGTTCCTGCCGGAAGAGGTGGTGGACAAGTTCAAGTTCCGCACCGAAAACCAGCGGGTGATCGAGGCCGGCGGCCGTCCCGCCATGGGCAAGGCCGTGCTGCTCGGCATCACCAAGGCTTCGCTTTCGACCGATTCGTTTATTTCTGCGGCCTCCTTCCAGGAGACCACGCGCGTACTCACTGAGGCCGCCATCAACGGCAAGGTGGACTACCTGCGCGGCCTGAAGGAGAACGTGATCATGGGCCGCCTGGTTCCTGCCGGCACCGGTATGGAATACTATCGCCGCGTGAAGATCGCCGGCGAGGACGTGGTGGAAGAGCCCGTGGTCGAGCCCGCGCTCGATACCATCCCCGGCTACGAAGACGAGACGCGTCTCCAGTACGCCGGCGGACTGCCCGAGGATACCGGCGGCGAGGAAACGCTGGCCGAGTAGTATATAGTTAGGCGAAGGAGAACGGCATCCGCGTCTCTGCGCGGATGCCGTAACTTTTATGGCGACAGGAACTTCGGTTTCCGTTCAGGAATATCTACACACCCCGTATCAGCCGGATTGCGACTACGTGGACGGCGTGGTGGTGGAGCGGAATTTGGGAGAACTCGATCACGCGAAGTTGCAGATGGCTGTCAGTGCATGGTTTTTTGAGCGGCGCCGCCAATTGGGCCTCCATGTCTACCTGTCGTTGCGCGTTCAGGTGTCGCCGACCCGCTTCCGCGTTCCCGACGTCTGCGTAGTAGTCGGCGAAGAACCCAGAGAGCAGATACTGACCAAGCCGCCCTTCCTGTGCATCGAAGTGCTGTCGGTCGAGGACCGTCTGAATGCCCAGCAGAAGCGCTGCCGGGACTTCGTGACATTCGGTGTTCCCTACGTCTGGATTCTCGATCCCCGCAAGCAGAAGGCCGACCTCGTAACCGCTGACGGCATCCGCGAAATTACGGAGCTGAGGACGGAGCACCCGGAGATCGTCGTGCCCCTCGCGGCACTCTTCGAATAGCGACGGTAAGTTGGGCAAGCCTGTACCCTCTCTCAAATCACCGCCGCAGTGGCTGATCCCTGCGCTCCTGGCCCTCGCCGCCCTCGTCCTGATCGGCCGCTTCTCCACCGAACTCGCCGACTCCGATGCCTGGTGGCATCTCGAAACCGGCAAGTACATCGTCACCCATCACCGCTTGCCGTCGCCCGATCCGTTCGCCTACACCACCGCCGCCGCTAAGTCCGCATATCCCGCCGAGGATGCCGTCCGCCGCTTCAACCTCACGCACGAGTGGCTCGGACAGGCAGTGTGGTACTTGATCGAAGCCACCGGCGGACTCGGCGCCGTCGTGCTTGGGAAGGCACTCCTCCTGACCGCGCTCTGCGGTCTGACCGGGTTCGTGGCGCGCCGGCGTACCGGGTCGTGGTCCTGGGGAATAGCGGCGGCACTGCTTGCGGCGCCGCTCGCCATCGAGTTCGCGCACGACCGCCCGAGCATCCTATCCTACGTGTTCACTGCCGCCTTCCTCGCCATCTTCGAAGACCGTCGCCGACTCTGGCTGTTGGCCGTGCTCTCGGTCATCTGGGCCAACTGTCATGGCGGCTTCTTCCTCGGTTGGGTGGTTTGCGGCGCCTACTCCATGGACGCACTATTGCGCCGCGCCCCCGACACCCGTCGAATCCTTACCATGAGCACACTCGCAGTGTTCCTCTCCGGACTCAACCCCAACGGATTCGCCGCCATTTCCGCCGTCCTGCGGTACCGCCAGAGCGCGCTCCAATCCACTCTGATCGAGTGGTCGCGAGCCGATCTCTGGGGCCCGCCCTACGCCTTCGACATTCTGCTCTACGCTGCCGCGGCCGTGCTCCTCCTCTCCTGGCGGCGCGTGCGCCCGGCCGACTGGATTCTCTTCGCGGCATTTGCCGCCGCGGCCCTCACCGCGTTCCGCAACGAGATGCTGGTGGGACTCCTGTCTCCCATCCTGATTGCCAGCTACTTCCCCTGGCAGCGGCCGTTGCCGCGTTGGACGCAGTTGGCCGCTCTCCCGGCGCTCGCCGCAGCGCTCATCTGGGGCATCGCGACCGGCAGTTCCTTCCAACTCCGCGCAGCCGAATGGCGCTATCCCGCGGGTGCAGCCACGTTCCTCGCCGAGCACCGGATCGCCGCGCCCCTCTTCAATACCTACGAAAGCGGCGGCTACCTCATCTGGCGCGGGCAGCGCGTATTCATCGACGGCCGTGCGCTCAGCGAGTCGGTTTTTGCCGACTACCGCACGATTCTCGCGAGCGCGCCCGGCGACCCCGCGCGCGCCCGGGCCCTCGATCGGTATCGGATCGGCGCCATCGTCCTCAACGCATTCGAATACAATTCCGGAGCGCTCTATCCGCTGGCACTCGCGCTCGGCCACGACGACCAGTGGAAGCTCGTCTACGACGATCCGCAATCGCTGGTTTTTCTGCGTGACGTTCCGGCCGGCATGCCGGTCCTCGACAAGCGCCGCATCGTCGACCACCTGGAAGCGGAATGCCGCCTGCACGTGGAACGCGATCCCGAATTCTCTCTCTGCGCGCGCACCCTGGGCGACTACTTCCTGCGCTCCGGCGATCGGGATCGTGCCCGCCGATCGCTCGCGCTCTACCTCGATCACCCCTACAACGGACAATCCGATCCCGGCGCCCGCCGCGCCTATCTCGAACTTCTCCAGCACTGAGAGCTATCATGACTTTGGTGACCCAACGCCGTCCCGGCAAGAAAGCCTACCTGCTGATCACGCTGTTCGCCCTTCTCCTGGTGCTGTTCCCGTTCCTTTTCTGGTACGGCACCTGGTTCGGCCGCAAACTGACGGACCGGCAGATCGACGAATATTTCGCCGACCGCTCTAAACCGCGCCACGCGCAGCACGCGCTGGTGCAGCTCGGCGAGCGCCTCTTGCAGCATCAGGACGTCTCGCGGTGGTACCCGCAGGTGGTCGCTCAGGCAACGAGTCCTAACGGGGAACTGCGGCAGACCACTGCCTGGATCATGGGCCAGGACCACACCTACCAGCCGTTCCACGCCGCGCTGCTCGGCCTTATCCACGATCCCCAGCCGATGGTCCGCCGCAACGCCGCGCTGGCACTGGCCGCTTTCGGCGACCCCGCGGCCCGTCCCGAGTTGATCGCCATGCTGCGCCCGTTCACCGTCCCGGCCGCTGCCGCCGGCAAGCTCAAGTACCGGCTCAAACCCGGGGAGTACGTCAATCCCGGCACCATGATCGCGCACGTGGGCGATGCCGAAGTGCGCTCGCCGGTTCCGGGCGAAGTCCGCGCCCTCGACCAGAGCGACGGCGCCGGCGTCAAACCAGGCGATGCCATAGTTGACCTTGCCGCCGACCAGAATCACGTCTGGGAAGCGTTGCGCGCGCTCTACGTGGTCGGTCAGCCGTCCGATCTGGAAGAGGTCGAGCGCTACGCCCATCCGCTACCCGGCATTTCCCAAAACATCGAGCAGCAGGCCACGCTCACCGTGCAAGCGATACGCGCCCGGCAGGCTGCACAGTGAGGTTTAGCACCGCCGCGTGCAACGTGAATTCAGCCGTTCGGCTGCGCACCCTCGCGAGTAGCGAAGCGGCGCTCCGTCATGCGATAGTAATTGAAGACGCCTTGGTGGTCCTGAGAGGATCTTTGAAGAAGCACCTTTTCTTTTTCGGCATTCTTTTCGCACTCTTCCACGCCCGTACTTCGCAACTTGCCATGATCGTACTGAACACGGCGAGTTGGGCTTCGGGCGCCTTGCCTTCCGATTGGCAGATCAAGGTCAATCACGGGAAGCCGGAGATTGCCGTTTGCAAAGACGGAGATCAATCGTGCCTGCATTTGAAAAGCGTCAAGGCTTCGTTCGCTCTCGAGCACGGGGTGGATGTCGATCCGTACCAGTTGCCTTACCTTGCCTGGCACTGGAAGGTGACGCAGCTTCCGGCCGGCGGCGACTTCCGCCATGCCTCGACCGACGACCAGGCGGCGCAGGTGCTGGTGGCTTTTGCCGACCGCCGCATCGTCACTTACATTTGGGACACCACCGCTCCCAAGGGTATCGTTCAGAACGCCAGCAACATTCCGCTGGTGCACGTATTCGCGGTGGTCTGCCAGTCGGGCGCGGCCGACGCCAACCGATGGATTGCCGAAACGCATAACGTAGCCGCCGATTACGAACGGGTCTACGGCAAGACCGCGCCGCATGTGAAGGGACTGCGCATCCAGATCAATTCGCAGCACACCGGCACGGTCGCGGAAAGCTATTTCGGCGACGTCGCTTTCCGCAGCACGCCGCAATAATGTTTCTGGTAACCGGCGCGACCGGTTTCATCGGTGGCCATCTCCTCGAAAAACTGTCCTCTTCGGGCGAGCCCGTGCGGGCGCTGGTACGCCGCGAAACCAGGCTCCCTGCCGGAGTGGAATCCGTCCGCGGCGATCTGTCGGCCGGCGGCGGCCTGGATGACGCGCTACGCGGCGTCGACACCGTGATCCACCTGGCGGGTGCCACCAAAGCTCTCGTCCCCGAGGACTACTACACGGGCAACGTCCGCACCACGGAAGTGCTGGCGCGCGCTCTGGCCGGCCGCCCGACCCGATTGGTGCACGTCAGTTCGCTGGCGGCGGCAGGTCCGAGCGAGCGCGGCGTTCCGCTCTCCGAAGACGACCCGCCGCAGCCACCTTCGCATTACGGGAAGTCGAAGCTCGAAGCCGAGCGCGTCGTCCGCGCGCTAGTTCCCGGCGCGGTTATCGTGCGGCCGCCCGTGGTGTACGGTCCCCGCGACACCGGGGTCTTCCAGATCCTGCGGTCCATTTCCCGGGGACTGGTGATCGAAATTTCGGGCGGCGAGCGATCGTTCAGTTTCATCTTCGTCGACGATCTGGTGGAGGGTCTGATTGCCGCCGCACGCTCTCCACAGGCCGCCGGCCGAACCTATTTTCTGGCGCACCCCAAGCCCGTCCGGTGGAGCGAACTGAGCGCCACCGCCGCACGCATCATGCATAGGCGGCTCCGCGTCATTCGCATTCCCGCCGGCCTGGCTGGCGCTGTAGGATACTGTGCGGAGGTCTGGTCGCATGTCACCCGCAAACCCGGCATCCTCTCGCGCGACAAGATTATCGAAGCGCGGTGCCTTGCCTGGACGTGCGACCCCCGCCGCGCCGCCGCCGAGCTTGGGTTCGAAGCGCGCACCCCGCTCGAAGAGGGGCTGGCGCGGACGCTTGCGTGGTACAAGGAGGCCGGTTGGCTGAAATACTGAAAGCCCGGCCCGCTGACACGCAGTTCTGGGCCGTCGACAAGCTCGTCCTGGGTTACTTCGCCTTTGCGGCGGTTCTGCTGGCCGGCTGGTGGAGCCGGATTCCCGACGCCCCCTGGCTTGCCTTCGCGCACGCCGCCGCTACCGCAGTGCTCCTCTACCAAATCAAGCGGCCCAATCGGACGAGCTGGGTTTTTCGGAACTGGTACCCGCTTCCGTACGTAGCGTCCTGTTACAAGTAAATGGCGCTCTTCATCCCTGCCGTGCGCGGAACCGATTGCGACCAGTGGCTGGCGGATCTCGATTTCCGCGTCTGGCGCGCCCACCCCACGGTCTGGCTCGAGCGGATCCAGTCGCCCGGGTTGACCGAATTTCTGCAGGTGATTTATACGCTCTTCGTGCCCGCCGTCCTGCTCATCGCGTTCTTCATCTGGAGGCGCCGGGACTACGGAAATTTCCAATATTATGCTTTTTTAATCGCGCTGGGATTCCTGGCCTCGTACGCCGGTTATCTGATCGTTCCCGCGCGCGGACCGCGCTTCCTGCTGCAGGATTTGCAGCATTCGCCGTTGCGCGGTATGTGGCTGTTCCAAGGGATGCAAGCCGCGCTCGATCATCTCGAATCTGCCCATTACGACTGTTTTCCGAGCGGCCACACGGAACTCACCATGCTGGCGTGGTGGTCCAGCCGAATGGTCGGGAAACGATTATTTCAGGTCTATTTCGCCTACACTCCGTGCATCATTTTTGCTACAGTTTATCTTCGATACCACTATACGGTCGACCTGATGGCGGGGATCGCGTTGGCCTGCGTCCTGATCGTGTCTACCCCGTGGTTGTACCGAAAACTGTCACAAGGGGCTTAGCGATTTGGGAGGAGTTGAGATCGTTGCGGTACAGGATAAGAAAGCGCTCCACGAGTTCGTGGAACTTCCCTATCGACTCCACCGCAATGAACCCCACTGGGTTCCTCCGTTGCGGATGGATGTCAAGAAACTGCTCGACCGCAACAAGCATCCGTTCTACGCCAACGCCGACGCGGAGTTTTTCCTCGCCCGGCGCGACGGTCAATTGGTCGGCCGTGTAGCCGCCATAGTGGACAAGGCCCATAACCGGTTCCACGACGAACAGGCGGGCTTCTTCGGGTTTTTCGAGAGCGTGAACGACCGGGCGGTGGCTGAAGGGTTACTCTCCCGGGCGCGCCAGTGGGTTCGGGACCGCGGCGCGAAGTTCCTGCGCGGCCCCGTGAGCCCATCGACCAATTACGAATGCGGTATTTTGATTGATGGCTTCGATTCCGACCCGATGCTGATGATGACCTACAACCCGCGCTACTATCCGGTACTGATGGACCAGATAGGTCTATGCAAGGCCAAGGACCTGCTGGCCTATCTGAGCAACGCCAACACCATCGATATCGGGAAGATCGGGCGCGTCGCGGACAAGGTGCTGTCGCACAACAAGGTCAAGGTTCGCCCCATCAACATGCGGGACTTCGATGCCGAAGTCGACCGTGTCTGGGGAGTCTACAGCGCGGCTTGGGCGCGCAACTGGGGCTTCGTGCCGATGTCGCGCGAAGAATTTGTTGCCATGGGCAAGGACATGAAGATGATCCTCAAGCCCGACCTGGTGCTCATCGGCGAGGCGGGGGACAAGGTGGTCGGCTTCGCGATGGCATTGCCTGATGCCAATCAAGCTCTGAAACCGGCAGGGGGCAGCCTGTTTCCGACGGGCCTGTTGAAAATCCTGTATTATCAACGTTTGATCAAGAGTGTACGGGTCCTTGCACTGGGGGTGCTTGAGGAGTACCGCGCTTCCGGCCTGGCGGCGGGATTTTATGCCACGCTCGTCCGCAACGCACGGAAGCTGGGATACGGGGACTGCGAGATGTCTTGGGTGCTGGAAGACAACGTTCTGATGAATCGCTCCCTCGAGGTGATGGGGGCAAAGCGGTACAAGACATACCGAATCTACGAATGGAACTGAGGACCATGCGCGTATCGACGAGCGAAATCACCGGCAAGAAAAAGAGCAGCGGCTCGAACGACATTTTTGACAAGTGTCGCAACTTCACTCGACCGAGTGACCTTCAGGCTGCTGGCCTCTACATGTACTTCGAGGTCTTTGGGGATCGCGATGGGTGCGGGCCGGGCGAAGTCCGAATGGGCAAGCGCAAAGTGCTGATGTTCGGATCGAATGATTACCTCGATCTGATCACTCATCCCAAGGTCAAGGAAGCGTCCGTGCAGGCGTTGAAGAAGTACGGCAGCGGTTGCAGCGGCTCGCGCCTGCTGAACGGCACGCTCGACCTGCACATCAAGCTTGAAGCCGAACTGGCGGCATTCGTACATAAGGAAGCCGCCATCATCTTCGGCACCGGATTCCAGGCCAACTACGCCAGCCTGTCGGCCCTCACCGAGAAGGGCGACGTGATGATCTGCGACCACAATCTGCACGCCAGCCTGGTCGAAGGCGCGCTGCGGTCGCCCGCACGCACGATGCGGTTCCGCCATAACGACATGGACCACTTCGAGCGGTGCCTGGAGAACTGCCCGCCCGAAGACAAGATCCTGATCGTGTCGGAAGGCGTGTTCAGCATGGAGGGCGACATCGCCGACCTCCCCGGCATCCTGCGTCTCGCCAAGCCGTACGGCGGCCGCGTGTATGTGGACGAAGCCCACGGAATCGGCGTGCTGGGCCCGACTGGCGCCGGCGCCGCCGAGCACCTGGGCGTGCTCGACGATGTCGATATCGTGATGGGCACGTTCAGCAAATCGCTGGCGTCGGTCGGCGGATTCATCGCCGGCGAGCGCGCCGTGGTGGATTACTTGAAGCATACCGCGCGTCCGTTTGTCTTCTCGGCCAGCCTGCCGGCGGCATCGGTGGCCGCGGTCGGCGCCGCGCTGCAGATCATGCGCAAGGAGCCGGAGCGCCGCCTTCACTTGCTGCGCATCGCCGACATGCTGCGCCACGAACTGCGCGCCCGCGGCTTCAACGTGCTGCCCGGCGAGACGGCGATCGTTCCCGTGGTTATCGAGCAGGAGCTGGATCTTTGCCGCCTGTGCAAGACCCTGCTCGCCGAGGGCGTCTACATCAATCCGGTGCTGCGTCCCGCCGCCGCCCAGAACCTGCTGCGCATTTCGGTGACCGCGGCGCACACCGAACAGCACGTCGAGCGCGTCGTGATGATGCTCGATAAGGCCGCGAACCGTCTGGGGATCGAGCGGTAAGAACGTCTGCGCTACGGCGCCAGCGTCACAAAAACAGCGGCTGGATGTGGCGGTCGAACAGGTTCGTAGTCACATTACGCCCTACGATCGCCTCGTACTTCTTCAACATATTCAAGTAGCGATCGCCCAACTGCGCCGCCACCTTGTAGCCCACGTGCAGCAACTGGCGCAGGTCCGCATTGAATTGCGGATTGCCCCGATCGTGCCGTAGCGCCGACGTGTATTCTGCCGACGTCCATCCGTTCACCGCCGCCGGGCTGGGCAGCCTCGCGGGATTGATATCGATCACCGACGCGTACGGCTGGCACAGCGCGTCGCGGTGGTCGTACGCCTTGGCGTACACCTCCTTGGCGAGCGCCAGGCCGTCGCCATCGGCCTCGGCAAGGCCGATCAATTCTTCGAGCCAGGTGGTACCCGCGGTTTTCACGTGTACACCGGCATTGAAGCGCGTCAGCCCTCGGCGGATCGACCCGTAGATGGAGAACTTGTCGCTGCCCGAATGCACGCTCAGCTTCAGGGTGGCGGGCAGCCCGTATTGTCGGATCGCGTGCGCGATCACCGCCAGGTCGTCCTCGAACTCGCGCTCGAATTGCGCCACGTTGCCCACATAATCCACGCCCTTGTTGAAGCGGCCGGTGAATTTGGGCGCGATCGTCTGGATGGGAATCCGCTCATCGGCGATGGCGGTGAGAATCACCAACAGTTCGGGCGGCGTCTGGGGCGCGTCCGTTTCGTCCATCGAGACTTCCGTGATGAACGGCTCGTTGCCTTTTTGCAGCGCGATGTGGCGGTAGATGCGGCCGGCTTCCTGGACGGCAAAGAGGTACTTGCGGGAGATCTCAGCCACCGACTCACGGGTGGCGCGCAACGGCTCCTCGATACCCGCGACCTCCACTTCGCCGATCAGTTCGGGGTGCCGGTCCACGAACGCCTCGACGTCTGCCGCCGCGGCTGCCTTGCCGATGTAATCCGCCACGTCGAGCGTATAGAAGTCGCTGGCCTTGAGGAAGCGATCCACGGTGCCAAGATTGATGTGGTCGGCGTCCACGTGGTATGGGCGGGTCCAGCCCAAGTCGCGGACTGCGGCGTCGGCCTCGGCGCGCAGGCTGGATGGCTCCGACCCCACCACGTTATGCTCGCGGTTCGACTTGTTCCAGACAGGCGTCACTGCCACTCCGCGATCGAGCGCCTGCAGGCACGCCTGAAGCTGCGCTTTACCCTGATGGGCGAAGCGATCGCCCATGCCGAGAGAGAGTTTTCCGATTGGCAGCATGTTCCTCCAGATTCTCTCATGCTTCGCCGCGTGACCGGTTTCGTCCGTCGGCCCTACAGTTGGTTCATGGGCAGACGGTTCGCGGCGCGAGGCGATGAAGCCAGCCAGTGAAATCCGCATTGAAGCGAACGGCGCAATGGACGAGCCGCTGCGCCGGTTCCTGACCGCCGAGTCTCGGGATGAGATTCGCGCGCCGGTTCGGAGGTGAGCCGAGGCTGGAAGCCCCAGTATTTCTGGCGCAGTCTGCGGGGTGCCTGGGCACGTCCGGGTGGCTTGTGCGCGATGACGACGATGGTGCCGGCATGGCAAGCGGTGGGGCTTCGATTCGGGAGGGACGGATGACTGTTCGCACATCGCCGCGAGATGGTCATACGGCCGCCGGTGCCGGCTGATGAGAAGCGTCAACTGTCCCGATCGTCTAGAGTCAGAGGTCTTGCGGTTTCAATCCCGTCCGCTGGGCGATTCTCGCCAACATCCGCGGTCCAATCTCGTCCTGATCGTGAAACGCAAACTCGTAGTCCGGCCAGCCCGAACGCGTAAGCAGCCGATGAGAGCCACGCTGGCGCTTCACTCGCCAGCCGATTTTCTCTAAGGCAGCGAGCACCCGCTTTGCTTTACTGGCGGGCCAGTTGCTCATCCGGAATCGTAAAGGAAACGCCCAGGGCAGAAGACGGAAGCTCACCGTGGGCGATGCGGTCGGCAATGACCTCGATAGCCAGGCGCTCAGTGTTGCTGATCGCTTCATCCCGGCTCTGGCCGTAGCACATTACGCCTGGAAGCTCAAGAGCCTCCGCGATCCATCGGCCGTCTTCCTCGCGATCCAGGGCAATCGTGAGATTCACTCCTTCATCATATCCCACTGGGGAACGGCAGCCTCCGAATCATGCGGACTTAGTCGTCCGTTGCGCGCGATCTACCGGAAATTTCCACCAGCATGATGTCGCTGCCGCGCTGGTCCACCTGCGAATAGAGAACCGAGCGGCCGTCGGGCGAGCCCGCTCGTCACCGGCTTTTCAAGGTGAGCCAGATCCTTTAATGAATGGGCCGCACCATTCCCGCTTTGTGCTAAATGTAAACGGCAGGTGATAAGAAGACCCTGAATAGGCGAAATCATGACAGAAAAAACAATACGGCCTACCGCTTATCGTCCGTAACTTCGCTGAATCTCCCGCGCGGAGTCTGAGGCGCATCCCCTTTGGGAAGACTGGTGAAGACCAGAAGATCCGCGAGTATGCGGGCCGACGCCACCTGTCCGGTACTGTAACGCTCACTCCGCGAGTCGAAACCAGGCAGGCACAGAGACATTCCAACGTTCTTTCAGTAGTTTACAACTTAAATATTTAAGACCTAAAAATCTGTCGCTCATTTGGATAAACAGGTCTTATACTATTGAGTAAAGGAGGGCGATTTGATCCACTCATCTAACACCCGGCCGAAGGTCACCATCGACGGCAACGAGGCCGCCGCCTACATCGCTCATAAGGTCAGCGAAGTCATTGCCATTTATCCCATTACACCTTCTTCCAACATGGGGGAGTGGGCGGACCAATGGTCGGCTGAAATGCAGCCCAACATCTGGGGCACCGTGCCGACGGTGGTCGAGATGCAGAGCGAAGGCGGCGCTGCGGGCGCGCTGCACGGCGCCCTTCAGGCGGGGGCACTCGCCACTACGTTCACGGCCTCGCAGGGACTCTTGCTGATGATTCCCAACATGTACAAGATCGCCGGGGAGCTCACCCCCACCGTGTTCCACATCGCCGCCCGCGCGCTGGCCGCGCAGGCCCTTTCGATCTTCGGCGACCATAGCGACATCATGGCGGCGCGCTCCACCGGGTTCGCCATGCTGGGCGCCTGCTCGGTCCAGGAAGTGATGGACCTGGCGCTGATCGCGCATGCCGCCACGCTCGAGGCGCGCATTCCGTTCCTGCACTTCTTCGACGGATTCCGCACTTCGCACGAAGTGGCCAAGGTCGAGCAGCTCGCAGTGGACGACATCCGCGCCATGATCGACGAAGATCTGGTGCACGCGCACCGCGCCCGCGCGCTCAACCCCAACCATCCGGTCATCCGCGGCACCGCGCAGAATCCCGACGTGTACTTCCAGGCGCGCGAGGCGGTGAACCCCTTCTACCTGGCCGCCCCCACCATCGTGCAGAACACCATGGACAAGTTCGCCGGGCTCGCCGGGCGCCAGTACCGGCTGTTCGATTACGCCGGCGCACCCGATGCCGAGCGCATTATTGTGATCATGGGCTCGGGCGCCGAAGTCGTCGAGGAGACTATCGAGTCGCTGAACGCCGCTGGTGAAAAGACCGGCGTCCTCAAGGTCCGGCTGTACCGTCCGTTTTCGGTGGAGCACTTTATCGCGGCCCTTCCCACCACGGTGAAGTCGATCGCCGTGCTCGACCGCACGAAGGAGCCGGGCGCCACAGGCGAACCGCTCTACTGCGACGTCATCACCGCGCTCGCCGAGGCCGGCATGCTCGACAAGAAGGTCATCGGCGGCCGCTACGGTCTGGCTTCTAAGGAATTTACGCCCGCCATGGTGAAGGGCGTGTTTGACGAGTTGCGGAAAAAGTCGCCCAAGAACCATTTCACGATCGGCATCCAGGACGACGTCACCCACACCAGCCTCGACTACGATCCCGAGTTCTCGACCGAAGTGCCGGGCACCGTGCGCGCCCTCTTCTACGGTCTGGGCGCCGATGGCACCGTGGGCGCCAACAAGAACTCGATCAAGATCATTGGCGAAGAGACCGGCAACTTCGCGCAGGGCTACTTCGTGTATGACTCGAAGAAGTCCGGCGCCATCACCACCTCCCACCTGCGCTTCGGACCGCGGCCGCTGCACTCGAGTTACCTGATCTCCAGGGCCAGTTTCGTAGCCTGCCACCAGTTCTCGTTCCTGGAGCGCATTGACGTGCTCAAGGCAGCCGAAGACGGCGCCACGTTCCTGTTGAACAGCTCCTTCGGACCCGACGAAGTCTGGGACCATCTGCCGCGACTGGTGCAGCAGCAGATCCTCGGCAAGAAGCTGAAGTTCTACACGATCGACGGTTACGCGGTGGCGAGGAAGACCGGCATGGGCGGCCGCATCAACACCATCATGCAGACCTGCTTCTTCGCCATCAGCGGGGTTCTGCCGCGCGCGGAAGCCATCGCCGCCATCAAGCACGCCATCGAGAAGACCTACGGCAAGCGTGGGGAAAGCGTGGTGCAGAAGAACTTCGCGGCGGTCGACGCGACCCTTGCCCACCTGCATGAAGTGACGGTGCCCGAGAAGATTACGGCGCTCTTCGACATTCGCCCGCCCGTCCCGGCGGCTGCTCCGGAGTTTGTCCGGAATGTAACGGCCAAAATCATCGCCGGCGAAGGCGACGATCTCCCCGTCAGCGCCATGCCCGTCGACGGCACATACCCTTCCGCTACCGCGCGATGGGAGAAGCGCAACATCGCGCTCGAAATCCCGGAGTGGGACGAGGATCTCTGCATCCAGTGCGGCAAGTGCGTGCTGGTGTGTCCGCACAGCGTGATCCGCGCCAAGGTCTACGACGAAAAGCACCTCGCCGGCAAACCCGCCACGTTCAAGGCCGTGGCCGCGCGCTGGAAGGACATGAAGGAGAAGAGATACACCCTGCAGGTGGCGCCTGAGGATTGCACCGGCTGCACGCTTTGCGTCCAGGTCTGCCCCGCCAAGAGCAAGAGCGAGGTGAAGCATCGCGCCATCAACATGGTCGCCCAGCCGCCCCTGCGCGAGGCTGAAGCCGTCAACTGGGACTTCTTCCTGCAGCTTCCGGAAACCGACCGCACCACGCTCTCGATCGGCCAGGTGAAGGACGTGCAGTTGCTCCAGCCGCTGTTCGAATTCTCCGGGGCCTGCTCGGGTTGTGGCGAGACGCCGTACATCAAGCTGATGACGCAGCTCTTCGGCGACCGCATGCTGATCGCCAACGCCACCGGCTGCTCCTCCATCTACGGTGGCAACCTGCCGACCACTCCGTATTGCACCAACGATCAGGGGCGCGGACCCGGCTGGTCGAATTCGTTGTTTGAAGATAACGCCGAGTTCGGCCTCGGCATGCGGCTGGCTGCCGACAAGCAAAATGAATACGCCCACGAGTTGGTCGGGCGGCTCCGCGCGGGCATCGGCGAAAACCTTGCGCAGGCGCTGCTAAGTGCCGACCAGAAAACCGAGCAGGGCATTCTCGATCAGCGCGAGCGTGTGCAGGAGCTCAAACAAAAGCTCGCCGGAATCGATACAGCCGCGGCGCGCGACCTGCTCACGCTGGTCGACGCGCTGGTGAAAAAGTCCGTCTGGATCGTGGGCGGCGATGGGTGGGCGTACGACATCGGCTACGGCGGCCTCGACCACGTGCTGGCTTCCGGACGCAATGTCAACGTGTTGGTGCTCGATACCGAAGTCTACTCGAACACTGGAGGGCAGGCGTCCAAAGCCACGCCGCGCGGCGCTGTGGCCAAGTTCGCGGCCGGCGGCAAACCAATGGGCAAAAAGGATCTCGCCATGATGGCGATGACTTACGGCAGCGTCTATGTGGCACGCATCGCCATGGGCGCCGGCGACATGCACACGGTCAAGGCATTTCTCGAAGCCGAGGCCTTCGACGGCCCGTCCCTGATCATCGCCTACAGCCACTGCATCGCGCACGGCTACGACCTTTCCTTCGGCATGGAGCAGCAGAAGGCCGCCGTCAACTCCGGCTACTGGCCGCTGTTCCGCTACAATCCGGATCTCGCACCGCAGGGCAGGAACCCGTTCCAACTCGATTCGCGCCCGCCCTCGATTCCGCTCCGGCAGTTCGTGTATAACGAGACCCGCTACACCATGCTCGTCAAGAGCAATCCGGAGCATGCCAAGGAACTGCTGGCACTCGCGGAAGAGGACGTGAGCAGCCGCTGGAAGCTGTACGAGCATTGGTCGCACATGCGTGTGAACGGCGCCGTGGAGGTGAAGCAATGATCGACCTTACGCAGCATATCGACCTTTCGACGAGGTACCTCGGACTGAAGTTGAAGAACCCGCTGGTGGCCTCATCCTCGCCGCTTTGTGAAGACGTGGGTAATGTGCGCCGGATCGAAGATGCTGGCGCCGCCGCCGTGGTGCTGCACTCGCTCTTCGAAGAGCAGATCGACCAGGAAAGCGATGAGCTCGACCGCTTCATCCAGGAGGGTTCGGAGATCAGCGCCGAGGCCATCACGCACTTCCCCGATCTGACCCACAAGGTCATGGGCCCGGAAGTCTACCTGGAGCACATCCGCAAGTGCAAAGCGGCGGTACACATCCCCATCATCGCCAGCCTAAACGGCACCACCAGCGGCGGCTGGCTCCGCTACGCGAGGCAGATCCAGCAGGCGGGCGCCGACGCGCTCGAGTTGAACATCTACTACATCCCCGTCGATACGGATATTTCGGGCGAGCAGGTGGAACGACAGTACGTGGACCTGGTGAGGGCCGTCAAGGCAGAAGTGAGGATTCCGGTCGCCGTGAAGCTCGGCCCGTACTTCAGCTCGATGGGCAACATGGCGAAAAAGCTCGACGCCGCCGGCGCCGATGCGCTGGTGCTCTTCAACCGGTTCTACCAGCCCGACTTCGATCTGGAATCGCTCGAAGTAGTGCCCAACCTGATCCTCAGCAATTCTCACGAACTGCTGCTTCGACTGCACTGGATCGCTGTGCTTTACGGTAAGGTCAAGGCCGATCTCGCGCTCACCGGCGGCGTCCACAGCGCTGCCGACGTGGTGAAGGCGATGATGGCCGGCGCCCGTATCGCCATGCTGACCTCGGCTCTCCTGAAGCGCGGCATCAGCTTTCTCGACACGCTGGCGACCGAGTTGCTCATCTGGATGGACGATCACGAATACGATTCGATCCGGCAGATGCAAGGCAGCATGAGCCGCAGCGCCGTCCGGCAGCCCGGCACCTTCGAACGCGCCAATTACATGAAGGTGCTCAGCTCCTACGCCATGCGGTAGCAGAGTGCGGCTAAGCCGGTCCTCCGCGGAAGGGAACGCCTCCGGTGGTGACCGCCGCTACCTCCTGCCCGGTATCGGGTTATGGCCTCAGCGATCTGCGGAAGGGAACGCCGCCGGTGGTGACGGCAGCTACGGCAACCTGGAACTCTACCCTGGCACAGCAAACCTGCGCTAGCGCCTGGTGACTGCCCTACCGGCTGCGCACGAAGGCCATCACACTCTGGCGGGGAGTCCCGCTCTCCTCATACACGGGCATGATCGCCTGCGAGACCGGTTTATAGCTGAACCATTGCGCCAGTGCTTCGTCGCTCACTTTGCGGCGGCTCATGATCGTCCGCCGCTGGCGCAGTGCGCGCGGCAGACATCGCATCACATGCCAGAAGGCGGGCAAGGACGACGGCTCGGTGAAGAGCGCGCCGCCGATCACCACCAGGTCGCGCGCGGTCATCGACCACCAGTGGCGGCGAAAAACTCCTCCGGTCGTATTCTTGATCCGCATCAGAAAGCGGTTCTTCACCGAGTGCATGTTGATCGCGGCCGGGACATTGCGGCGGCTGCCCGGTGTCACGCTACGCACGTGATACGCCGTCGCCTCGGGCGCGTAGATGCAGCGCCATCCCTGCAACAGCGCGCGCCAGGCTACGTCGGCGTCCTCCCGATAGGCGAAGAAATCGGGGTCGAAGAAGTTGCCGTCGATGGAGACGTCCGCAATCATCCGGCGTCGATAGAGCGCCGCGGCGGCGCAGGCTCCGAAGACGTACTCCCGGTTCTGATAGCAGGGGCGATCGGGTTCGTGCCAGCCGCGGTCGAAGTGCCGCATCGCCGGCGTGAAGTAGAGGCCGGTGGAATCGATGCGCGGCTCGTCCAACGGCTCGAAATCCCGACCGATCGAGTGAAGCTTGCCGCAAACCGTACCCGTCTTCGGATCGGTCTCTCCGGCATCCACCAGAGCGCGCAGGAACCCAGGCAGCAGCAAGACGTCGGGGTTGAGCGTGAGCACCCATTCGGCCCGCGAGGCACGGATGGCCTGATTCTGCGCGCCGGCGAAACCCAGGTTCACCTCGTTATATAAGGTGCGGATGCGGCGCTTGAATTCGCGGAGGATTTCGCGCGTGCCGTCGGTGGAAGCGTTGTCGACCACCACCACCTCCAGGGGGAGGTTATCCTGTCGAAAGACGGCATCCAGGCAGCGCCGGATATAACGCGCGCTATTAAAGGTAACGATTGCAACACAAACTTTTGGTTCGAGTGCAGTTTTCAAATGTAATCCGCCATGCCAAAGACCCGCGGATGTAACGATTCCACTACACTGAAGTCTAAATTTTGTGGAACTTTCGAGCCATCCGGCCGGAAACACACGGCTCGTGGTGGCGAATCCCACACAATTTCTTCCGCCGGTGTAGTTGAAATCACGTCGTCGAGGGTCTTAGCCTGTGCGTGAGTGTCTTGGCACTACAAGGATTCTGGCCGATGTACTCGCTTGGTAATGCGCGTTTGGGAATTCTGCGCCGGGACGGCGTCACGGTGACTTTGCAGGATCGCGTGGCGCAGCTTTTCGAAGAGACCCGCGACGACGTCTACCGCTACCTGCTCACGCTCGGCCTGCATCCCCCGCGCGCCCAGGAGGCCACTCAGGAAGTTTTCCTCCGCCTCTACATCAAGCTGCGGAAGGGCGAGCAGATCGAGAATCCGCGCGGCTGGATCTTCCGCGTGGCTCACAATTACGGCCTGAAGGTGCGCGCGCGGCAAAGTACCGAGGCGCCGTTCGATCCCGAGCTCGAAGCGCGCCTGGTTGCCCCGGCTGAAAATCCGGAGCAAGGCCTGCTCGAGCGCGAGCGCCTGATGCTGTTTCACCGTGCCGTGGAGAATCTCTCCGAGCAGCAGAAGCGCTGCCTTTTCCTGCGGCTGGAAGGTCTGCGGTATCCGGAGATCGCGGCTGCCCTGGGAATCAGCGCATCGGCCGTGGGCGAGTTTCTGCGCCGGGCGATCGCGCGGCTGAAGAAGGTGCGCGATGAGTAAGTATCAGGCGACGCACCCCGGCGACGGCGTGCTGCTCGGCTATCTGGATGGCGAGTTGCCGGCGCGCGAGGCGCACGACGTCGAGCGCCACATCGAGGCCTGCTGGCCCTGCCGTACCGAAGTCGAAGAGTTGGATAAGACGGTCGCCGAGTGCGTCCGCTATCGCAAGCACGTGATGGCCGCGCACCTGCCGCCGCCGCCCCGGAACTGGTGCGACCTGTACTCGGAGATGGAGCGAGCCGATGCGGCGGCGGAGTCGCTCTTCGCCCGCATTTTCCGTCCGCTGCCCGGCAGTTTCCGCTGGGCCGCTACCGCCGTTGCCGCCGCGGCGCTGGTCGTTGCCATCGTCTATCAATGGCGCGAGACGCCGTCCGTAAAAGCCGCCACTTTGTTGAAGCGTGCCGTGGCTGCGGCCGATACCCGTGCGCAGGCGCCGCGCCAGATCCGCATCCGCACCAAGACCATGCAGGGCACGCGGACCATCGGCGCCAACCAGCCCGTGTCCGCCGCCATCGCGCCCGTGCAGTCGATGTTCCAATCCGCGCACTACGATTGGGCCGATCCGCTCAGCGCCCGCGCTTTCCAATCCTGGCGCGAGAGTGTGGCGCAGAAATCCGACGAAGTGACCGCAGTCGAGGATCGCTACCAGATTCGAACCACCGCGTCCGATGGAGAGCTTTCGTCCGCCACCCTGACGCTGAGAACCGCCGACCTTCGCCCCGTGGAAGAGCGGCTCGAGTTCCGCAATCAGGATTGGGTGGAATTGAGCGAGATAACGGAACCTTCAGGTAGCGGCGGCAACGTCGCAGCAGTGGAGGCTCCGGTGCGGCCTGCCGAACCAAGCCGGCCAGCCGCAGTCGCGCCCGGGCCATCGGCCTCGATCTCAGATGAGCTGCAAGTTTTGGCAGCTCTCCATCAGATCGAGGCCGACCTGGGCGATCCCGTGGAAGTGAAAATCTCCGAAGGCCGCGTGCTCGTGAGCGGGGTGGGAATCCCGAACGAGCGCCAGAAACAGATTCGCAGCGCGCTAGCAGGCATGTCGAATGTGGCGGTGCAATTCGCGGATCCGTCCGCAACGCCGGCCCTTGCCGAACCCCAGGCTCCCGCATCGGCAGGGATGGCGAATGCACCGCCCGGCAAGGTCCAGGCGCGTATCGAACAACAGCTTGGCGGACGCGCCGAATTCGAGCGCTTCAGCAGCCAGATGCTGGATGCTACGGAATCCGCCATGTCGCGCACCTATGCCTTGCGCGCGCTGGCACAGCGTTTCTCCGCGCGGTTTGAAACCGCGCTTTCCTCGAAGGACCGCGAGGTGCTTCGTGAGCTTGCAGGCGAGCACGCCGCGGCTCTCGCCAGCCAGGTGGCGGCGCTGCAGCACGCCATCGGCCCGGTGCTGGCAGGTGTCGGCGCACGTCCCAGGACGGCGGAAGCGGGCGCAGCCAATTGGCAATCAGCAGCCGACGATCTGTACCGCGCCGGGCGGCGCTTCGAAATGCTGCTCTCGGTAACGCTCGGCGTAACTCCGGCGGCGGCGCAATCGGCCGACCTGCCGGGAGATCTCTCCGCAGCTCTGGCGGAGTTGCGTGCCGGCGCCGAACGCTGCCGGTATCTGCTTTCACAGTAACCTCCGAAATGCGGGCAAAGGCGCGATCGACGTAGCCTCGTCGCTGCACTAACCGAGTTGCGCGCCGGCGCCGAACGCTGCCGGTATCTGCTTTCACAGT
>JBGPHT010000129.1:0-21987 GCA_041484525.1 Bryobacteraceae bacterium | reverse complement strand
GGCACGCCCAGCAACTCCACCACCTGCCGCTTCGTAAACTCCGAAACCGCGATGATCCGGTCGCTCCGCGCCGCCGCGTCGCGCGCCTGTTCCGTAAAACGCTTCCGAAACTCGCTTGTCGAATACTCGCCCGTCATTACGAACAGGTCGTGAAACGTCGTCACCGCATACTGCTGCCGCCGATTGGGCAGCCTCTGGTTCAACCCGTGAAAGAAGCCGCGCGATAACAGTAGTCCGCGGCTAACGTTTGCGGGAAGCGCCTCATCGTACGCGCGCCAATAGCGATGCGGCCGGTACCACCATAGGAACCGCGCCTCCGGATGCGCCGCCGCCAGCCCCCACAGAATCTCGCGCGAATACACTCCGACCCCAGACAGCGCGTCCCCCACGCTGTACGTCGCATCCAATGCGATCTTTAGGCGATTCCGTATTCTTTCATTTTGCGATACAGCGTGGTGCGTCCGATACCCAGAATCTGCGCCGCCTTGCTGCGCTCCCCGTTGGTGGCCTCGAGCGCCGAGTGGATCGTCCGCCGCTCGCTATCGCGGAAAGAAATGACCGGCGATTTCGGCGACTGCCGGAACTCTTCGAGCGGCCCCTGCTGCTCCACCGCGGAAAAGCTCTGCAGATCGCCCGCCGCACGGTGGTTCAGCAGCGCCGAGGGCAGGTCGGCCATTTGCAGAGCGCCCTCGGAATTCAACACCGCCATGCGGTCCATGCAGTGCTTGAGCTCGCGCACGTTCCCCGGCCAATCGTACGAGATCAGCGTTTCCGCCATCTCGCTTGACGGCTCCAGCCGCGCCATCCCGGCCTTCTCGTTGGCAGTCACGAAATGCTCGATCAGCAATGGAATGTCCGCACGCCGTTCCCGCAGCGCCGGCAGCCGCACGGAAACCACGTTCAACCGGTAATACAGGTCCTGCCGAAACCGTCCCGCCGCTACGTCCGATTTCAGATCGCGATGCGTCGCCGCGATGATCCGCAGGTCCACCTTCTTCCACGTCAGCGAGCCCACCGCCCGAAACTCGCTTTCCTGCAAAAGCCGAAGCAGCTTCACCTGCATCTCGAGCGGCAGGTCGCCGATCTCGTCGAAGAATACCGTGCCGCCGTCGGCCAGCTCCACCAGCCCCTTCTTGTTCTCCACCGCGCCGCTGAACGCGCCCTTCACGTGCCCGAACAGTTCGCTCTCCATCAGCGTGCCGACCAGGGAACCGCAATCGATGGGGATAAACTGGCCGCGCGGATTCGCGTGGAAAATGGCGCGCGCCACCACCTCCTTGCCGGTGCCGCTTTCGCCCAGCAGGAGAATGGGAAGCCGATGCTTCGAAGCCTTCTCGATGTGCCGCCGGATTTTTCCGATTTGCGGCGACTCGCCGACTAACCCCGTGATCATTTATAGAGCCGCTGAATCTACACGTACGATCAGCGAGCCATTTTTCTCAGATGTTTCCTGGCGAATCCGCCGTCCCAGGGTGCGCGCGTCCTCTTCCGTGGGTTCGGCGCCCACCAGAACCCGCCACATCGTGGGGTCCCCCGGCCTTTCGACCATCCGCGCCGAGCCGTACATCGATTGCATCCGGTCCCGTAAACGCTCTGCATTGCCGCGGTTAGCGAATACTCCCAGTTGCACCGCGAAAATCCCCGGTGTCGCCGCCGCCGCCCGCAGCACCTCCACTCGCACTTGCGCCGTCCCCGGGCCGATCATGTCGATGGCCCGTGCCGCCGCCTTCGACAGGTCGATGATCCGCCCGCCCACGAACGGACCCCGGTCGATGATCCGCACCTCGACCGACTTCTCATTTGCCAGATTCACCACCCGGACCCAGGTATTGAAAGGCAGCGTGCGGTGCGCCGCCACCAGCGTTTCCATGTCGTAGATTTCGCCGTCGGCCGCCTGCCGGCCATGGTACGGAGGTCCGTACCAGCTCGCCACGCCGCTCTCCGTCGCCCCCGGCGCCGGAGCGGGCGGCGGCGGTCCGCTGCGGCGCGCCGTTTTCTTGTGGCCGCATGCGCAGCACAGTACCGCGGCCATCGCCATCACCATGGCGGAGTTCCGGGACATGGTTTTTTCGATTATCCCACGCGGCAGCAACCAGGGCGGCGGCCGCAGTGGGGCTGGCAGCCGCGGCCGGGCCGGCTGCGCGACAACCGCGCCCGGAACATCGCACCGCGCCGCAGCGTCCAACTCCCGATGCACGACCTCCGCTACGCCCTGCGTGTCCTTCGCAAGTCGCCCGCGTTTTTCGCGCTGGCGGCGATCGGCACGGGTCTGGGAGCCGCCGCCATCACCACGGTTCTTTCGGTTTCCGACACGGCCCTGATCGGCGCCATGCCGTACCGCGATTCCGCTCGCCTGGTCGTGGTTTGGGACCAGTTGCTGAAACTCGGATTCGCCCGCTTTCCCCTCAGCGTCGCCAACTATCTCGACTATCGCGCGCAGAATCGCGCCTTCGAAGACATCGCCGCTTTCGAGCCGCGCGCCTCTACCGTTATGCTCGCCGATCGCGCCGCGCGTGTAGCCGGTATGCGGGCATCCGCGAATCTGCTGGCCGTGCTGGGCGAGCCGATAGCGCTTGGCCGCTGGTTCGAGCCCGCCGAGAATCGCGCCGGCCGCATGAACGTCGTCGTAATGAGCCACCGTTTCTGGCGACGCATGGGCGCGCCTCCGATGGGCGCCACTCTTCGCATCGACGAGGCACCCTACATCGTTGCGGGCGTCCTACGCGAAGGTTTCGGATTTCGGCTCTCTGGTGAAGCTCCGGAGATCTGGCTGCCCTTGCCGCTCGACCCGCCGCCCGCCCGCGATGCCGGCAGTCTACGCGCCATCGCGCGTCTGAAACCCGGCGTTACCCTGCAACAGGCGCGCAGCGAAATAGCCGTGATGGCCGCGCGTTTCAAACAGCAATACCACACCGGCATGGGCCCGCACGGCGAGGATGGCGGCTATCAGATCGCCGTGGTGCCGCTGCGCAAGGAGCTGTTCGGCGCCATCCAGCCTACACTCTACGCCACCACGGCGGCCAGTGCCGTACTCCTGCTGCTCGGTCTGGCGAATACCGCTCTCCTCTGGATGGGCCGCGCCGCCGCTCGCCGCCGCGACGTCATGGTTCGCGTCGCCCTCGGCGCTTCCCGCACCCGCGTCGCGCGCCAGCTCGTCACCGAAGCACTGGTGCCCTCGCTCGCGGGCGGCGCGTTCGCTCTGCTCCTCACCCTGGCGGCGCTTCATGCCCTGAATGCTTCCCCGCAGCCCGAGCTCTCGACCGTCGACCGCTTCACTCTGGACTACCGCGTGTTCGCCTTCGCTCTCCTCCTCTCGACAGCCGCCGGCGCGCTCTTCGGCGCTCTTCCGCTCCGCTCTCTGTTTCGCCATGACGCGGTCGCGCTCCGCCAGAATCGCGGCGGTATCTCCGACCGCGGCGAAACCCGCCTCCGCGCTGTTCTCGTCGCCCTCCAGGTCGGGCTCTCGTGCGCGCTGCTGGCGCCGGCGCTGCTGCTGGTCCAGAGCCTGACCGCGCTCGAACGCGTCGAGCCCGGCTTCCGGACCAACGGCCTGCTCACCGCCTGGGTCAGCTTGCCTGCCGCGCGTTATACGTCACCCGCCCAGATCGCCGGCTACTACCGCCGCGTCCCCGGCACTGTCGCTTCCACCCTGCCACTAGCGCTCGGACCAGGCGGCGACCCGTTCAGCATCGAAGGCCGGGCGTACGGTGCCTCGGGGACGTTGCCGCAATTCGCTCACCGGATCTCCGTCGGCGAACATTTCTTCGATCTGCTGCACATCCCGACGATCGCCGGCCGTCCCTTCGAGCCGCGCGATTTCGCCGCGACCGAGCCGCTCGCGCTGGTGAACGAGACCCTCGCCCGCGCCTTCTGGCCCCGCGAATCGCCGGTAGGGAAGCGCATCCTGATGGGAGCGCCTCGCCCCGGAGCGCCCTGGATGACCATTGTCGGAATCGTCGCCGACATCCATAGCCAGGCGCTCGACCGCGCCCCGCTCCCGCAGATTTTCGTTCCGTTCTCACAGGCCCCCACGCGCACCGCCGCCGTGATCGTCGAAGACACCGCGCCCGCCGACCTCGAACGTGCGCTCCACGAAATCGACCCGGCCGTGCCTGCGTACGCAGCCCGCAGCATGCAGAACCACGTGGCGCAATCGCTCCAGTTGCCCCGCCTGCGGACCGCGTTATTCACCTCCTACGGATTACTGGCGTTTGCTCTGGCCGGGTTCGGCATTTATAGTGTGGCTTTCTACGCCGCCATCCGCCGCCGCCGCGAGTTCGCCATCCGCGCCGCGCTCGGCGCCACCTCCCGGCGCCTGTTGCGGGATCTTCTGTCCGGTACCCTCCGCCCCGCCGGCGTAGGAGCGACGCTCGGCCTGGCCGGAGCTTATGCGCTGGCGCGTGCCATGGCCGCCTTCCTCTTCGGCACGACTTTTCAAAACCCCGTAGCGTACTGTATGTCCGCCGTGCTCGTCCTATCAGTAGCTGCTCTCGCCGCCTGGCTCGGCGGCCGCGGTCTCGCGGAGACCGGCCCTGCCGATGTCCTTCGCGCCGAATAAGCGGCGCGTGACCGCTCTACCTCGGCGCCCAACAACCACAGCCAGATCCAAGCCGGCTACGTCCTTCCCGAAGCCGCCCAGGTCGCGATCCGGAGTCTGCACTCCGCGCACTCTTCCAGCGCGTACGACGGATTCGGAAATAGCAGGCGCCTTCGCTGAAAAATTCGCTTCGGACCTGCGTTCCGCAACTATGTAATGCCTGATCGCACAGTTCTATAAGAAACTAGGCGACCAGCCACGGACTCTCGCGTATTACCGAAGAGCGCCAGTACCACCGCCCGCAGCGTGCCGGCGGCATTTGCGCGTCCTTTCGCGACGGCGATACTGGAGTAGGGCAAGACTTTGCAGATCCATAGTCCATAGCATATTGACAAGAAACTAATCCATAGACCATAATCTATTTATTAAGCAGAATAAATAGACCATAACCTATGGCAAAGATCCGCCGTACTTCCCAATCCCGCTCGCATCTCGATGAACGCTTCCGCAAACTGGGGCGGGTCACGCGTTACGCCCCGCCCGTTCGTGGATGGGTCAAGGCCATCCGCGAGGCGCTCGGCATGTCGACGGCGCAGTTGGCGAAGCGGCTGGGGATCAAACAGCCTTCCGTCGTCGCGCTCGAACAATCCGAAGCCAAGGGTACGATTGAGCTGGCGACATTGCGGCGCGTCGCCGAAGCACTCGATTGCACTCTCGTTTATGCGCTCGTGCCCAAGAATCCCCTGGAGACCATGGTCCGCGACCGGGCGCGCGCGTTCGCACGCCGGCGTCTGGAGCCGGTCGAGCACTCGATGCTGCTGGAGAACCAGAAGGTGAAGACGAAGGCGAAGGCCGCCGCCGCGCGGCTTGACGAAATCATCCGCGAGACAAACCCGCGGCTGTTCTGGGACTAGCCCGTGAGCGGCCTTTTCGAGCGGCCGGACGATGCACCCCGCTGGCGCCGGAAGAAATGCGCGATTTGATTCCCTCGCATATCGCCTACCGCCGTGAGTTGAACGAATCCGGGCAGGAGAACATCGCTCGCGCGCAGGAGTGGGCACTCAACCGCCGCCGTGATCCGCTAAGTGAGAAATTCGTCAAGGAACTGCACCGCCACATGCTCGGCGACGTGTGGCGCTGGGCTGGAAGGTTCAGGACCAGCGAACGTAACCTCGGGATTGCCTATTGGGAGATTCCCGCAGCCCTGCGCCAATTGCTTGACGACACCAAAGCCTGGATCGAATACAACACGTATCTGCCCGACGAGATCGCGGTGCGCTTCCATCACCGCCTGGTGCAGATTCACCCCTTCCCGAATGGCAATGGCCGCCACGCCCGCCTCATGGCGGATTTTTCTGGTGATGAGGCTCCAATGCGAGCGGTTTTCGTGGGGACGGGAAAGCCTGCGCGATGCCGGCGTAATGCGCCAGCGCTATATCACCGCCTTGCAGGCCGCCGACAATCATGACATCCACCCGTTGCTGGCGTTTGCGCGGGCATAACTTCCTCTGGCGCGAAACGCCGAAAACTCAACCGGGCTTTTGCGGGCCCTTTGCGAAGCGTTCCGTGCGAACCACCCCGGCGCCTTCCTGAATCACTACCAGTCGATCGGCGGCCACATCGGGGATCTTCTCCAGTCCGCCATTGGGCCAGCGAATTTCCACGTTCGCAGTCGTTGCGGAGCCAAGCCCGAAATGCAGCCTCCGATCGTTGACCGAGAGATAAGACGATTGCGCCAACACTGCCTGCGCCTGCTTCCGCTCGCCAAATGACACAACTACCTGCGCGCCGATAGCGCTGCGGTTCGATGCGGTCCCAACCAACAACACCTTGAGCCAGCGATCGGCCCCGCTCACGTCGTTTCGCAGCAGCGACGGCGGCTCGTTCATGTTGACCACCAGGATGTCGATGTCGCCATCGTTGTCGAAGTCGCCGAATGCTACCCCGCGGCTCGAATGAACTTCCGCGATGCCCGGTCCCGCCTCCTTCAGCAATTCTTCGAATTTCTCCCCACCCAGATTCCGGAACACCACGTTCGGCGTTTTGTACGGCGCATCAGGAATTCCCTGTTCGACTTCGGGATAGACCATTCCGGTCGAGAAGAAGATGTCGGCAAGTCCGTCATTATCGAGGTCCGTTATGGCGGCGCCCCAGCCTACGAACCGCGTCTCCACGCCCAGACCCGCGCGTAGCGTCACGTCGCGGAAATAACCCTTGCCGTTGTTGCGGTAAAGAACCTCGGTGTCCCCGCGAAAATGCGTCTTGAAAATGTCCAGGTATCCGTCCCCGTTGACATCGCCGATACCCAGCCCCATTCCCGCCTGCTCCTGGCCATCCTCGCTTAGGGAAACGCCGCGTTCCAGACCCTCTTCGACGAACGTTCCGTCGTGATTGTTCCGGAAGAACAAACTCGGCGACGTGTCGCACGCCACGTAAATATCGGGCCATCCGTCGCCGTCGAAGTCGGTTGCTACCGCCGTCAATGCGTAGCCGGGCTTGATGGCGGCGATGCCGGATTTCGCGCTCACGTCGCTGAATGTGCCGTCGCCGTTGTTGTGGTACAGGCGGCAGCTTTCCTGCTGCAGCCCCGCGGGCCCGCAAAAGATCGGGACGCCGTTGTAGTTGCAGTCCGGGTCCTTCCCGCGCGGGGGAATCCTGGACAGGTCGAAAACGGTATAGTGGGCAACGAAAAGATCCAGCCTTCCGTCGCGATCGTAGTCGATCCACGTGCAGCCCGTACCGAAGCGGGTCCCCTCGTGCAGCAGACCGGCCTTCTGCGTCACATCCGTGAAAGTGCCATTGCCGTTGTTGTGAAACAGAATGTTCTGACCCCAGCAGGTGATGAAGACGTCGTCGAAGCCATCGTTGTCGTAGTCACCCACCGTGATGCCCGTAGCCCAAACGCTGCGGCCCAAACCCGATTTCTCGCTGACGTCGGAAAAAGTGCCGTCGCGATTGTTCCGGTACAGCCGGATGATTGCCCCTTCGGGCGACGACTGAAGACGCCGTCCGGTCAGCACAATAATGTCCAGCCAGCCGTCGTTGTCGTAATCCAGAAATGCCGCGCCGCACCCCATGGCTTCGAGGACATAATCGGTCCGGCCGATGCGGCCGTAAACGACCGGCGCCCGCAGGCCCGCCGCTGCGGCGACGTTGACGAAACGCGCATGGAACGGTTTCCCCGAAGGTGTGCCCCTGGGCGTGGCCGCGACCCCTCGGGAGGTCATGCCGCGATTCTGCTGCCCCCGGGCGGGCCGCGCCGTCAGGGCATGCGTCGCAAAGGGGAGCGACAACAGTTGTCTGCGGGTCATCAGATTCAGGATATCCTCACCAGCCGCTGACGAGGATATAATTTGAGTTCCTCGCACCGCGGCCACTCGTGAGGCGGTGGCTGCTATGCAGCGAAGGGACTTTCCGTCGGCCGAAAAGATCCTACGCGCCGAAGTCCGAGACGCCCGGTGGGCCCCCAATCGGTCCAGGCGCACAACCGCTTGGCTCAGGCCTACGGCGCGCTCGGGCGGAAGCAGGAAGCGGAGGCCGAACGGGAACGGATCAGGACGTTGCAGCGGGGCTCATCGAACGCAGATGCCCCCCGAGTCTTCGCATCCTTTTCCAAGGCAGCCTCTTCACAGGAAAATCGCGCCCCGATTGGTAGATTTTTTACCCGCGCCGTCCGCCGTTTCGATACTGGTGTTTCTCGGCCGTCCAGCGCGCCTCGCCGTACTCGCCCAGGGCGACCGTTCCGGACATCTTTCCGCCATCCGCCGTCCCCGAGAACTGGAATGATACACGCGTGCCGTCGGTTCCAAGCGAACTCTGGAAGCGCACGGTGTTGGCGGCAACCGCGCCGCTGAGATCGCCGGCCGCGAACTCTCCGTGATGCGTGCCCATCAGCTTCGTCCCGTCCTGCTCCAGCATCAGAGTGTGGTTCGCCGAGCCGTGAACGAAATCCAACCGTACGTCCCACTGACCCGCCAGGCTGACAGGTTGGCCTTGCGGCGGCTGCGGAGGATCGGCAATCTTCGGCGGCTTCGCCAGCAATGCGTACAAACGGTCCGCCACGATCTTTTCTTCGCCCGCGATCATCTGGTACGGAACGATGCCAACCGTACTGGCCATGTTGTCGGGGCGGCTTCCGCTGGCTCTCGCCACCTGGATGCGCGGGTCGGTATCGCGCAGAATCTTGCCGACCTCCTGTCCTGTGATTCCCACCTTCGCGCCGTCCCACTGGACAATGAGCTCCGGCGTGCGGTTCGAGAGATCCGCCGACGGTTGGTTGACCTTCGTGGTCACGCCATTCACCTTCTTCACGGCGGTCGCGATGCGATCGAGCCTCGCTTCCCACTCGGCCCATTCCGCTTTGTGGTCGCGCTTCACCCACATCTCCACGGCCGCCAGCATGCCCATGATTTCTTCTTTGCCGACCTTCAACGAGCGTCCGAAGGCATGGTGCGGCGCGCTGTTGACCCAAGCTCCCTGCAGCAGGCTCTTGTCGCCGAGCAGCAAGCCGGCAGCCTGCGGGCCGCGAATGCACTTGCCGCCGCTATAAGCCACCACACTCGCGCCGCGCTCCAGGTGAACGTTAGGCTTGAGGGTGAGGATTTCGGCCGCGGCGTCCACCAGCACGGGGACGTTCTTGCGCCGCGCGACCTCCGAAACAGCGCGCGTTCCCAAGGGGCCGTCATCGTTGGGTCCAGCCAGGATGTAGACCATGGCGGTGCGTTCGTTGAACGCCGCTTCCAATTCGGATTTGTCGCGCACGACGACCAGCTTTACGCCCAACATGCGGACCGCATGATCGTAGACGTTGTGCGAGTATGCCGGAACGATGACCTCGTTTTTGAGCCCGGCCAGATTCGGCAGCCGCTGCATGCGCTCCGGATTGCCGCCGGCGATCGCCGAAGCCGTGCAGTGCGTGATGCCCGCGCAACAGCCGGCAGTCACGATGCCCCATTCGGCGCCGGTCAACTCGGCCAGCCGCTTGCTGACGCCTTCCATCAACTCGTCCATGTCGACAAAGCCGCGCGATGCCTGATCCATGGCGCGTTTGACTTCAGGCAGGGTCTGCGACCCGGTGATGATCGTGAACGTGCCCCGGGCGTTGATGAGGGGCCGTACTCCGATGGAGCGGTACATATCGGCGCCGAATTCCATGGGCGCTGCGATGGCCGTGCGAACGCTGCCGCCCAGCGCCTGCGCCAGCGCCAGCAGCCCGCCTTGCCGGAACAGATCGCGGCGATTGTAACCAGCCCACGGCTCTCTCACTTTTTGCCAGAATAGATTGGTCATCGCCTTCCTCCTCGGCTGAATGTGAAATAGGGGCAGGGCCTTGCGGGCCTGCCCCTGGAGTTTTTAGAAGTAGAACTTCGCCGCCAGTTCGATATTCCGTTCGCCCTGAGAGCTTCGGATCTGACCGAACAGCGCCGATGTGATGGTCTGGGAAGCCGGGCTGGCGAAGATGGGAGTATTCGTCAGGTTGAAGGCTTCCGAGCGGATTTCGAACCAGCGCTTCTCACTGACAGTGAACCTCTTGCTCAGCGAAAGGTCGAAGCGGCTCATTCCGGGACCGCGCACGGTTCCGATACCGGCGTTTCCGAAGGTACGGGCCGTCGGCTGCGAATACGGAGCCGGGTCGAGGAATTGCAGGCCCGGTCCGATCTGGTGGGGATCGTTCGGCGTGCTATTCACGTTGGCGCGGAAGCTGCGCGCCAGCGTCCCGGAAGGATCGCCGCTCATCTTGATGGTGAGCGGGAACCCGCCGTGGGCGGTGTAGATTCCACCCAACTGCCAGCCGCCGAGGACCGCATCCGCCACCGGATTCCACGAGGAGCCGAACTTCTTCTTGCGGCCGACCGGCAGCTCATACACGACCGAACCGGTAAAATTCTGCTGCAAATCGAAGTAGGTGGGACCCCATTCGGCCTTGCGGTCGTAGAGGTTCTGCATGTAGGCCGATTGACCGCCGGCCTGGCCGCCCTCGCCATAGTAGCCGATCGAATCCGACATACCCTTCGACCACGTGTACGCTAATTGGTACGTGAAGCCCATGCTATAGCGCTTGCGCAGAGTGGCCTGGAGAGCGTTGTATTTCTGGTTGGCGCAGGAGCACGTACCGGAAATCTGCGTGATCTTCGCGACCAGGTCGGGGTTGCCCGCGAGATAGGGGCTGGGTAGGATCTGCCCGCCTACAAGCTGTTTCTGGAAGTAAGGCATGGCCACCACCAGGTGCGTGCCATGCTGGCCGACATATCCGGCGGTTAAGACATTCTGACCCGGCAACTGGAACTCCATGGTGAGGTTCCATTGTTGGACTTCGGCGGGGCGCACATTCGGATCCCACAAGCGGATGGTTGCGCCCTTATACGGGTCGTTGGCGTTCAAGCCGGAGAGTCCCTGGTCCAGCCGGGTTTTCGGCAGGATGTCACTCGGGGTGTTGTAAATGGTCTCGAATTCGGATTGGAACGGGGGATTCAAGGGCAGCCGGAGGTTAGTGCCGGTGCCTTCCATGAAGGAGGAGATGGTGTACGCTCCCCGCACCACCATTCGCTTGCTCAGGATGTCCGGCGTGTAGGCAAAGCCGATGCGCGGCTGGAAGTCTTTCTTATACGGGTTGTAGAGCGCGCGACTGTTGCCGTCCTTGCCGGCCAGTTCCAGTTGACCGGTGAACAGACCGAAGTTGGACTGGCGGTTGGCAACTTCCACGAGCGGCGTGTGGTACTCCCAGCGCAGCCCGAGGTTCAGCGTCAGACTGTTGTTGACGCGCCAGTCGTCCTGGAAATAGAAGCCGTAGATCGTCTTGCGCTGCCCCCAGGTGCCGCTGCTCAGGCCGAGCCCCAGGTCATCCGGCAAGCCGAGGACGAAGTCCGCTTCACCCACCAGTTTGCCGGAGGGGCTGATGGCGTTCGCCGCGGTAAAGCGGCCGCCGAAATTCATGAATCCGCTGCGGCCGTTGTTGCCTGAATAAAAGACGTTCATCTGCTGGCGCAGAATATTGGCGCCCAATTTCATCATGTGGCGGCCGCGGATGAGGGTCACATTGTCCGCATAGTGATAGGTGGTGGTAGCGAACAACTGCTGGGTGCCGATATTGGCGCTGCCGAGGCCGGCGGTGAAGGCAAAGCCCCGCAAGTTGAGCAGGCCCGCGCCGGCGTTCTGGATGCCCAGCTTGGTTGCAATATCGCCCAGCCCTTTATCCTCGCCGCCGTTGTTCAACATGAGGTTGTTCACGCCCACGCGGGCCTCATTGACCACCCGGGGGTTGATGGTGCGGGTCCAGTTGATGACGCCATTCTGGAACGGCGCGATATTGAAACTGTTATACAGAAACGGAGCGCTGTTGACGCTGGGGGTATCCTGGCGGCCATTGGAATACCGTGCGGTGAGATCATCCTTATCGGACGCCTTGTAGTCGAGCTTGAAGTCGCCCTGGTCCGATTTCAGATAACTCGAGCTGGTGTAGAAGTAATTCGTGTCCGTGACCAGGGTTTGCGAAAGTGCCGGCAGCGGATAGACGCTCTGGTCCGCGAAGAGTTTCGTGATCACCGGATTGAACAGGGTCGTCGGAATCTGGTTATTGACGAACGGCGCGCGGTTACCGCTGGCATCCACCGAGAACGGATTGTACAGTTGGATGCCGGCGGCGACGCCGGAATACTTCGGATTCAGCAGATTCGAAAAATCGCCCTTGCGCCACTCCGCCGGCATGAGGGTGGTGGCGGAGACGCTGGGAGGCGTCGCGCGGCGCAGACCCTGGTAGTCAGCGAAGAAGAACAACTTGTCCTTCTTGACCGGCCCGCCGAAGGTGCCGCCGAACTGGTTCCAGCGGATGGGAGGGCGGAAGTTCTGTCCAACCGTCCAGTTGCGCGCCCAGTTGTTGGCGTTGAGCTTGTCATTGCGGAAATACTCGAACACGTTCCCGTGGAACTGGTTCGTGCCCGACTTGATGACCACGTTGATGATGCCGCCCTGGAAATTCCCGAACTCGGCCGACGCATTATTCGTGATCATCTTGAATTCCGCGATGGCGTCCAGGTTCGGCTGATACGAGGTCAGGTTGTCCGAAGTCTGGTTGTTGTCCACGCCGTCCAGCAGGAAATTGTTGCCCTCTTCGCGATTGCCGTTTACATACGGCCGGCCGCCGCCGGTGGTGCGCTGTCCGTTGTTGAAGCCGGACGGATTCGGCGTGGTAACGCCGGGAGCGAGCAGCGTCAGGGCGATCGGGTTCCGGCTGATGAGCGGTGTGTTGACGATCGTCTCCGCGCTGATCACCGATCCAACCTGTGTCGTCTCAGTCTGGAGCGCCGCAGCCTCGGCGGTCACGGTCACAGTTTCTGTGATGCCGCCGATCTGCATGCTCACATCCACGCGGGCGCGCTGATTCACCTCGAGGGTGAGCGCCTGTTGTAACGAAGTCTTGAATCCTTTAGCTTCGACCTTGAGCGAATAGGTGCCGACGGGGATTCGAGGAAATGCATAAATCCCATCCTCGTTGGTCGGCGTGGCCCGCTCCGAGCCGCGATCCTGGTCTTTTGCCGTAACCGTAGCGCCCACTATCGCGCTGCCCGTTGGGTCGGTAACACGGCCCGTGATGCCCGCGCTGACCTCTTGAGCGCAGACTACCCAGGGGCTCAAGCATACGAGCCCCGCAATGAACATCCACGTTGTTTTTCGCATATAGACCCCTTCATACCCGTTTAGCGCCATTGGTCCCTCCTGCCCATTCCGGGCATTCGGGAGCGCAGCCAGTATCTCCAATTGCGCGTGCTGGTTGGCCCTAGTATATAACGAGCTTGGTGGCAATGCCAGCCTGAGAATGGACCCCTGGGGCGGCTTGGCGGGTGGAGGTACGGTCGTCGGTGCCGGCACCGCCGAATCGGCCCCGGCGGCCGGCGCGCCGGCGAGGAAAACCACTGCCGAGAGTTCCCTCATCGCAACACGGCCAGAACGGAAATCACGACGTTGGCGGAGTCGACAATACAGGAAAGCGTGACGTTCGACGTGTGGCTTCGGGTTTTGCACGACAGATGGAGTGTTCCATTCTCGGCGGCAAAGAGAGCGGCCAGGAGACTGACGGCGGGTTGGACGCCGTTGACGCCGCGCCATTCCGCCGGCTGAGACACGCCCAGGACTTCTTCGATGGCGCACCCGATGCTGTCGTCCTCCGTTCTTCCGGCGAGCTTCTCGGCCGTCGTATTCATGGACGTCACCGTTCCCAGGACGTCGGCCACCACGATGCCATCCGGCAAAGCACCGATCAGCGCCTCGGCGAACGCTTTCCCCGCCCGTAATTCCACCTCAACCTGCCGCCGTTTCGACACATCGACCAGGGCGGACCGCATTCCGATCGCCTCTCCCGCTTGATCCAGGACCAGCAAATCGTGCACCTGGAGGGTAAGCATGTCCCCGCCGGCGTGGAGGTACGAGCGCTCGAATGGCAACAGATGCCGCTTGCCGTTGAGTTTCCGGGTATATCCCTCGTGAGCCCGGCCGGCTTCCTCCGGGGCGATCAGATCCCAGACGTGCCTGCCAATCACGCTCGCATCATCGTACCCAAGCAAATCAGAGTACAGAGTGTTGATTCTGCGGATCACGCCGTCCCGATCCAGATCCTGGCACGCCATGGGGAAACGATCGAGGCCGTTTGCCGAAATGCTACCGAACCAATCCTCGGCTGAAGTGGGTGCGTGGATCCAGTGTGCTCTCGCCATTCTAATTCTCTTCCTGATTCCGGACCGGTACCTGCTCAATCGCGAACTTATCCAGGATTTTCGCCAGCTCTTCGACTTTCTGGTGTGGCTGCAACTTCAATACCCGGAATGCCGCCGATACCGGTATCGACACGGCTTTTCCGTTGATGCTGGCGTTGTGCTCAAATCGCGCCGCACCAACCCGCCTCATTTCGAGACCGACGGCAAGGGTGCTGTCGGGTCTGGCTATCAGGGCCAACAGCGAAGCGCCGCGCCAACTGAACAACTGGTCTTGCGGCGCCAGCCGCTGCGCTATTTGCTGGGCATACAGCATGAGAATGCTGTCACCGGCGGCAAGACCGAACCGCTGATTGATGATGGCCATGCGCTCGACGCGGAAAATGACGGCAAAGGTATGCAGGGTGTCTCCCGAAAGTGCATTTCTCAGCAGGACCTCAGCGGCTGCTTGATTGGGAAGTCCTGTAACCGTATCGACTCCGATGGCTGAAGGGTCCGCACCGGCAGCCGTGCCATCCGCGAGGTTCCGATCCCCCGGACCTTCCTCCGGGATGTCGCGAAGCTCGGCTGCGTGATATGCGGCCTGCGGGCGGATTCCGGACAGAGACTCCTCCAACTTCGACCGGATCGCTCGAAGATCGTCGATTTGAGACGCCGTATGAAGGCTGTTCGCCATGGATCGCAGTGTGGCGAAGGAATCGGCACTGCCGTCCGCCATGCCCGCGAGTTTGTCCGCCAACAAGCCAACGATCCCATTCAGCTCGCGAACGCGGTTTCGCGAAAAGCGTTCCAGCGCCCGGTGATAACTGTCCAGTGTTTTGATGATTTCGCCGGTCGCTACAAGAACGGTTTGCGCGTCGGTTGCTTCCTGAAGGTCGCTCCCCAGCTTCCGAAGGCCGAGCTGGAACTCCTCCCGCTCCAGGGGATCGAACTCGACAGCCTGTAGTGCCAGGGCTTCGACGAGGAGAACCGGAACCCGGCGGAGAGCGGTTTCCAGGTCCATTCCCGCGCCCACAAATCTCCGAAGTGTAATCATCGACATACTAAGGGCCGTTCTGAGGGTACATATCGGCTGAACGGGGAAGAAGCAAGAGGTTTAAGGCGAGGGGCTATTCGTTGGCGGTGTTGCTTTTGGTGTCGAGCACTTCGCGGACTTTGCGGAGAAATGCGTCAGGCAGGAAGGGCTTTTGCAGGAACGCAGCGCCCGATTCCGGGATGCCGTGGTGCACAATCGCCTCGTCCGTATAACCGGATATAAAGAGGACGCGCATTTGGGGGCAGACGGGGGCAAGCTGGCGCGTCAGGTCCGGGCCGCTCATTTCGGGCATCACCACATCCACCACCGCCAGGTCGATGGCGCATTGGTGGAGCTTGCAGAGGCGGATCGCCTCCTCGCCCCGCGTGGCTTCGAGCACCTTGTAGCCGCGGGCGGTGAGGACGCCGGCGATCAGCTTGCGCACGCGCGCTTCGTCCTCGACCACCAGCACCGTCTCGGCGCCGGCGAGGGTGGCGTGCATGGCCGCGATTTCGGGCGCGGTCTGCGCGGCTGATTCCGCCAGGGGCAGATAGATGCGGGCAGTAGTCCCGGCGCCCAGCTCGCTCATGATGGCGATGGCGCCGCCGCTTTGCCGGATGATGCCGTAGGCCGTCGCCAGTCCGAGGCCGGTCCCGCGGCCGGGGTTCTTGGTGGTGAAGAACGGCTCGAAGAGGTGGCGCTGCGTCTCCGCGTCCATGCCGATTCCCGTGTCGACGATCGAAATGGTCACATGCCGGCCCGGCTCGACGCCCAGCTCCTGGGCCGAGAAGCTTTCGTCCAGGTGCACGGTGCCGGTCTCGATAGTCAGCTTGCCGCCGTCCGGCATGGCGTCGCGCGCGTTCACCACCAGGTTCATCAGGACCTGCTCCAGGCGGCCCGGGTCAGCCTCGACGGCATCCTGCGCGGCGGCGGCAATCGTCACCAGTTCGATGTCCTCGCCGATGAGGCGGCGCAGCAGTTTTTCGATCTGCATCACCAGGTCGTTGATGCGGACGGTGCGGGTTTCGAGGGGCTGGCGCCGGCTGAAGGAGAGCAGTTGATGGGTGAGCGCGCCGCCGCGTTCGGCCGAGCGGCGAATCTCTTCGAGCGCCGTCCGCTGTTTGCCCGTCAGCTCGCGGCTGACCAGCAGCAGGTCGCTATAGCCGGTGATGACGGTGAGGAGGTTATTGAAATCGTGGGCAACGCCGCCGGCCAGCCGTCCCACCGCCTCCATCTTTTGCGCCTGGCGGAATTGCTCTTCCAGCTTGATGCGCTCGCGGCGCATCCTGGCGATACGGATTTCGCGTTCCACGGCGGCGTTCAGCCGCATCAGGTTGCCGCGCGTCATGTGGTCGGCGGCGCCGGCCTTCAAGACCGCCAGAACGTCGGCATCCTTGATCTTGCCCGAGACCACGATCAGAGGCAGGTCGAGGCGGGTGGTCTGGATGAGTTGCAGCGCTTCCAGAGCGCCGAACCCGGCGGAGACGTTGAAGTCGCTGATGGCGATGTCCCAGGGGCGTCCCAGGCAGGCTTGGAGCTGACGGATTGTGACCGCCCGCTCGAAGGATGGAATGTAGCCGCCGCGCAACAGTTCGGCGCCGACAGCTTCAGCCCCGCTTTCCCCGATGTAGAGTATCTGGAGACGTTGAGCCATGCCGTTGCAGCGTACCGAGTGGTACCACCCTAGAGTAATGGATCACTCAGGTCGCGGCAGTATTAATCCTTGAAGTATTGTACGGTAAATAACAAAAACCGTAAACGTAACCTACTTACATCGAAACCTGACTTACATCGGCAGTTGTTTTTCGATCTCGGGAAAGAGCGATTTGACGAATGCCACGCCGGTCTGGGTGGCGGCGGCGATGTTATTGTCGCGAACCGGTATGCTGACGCGGACCAGTGAAGTATCGCTGCGATGGTAGCGGATGGCGTCGGCCACCAGCCAGAACTTCGCCGAAAACTCGCTGGCGATGACACGGCCGTGGCTTTGATACCAGTAGAGGGTGAGACTCTTGTCTTCGCCGTGCGCCACTACATACTTGTTGATCAGGATCGGGACATTGCGCCCGGGCACGTCGATCGAAATCTTGGCGTCCTCCACCTGCTCCCAGCCGGAACCGGGCAGACAGTTCTTGGGCGAATGCGGCGATTGTCCCTTGCGCTGCGTCCGGAAGTACGCCAGGAACAGATAGAGCTGGCCATCGGTGAGACTGGCATACTGGCGGCTCAAGGTGTCATCGGCCTTGAGAACATCCTGCACCTCTTTTTCGACGGCGATCTCTTTCACCGTCTGCCAACCGCCGATAAAGGTGGGGAACGTGGTGAGCGGCGCCACGTCGGGAACGCGCTCGGCGCGGGACGCGAGGGCGTAGTAGGCGCCGGCCTGGAGGAGCAGAACCAGAGTCAGGATGCGAGCGGAGCTGCTGTTCAAAAACTTCATGCGGCCCTCCTGGCGGCGCCGAAATTCGCGATCCGCACGATCAGTTGGTGGAGGAAGATGAGGATGATCAACGCCACCATGAAGATGACCCAGCCGGAAGCGGTGTGGAAGAAGCCTTCGGCCAATTCCGGCTTCACCTGCGTCAGGATACCGGTGAGAGTGACGCGGCTGGCATTGGCGACAATCGCGATGGGGATAGTGGCGGCGAAGAGCGCGATCCGGATCCACATCTTTTTCTCGAAGAAGTAGCCGTAGACGAGAGACAGAAAGGTTAGCGAGAGGAGCGAGCGTATGCCGCTGCAGGCCTCCACCACCGAGAGAGTCTGGTTGGGAAGCATGAGCACGTTGCCTTCGCGCACTACCGGAACGGCTAGTACGGTAAGGGCTCCCTCAGCCAGGCGGCTGGCCAGAAGCTGCAAGGGAAACGTGATGCGGTTATAGATGATGGCGGGGATCGGGACCATGAAGAAGAGCAGAAACAGCGGGAACGCGAGGCGCTTCAGAATCACCGTGCCGCCCAGGAACCAGATGGCGCCGATGAGGGTGATCACGAAGGCGGTTCGCGAGAGAAACAGCTCCACCCCGAGGGTGGCGAAAATCATCTGGCAGGCGCCCAGCAGCACCACCGCGAGACCCCACCAGTTCGGCTGCGGCTTGAGGGCCATCAACTCTTCCCGGCGCTGCCAGACGATGAAGGCGGCAATGGCGGGAACGAAGAACCCGTGCCCCATATCCGGATCGTCGTCCCACTGACTCACCAGCGCGCTGAGGATGGGCGCGTAGCTCGCGACGAGCAACACGCCGAACCAGGCGATGTAGGTCCAGGGAAGTTGAATTCGAGGAGACGTCTCCGCGGCCGAGCTCATATGAAATGCTACTGCTTATCATATCAGCCTGTGCACGCGTGAAACGTCGAATACCATTGAGCGGGTACTGTCAACGGAGGGTGTAAGGGGGATGGCGGAGAAGAATGCTCACCGCCGAGACGCCGAGATCGCTGAGAACACAAGAAAGGTTAGCCAGTATTTTTTGCTTCTCAGCGGTCTCGGCGTCTCGGCGGTGAGCATTCTTCTCCGCCATCCCATTAGACTGGTAGCTGGTGGAAGAAGAGGTACTCGGCAAAGCATACGACGGGCGGCTCATGCGGCGGCTGCTCGGATACATGCGGCCTTACCGGCGGCTGGTGACGTTCTCGCTGCTATTCCTGCTCGTTCAGTCAGCGCTCCAGGTCTTCGGTCCGCTGCTCACCAAGACGGCGGTCGACCGCTACCTCCAACCCACCGGGCGCGGACTTACGTTTCTCGATCCGCTGCTGCCGGCGGACCCCTGGAGCGGGCTCACCCGCATCGGCCTGTTGTATCTGGGGGTGCTGGCCGGCACGTTTCTTACGGAATTCGCCCAGATGTACCTGATGCAGTACACCGGGCAGCTCGCCATGTTCGACCTCAGGCGGCAGCTCATGGAACACCTGCAGCGGCTCGACCTGGCGTTCTACGACCGCAACCCGGTGGGGCGCCTCGTAACGCGCGTCACCACCGACGTCGACGTGCTCAACGACCTGTTCGCGTCGGGCCTGGTGACCATTCTGGGCGACGTGCTGGTGCTCGGGTTCATCGTGGCCATCATGTTCCAGTTGAGCCCGCTGCTCACCGGGATCATGCTGGCGGCGATGCCGTTCGTGGTGATCGTGACCATCGTGTTCCGCCGCAGTGTGACGCAGAGCTACCGGCGCATCCGCGTGGCCATCGCCAAGATCAATTCGTATCTGCAGGAGCACATCACCGGGATCGTGGTGCTGCAGCTCTTCAACCGCGAAGCGCGCAGCGGCCAGGAGTTCGACGCCGTCAACCGCGAGCACATGTACGCGTACAAGGACGCCATCACGGCCTACGGCTGGTTCTATCCGGTGGTGGAATTCATCTCGATGCTGGCGCTGGCGGGAATCCTGACCTACGGCGGCGTGCGCATCGAGAGCGGCCGGCTCACGCTGGGAGTGCTGGTGGCGTTTCTGCAATACGGGCTGCGGTTCTTCCGGCCGATCCAGGACCTCAGTGAGAAATACAACATTTTGCAAGCGGCCATGGCATCGTCCGAGCGTATCTTCAGGCTGCTGGATACGCGGGCTTCGGTGCAGGCGCCAGCGGCTTCGCGGCCAGCCCCGCGGGAAATTGCGGAGGTCGAGTTCGACCACGTCTGGTTCGCCTATAAGGACGAAGACTGGGTGCTCGAGGACGTGAGCTTCCGCATCGCGCCCGGGGAGACGATCGCGGTGGTGGGCCACACGGGCGCGGGGAAGACGACGCTCATCAGCCTGCTGCTGCGGTTCTACGACGTACAGAAAGGTCGCATCCTGGTGGGCGGCGTGGACGTGCGGGAGTTCGATCCGCTGGAGCTGCGGCGCCAGTTCGGCGTGGTGCTGCAGGATCCCTACCTGTTCACCGGTACGCTCGAAGACAACATACGGCTGGGCACGGAGACGATCGCGCGCGAGGAGGTGGAGGCGGCGGCCGAGCAGGTCAACCTGATGGACTTCATCCGCTCGCTGCCCGAGGGGTTCGCGCAGCCCATCCGGGAGCGCGGCAGCGGGCTCTCGACGGGGCAGAAGCAGTTGATCAGCTTTGCGCGCGCGCTGGCGCACAATCCGCGATACCTGATTCTGGACGAGGCTACGTCGAGCGTCGACACGGAGACGGAACTGCGCGTACGGGCGGCGCTGGCACGCATGGTGGAAGGGCGGACCTCGATTATCATCGCGCATCGCCTCTCGACGATTCAGCGCTCCGATCGGATTCTGGTGATGCACAAAGGGCGGCTGCGCGAATCGGGCACGCACCAGGAGTTGCTCGGCACGCGTGGCATCTACTGGAAGCTTTACCAGCTCCAGTACAAGGACCAGGAAGTGCGGACGGTGTAAAATCTCCGTATGAAGCTCTGTGCGCTCCTGCTGGCTCTGGTCCTGCTACTGCCGGGTTCGTCGGCCAATCCGGACAACATCAAAGGCAATGCGTTTGGAAATCCCGGCGCGCCGCTGCTGATCGAGGTCTTCAGCGATTTTCAGTGCCCCGGCTGCAAGCGGCTGCACGATGAGGAAGTGCCGCTGCTGATGAAGGACTTCGTGACTTCAGGAAAAGCATACCTGGTGTACCGCTACTTCGCGTGGCCCCAGCACCAGTACGCCCGGCAGGCGGCGAACCTGGTCTGTGCCGCGGCCCAGCTCGGCAAGTGGCAGCCGGCGGCGGATGCGCTCTTCGCCAAGCAGCAGATCTGGTCGCTGAACGGGCAGGTGGAGGAGACAGTGAACGCCGTGCTCACGCCGGCCGAGCAGAAGAAGGTCAAGTCGCTGGCCAACGATCCGGCAGTGAAGGCGCAGGTGGACCGCGACTTACAACTGGCGCAGACGGTGCCGGTGCAATCCACGCCCTCGCTGGTGGTGACATACCGGCTGAAGCGAACTCCGATTTCGGGGGAGGGTGTGTTTCGCTACAGCCTGGTGAAGTCGTTCCTGGACGATTTACTGAAGAAGTGACACGTACGGTGTAAGTGGAGGTAGAAGCTACGTTGCGGGCGGCCGGGCTTTTGGGGTTGCCCCCTCGGACTTATCGCCGTGCGTGTCGGCCGCCCAATGGATGGGAAGGCATCTTCGATGATCTAAATTAGGTCATTGACCGCCTAAAGTTTTTCTAATAAAACAATTCCATTCAGAAATGTTTTGGCGCATACTTGGGACATGGCCCGTCCAGTCCTGCGTATTGAGGTCACAACCAAGGACCGGAAGCACCTACGAGAGTTATTGAGCGGCGGTGTCCAACAGGTGCGAGTTGTCCTCCGGGCTGTGGCGCTTTTTCAATTGGCTAAGGGCGTCAGTGCGCCGCGGATCTCTTCCGTGATCCCCTTGACTCCACAAGCGATTCGCAAAGTCGGCCATCGCTACCAGCAAGGAGGGCTCGAACGCGCCCTCTACGAGAAGCAGCGACCCGGAGCTGCACAAGTGCTGGAGGACAGCCAGAAGCAGCGCATCATCGCGATGGTCTGCAGTGACCCGCCAGAGGGTCGCGCCCGATGGACCGTACGTTTGGTGGCTGAGGAGGCTGTCAAGCGACGTTTGGTTCCGCGTATTGGCCGAGAGAGCATTCGCATCCTGCTCCTCCATCACGACTTCAAGCCGTGGCGGGAAAAAAATGTGGTGGTGCGCCGGGATGAACCGGCATGGAGTTGAGGATGAAAGAGCCTCACGAGAAAGGATTAGCGGTCCGCTCGGCCCCGAGTTTTGCACTGGGCGCTGTGAAGTGTC
>JBGPHT010000128.1:0-22153 GCA_041484525.1 Bryobacteraceae bacterium | reverse complement strand
CTCAAACGCTCTGGCATGTTCTGGACCGTACGCGGAGCCAACTCCATCATCGCCCTTCGATGCTGTCATCTTAACGGCAGGTTCGAGGATTACTGGGAGTCCCGCCGAGCGGCCTGATCTCCACTTCTATGTCGCACGCCCATTGGCAACGACGTCCGTCAGCCGTAGACCCTCGATCGGCATCTCCGGCAGCCCTTCTATACTCACCGCCGTTTTGCAGCGATTGATAGTGACGTTGTTGATGGCGATGTTGCGGAACACCGGCGTGCGCTCCGAAACCGCTTCATCCGGAACGCGCGTGTAATAGTTAGTAACTTCGATCGCCGGATTCGGCGTGTCTTCAATCACCCAGTTATCGAACCGGATATTTTCGATCGTTCCGCCGCGGCCGCGGCCGCTCTTGATGCGAATGCCGCGCTCGGTTCCCTGCGCCACAATATTGCTCGCCACCACATTGCGGATGCTGCCCGAATTCTCGCTGCCCAGGACGACCGCGCCGTGTCCTCGGCGAATCGTGCAGTTCGTGATCGCGACATCCTCGGTGGGACGATTGACGCGCCGCCCATCCACGTCTTTGCCGGACTTCAGGCAGATGGCATCGTCACCCGTGTCGAAGTAGGAATCGGAGATTCGCACGTGCCGGCAGGAATCGATGTCCACGCCGTCGGTGTTGGCGCCGGGAAAGGTTTCTACGATCGTGTTGCGGATCGTTACGTTCTCACAATACAGCATGTGCAGCACCCACATGGGCGAGCCGGTGATGTGGATGCCTTCGATCAGAATATTCTTACTCTCCACGGGCCGGATGAAGTCGGTGCGCAGCGCCATTTCTGCGGTGCGCCGCAGTTCGTCGCCCACCGGCAGCTTGCGCTCGAGTAGTCCGAGCAGCTCCGTCAAGGCCGTGCGGTAGCGGGGTTCGCCCACCAGCCGGCGCCACTCGGCGTTGTCCGCGCTGATCGTGCCGCGGCCCGTGATGGTCACGTTCTCCAGATTGTGGCCGCCGATCATGGCCGCGGGCGCACGCAGCTCCGTGCCTTCGAAGCGGCTCTGGACCAGCGGGTACTCCTCACGATTCGCTGCGAACCGGATGAAAGCGCCGCTGTCGATATGGAGCGTCAGGTTGCTGACGAGCTGGATCGCGCCCGATGTGTAGTGGCCAGCGGGTACGAACACGGTGCCGCCTCCCGCCTTGGCGCACGCCTGAATCGCGCTGCGAAATGCCTCGGTGGAGGACGCCGAACCATAGCGCTTCGCCCCGTAGTCGAGCACGTTGAAGAACGGCTGCACGCTTGCCCCGCTCTGGGCGGTCGCGCTAATGGCCGCCGAAACCAGCACGACCCAGTCAAAATAATGCGTCTCACATGCCTCCTGAAAGGTTCAGCGCTTCGTCGGTGCAGCTCTGCCGCCCGCGCCCGCACCGCCCTTGAAAGCCGGATCCATGGCCGCGATATCCACGCGGTAGCTCACCGTTTCCACCGTGGGAAAACCGGCGGGAACCTTCTGCGTCACTTTTCCCGTCGCCGCCCATTCGGTTCCCCGTTGCAGCGTGACGATGAACCCGACGCAGCTCAGCGCCGCAATATCGTGCCCCATCGCGGTGTGGAACACCCGGCCCTTTCCGTGGCTGAGCACCATCAGCATGGGCTCGTCGTGGCCCGTTCCCTTATTGCTCGGGTCGGAATGCGCCGTTGCGAGCACCGTCATGTTCTGACCAGGCCCGCGCAGCGTGGCATAGAGTTCGTCGCCCGCGTGCATCCAGACCTTCGGCAGGCCCTTGACGATCGGGTGCTCGGTGTCCCGCATCGTCACTGGGAACGGAAGCCGTGCGCCGTGCGATCCCGCGGAGCCGGGCGTCGGATCGGAGACCAGCTTGCCGTCCTTGAAATACCAGAGCGGGCCCGCTGCCTCATTCCTGCCTCGCCAGCCGCCGATGCCGATCATCTCGTTGAACGCCTTCCAGCCGGCGAACCCGTTGTCCGCGGCGTGGACGGCCACGAGTCCGCCTCCCTCATTCATGTACTGCTCGAACGCCGCCATCAGTTCCGCAGGCCACTCCGGCGAATCGAGGTTCGAGACCACCACCTGGTATTTCTTAAAGTCCGGTTTGAAATTGCTGAAGTCACCGCCCGACAGCGGCGCCGTCGCCACATCCACCTGGAAAAGTCCGGTGTCTTCCAGTTCCTTCTTCAGCACCGGCGTGGTCAATTGCCAGGCATGATACGGGCCGCCGCTCTGCCCGTCGAGGAGCATTACGCGAATCGGGCTCGCCGCCGGAGCCGGCCGCACGCAAGCCAGAAACGCCAGGCCGCAAAAGGTCCATTTTGTTTTGCGCATCTTTTGATGGGCAGTCTATCACGACGCAAATACGTTTTGTTCGGACCGCAAATTTTTCCATCTTCGGGAGAGCCGGGTCATCAATCATGATGCGTAGTCCGCGAAAGGGCGGGAAAAATGTCGAGACACTCCCATGGCGGACAGAAGATGGCCCTGGCCCACGATGGCGCAGAGAGCCGCGGCGTATTGCAGATCGCCCGCCGCGTGTCGGCTACCATCGGAGCCGGGTTCTTCGGGACGATGGCGGAGCATCTGGCGCAGGCACTGGCGGCGGATTGCGTCTGGATCGGCGAGTTCGCGCGGGGCCCCGCCGAGCGCGTGCGAACCTTGGCCGCCTGTCTCGACGGCCTGCCTGCGAATTTCGAATACTCGTTACCGGGCAGTGCCTCCGAGTGTGTCTCGCTCGGCAAGCCGTGTCTCTGTCGAAGCGGCGCGCGCCAACGGTTCCCTCACGATGAATGTCTCGCTCGTCTGCGCGCCGAGGCCTGCGTCGCGGTGCCGCTCGGAAATCCGAATGGCTTGCCGTCGGGCCTCGTCGTGGCCGCCTATCGGCAACCTGTCGCCAGCCTCCAGATGCCGAAGTCGCTGCTCGAGGTATTTGCGCCGCGCGCCGCGGCCGAGCTGAACCGCCAGCAGGAGGGTCGACAGCTTCACGAGAGCGAGCAGCGCCACCGCGCCTTCATTGCGCGCAACACCGACGCCATGTGGCGCCTCGAGTTCGAACAGCCGATTCCGACCGCGCTGCCGGCCGAGGAGCAACTGCGCCGCATCAAGGAGTTCGGCTATGTGGCGGAGTGCAACGACGCTCTGGCGCGTCTGCTCGGCCGTGAGAAAGCGGAGCAATTGATTGGCTGCCGGGTGGAAGAACTGGCTGTGAAGTCGGAGCCGAGTGTCCGCGAGGCCACCCTCCAGGCCATCCGTTCCGGGTACCGCCACACAACCATAGGCACAAGTTTCGTGGACCCGCAGGGCCAGCGCAAGTACATGGAGCGATCCCAGTGGGGCATCGTCGAAGATGGCATGCTGCAGCGCATCTGGGGCACCACCCGCGATGTTACGGCGCTCAAGCGCTCCCAGTTGGCGCTGGATGCGTCGGAGCAGCGAATGGCGAACCTGCTCGAAGCCGTGCACGCCATCGTCGTGATGGTGGACCTCAATGGCGGCATCGCATACTGCAACAACTATCTGCTCCAGCTTGCCGGCTGGCGCTCCGCCGACGTCATCGGGAAGAACTGGCTCGAGCTGATGATTCCCGCCGAGGAGCACAGCGCGATGCGCGCGTCACTCGAAGCCGCCAGGCAGGACTCGCACGCCTCCAACCAATTCGAGAGCACGCTCCTGGGCGCGGACGGCCGCCGCTGGTGGATCGCTTGGGACTCTACAGTCTTGCGCGATTCCGAAGGCAAAGTCGCGGCCACAGTACACGTCGGCCGCGATACCACCGGGCAGAAAACGCTCGAAGCGCAGTTCCGGCAGGCGCAAAAACTCGAAGGCGTCGGAAGGCTTGCAGGTGGCATCGCTCACGACTTCAATAATCTGCTGACCGTAATCATCGGCTATTGCGGGATGCTGATCGAGAAAACGAATCGGTCGGATCGCGCCTATGTCAGCCTCACCGAAATGCGCAAGGCCGCGGAGAAGGGAGCCGATCTCACTCGTCAATTGCTCGCGTTCGGCCAGCGCCAGGCCCTCATGCCGGATGGCCTGAATCTGAACACATTGGTTGCGGACACGGAGAGCATGCTGCGGCGATTGATTGGCGATGACATCGAGCTGGTGACCAACCTGGACCCTTCGTTGGGTTCGGTATGCGCCATTGCCGGCCACATGCATCAGGTATTGATCAATCTTGCCGTGAACGCGCGCGATGCCATGCCGCGCGGAGGGAAACTGACGATCTCTTCCTCCAACCTGAACGTCGACGCGCACGGCGCCGGCTCCTCCCAGGTCGCACCCGGCAACTACGTGCAGTTGACCGTCACCGACACCGGCACTGGCATGAGCGCTGATGTGCGCATTCAGATTTTCGAGCCGTTTTTCACCACCAAGGAATCCGGCAAAGGGACGGGGCTGGGCCTCTCGACTGTGCTTGGAATCGTCCAGCAGAGCGGCGGGCAGATCCTGGTCGACACGGAACCCGGTAAGGGCAGCAGTTTTCGAATCCTCCTGCCCAGGGTGGACCCGGAATCGGCGCCGCGTGAGGACTCGACCATCGTGACCACCCTGCCGGCAGGAACGGAAACCATCCTCCTTGTGGAAGACCAGGACGACGTGCGCGCTTGCGCGGCGCAGATTCTCCGTGGTCTTGGCTATACCGTATTGGAATCGGACGGCCCCGCACAGGCCATTGCGCTTGCCCAGCAGAGCGGCGAGATCCACCTGTTACTCACGGACGTCGTGATGCCGGGAATGAGCGGCAGTTCCCTGGCGGACCTGATTCACGTCTCTCGCGCCGGAATCAAGGTGGTCCTGATGTCCGGTTACAGGCATCGGCCGGAGGTGGAAGAGCAGATCGCCGTGTCTGGATTCCCATCCATACGGAAGCCATTTACACCGCAGGCCCTCGCGATGAAGATGCGCGAGATTCTCGACACACGTTGACGGCATAACACTACGAGCCCGGCCGGGAACCTTTCGCTGAAGGCATCCAGCCGGGCCATTAGTTCCCGGAGTTGCTTTGGCTCCGTCTGTCTGCCCCTCCGATCAGAATACGAACTGCGCCTTTAACTGGATAATGCGCGGCGATGCGTCGGCCCCGATGAACGAGCCCAGCAAACTCGTCGGCGTCGAGACAAGATTGTTGATAGTGCCGAACGTTCCCTCACCCTGAGCGATGTCGTTCACGGGCTTGTCGAAGTTCGGATGGTTGAACAGGTTGAAGAATTGGAAGCCCACACCGAACTTGGCGGTCTCCCAGCGCGGAATCTTGAAGTTCTTCATGATAGACAAGTCGGTGTCGAAGAAACCGGGTCCCCGATAGTTGTTCCGTGTCTGGTTGCCAAACCCCGTCGGGCTGCCGGTGCTGGGGGCGAACTGGGAAATCTGCAGGCACGGCGTATCCGCATTGACTGCCGATTGGCCGCAGCCGTTGTAGCCGGGCACTACCGGCGTGGCGAAGATCGGACCGCCGAAGCCGTTACCAGCGAGGGCGCCGCTGGCCGCCGTGTCGACCACCGTGAGCGGCTGGCCGGTACGGTAGAACACCGTTCCCGAGAATGTCCATCCGCCGACTAACATGTTCGGCCCGCCCTTCTTGAAGACATGGCGGAACATGTCGTCCCAGACGTAGTTGATGGCCAGGTAGTGGCGCACGTCGTAGTCGGCATTGCCGTAGTTATACTGGCGGATGTTATACGGGTTCTGCGGATACAGGATACTGGGCGCGGTATTCAAGTCGAACTGGTTGAACCCGGCGTTCGAGACCTCGTCGAGTGCGTGGCTGAAGGTATAGAAGGCGCCGATCTGCAACCCGTCCGTCAACCGTCTACGCAGGCCGAGTACCAGGCCGTTATAGCGGGAAACGGTTCCCGTCATGTATTGAACGACTGTCTGGAATCGCCTGTCCGGTTTAGTCGAGGGCAGTCCCACGAAACCTGGGGCGAACCCATTCAGGCCGTTATTCTGGATAATCAGGTTGTTACCGCGGTTCCCCACATAGTTGACGCTGGCGACCATATTCCACGGCAGCACCTGCTGCACTTCCAGATTCCATTCCAAATAACGCGCCTGCTTGTAGGGCGAGTCCATCGTGGTGAAGTTGGGAAGCTGGAAGAAGGGGTTGGTAGCTCTGATCGAATCCACCGTTCCTCCGGACGCGAATCCGTTGAGCAGCGACGTGTTGGCAGCCGAGGCAAGCTGGAAGAGGCTGCCGGGGACGCTCGGTGTGATCTTCCCATTGGTGACGGTGAAGCTGTTTCTCTCCGGCGTATTGGTGGCCATGGAGCCCGCAATCTGCCCTGGGAAAATGTCGCCGAAGATTCCAAATCCGCCCCGCACCACCGTGTTGCCGCTCTTAGTCGGTTGCCACGCAGCACCAATGCGCGGCTGCCAGATGATATAGGTAGTGTCGAACATCGCCTGACTCAGGTTCGATCGGATCACCTGGTTATAGGGCACGTTCGGATCGTGTACCAGCGAATTGAACGGCGCCACCAGATTGGCGAAGCAACTCACCTGGCACACCGGGTTCGAATTGTGGTCGGCGCGGATAGTCAGCGACACCGTTAGCTGCGGACTCACGCGCCATTCGTCCTGCGCGTAAAGCCCCAGGCTGTAATAGGCAAATGGGGCTTCATTCACCACCGGGAACGTCTGTTGCAGGTTGTTGGCGGTGCCGCCGCCGTTAAAGAAGTCCGCCAGAGTCCGCTCTGTGATACGGCCCTGTTGCAGTACCTGATAACTCAGATAGGTAAGATCGATGCGATGGAAGTTTACGCCGAACTTCAGGCTATGCGCCCCTTGCGTCTTACTGAAGTCATCGATGATCTGATACTGAGTCACGTTGCGCCCTTGAGGCCAGTTGTATCCGGTGCCGCCCATGTTCGAGAACAACTCCGGCGTGAAACGAATCACCGTGGGGAAGACAGCCAGCACCGCAGGGTAGTCGGGTGGCCCGAACCGCGCACTGTAATACTGGCCGGTCAAAATGAACTGGTTCACGGCCGTGGGTCCGAAGACATGGTTCTCGCTGATCTGCCCGCTCATTTCGGGTTGCTGGCTGAACGCGTTGAAGACCGGGCTGATCGGATCCGTATAAGTCGGTTGCGTTCCGTTATCGCGCTGCACCTGGACGAAGATGCGGTCGTTCTCACTGAACGTATGATCCACGCGCCCAACCCAGAAGTACTCCTTTGTGAAGTTGCCCGCGTTAGACCGGAACTGGAGCGCGCACGGCACGCCGGCGCCAAGCCCGGTGAAGGTGCCGCATCCCAGGCCGGGCACCGGCACAGCCGTCGACGCACCGGCCGCTCCCGCGTACAGGTTAAAGATGGACTGGTAGAACGGAACCGCTTGCGCCTGCCCCGTGGCCGTCAGATTGGCCAGCGTCGCCGTCGCGAATTGAGGGCTCGGGATCTTGGCTAGAACATTCGTCGGCAATAAGATGTGGGTCCCTTCGTAGTCGGCGAAGAAAAAGGTCTTGTTCTTCCGTTTCGGAAATGCCCCGCCAGCGCTGGTGGCCCAACTGTTGACGTTGGAGAATGGCTTCGGATCGCCGAACGAGTTATTGAAGAAGTTGTTCGCGTTCATGGCGCTGCCATTCCAGTAATAAATCGCGTTGCCATGATAGGTGTTGGTGCCGGACTTCGAAACGTAATTCACCTGCGAGCCGGCCAGACCGCCGTACTGCCCGGAGTACCCGTTGTTGACCACCGTCGCCTCACCGATCGAGTTCGAACCGAGCATCAGGTTCGAGGCGCCGCTGTTCCCCAGGTTGAGGAACACATCGTTGTTGAGGGCGCCGTTGATCGTGAACGAATTCGACGTGGCCGGCATGCCGAACGATGAGAAGTTGCCATAACCAGCGTTCGTACTCATGGACACGCCCGGCGTGAGCAGCGCAAAAAAGGTCAGGTCGTTGCCTGAGTTCGGCAGCGTCGCAAGCTGTTGCGGGGTAACGGCGGTGCTGATATTGGCGTTGTCCGTTTGGATCGCCGGCGCGGCTTCGCTGACCTCGATGGTGGCCGCCGCGGTCTTAATCGACAACTGGATGTCGGCGGTGGTGGACTGCCCGACCGCGACCGGCACTACCTTCTGCGAGGTCGTGAAGTTGGCGGTCTGTGCCGTGACGGTATAGGTTCCTGGCGGCAGGAACGAAAACCGGTAATACCCCTGGGAATTCGTTTCGGTCGCTTGCCCGGCGCCCGTCCCGTTGTTTTTCAGCAACACCGTGACTCTCGGCATCAGTCCGCCCGACGGGTCAGTGATGGTCCCGACGATGTCCCCCGAGGTTAGAGATTGCGCCAGTAGCGCCGGCGCCAACAGTACCAGGGACGTAACTGGAAAGAGGAATCTCCTCATTCTCGCGTTCAACATTTCAATCTCTCCTGAAACACGACTCCCGATGGCCGCCGCACCGGCGTACTTGCGGGATGGCAGCCTGGAGGCGGGTGCTTCGCCTAACTCCGAATTTTTGAAGACCCTGAGAACCGTGAAGCTGAGGGATCAGCTCCGTTACGAATCTGACGATGCTCTGCCCAGCCCGACGCCTCTTTTTCTTTGGTCCGCGAATGTCACGTGAAGCCCCAATCCCGCAACTGGAGGCCGCAGCCAAACGTCCCAAAGTCTTCATGCCACGATTGTCAACTGGCGCAGGATGCGTCCTGCCGCTGCTCCTTTTCTGTGCGCACGGGGCCGTACTCGAACCGAAGTCCGTCAGCTCGGTTGAGATGTTCGGCGGCGAGTCGTCGGTGCCATTCGAAACCAAAACCGGTCAGCCCTTGGACCGGGTGAAACTCCGCAACGACGTGAGAACGCTGTGGCGTTCCGGACGTTTCTCCGACATCCGCGCGGAGTCGGTTGAGGACGGCGACTCGGTCCGCGTCGTCTTCCGCGTCCAGCCAAAATATTCCGTGCGGGTGCGCAAAGTCGAGGTGAAACCGCCAACTCCGGGGATCGACATTCAGCTCCCGGCCGAGTCCGAAATCGACCCACTGGGCGCGCAACAGATCGGCGCCTCGGTGCGAAAGCAACTCGAGGGCTCGGGATTTCCTTTTGTGAAGGTCGAGGCCAACCTGATTCCCGTAAGTACAGGTCATGCCGATCTCGAGGTCAAGATCGACCAGGGGACGCGCATTGATATCGATCGAGTGACCTTGACGGGCGACCTCGGGGCGCACGGGGGCGGCGCACGCAAGGTCCTGAAGTGGACGTCCAGCAAGACCATGCTGCCCGGCATCCCGGGCATCTGGAAAGGTTGGCACATCCTACCCGGTTACAGCGAGAGTGCCGTGCAGTACGACGCCGCCAATCTTCGTTCCTTCTTTTACACGCGCGGTTACTTCGACGTCGACGTCAAACCCGAGCCCGTCGACCTCACCACCGGCAAAGCCAGACTTGAATATAAGGTTCAGTCCGGACCGCGCTTCGCCATCCGCCAATTCAACCTCATCGGCACCTCGGGCGATCGATCGATCCCGATAGCCTCAGGCGACGCCTTCCCCATGCGCGAGGCATGCAACGCATTGTTCGACGAGCGGCGCAAGGCCGAGCAGGCTGGCATTCTCGATTTCACCGCCAAAATAGAGGTGCGCGATGTTCCCGATGCGCCTTCGTCCGCCGGCGCCGGCCCACGCAAGTGGGCGGATCTCACGGCGACCATCGAACGCGGACCGGCGTACCGGATCGGCCGCATCGAGTTCCGCGGCAATCACAGCTTCAGCGATCGGACGATCCGCCGCACACTGCTGCTCGATGAGGGTGAGCCACTGGATGAGATGCTGCTGCGCAAGAGCTTGTCACGCCTGAACAGCACCGGACTGTTCGAGGAGTTGTCGCAGTCGAACGTAGTGGTCAACACTCCTCCGGGCTCGAACAAAGCCGACCTCACCATCCAGCTTCGCGAAAGGAAGATGCGCCACTGGTACCTTTCCGGACCGGCCGGTCCGCTGAGCGTCGGCGGGCCGCTGCAGTTCGCCATCGGCTCCCGCCTGCCGCCGTGGGGCCGCCAGATACTCGAACTCTCCACTTACACCGTGTCTATGAATCTCATGCTTTTCGCCAAGCCCCTGGGTAGCATCCTGCCCGGATTTCCCGACAAGCGGTTTGTGCCGGCGTTGCTCATTCAACGGCCATCGCTCCCCGGCCAGCGCCTGTTTTCCGGTTTCGTGATTTCGCCGCAGATGGGCTGGAAAGGGATGCTGACCGGCTACGGACTATCGCAAGCGCGTGGATTGGTGGGCGGTCTGTTCGAGAGCCCGCGAGCCTATACGCCGGCGCTGGCCGTGACGATATCGCACGCCGGTCCCAGCGGGTCGGACGTCCGCGAGGGCACGCTCTACTGCGAGCCGGAGAAGACCAAACTCGACTGGGTCCGGCAGATCAGCGGTATCGCCACCAAGCTGATGTTCTCATTCTCGCCCTTTTGAAGTTGGGCAACAAATTTTGCAGCCAGGTTAATCGCTGTTCCATCGAGTCTTGCAGGGGGATGGCAAGGCCCCCGGAGTCCGCCGTTCGGCCTCGTTCCAGGTTGCGCCATCGAATGACCGGATTGGTTCCCGGCATGATTATGATGGCGGCCCGGCAGGCATCTCAAGCCATCGCGAGGCGTTGAGGGAAAACCCCAGTCCGGATGCATAGCGGTTTGTACACCGCGCCCGGATCGAGGCCGAGGCGGAATGAGGAGCCCAACTAACTAGTCGCTTCTTAGTGCTTCGCTAGCCGAAGCAGCGCCTTCGCCAGTTCATTCGCCGCATGCTCTTCCACCCTGCGGCTGGCATCGCTGCGCGGCAAAGAAGCCAGATGTAGATGCACTAGCTCATGCACCACGGTAAACTCCATATCGTCCAGCATTTCGTTGAACGGGAGCTTGTAGTCGTAAGTCGATAGCACGGAGATGTTGGCGCGCTTAGCGTTGGTGTCCCAGTGGATGTTACCCAGAGTTTTGGGTTCCAATGCGCTGGGGCGGACTAACTCGGCGCGAATGCTCCAGTCCTTCAGGTTCAAACGATCCTGCCAGATCTGAAGCTTCTGATCGATGAATTTCTGTGCGGCGATTTCCTTCTCCTGCGGCGCAGCCGGCGGAGTGGAATCGTAGGTTATAGCCAAGCCCAAGGGGGCTAAAGAGACAAAGAGAAGCGCGGCAAAACCCGAATACATGGCACCCGCGAAGTTCCTGCTGACCATTACTTCGAATGGTAACACGCAGTTGTACGTAGTCCCACCGTTTCACCCCCGGATTTCACCCACGAGCGTCGAGGGAAGTACGTTCTCTCATTACGTTCGCTATTTCACCGCCTTCCAGGAAGTGCCGGGGTTAAACGTCTGCATGGTTTTGGCCGCCGTCGCCGTGCTCGGCCCCAAGTCTTTCTCCCGCACAATTCCGGCCTGGTTCACCATGAATGTCTTGATGCCGGAAGCGCCGTACTCGGCCGGCCATGCAATCAGGCCAAAGCCCCCGATCATCAGGCCGCGAACCATATAGTCTGTCGCGCCGCCCGCTGCGCGCGGCCCTTGGCCCTTAAGTATGCGGAAGTAATAGCCATGGTAGGGTACGGGCTTTACGCCCGTGGTATCGTAGCCTTCTTCCGCGGCCTGATTCACCAGATCGGCGATCGGGCTGGCCGGACCGCCCTCCGCCTCGTCCCAGTAGAGTCCGTCTTTCTTGCCAGGCGAGCTGATGAACTTCTGAGCGTACTCATGCACGCCTCTTCGATCCTGATCCTCGGCGGCGAACTGATGCTGTGCCATGACGTACGCGTTGCAAATCTTAATCGCTTCCAGTTCGTTCCCTCCGATGCGCCGCGCCAGTAGCTCTCGTCTTCCCTGCTGTGTGTCGAACCGCCACTGACCGCCGCTCTCCACCACCGGCACCGGGAACGGAAAGTCATCGTCGCCGATCGCGATCGTAGCCCGCTTCGGGTTAGTCGCATCCGGCTCGATCTTCATGCGCTGCTTCGCCTTCTCGATAAACGCCGCCCGGCGGTTCTTGTCTTGGACGGGGTCGCCGGAGTTCACGATCTCCTTTCCACTTGGACCGAAAAGGGCGAGCAGCGCCGCGTTGTCGCCGGCCTCGGCCGCAGCCAACAGCGCCTGCGCGGCCTGCTCGGCCGTCGAAAACGAACGCTGCCCGGCTGCGGTCTTGACTACCGTCTTGACACCTGAACTTCGCGACGCGGAATTCGACTGTTGAGCTGCGCCACGTGCCGGCTGCAACAGATCCAGCACCATTCCGCAGCCGGCCAAAAAGTAAGTGGGTATCAGGATGATGTTACTTCTCTTCATTGTTCTAGCTCCTCTTTTCTCGATCGCGCCCGGTTAACGTCGCCGGCCGCCACCACGCATGCCGCCGCCTCCCCGCATGCCGCCTCCACCATGGAACCCGCCCATGCTGGAAGCACCGCGATTACTATTCATGCGAGTCTGGCCGCCAGAGCCGCTGAAGGGGCTCGGCCTCGGATTGGTGAAGGTGCCGCGCGGCGCCGTAGGCATCGCGCCGGGCAGTTGCATACGGGATGCACTTCCCCTTGGATTTGGATTGGTGATGGCGCCCGCATTACCGCGCGTCCCACCCTGCGCTACTCCGGGACGATCGACCGCTCCCCGAGCGCCGCCCGGCGGTTGCATTCCTGTCGCCCCTCCGGGACGCGTAAGTCCCGCCGCGCCGCCAGCCGCTCCCGGGCGCGGAACCGTTCCCGGTGCACCTCCCGGCGGCCGGAATCCTGCCGCCCCTCCAGGACGCGTCATCGCTCCTGGCGCGCCGCCAGGTCCGCGGACTCCCGGTACTGATCCGTAACGGCGAGCCACCCCCGCGTTCGAGTACGGAACAGCGCCCCGGTAGGCCGGATTGTGCGCCCACGCAGCATTTCCGTAGCGCCCCGCATAGACGCCGCCGCCGTGGAATCCATAGCGATTAATAAATGTGTTGTTGACAAACACCGAGGAATGCCGGCCCCAGTTGCAACCCCATCCCCAGCCGCCGTTCCAACCATTGAAGATCGACCCGACCGCCACACCGGCGCCAAACGATATGAAGCTCGCGGCAAAAATGTCGCCTGGCGGGTAAACATACACCGGATAGGGCGCATACACAGGAGCGGGTCCATAGACTACCGTGGGATCGTAGCTCGGGACATAAACCACATCCGGGTTGGCGGGCTGGATCACGATCGCTGGTGCTCCGTCCGCCTGTTGAACTTCGACCTTCTGCTGCGCGTTCGATTGGAGTTTGCCGGATGCCTGGGCCTTCTGCCGCATTCGTTGCACAGCGGACATCACGCCGTCCTGCTGAGCCAGGAATGCGTTGCCCAGCGCGGTGGTCCATTGTAAGTTGGTATCCAACTGCTGGAGTACCTGCGGGAACACGACCAGCGCCTGAACGCTCGGCTCCCAGTTTTGTTTCTCCGCCGCCTGTAGCAGGGCTTGGCCCTTCAGCCCGCCATTATTCTTCACCCAGCGGTCGGCTTCCACGATCTCGAGGGGATACGTGGCCGCAGCCAGAATCTGTGCGACCAGAAAATCCGGGTAGAGTGCTAGCGGCGCCACCAGGCTATCCAACTCCGCTGGCGACAACGACGCGTCCTGCGACGCGCCCGGCGCCGTGGTTTGATCCTGTGGCTGCGCCGGTTGCGCATACAACAGTGGATCTCCAGGAGTCATCATGGCCGCGCAGAAAACCGCGAGCGCACGCACCGGCTGGGTCCACGGAAGCAGTCTCATCTCCTTGCTCCTTTCGCCGGCAGGACGGAGCCTGCAGGCTTGCAGGCAAATCGCCTTTAGAACTGGGGATGCCGGCTGCGGTGCGTAGTCGTACAAGATGGGGCTTCACCATGCATTCGGATCAGAAGATTTTCCATCTGGCTGCCAAATGCGCGCATCCACCCGGAAGCAACGTTTTCCGGATTCTCCCAAAAAGGGAGCAGTGTCTCCCTCGGAGCAAACCCGGAAGCGGAAGGATGGCTGTGAAGACTTCTCTCATCGCCGCAATCGTCGCCGCTGGCTTGTTTCCCTCTCATGTGTGCGCCCAGCGGGCCGTTCCAGCCGGCGGAGCAGGTGTGCGGCTTGGCACTTTCCTGGACAAGAGCCGCAGCCAGTCCAGCTACGGTCAATTCGGCGGAGTGTGGGGAGGAGGCTACCCTGCCTACTCCCCGGACCGGATTTCGCCAAGCGTGGCCTTCGTCATCGCGCAACCGCAACAGCCTCCGGAATCACCTCCGCCGCCTCCGCCGCCGGAGCTACCGGCGCAGCCCGTGATGCACCAGTACGAATGGCCCGACGCCGGCGTCCCTCCCGCAACAGCCTTCTCGATCGTGTCGAAGGACGGCGTGGTGCGGCTCGCGATTGCCGTTTGGGTACAAGACAATGCGTTGCTTTTCACGGCTACAGACGGAACTCGCGGGCAAGTCGCACTTAGTACGATCAATCGCGAAGCTACTGACCGCCTCAATGCGGACAAGCATTTGAAGTCACCTCTGCCTCCTGGTAGGTACTGAGCATGGGCACGAGGGAACTCAAGACAAGAATCTCAGTCCACTTCCAGTACCAGGGTCCTGCCGACATCAAACCTGGCGACTGGACCCAAGAGGAGTACCTACAATTCGAGGCTCCAGCGGGAACTCCGATAACCGCCATACCGATTCCTGCCGTCGGAGATGTAGTCTCTCTCACACTTACCGAGCCAGGACGGCGACCTGCCTATAAAGTGATCAATCGTCACTTCACCTACAGTGAGAGCCCCCTCGGCCTTTTCATGGATATCCAGATCGTGGTCACCGGCATCGCCCCGTTGGAAGCGGTTGAGTTGTCCCCATGGGTTTTTGACACCAGCTTCGTGAAGAGCCATCGGTTGGCCTGTGGACTGGCCGCTTCGCTGGCGATTCTCTTAGGTGTGTCGGCGTCCGCCATGACCGGCCTGGTCCGCGAACGCCGCCACGTGCAGGATCTCACCGCCGCGAACCAGGCATCGAGTGCCGCCGTCCGGCAACTGCAGGCTGATTTGCAATCAGTATCGGACAAGCTCAAGCCGTCTCCCGCGCCGCCCCCTGCCGCGCCGCCCCCTGCCGCGCCGGCGGTCGCGAAAGTAAGCCGCCCGCAGATCCCCGCCCGGCGGGAGAGACTTAGCGAGCGCAATGTCTACGAATTCCGCTTCGACAGGTCCAGCCGGTTCCACCGCGTCGGCCCTGTCAGCCTCTCAGTCCGTCAGGTCGACTACCGGCGCAAATACTGCGATCTCGTCGTACTGGCCGGTGACCGACAGTATGTCAAGAAACACGTGAATCTTGGTGAGCCCGTGAGGGTGTCCCAGGTTGAGTTGATCGTTAGCCAGATCAACAACGGCGAAGTCAGAGGCTACGTTAGCGAACCGAAATCCAAGAAGTCAGAACTTGCCATCGCTAGTGTGCGAGGCAATACCACGGTTCTCCAACACCGGTAGTCTCACACCCGCTGAAAATATTTCCGCCGCTTAGAATCAGCCAGTTCCAGGTTTTCAGGCCTGTATTCCTCCAATACCGTCTGCTACAGTCGATTCAGAAGGAGTTGCCCACCGCGATTCCTTCCACAGTTTTCTTCCTGGCCAGGAAGCGTTGATTACGGTGGTACTGAACTTCCCGTAGGGCCGTCAAAGCCCGCACGGCTGTCTGACTACGGTACAGGGTCGGCGGGGAGATCTTGGGTTCGAACCCATAGCATCGGATGGTGAGCGGATAGCGATTATCGCCGTCCCACCTGATATCAGAGGAACAGCATCGAATCGGCAAAGATATGTCCGCCATCCAGCGGGCCTAGATCATCGAAGATGCTTTCCGATCCATTGGGTGGCCGACACGCACGGCGATAAGTCCGAAGGGGCAACCCCAAAGGCCCGGCCACCCGCAACGTAGCTTTCTACATTCTTACGCCACAAGTCTGTCAGTGTCTGCCCTTCAGCGCCAGTTGCTCGGCGCCCTCACTCTGGTGTTCCTCGAGGTCCGACAGCAATCCTTCATCCGTCAAATCGAGCGGATGCGAATTCTCCCAATCATGGTGCACCACCTGCTGCAATCGATCCACGATGTCATCGTCGTGGACCTCGATTCGCCAGCTCGCGCCGGCTGTCGAAGCTGCCTGGCGTTAGGTTAATCGATCCGATGATGGCTCGGGCCCCATCCGCCAGCAGTAGCTTGCCGTGCAATTTCAAATGTTTCAGCTTGTGGATCTTGATGCCCACGTCGTCCATGATGCGAAGCCCGCCGACTCCCTCGTCCCACCGCGGTCTGCGCGATTGAGTTAGTCATCTTCGCCAGATCCTGCACCGGCTTGAAGAACTTGCTGAGGCAGGAAAGGAAAATGGTCAGTACGCCCGCTGTCATCGCACCTTTCAAAATGAGACCCGCGCCCCGCCACAGCACGAAGGCAGTACAGGCCGCGACCGTCAGAGTCACCACCGGGGACAGGATGGCTTTGATCTTCCGGGCCTTCAGCGCCGATTCCACTGTCGCCCAACTCGCCTTCCCCAGTTGCTCCTCTTCGAACTCCTGTCTCCCGAACGCTTTAATTACACGCTCCGACTCCAGACCCTGTTGCGCCACCGTCACGATCTCGCTCTGGTTCTTCCGTACCTCCTTGGTAGCCTTCTTGACCGCCTTCTTGAACCGCACCACGAAGAGCAGTAGAAATGGCGTCACCCCGATCGCCACCAGTGCAAAGTCCCAGTTCAGGCAGAACATCAGGCCCAGCATTCTGACGATGGTAAACAGGTCGACAAGTATCCCCAGAGTCCCCGAGGAAGCGAAGTTCTGAATCGTCGCGATGTCAGTAGTCAGCGTACTCAACAGAGTTCCCACCTGATGGCTTTCGTGGTACCGGAGCGAAAGACGCTGCAGGTGATGGTAAGTCCGGATGCGGAGGTCGTGCGCCACCCACTGGCCGATGCTTTCCGTATAGTAGTTATCCACGTAGGATGCGGCGGCGCCGATGGCCGCGATGAGCACGAAGCCGGCGGCGGCCATCGCGGCAATGTGCATCTTGCTGCCCGCGCCAGACACGTGCTGCACAGACCGGCAAGCCATCCATGAAGGTGGTGGCTCCCCACCACGTTGTCGAGGATAATCTTGAGCGGCCACGGACCTGCCAGGCTCATGACTGTCTCGACCGCCATCGCCAGGAACACGATGGCAAGAGTCCATCGATACGGGCGGATAAGTTCACGGATCAGGCGAGTCATTACGGGCGCTGACAACTTGAGATTCCATGGAGGCCGCATCTGACCCAAAACTTTTCAAGCTGTTCCGTACATTTTTTCCGCCATTTTGGAATCCTCTGCATCTGCCATTCCGTGACTGATAACTCGAGAGGGGGCCGGCGCAAACTGTCCGCGACGTTCGCTCGCATGAGAGTCCGCGCCCGATGCCGTCCGAGAACCAAGAAAAGGTGGGATACACACAATGTGCGATTACTCATTGCAAGGATTACCTAACCGCCTCGCGGTCGAAGGGGAGGAACTGGTGACTCACCGGTTTTCCACTGGATCGATCGGCCTGGCGTCACCGGCAGACGTTGCCGCGGCACGCCGCCCGCAACTGGAACCCGCTGCCCGCCGCTCCTGGTGGTCGGCCCTGAAGTCCTGGCTCGCGCCGCCATGCGAGGTCGCCCAGGCTCCGGCCGTCTGCATTCCACCCGGCACGCAGCTCCTCATGAGCCGCATCCCCGAATCCCTGCGGCGCGAATTCGCGCTGAATGCGGTGGAAGACGTGACCTTCACGCAGTTGTCGGCGGAGGCTTTCCAGTACCGCGATGCCATCCGGTTCGCGAATGGCAGGCAGCTCGTGCTGCAATCCTTCCGTGAAGGCGTCTGCTTTGGAGTTCTCTCGCTGGCTCCGAACGAACCGGAGACGGCATCCGAACTGCGCGAGTCTCAGGCCCGCGAGCAGGCGAAATACGAGTCGCGCGGCGGGCTCTGGCTGATTCGGTCGTAACATCACGCCCTCATACCGCTGACACTTCAGGCTTGCAGGAGATCTACATGGATCGTGTCGAAATGGTCGTTCTGGTAACGGAGGCGCGGGATAATGCGCACGAAGCACTCCGCGAGCTGAAGCGTTTGGACCGGGCGGGCTGGATCGACCTGACTTATTACGCACTGATCGACAAGGATGCAGGCGGCGGCGTCCACGTGCAAGAGGCCAGTGACCCCGTCGAGACCGTAAGTCTGGTTGCTGTGGGCGCGAACGCCGGAGCGGCACTCGGAAAATCAACTGCCTCTGAGTCCGCTCAGGCAGGCCCGGACCAGAGCGTCCAGGAGCTCGATGATGTCCTGCCGCCGGGCAAGTCGGCCCTGATGGTGGTCTTGGAAGAACGTTACGCGGAACGGGTGGTGGAGGAGTTGGAGACCAGGGGCCGTACGATTCGCAAGCCGCTGAACCGCACCGAACGGGAGGCCGCGCTGCGTGCATCGGTCGAGCGCGTGAAGACCAACGTGAGATGGCTCGAGGATCTTCTCCATGGCGAGCTGGACAAGGCGGAGCGAGCCGCGGCAAGCGAGAAGGAGAAGTTTGAAGCTACCGTGGCCGCCGGGCGGGCGGAGCTCGGCGCCGAGCGCGAGAACCTGCAAGCCAGGCTGAAGGCGCTGGGCGCCGAGCTCGAGGCGGACCTCCTTGAGACGAGGCAGCGGCTCCAGACGGAGCGCGGCGCTGCCAGGGTAGCCATCGAGAGTCGCATCGACAGCCTGGAGAGCGCCATCGTGGAATACAACGAAAGCCTGGCTACCTCCATCATGGACCACATGGATTCGCTCGCGTCACATGCGCTCGACCTGCAGGCAAAGGCCGCCAGAGCGAGCGCGGACACCGCCAAAGCGATCGAGGAACAACTGCACGAATTGCAGGTGCGGATGCGGAAGCACCGCGCCGAGCTGACCGCCACATTGGGCTCGTCGGCAGTGCGGGCGCGCCAGTGCATGGACCATCTGCGCGTGGAAGCCGCCCTCGGGAAGGCCGAGATGAGACAGGCGCTACAAGAACACATGAAGAAACTGGAAGAGCGCCATGAGGTCCTGAAGGCCGATCTGAGGCGCCTGGAAAAAGAAGACACGCGGGCGTGGCATGAGCTCGCCACGGGCTTCCGAAACTCGTGGCGAGCACTTTCGGAATCGGTGGATCAGGCGAAACGACAGTACCGGTGAGCGGCCGGCAAGATGCTTGAGCGTCTGCCTCATCTTACCGACGGCATCTTGTTGGTTGCTGCTACCGTAGCAGTTCATTCCGCCGGCACCTTCATCGTTCTCTGGAGCATGGTCCGCTACAGGCGGCGAGCCGAGGCGCATTTCGGCTTCGTGCACAACACCGCGGTCGTTACCGCCGTCGTGCTCGCACTGCTCTTCACTCACTTCGTGGAAATAGCCGGTTGGGACGTTTTCTACAAAGTCCAGAATTGCTTTCCGAATTTCCGTACCGCCGTTTCTTTCTCGCTGGATTCCTACTCGACGGTCGGTTATGGGGACGTGCTACTGGAAAATGAGTGGAGGCTGCTTGGCGGTGTAGAGGCGATGACCGGGATCCTCATGGTGAGTTGGTCGACGGCCGTGATGCTGGGGCTCGTTACCTGGATCTATAAGCGCCGCCTCGATGACTGGAGTAATGCCACTTCAAACCGCGCTACGCCAGACTCATCGCCCCTTCTTCGGCGAAGTGGAGATTGACTTCGGCGGGCTGTGTGCGCCGGAGGACGTCCTTGGCGCCCTCGACCTCTTCCACCGTGCCGTGGGCCACCAGGAGAAGCTTATCCGCCTTGAGGGCCGACTCATAGCGGCGAATGCTGTCTCTTGGAATGCCGATGCTGTAGAGCGCGGCGCCGAGAACACTCAAACCATCGACGGCTTCGGCGCCTTCCATCGTATTTACCACCCACGCCCCCAGCGGCCCGGCGATCAGAACCGGGCCGATGCCTGGCACTACGAAGAAGGCGGCACCGGCCAGGGAGTCCCACAGTCCTCCCCAAAAGGCTCCCATGTCGCCCCAGTATTTCATGCGGTCGCCGGAAGTATAGTAACCAACAACACGTTCTTCGGAGTGATATTCCTTACCAAGTACCGACAGTTGTTGCAGGTCGAATCGGGTTCTCTGCATCTCTCTTACGCCCGCTTCCGCGCCCATATGTGTTTCATATACAACCACAATCGAGTTTTTTGCCGGCATTCTACGTGTTCGGATTGGACGACTGACCGGCGTGACTCACATCTTGGGGTCACCAGAAGAGTCTGATCGGTCCTACACATTTTCTGAGTCTGGCGGCGAAAACCCGCATCGTGGTCTTTGAGGGACAAGAAAATGGCGACTGTTCTGGTTGTTGACGACGAACCGCTAATCCGTACTATGATGGCGCTTATTCTCCAGCAGGAAGGCTTCTCCGTGTTAACTGCGGATGGCGGGCCGGAGGCCATCTCGGTTTCACGGTCGCACCCCGGTGCGATTGACCTTCTTGTCACTGACGTTGTGATGCCCGGAATGGACGGCCCCACCTTGGCCGCCAAACTGCAAAAAGACGACCCTGGCCTGTCGGTTCTGCTTATGTCAGGTTACTGCGAGTCTGCCCAACTGGACAGGTGCAAGCAGTTCGATCTTTTGCCAAAACCGTTTGCCATGTCCGACCTGCTAGTCAAAGTCCACACTCTGCTGAGAGACGACGTCCTCCAAATCGTCGCCTAAAATTTCCCGTCCGCGTCGCTCTTTTTAGCAAACCCCAAGAAATGCCCCGCAGGAGTTGGACTCCGCATCGAGCCTACTTAGGGGTGCAAAGGTGGGACACGCACGACGATACGTTACTTATTCATCCATATTGATTCTGCCGGCGGCTTACTGGGCCCTCTCTTACTTGGGCCTGACTCCGGCCAGCGCTCAGGAATCCCGGGTCGTCATCGAGCCAAGAGTGGGCGCCCACGCGCCTTCCATCGGCGGCGCGGACCGGATTGCGCCGAGCATCCGCATCGATGCAGATCTGGTGCTGATCCCGGTTATGGTCACCGATCGCCAGGACCGGCTGATCACCGGGCTCGAGAAAGAGCACTTCAAATTATTTGAAGACAAGATCGAGCAGACGATCACTCACTTCGCGTCCGAAGACGTTCCGGTCTCGATAGGCATTGTTTTCGATTGCAGCGGCAGCATGGGTGCCAAGCTGGCGAAGTCGCGGGCGGCGGTCGCCGCGTTCCTGAAGACAGCAAATGCGGAGGACGAGTTCTCGCTGGTCAAGTTCAATGACCGCGCGCAACTTGTCATGGGCTTTACTGACCGAAGCGACGACGTCCGGAGCCAGTTGATGTTCCTTGAATCCAAGGGACGGACGGCCCTCCTGGACGCGATCTATCTATCCATGAATGAAATGAAGCATGCGAAGCACGCCCGCAAAGCGATCTTGATTATTTCCGACGGCGGAGACAATTGCAGCCGCTACACGACGCGCGAGGTCAAGAACCGCGTGCGCGAGGCGGATGTTCAGATCTATTCCATCGGGATCATGGAGTCCTTTGCCGGCCGTAGGAGAACCCCCGAGGAATTCGAGGGACCGGCGCTGCTGGACGAAATTGCCCAGCAGAGCGGAGGGCGCCTGTTTGAGGTGGACGACCTGAACGAGCTGCCCGACATCGCTCAAAAAGTGGGCATGGCGCTACGCAACCAATACGTGCTGGGCTATGCACCGGCGACCGAAAAGCGAGACGGTAAGTACCATAAGGTCCAGGTCAGGGTCGCGCGGCCCAAAGGCCTGCCGCCGCTGCGAGCTTCTTTCCGGTCGGGTTACTTCGCGGTGGGTCACTAAGTATTCCTCAAAGTCGCGGCCCTGTGCGAACGCCTGACACAGGTTGCAGTCGAAGCCGCCGCGGCCTGAGCGTCCAGAGTATTTCTGGAGAGGGTCCCATGGGACTGCGACCAACCAAGGGTGATAAAGACGTGGGTGGCACGTATCGTGGAATTCGTTTACAGAGAGATCCGGGCTGCCTCTGGAAGCAGCAGCCCGGATGTGGAGCCCTTACTTGGGGCAGCCGAGGGTGCTGACCGGCAACGCTCCCGCTGTCTGAGCATTAGTCACCGATGCCGGCATCTCTCCGCCCGTCGGCACGAACCACACCTCCACGCGACGATACTCCGCCATCCGGTCGTTCGCGCTCACCATCTGTCCCGGCCGCTCCGTCACT
>JBGPHT010000127.1:0-22158 GCA_041484525.1 Bryobacteraceae bacterium | reverse complement strand
CTCAGGCTGCCGAATTTCGCGATAAACTTCTGCATGGCGTTGTGCTCCTTTTGGGACGTTTGCCCTGGAAACAAACATCTTACTCGGAGCGCAGCGCCATATCATTTTGGTTGCGGCTCTGCCGCGCTGTGTGGATCGGTGGCTAACCCGTTTTCAGCATCCTGCCAGGCTAGAGAACCGATTCGCCGCGGTCGCCGTTGCGTATGCGGACGGCTTCGGCAATTTCCGATACGAAGATTTTGCCATCGCCGATCTGGCCCGTGCGCGCAGCGGCAGCGATAGCCTTGATGACCTCATCAGAACGGCTGGAGGCAATGACCAGTTCGATCTTGACCTTGGGGAGCAGATCGACGTTGTACTCCCGGCCGCGGTAGACCTCCTTGTGGCCCTTCTGCCGGCCGTGGCCGCGGACCTCGCTGACGGTCATCCCGTCGACACCGATGCTCGTCAGGGCGTCCTTGACCTCGTCGAGCTTGAAGGGTTGAATAATCGCTTCGATTTTCGTCATGGCATCCTCTACGATTCGAATATGTATCCGTCTTCATTGTGCAAGCTGGTATCGAGGCCTTGCATTTCCTGCTCGCGGTTGACGCGCAGGCCGACCGTGGCGTCGACGATCTTGAGGATCACGAGAGTGCCTACGATCGCGAGCACCCACGCGATGCCGACGCCGATAGCCTGATTGAGTACCTGGCCGCCGTTGCCGTCCACCAAGCCAAGGGGCTGGGCTTTGCCGGCTGCGTCTTTGAGCGCGTCGTTGACGGCGTTTGTGGCGAAGACACCGGTGAGGATAGCTCCGACCGTGCCGCCGGCGCCGTGGACACCGAAGGCATCGAGGGCGTCGTCGTAGCCGAACTTCTGTTTGATGCGAGTGACCATGAAGTAGCAGACGAGGCCGGCCACGCAGCCGATGAGCAGCGCGGGGAATGGCTTGACGAAACCAGAAGCCGGTGTGATGGCGACCAGGCCTGCGACGCAACCGGAGATGCCGCCCAGAACGCTGGGCTTGCCCACAAAGATCCATTCGGCGACGAGCCAGGCGATGGTCGCGGCGGCGGCACCGAAGTGGGTGGCGGCGAAGGCACTGGTGGCCAGTCCGTTGGCGGCGAGCGCGCTGCCTGCGTTGAATCCGAACCAGCCGACCCAGAGCAGGCAGGCGCCGGTGAAGCCGATCACCAGGTTGTGCGGCTTCACCGCGGCCGTCGGGTAGCCGAGCCGCTTACCGAGGTAGAGCGCGCAGACCAGGGCAGAGACGCCGCTGGTCACGTGCACAACGGTGCCGCCTGCAAAATCGAAGCATGGAAACCGGCCGCCGGAGAAGGCGTTGAGAAGACCGCCTTTGCCCCAGACCATGTGGGCCATCGGAAAGTAAACGATCAGCGCCCAGAGAACCGTGAAGAGGAGCATGGCGCTGAACTTCATGCGCTCCGCAAAAGTGCCGGAAATCAGGGCCGGAGTGATGATGGCGAACATCAACTGATAGATCATGAAAGTGGCCTGCGGGATAGTGCCGGCGTAGTCTGTATTGGGCGCGGAGCCGACGCCATCCAGGAAGGCAAACTGGAAATTGCCGATGTACGGCGACGATCCGCCGAACGCGAGGCTGTACCCGACGACCGCCCAGATGACGGTGACCACGGCCATCAATATGAAACTGTGCATCATGGTGGCGAGCACATTTTTGCGGCGCACCAGGCCGCCGTAAAAGAGCGCCAGTCCGGGGCCGGTCATCATGAGGACCAGGGCGGAACTGACCAGCATCCATGCGTTATCGCCCGCGCTTTGTGCGGACTTGACCGAGGCTTCCAGTGCCGCGATCCTGGCGTTGAGATCAGCCGGGGCTTGCGCGGCGGCCGGCGAGGAAAGGGCGCAGAAGACAGCGCTCAACAACAGGGCGGCAGATGCACGGCCTCCCGTTCGAACTTCATTAGACTCTTTCAAAGAGATCTCCTTTTGCGTGCTGACTGTTGTAGAAAACGAACACACCGGGAGTTCGGGCTACCGGGATGCCGAGGAGGTTGTAGTGGCTACAGCAGCGCGGAAGGAGGAGATCGGCCCAACGACAGCAGGCCCGAGAGGAATTGCAGGTAGACGCGCGAGCCATCCGCCGTTGAGCCCCAACACACCAGGAGCAGTGCTGAGGGTGCCGATGTCAGCAGTGCTTCGGAGCCCCTCAAGTGCGCAACGATGGATCGCGTCCGGTTGGGCTGCCGCGCGATGCCCATCGTTTGGCCCCGCGCGCCTGCGATTTGGATAGTGTCAGATGAGGTTCGCCCGCGGACGTGATCCTGATCCCAAGGCAAGCCGGTGGCAATCGTTAGAAGCGTCAGGAGGATGGCCGAGACCAACACCTTCGCGCGTGATGAGCGGATCGGCACGGATGGAAAGAATTTCATTATGCGACCGGGAGGACTCATTCTGTGATGCATTGTTCTTATTGGCTACATTCAAAATATTGATTTGCGGCGGGCAGAGGGCCACGACCAACCGCTGACGGCCGCGGCTCTGTTCCGGGTATCCTTAGAGTTCATTGTGAAGGTCTCCTACACGCCAGCGGATGCTGCGTACCTGGCCCGGCGGCAACTTCGCCGCCATGCGCGCGTGTTCCACTTGTGGGCCATGGGGGTCGGCGCCGTGATCTCGGGCGACTTCTTTGGATGGAACTACGGACTGGCGTCGGGCGGATTCGGCGGCATGCTGCTGGCGCTTCTGGTCATGACCGCCATGTACGTGGGACTCTGTTTCTCCATCGCCGAGATGTCCCCTGCCCTGCCCCACGCCGGCGGCGCCTATTCGTTTGCGCGCACTGCCATGGGCCCCTGGGGCGGCTACATCACGGGACTCGCGGAGAACATGGAGTACATCCTGACGCCTGCCGTGATCGTGGTCGGAATCGGCGGATACTTGAGCGCGATCTTCGGAACTGCGAGTGCGTGGGAGCCGCTCTGGTGGCTCGTCTGCTATGCGATTTTCGTGGCGCTGAACGTGTGGGGCGTGGAAATGTCCTTCCACATTTCAGTGCTGGTGACGCTGATCGCTCTGGCTGTTCTGGCTGTATTCTGGGTAGGCGCGGCGCCACACTTCGACTTGACGCGATGGGCCTCACCCTACTTCCCGCGAGGCGCCGGCAAGGCTGCGGCGGCGGTGGTGAACCTTCCGTTCGCGCTGTGGCTCTACCTGGGGATCGAACAACTGCCGCTGGCCGCCGAGGAGAGCCACGACCCGAAGCGCGACATGCCGCGCGGCATCCTCTATGGGTTGCTCACTTTGATCGGCGTCTCCTTCCTGACGGTTTTTCTCAGCGCCGGCATCGCGCCCGGAGCGGCCATGGTCGGGCGTTCGAGCGAGCCGCTCTTCGTGGGATTTCAGACGATCTTCGGCCAGGGTCTACGCACGCGCATGCTGGCATTGGCTGCCTGCACCGGATTGATTGCGAGCTTCCACGCCATCATTTATGCGTACGGCCGGCAGATCTACTCGCTATCCCGGGCCGGTTACTTCCCCACATGGCTTTCCGTAACGCACGGCGAGCGCGCGACGCCGCAGCGAGCGCTCGTGACGGGCGCGGCGCTGGGTTATGCGGTCGCGCTCGGAATCCATCTCACACCGCAAGGGAGCCCGGTGGGAGCCGTGCTGCTCAACATGGCGGTATTCGGAGCGGTGCTGGCGTATGTTTTGCAGATGGCGTCCTTCATCTTGCTGCGGGTGCGATTCCCGAGAATCCCGCGGCCCTATGTGAGCCCGCTCGGTATTGTGGGCGCCACCATCGCGGGGATTATCGCGCTGGTCACGCTGGTGACGCTGTTTCGGAATCCGGACTATAACAAAGGCGTGATCGGTGCGGCGGTGTGGTTCGTGCTCGGTATCGGATATTATGCCGGACATGCGCGGCGCCGCCTGGTGATGTCCCCGGAAGAGGAAGCCGCGTTCGCGCACCGCCTGCAACAGCGTCTATGAACCTGCGGGAACTGTTAGCGAAGGCCTCCCCGGCGCGCTCCGGCGATGAACTGGCGGGCCTGGCGGCGGCCAACGTGGAGGAGCGAGTGCGCGCCCAGATGAAACTGGCCGACGTGCCGCTGAGCGCATTTCTCCGCGAACCCATCATCCCGTATGAGAGCGACGAAGTCACGCGGCTGATCTGCGATTCGCATGATGCGGCGGCGTTCGCGCCGGTGTCCCACCTGACCGTGGGTGAGTTCCGCGACTGGCTGCTCTCGGAACAGGCGACGCCCGAAATCCTGCAGGCGTTAGCGCCCGGCCTGATTCCGGAGATGGTCGCGGCGGTATCGAAGATCATGCGCCTGCAGGACCTGGTAACGGTCGGCGCCCGGTGCCGCGTGGTGACGCGCTTCCGCTCGACCATCGGATTACCCGGCCGCCTCTCCACGCGGCTGCAGCCGAACCATCCTACCGACGACTTGAAAGGCATCGCGGCCAGCATCCTCGACGGTCTCTGCTACGGTAGCGGCGACGCGGTGATCGGGGTAAATCCGGCCACCGACAATCCCGGCCAGGTGGAAGCGCTGCTCCACACGCTCGACCGTATTCGCGAACGGTACGAAATCCCCACGCAGATCTGCGTACTGGCGCACGTCACCACACAAATGCAGGCCCTCGAGCGGGGCGCGCCGGTGGACCTGATTTTTCAATCCGTCGCCGGTACGGAGGCGGCCAACGCGGCCTTCGGCGTGAATCTCGCGCTGCTCGACGAGGCCTGGCAGGCGGCCAAAGAGCTGAAACGCGGAGAGCACGTCATGTACTTCGAGACCGGCCAGGGGAGCGCGCTTTCGGCCAACGCCAATCACGCGGTGGACCAGCAGACTTGCGAAGCTCGCGCCTACGCGGTGGCTCGGCGCTACCGGCCGCTGCTGGTGAATACTGTGGTCGGATTCATCGGACCGGAGTATCTCTACGATGGAAAGCAGATTCTGCGCGCCGGCCTGGAGGATCATTTTTGCGGCAAGCTGCTGGGATTGCCGATGGGCTGCGACATCTGTTACACCAACCACGCCGAAGCCGACCAGGACGACATGGACACGCTGCTGACGATGCTGGGCGTGGCGGGGTGCAACTACATCATGGGCGTCCCCGGTGCCGACGATGTGATGCTGCACTATCAGAGCACCAGCTTTCACGACGCTCTGTATCTGCGATCGCTGCTGGGCCTGAAGCCAGCGCCGGAGTTTGAAGCGTGGTTGGAGCGCCATCCGCGCCCGCTTCCCGAGCCATGGCTATTGACCTGAGATCGTTCACACCGGCTCGCGTGGGACTTGGCCGCACCGGTCATAGTCTGCCCACGGCTGAGCTTCTGCGCTTTCAGTTGGACCATGCGCGCGCCCGCGACGCGGTCTACGAACCACTCGACCCCGCGGGATTGGGGCTGCCCCACATCTTGCTGCGGAGCGCGGCGGCGGACCGCGCTACCTATCTTCGCCGTCCCGATCTGGGACGCACGTTGAGCGCGGAATCGCGGGAGCGGATCGAGAAGGGGTCCTACGATGCGGCGATTGTCCTGGTGGACGGGCTGTCGGCTCGCGCCATCCACCGGCACGCGGCGCCCCTGATGGCGGAACTGGCTCCAAGGCTGGCAGAGGAAGGTTGGAGGCTGGCGCCGCTCACGGTGGCGATCGAAGGACGCGTGGCCATCGGCGACGAGATCGGCGAACGCCTGGGAGCGCGCCTGGTGACCGTATGGATCGGGGAGCGGCCGGGGTTGAGTTCGCCGGACAGCCTCGGGATTTATTTGACGTGGGATCCGCGTCCGGGCCGGACGGATGCCGAACGGAACTGCATCTCGAATATCCGGACGGAGGGGATCAGTTATGCGGTAGCGGCGCACAAGCTTCATTTCCTGATGCGAGAGGCGAGGGCCAGAAAGTTGACCGGAGTCGGGTTGAAGGAAGACGCGCCTCTGTTGGCGGATGGGAATATCGATGGATGAGCAACTTCCCGACGCGCCAGTTCTGATTGTCACCGGCGGCAGCAGCGGGATTGGAGCGGCCACGGCGCGTCTCGCCGCCCAGCGCGGTTACGGGGTCTGCGTCAACTATCTGAGGCAGCACCACGCCGCCGAGGAGGTCGTGGGTACCATTCAACGGGAAGGCGGGCGTGCCATCGCCGTCCAAGCTGATATCAGTTCGGAGCCTGAGGTGGTGCGGCTATTTGAAACGTCGGACCGTCAACTGGGCCGCCTCACAGCCCTGGTGAATAACGCAGCCACGATGGAAAGCCGGATGAGGCTGGACGCGATGGACGCGGCGCGGATGCACCGGATTTTTGCGACCAACGCCATCGGACCTCTCCTGTGCGCGCGCGAAGCGGTGCGGCGAATGTCCACGCGCCATGGCGGTATCGGAGGGACTATCGTCAACGTCTCTTCCGGCGCAGCGCGCTCCGGCGCACCCGGCGAGTACGTCGACTATGCGGCGAGCAAGGGAGCGGTCGACACCCTCACCATCGGCCTCGCGAGGGAGGTGGCGGACGAGGGCATTCGGGTCAACGGCGTGAGACCGGGGTTCATCTACACGGATATACACACCAAGAGCGGTGAGCCAGCGCGGGTCGATCGCGTAAAGACGCTGGTGCCAATGCAGCGGGGCGGACAGCCTGCGGAGGTGGCGGCGGCAATTCTCTGGTTGCTATCGGGCGAGGCCTCCTATGTTACAGGCGCCATCGTTGACGTGTCGGGCGGGCGCTGATAGGCCGTACTGGACTCAGCGGGGGAACAGCATTCGAGACCTTTTTGGCTCATATGAAATTGTCCGTAAGATTATTGCTGACTTGCGTTTTTCGAATGCTACTATATCAGATACCGACATTGAGATCCTGTTCTGATGGGTTGAGTCGAACTCCGCTCTGCCCGAGTCCGGGACGTCTTGCCGGAGAAAGGCCAGCCGCTCTTGGATGCTGGGAACCGGCAAGAACATGAAAATCCTTTTGTACAATCCGGACAACGGCGTGACGCAGAACTTCATGCCTCACCTCTGGATGTTTCTGCTGCAGTCTCTTACACCCGCCGGCCATGAAGTAGTTCTGATCGACGGCAACACGCAGCCGATGAGCGATGCCGATCTGGTCCAGTTCGTACTCAATGAAAAGATCGGACTGGTCGGAATTGGCGCCATGACCCGCATGATCGCCAAAGCCTACCGCGTGGCGGACGCGGTCCGCGCCGCGGGCGTTCCCGTCGTCATGGGCGGACCCCACATCACAGAAGTTCCCGATGAAGCGCTCGGGCGCGACGGCGGACAGCGTCATGCCGATGCCCTGGCGCTAGGTGAAGCGGACGAGACATGGCCCCGGATCGTGGAAGATGCGGCGCGCGGTCAACTCAAGGAAGTCTACGCGCCGGTGGATGCCTTCGGGCAGGATCGGAAGCCGACCTTGCAGGATTATCCGGCCATTCCGTGGGACTCGCTCGACATCCGGCAGTTCAACCGGATCCCGGGCTTTGTGCGTCCGATCATGCGGCACTTCAAGGCCGAGTGGGAGACGTTTCACATCATTCCCATCGAGTCCGGCCGCGGCTGTCCTTACGGATGCGAGTTCTGCACGGTCACGGGATTCTTCGGCGACTCGATCCGGTTCCGGACCAACGAGAGCATCGTCGAAGAGATGCTCAAGCTCAAGCGGCGCGCCGAGGGCACGAGCGGCAAGATCGCCGTGTTCTTCGTAGACGACAATTTCGCCATCAATGTGAAGCGCACGAAGTCGCTGCTGCGAGCGATCATTGCGGCGGGCGCGGAGCTCTCGTGGGTGGCGCAAATCAGCGCCAACCTGCTGCGCGACGAGGAGCTCATCGATTTGATCGCGGCCTCCGGCGGGAAGTGGATCTTCATCGGGATGGAGTCGCTCGATCCTGCCAATCTGGCCAGCGTCAACAAGAGCTTCAACAAGCCGGCGGAATATGCCGGCGTGCTGCAGTCGCTGGCGCGGCGGCACATCTACGCCATCACGTCGTTCATTTTCGGGCTGGATCACGATACCACAGGCGTCGCTGAGCGCACCCTGGCGCAGATCCGCGAATGGCCGCCGGTTCTGCCGGTTTTCGGACAAATTACTCCTTTTCCAGCGACTCCTTTGTATACTCGCCTCGAGAAGGAAGGACGCCTGACGCGGCCGAAACACTGGCTCGAGTTTGCGCCGTTTCAGATGGCGCACACTCCCCTGCGCATCACCATTCCACAGGTGCAGGATGAAGTGCTGTACGCGTGGACGAACTCCTACAGCCCGGAGGCGACTCAGCGGGCGCTCGATTCCATCGCCGACGAACCGGCTGCTTACAAGATCAGCCACATGGTCTCCCGATTGTTTTTCCGCGGGATCTATTTCCCGCCAAGGGGAGTTTGGCAATGGCTGAAGGTGATCGCGCAGAACCGGCGTCCGATCTACCGCATCGTCAAGGACTCGTTCACTCGATGGCACGGGAACCAGAATCCGGCAACACGCCGGGACTTCAACGGCTGTGCGGCCGACGCGGCTTTGGCTGTGACGACGCAGACGCAGAGCGGCGCGGACTGAAGCGCCGGAGCCGTCACGGCTACCGGCAGCGGGCCTGTGGAGGTTATCCCCACCTGGAACTGGGGTTTGGGTTATACGATCTCTGAATCGGGTGAATACTGGTTGCGCGTCCGAGTGACATCTGAGTTACTCATCCCCCAGGCGTCCCTATGAGAGAGCGTCAACAGTCAATAAGTTTCGTATGGCGTCTAACCGCAATTTGCTAAGTGGGCATAAGTCAGGTATCCGTGCCCCCAGCCGCGAACCCTCCGTCGCTGCCTGATGCGGCTGGGAGACCGTGAGGATGTACATGCCCTTTTCATCCGCCAGTTGCGCCAGCCCCCTGCTGTTCGGCGGATCGCGCTCAGAACTCCAGCCGCGCCGAGTATTGCAATTGACGCCCGTAATACCCCGCTAGCTGTGTGTTCGTCTTCCCGAAGTCCGACGCCGTAACGGTCAACTGCGGAGTCGCCCAGTTCATCCCGTTCAGTGCGTTGAACCCATCCAGGCGAACCGCTACCTTGACACGCTCGGTCACGGCGAATCGCTTCGAGAGCGACAGGTCCAGATTCTTGAAGCCCGGCCCCACCAGCCCGTCATAATACCAGGGGTTCGTGCGCCGGGTGAAGGAGGCCTGCGCCGCGAAGCCGGTAGTATCGAACCAGTAACTGCCCGTCCCGATGCCACCGATCTTCTTGACCGACGCGGGAGCGATGATACTCGACGAAAAGATGATGGGAGCCCCGGATGTATACGTGTAGATGCCGGAGATCTGCCACCCGCCAACGATGTGGTCTACCGCCGCTAGCATGTGGGATCCAAACCGGCGGCCGCGGCCGATCGGGATGTCCCACGTGCTGGCAGTAACGAAGCGATGCTTCGGGTCCGACGTCACCGACGGCGTTCCCGAACCGCCCGCCTGGGTCACCGTGAAATTCATCCAACTGAGGTTGCCATCATACTCGTCCTGCGCGTCGTAAAACCACTGCGCCCTGGAAGCCACATAGGCGTAAGTCGCCAGGAACGTGAATCCGTTGTCGAATGAGCGCTGGCCGCGGAGTTGCAGCGACTGGTAGCGCGCTCTCCGTAGGTCTGTGCCCGTCTGGGTAATACCCGCATACTGCGGGTACGGCACCAGAAGATTGGAGATCGCGATGGTCTTGGCGTTGCGCAGCGCCGTGCCGGGAAACGTCGACGGCGTTCCGTAGTTATAAAACGGGTTGTTGACGGTTTGGGAAAGAGCTGACTTATAGGTGTAGCTGAGTCTTGGGTCCATCAGGTCCAGATTCAAACTGTACTGGTCCCGGCTCACGAAATTCACGAAGTAAGTAAAATCGGCGATGAACTTACCGGGCAACTGCCTTTGGAAGGACACGTTGATGCGATCGCTGATGGGCGGCCGCTGTTGATATTCGTCCGTCGATACGGAGGTACCCAAGTTGGTAAAACGGCCGTAGGTCTTTCCGGTGATCGGATCCAATCCCAAAGGAAACGGATTTGCCAGGTAGGATTGTGGAACGCCGGCCAATAACGCGGGAGCCACCGTGGTTGGTGTGAATCCGCCCAGATCGATCTCTCCTAGCGCGTCGCGCTCGGGGTTCGCCAGCGAGGCGGGGACGACGAAGCGGCCATAGCCCACGCGAACCACAGACCTGTCATTCAAGCGCCACGCGAGGCCGACACGCGGCATGAACGCTAACTTGTCGGCGTTTGTCTTGCGGTTGTTGCCGTCCTCCGTAAAATAGAACGCGCCGTTGTACAAGTAACTCTTCTGGCCTGTCGACTCACCCATCTTAGCCCTGACATCGGCGGGCATGAGGGGATCGATCGCCGCCTGCATGCCGGGGATCGGGTTGGTCAGGTCCAGCCGCTGGGGGATGCGGTTCTGCGGATCCCAGAATCCGCCCTCGTACTCATAGCGCAAGCCCAGATTGAGAGTCAGCCTCTGAGTTACCTTGAAATCGTCCTGAAGGTAGAAACCGTACATTTCGGTGTTGGCGTTCTGCAGCACGTTATACCGGACGTTCGATGCCGAGGGGCTGATAGCGCCAAGCAGGAAACTGGCCCATGCCTGTCCCGTAGCAGCATCCGCCTTGCTGTAGTCCTTACCTGTCTCCTGGGTGCTGAAGCGGAAATCCCCAAAGTAGAAGCGCGCCCCGTTTCCCCTCTTCCACCGGACTTCCGTCCCCGCCTTCAGATAATGCTTGTTGTAATACTTCGTCAGGCGCGCATGTGCGCTGTATCCGCTGGGCTCCTGATACCAGAAGTTCTGCACTCCAAAGCGGCCGTAGGTGTTGCTGTCCACCACGATTTGGGGGAAGTAGATCAGTGGCCGTCCTGTCAGGTAGTCCGACTTCCCGTCCTTCCACCAGTTGGTCTGCCAGGTCGACTTCAAGTCCGCCTCTGTGATGGCCAATGCCGGATAGTCGCGCTTGTCCTCGACGCCGTAATAGGAGCCGCGGACGTCCAGCGTCATAGTCGGGCTGATCATTAGAACGGAGTCTCCCGCGATGTTCCACCCGTTTCGCCTGCTGCCCTGCACATTGCGCATCTTCAGCGGGTCGTGGCCGTCGGTGAAATCCACCTGGTCCTGGTCGGTTTTGAAGCGGCTGATCCGGCCGAACACCTTCCACTTGTCGGTGACGTAGTAGTCCACGCGCGCCGAGTAGTTGTAGTAGTGGAAGTCGAGTTCGTTCAGGTATTTGAAATTATTGAGAAGGGTGGGATCGTCGCCCGCGGAAGTCGCAGTCCACAGGTTGTCCATGAGCTTGCGTGCCACCGGGTCCTGCTGGTTCGCAGGAATCGCATTACCGGGAAACGGGTTGCGCACGGACGTGCTCCCCGCGATCAATGTGGTCGTGGGGTCGTAGATCACCCGGAGCTTGCCATCCTTCGCCACTGATTGGGAGAAGTCGCCCTTTCGCTCCAGCGCGCTCGGCAGCGTGTAAGTTCCGGGGCTCGCCTGGGCATTCCCAATCTTTTCGAAAACGCCGAACACGAACAGCTTGTTCTTCTTGATTGGCATCCCGAGCGTGGCCCCGGCGGTCCAGTAGGGAGTATCGCTGTGCCTCTGGACGGCGCGATCGGTGATCGCATTCAGGTCGGCATTACGGCCGTAATAGTAGGCGGAGCCATGAAACTGGTTGGTCCCTGATTTCATCGTCATGACCACGATCCCGCCGGCGCTGTGCCCGAACTCGGCGTCTACTGAGTTCTGCTGTACCGTGTATTCCGTGACGGCGTCCATCGGCGGTGTGTAGCCGAGCTTGTCGCCCGCCGTGAGGGGCGTGCCGTCGAGCAACGCGTCGTTGCGATACTTGGTCCCTCCGCCCAAGTCCATTTCGTCGGAAGTCCGGTGATGGTAAGGTTGCGTCTCGATGGTGCTCCCCCGATTGATGATGGTAGGATCGAGCGCCGCCAACTGGAACGGATTCCGCGTATTGGACGGCAGATCCTTGACCATTTTCGTCTCGACCGTGAGATCGCGGGTGGCGGTATTGAACTCGAGTGCAATGGGCGACGAATCGACCGTAATCGACTCGCTGGTCGCTCCGACCTCCATCTTGAGATCGATGGTGACGTCGGCGCGCTGCTGCACCAGCACATTCTGCTGAACCGATTTCTTGAACCCCTTCAACTCGCCGGTCACGATGTAGCTTCCGGGATCCACGTAATCGAAGATATAGCGTCCCTGCCCGTTAGAGGTCCGGCTCGATTCGACACCGGTGCCGAGATTCCGCAACGTGACGGAGACACCTGGCATCAACCCGCCGGTTGTGTCGGTGACAACTCCCTGTATCCGGCCTCGGAATTCCTGGCCGAGAGCCAGCGATCCACTGAAGATCACGATGACAAACCAAACCCCAAGCTTCTGCAATCTCATAACAACACCCCGGCAGTATCCTACTGCGCTATTTCTGGGATTGCAACCCTTTACAATAGCGGTCCCGCGCGAAACAGGATGTCTCTCCGGATACATCAAGGATGCTATCCGTGTTGGTATCCCGCTGGGGTCTTAAGATGAATGCTTACGCACTCTTGGACGCGTTTCAATTGAAGGGCCGGAGGTCGTCCCGGAAGGTTTGCTCGCCTTTGTTAACCTGTGTTTCCGCCGAAACCGAGATTCTCCCGCTCGCTGGCGGCGTTCCCGACCTTCTCCGCCAGTGGAATCGTCTTGACCACCTTCATCGTCCTGTTATCCACCACCCGTGACCCACAAGGTCTTTCCGCCGGCGTGATCGGTAACCCGTGCGCGGGCGCGCCCTGAATGACCTGCTAGGGACATCTCTCTTCTTGGCAACCTCCTCTTGGAAGGGTTCAAGGCCCGAACGTCAAGTAAACGTTTCTAGAGTGGTCAGTGCCTGTCCCTGATCACTCGTGCCCTTGCCTGTCTTGCCCTTCCGCTTTACGCGGACACAGTAAATGAACTTGTCGTCTGTGTTCGGGGCGGCGTTCGGAATGAGGCCAAAGACGTAGACTCCCGGCAATTGCTCCTTAAAGCCGATCGAGTAGACGACCATGAAGGTGGGGTTGAACTGGGCTCCGGGGAGAAAGTAAGTCTCAATATTCGAAGGATCAAGTCCGGTCACAGGGCTGCCATCCCCTGCCGTCACCGACACCGCCATGACAGGTGCGCCAATCGAGCTTTCCGGTGAACCGCCCATATACATCGCGGCATTCATCACTTCCGCCGTTACGATGAGCTGTGCCATCCTAGGGGTCTCCTCTCAAGAAATAGTGCAGGCACTGACGCCTGCGTTTCAAAAGTGAAGACCTTCACCTGAGCTACCTGAGCTGGAGCCTACGAACCGCCGCTAAGGAGTAGCTATCACTCCGTGCGCAGCATCCCGCTGGTGTTGCGCTTCGGCACCGCGCCCACGGGAATCGTCTTGACCACCTTCATCGTCTTGTTATCCACTACCACTACGGCATCCATTCCCGCCATGGCCACATACAGGCTCTTGCCGTCCGGCGGGATGGTGAGCCACTCCGGGTGGCTGCCCACCGGCACCACCTGCAGCAGACTGTAATCCGGCAAGGAGTAGGCGGCGACATAGCCGTAGTATTTGCTCGTGACCCACAAGGTCTTTCCGTCCGGCGCGATCGCCAGCCCGTGCGCGGGCGCGCCCTGGATGCCCTGTGTCTCCTTCTTCTGCCCTGCGGGGTCCGGAAGCGTAACGCGCCGGATTTCCTTCCGAGCCGCAAAATCGACCACCGCGAATCCGTGAAAATTGGAGAGCTGCACGACGATCTCTTTGGTCGAGCCGTCCGGATTCCGCGTGAACGCCATCGGCCGGATCCCGGCGCTCAGCGTCAGCGTCCACGCCACCGTATTCTTACCGGTGTCGATCACGTTGATCGTGGTCGACGGAATCGACCCGGCCACCGCATACTTGCCGTCCGGCGTCACATACACGTTGTGGATCGCACCCTTCACCGGTATGCTCTTCACCTTGGTGAGCGACGCCGTGTCGATCACATCCACCGCGCCCGGCGCTTGTGCGATCCCCACATAGACGCACGAGCCATCCTTGGCCACATCGACGTTGTTCGGCCGGCCGCTCAACGGAATCCGCTTGGTCACCTTGAGCGTCTTCGCGTCCACCACGTCCAGCATGCTGAGCGATTCATCGGTGACGTAGATCCGCTTCCCATCCGGTGCAATCGCCACCCCATGCGGAACCTCGATATCCTCGATGGTCCCGACCACCTGGTTGGTGGTGGGGTCGATCACGTGAATGTTGTCCCCGGCCGCGTTGGTTTGCAGAACACGAGCTCCATCCGCATGCAGCAGCGTGACTGCCACGAAAAATCCGAGCGCCGCACGAATCATTTAGCACCTCCTAGCGTTTGACCGTTTACCCAGGCAGCCAAGATCTGCCACTCCGGATCGCTCTGCGTTTTCCAGTGCTTGCCGCCTGCGTGAAAGTGGTCGCCGCCCCCCTCCACCGCCAGGGGATGCAGCAAAAGTGGACTCTTGAGCGGGTTGCCGGGCATGACGAACTGCTTCCACATGGCGAAGTTCTTGCGCGACTGATCCTCGTTCCACGTGTCTGCTCCCGGCGCCAGCGTTTGCAACGGCGGGGCGCCGTGATTGTGACACGTCACACAGCGCGCGTGCCCCGGGCGCTTCTTGAGAAAAATCGGCTGTACCCGCTCTTTGAAGAAGGTATAGTCCAGGGACGGCCCGTCCGCCGGCGAGGCCGGCCACAATACAGGCAACGTGAACAATGCAAGGATTCGCAGTGCCGTCATTTCCACCTCGCTCTACAGAACCTATCACACCCGAGGCCCGTGCGCCCACAGTTGCCGTGCCCTCGGTCAAGCCGTGGTTGGCGAGCTCAGCCACTCCGCCTCCAGATCCATTTCGACTCCTGTGCGATCCCCGATCTCGATGGCGTCCGTTATAGAGTCAAAATCCGCCCGGCTGAGGCCGGCATTGGTCCCCTTCTCCCAAGCCCCCGGGTCCCGCGGTTGAACGACCAATTCCCGATCGCGCTTTTGTAGGAAGTAGCCGGCGACGACCGTCTTGAACCAGATGAAGTGCCGAGGTCCGTGCTTGGCGCCGGGCCGAAGACCCGTTCGCGATACCCTTTCGCGAGGAGCGCTGTGTGGCCGAGCCGGGCTAATTCGTTGTTGACCGTCTTCAGGAAAGGTGCATCGCGCGGGCATTGAATCGTTGAAAGACTGAGAGTGACTCCGAACGGGCCGCCCGCGCAGGCCAGGCAGCGACGAGCCTCTAAAACTGGCCCTCGATTGTTCTCAATCGAGCTCTCACCTCAAACGAGTACTATGCAGCGGTCCGAGCAGATGTTTGCGACGTTCCTGTACTGGTGCCGTGCCGCGGTACCATTTGCTGCCGGCGCTCCGCCGGACCGATCGGGTGGGGTGTATGATGATTGCGATCCGGGCGTCCCAAACGGAACCCTTGGCTCAAAGGAAAGACGGTCAAGTGTGCCGTCTCTCCAGAGGAGGTAAACGAGTATGCGTTCACGATTCACAAGAGTGCTGCTGTTACTGATTGCTGTTGCAGTTGTTCTCGTGGCAGCCGATGACAAGTTCAGCGGCACCCGGAAGCTCAATCTGGCGAAATCGAAGTACACGCCCGCCAGTGCAGCGCCGAAGTCTGTCACGATCAAATACGACGCTACTGCCGACGGGCTGACCGCGTCGGCAGAGGGAACGGACGCCGAGGGTAAACCGACCTCGACTCGGTACTCTGCCAAATACGATGGCAAGGATGTTCCATACGAGGGCGGTGGCCCTCTTGGAGCCGATACCATCGCGCTTAAGCGTGTCAACAATTCCACCATAGAGGCGACAATGAAGCGTGGCGGCAAAGCGATCGGCACGTCCAAAAGAGTCGTATCTCGTGATGGCAAAGCGGTGACGATTACGACCACCGGTACGAATGCCAAAGGGGAGAAGGTGGAGAGCGTCGCGGTATTCGAGAAGCAATAGAAGTTCGGCCACAGAATCCGAAAACTGGCAGGCGAATTCTCCGGCAACGCCGCTTCACATCGGTGGCGTTCGTGTCGGAGCCATGCGCCCGGGCCGTTACTTAGCGGACCTGCCAGTACGCTCCATCACCGTAATCAGCATGGACAACAGCGCCTTGCATAGTAGCAGGGTCGCCGCAAAGCTGAGTGTAAGCGCCGGACCGATCAGCAGGGCATCCATCCGTTCCGATGTTCGCCGGAACCCACTACCTATTTCAATACTTGCGATGGACAGCGCACGGAATCAATGCCGACGGCGATCCTGCATCCGCGGTACCATGGCGCGCCAACCTCAGCGGCAACGTGAGACACTTCTTCCGCATGCCGGCACCGTTCGCGCACGCGCTGAGAGAATGCCGTTTCAACCGCCAGCCCAAACCGGCCTTCCAGGTGTCGAATCCGCCGGTCGATGCTCTTCATCACCGTTGGTCTCGCAGCCCGTACCCGCTTTCCGGATAAACGTGCGGCGGCAGGACTGGCTTCTGACAGCTACTAAACGCCGCCTTCCACCGCGTCGGCCTGCACCTGCGTCGCTCTCTTGGCAGCGCCTTCTTCGGGCCGACTCACTTCGCCGTGGCTGCCTGCTGCGCTTGCCTCGCAGTCTTGACCGCCGCCCAACGCCGCCTGGTTGCTTGGATGATTCTCTTCCTGCCAGCGGCGCTGAGCTTCCGTTTCGGCTTTGCGGCTTCCCGCGTGGCTGATGCCGATGGTGACGCAGATTGCCTCTTCAACTCAGCCCAGCGTTTGCGCTGTGCATCACCAATGCGCTTCCGGGCGGCGGCGTTCATCTTCCGTTTCCATTTCCGCGGTTCGGCCGCGGCGCCGGGTTCCGTCCGGCCGGCGAGCATCTGCCGGATCTCGGCAATCCGGACGTCTATAAGGCTCTTTTGGGCTTCAAAGCCTTCGATAGCGGCGTTGAGTAGTTCGGCGTTGATCTTCCGGGCTGGCATATGTAATTAGTATGCCATGCGGACAGCTCATACAGGCGCGTCACTCGCGGCACCCGAGGAGTGGCGCCGGCACAGCCCATTGTCCGACATCCGATCAACACCCGTAAGGAATGCCAGTGAAATCCGTCCGAGTCGTATCGAAGGCCCTGTGGTCTTAGCTCTTCCAGCAGCCAAAACGGCAGCTTGGCCTTGGCCGGATAGTGTCATCCGGCAGTCGGCGTTCCAGGGTTTGCACTTGTCGCAGAATTGGACAGCTCGGTGGTTCGCTCCAGCTCAGTGACACGCGCCTCGATGTCCTCGATCTCGAGGGCCTTCGTCGCATGATTCATGACGCAATCGGCTGCCCGTACGCGGACCGATGCCGGGAGGCCGCGGTCACTGCTCTGCAATTCCCCTCAGATATCCGAGAGATAGCCCAGTTCCCCCGTGCTGTCCCCGAGCGCCTCAACAGGCACGCCCATGCGGTCCAGCATCGCCACGTACAAATTCGTAATCGGAGTCTCATCCGGATACCGCACCATACGGCCGGGCTTGAGCGTCCCATTGCCCCGGCCGGCAAGGATTAGCGGAAGGTTGTGGTGCTCGTGGCGGTTTCCGTCGGAAAGACCGCTGCCGTACGCGATCATCGAGTGATCCAGCAGCGTGCCGTCTCCTTCCTTCACTCCTTTGAGCTTGTCCAGCAGATAGGTGAACTGCTGGATGTGGTAGCAATTGATCTTCGTGACCTTTTCGATCTTCTCCGGATCGCCGCTATGGTGGGTCAATCCATGATGCGCTTCGCTGATCCCGATCTCTGCGCCGTACGACCGGGGGCTTTGCTCGATGCCTAACAACACTGTGACCACGCGCGTCGAATCGGTCTGGAAGGCGAGGGTGAGCAGGTCCATCATGATGCGGCCGTGCTGGGCGAAGTCCGCCGGAACGCCGGGCGAAGGCGCGCCCACCGCAGGAACCACACGCGCATTTTGCCGCTCCATCTTCTGGATGCGCGTTTCAATCTCACGGATACCATACATGTATTCGTCGAGCTTGCGCCGGTCCGCGCCGCCGAGCGAACTCTGCAGCCGCCGCGCATCCTCCATCACCACGTCCAGCACGCTCTTCTGATACAGGTCCTGCCGCGCGCGGCGTTTGGGATCGCGCTCCCCGTCCGCGCTGCCGAACAGGCGCTCGAAAACTGCCCGCGGCCGGATTTCGGGAGGCATCGGCGAACTCGATGTCCGCCAGGAAATGCTGTTGCTGTAAGCGCAGCTATAACCGTTGTCGCAGTTGCCGCCTTGCACACCCTCCTCGCACCCCAACTCGATGGAAGCGAATCGCGTCCTGCCTTCCAGCTTCTGCGCCGCCACCTGGTCCATGGAAATGCCGGCCTGGATATCCTTTCCATACGTCTTCTTGGGATGGACTCCGGTGAGATAGGCCGCCCCAGCCCGGCCGTGATCCCCCGGACCATCGCCCAGAGCACGGCCGCCATTCGACGTCAACCCACTGAGCATCGTGCAATCGTTACGATAAGGCGCAAGGGCTCGGGTAATCCGCGGCAACTCCTCCGGCAGCGCGGCCACCCCGGCCTCCTGCCCTTTCGGCGTCCATTCATCCATCACGATCCCGTTCGGCACGTAAAGGAAGGCCATGCGGGTGGGCGCTGCGGCCGAGGCCGCGAACGCGGGGCTCATGGCATCCAGGAACGGCAGCGCGATCGCCGTTCCCATCCCCTGCAACACCGCGCGCCGGGAAAGCCGCTTACTTAGATTCATGTCCGCCTCCATCCGACCCCTTTCGCATCTGGAAAGGGCTGCTTTTGACGATACCGAGAACCAGGCTGGAAAACTTGTAATCTCCGGCGGCCGCCAGCCGGCTGATTTCTTCCACCGCCGCGGCGTCTGTGCCTTCGAGACCGCGCCCCAATGCGAACGTCAGCATCTTCTCCGCCAGGTTTCGCGTGAAGATGCCAGTCTGCGACCGCAGAATGTCCTTCAGCCCTTTGGCCCCTGGAATCGTCCTGCCGTCCGGTAGCGTCCCCATGCTGTCCACGTCGAAGTTGCCATCCCTCGTGCGCCAGCGACCGGCCGCATCGTAGTTCTCCAGGCTGAACCCGAGCGGATCCATCTGCTCGTGGCAGGCGGCACAGGCTGGATTCGCCCGATGCTGTTCCAGCCGCTGCCGCAACGATGCGGCAGTGCCGAGGTTCGCCTCTTCGAGCGGCGGAACATCCGCCGGCGGCGGTGGCGGCGGCGTGCCCAGGAGGTTTTCCAGCACCCATTTGCCGCGCAGCACCGGTGAGGTCCGCGTAGCGTAAGAAGAAAGCGTCAGGATCGACCCCTGTGTCACGATGCCGCTTCGCTCGTCGCCCTGCAATGACACTCGCTGGAATTCTTCTCCGTCGATTCCCTTGATCCCATAATGTCGTGCCAGTGGGCCATTCAGGAATGTGAACCGTCCGTCGATGACCTCGAGAATGCTCCGGTCTTCGCGGATCAGCGCGGTCACAAACATCAGCGTTTCGCGGCGCATGGCGTCGAGCAACTCATCGTCCACCGTGGGGAAGCGCTCCGCATCCGGCTTCCTGCGATCCAGCAGCCGAAGGCTCAGCCACTGGGCGGCAAAGTTATCGGCAAGGGCGCCCGCCTTCGGATCGTCGAGCATTCGCCTGACCTGTGCTTCGAGAATACCCGGCTGGCGCAACGTGCCCCGGCCGGCCGCGCGCAGCAGCTCGTCATCCGGCATGCTGCTCCAGAGAAAATAGGATAGCCTCGATGCCAGCTCATAATCGTTCAGACGGTACGCGCCCGCGCCGCCCACCGGGTCGCGTTCGATGCGGAACAGAAAGTTAGGCGACATCAGGATGGCTTGTAGACTGACGCGCACTCCTTCTTCCAGGCCGTCGCCTTGCTTTTGCGCCAGCGCTACCAGTTTCAGCAGGGGCTCCAGCTCCCGTTCGCTGGGTGGCCGGCGGTAGGCCTAGTGTGCCAGATTCTCGACTACGCGGCGCGCGCACCGCGCGTCGTGATGGCCCGGAGCGTGGCCGCAAATGAAGATACGCCGGTAGCTCTGGGCCGGCGCGGGAGACGGTTGGTAGGGGCCCACGATATCCATGTAATCGATGAAGATTTTGCGCCGGCCGTCGCGGTTAATGTGAGTGCGGGGATCGTCGAGATTGGCGAGTTCGGGGAAGGATGCCCGCAGAAAACGATCGCCCGCCGTCACCGGCACGCGAACGACTGTCTCGCCGCGCGCGTAGTTGTAATCCGTGCTGCCTTCCACCACAGCCGTAAGCATCTGCCTGCCATCGATGGCGAAAACCATTTGGACCGGCGGCGCTCCCAGGCGATTGCGTTCATCGAGGGCCTTTCTCTGCTCGGGCGTCAAAGCTCCCCGTCCGCCGCCCCTTCTCCCGGCGGTTGGACCGGCTCCCGCCTGCGCGCCGGACTGCCTTCCGCCTGGCGCCGTGCCGCCTGCACCAATGGCCGGCTGATCGGCGACTTCCGGACCGCGCAGGTTGGCATACCGCCAGCGGAACTCATATTGGCCGTCGACCGGAAAATGAAAAGTGCCGTACAAGGCGCCGCGCATGGAAAAGGGAAAGATGTCGCCCGAAGTCGGGCTATCGTCCTGGCTTCGCTTCGGCTTGATCCTCACCAGCAGACTCGGCTGAGGCGGGTACGCTTCCCCATAGACCGCCGCTTGCGAGATTCGCCGGGCGGCGGACATCAGCTTCTCCATCAGCAGGGGAGATAACGAAAGGACATCGCCGATGTTGTCGAACCCGTAGCCGGAATCGTCTGTCGGGAACTCGTCAGCCGGCCGTATGGTGATGCCGAGCAGATCGCGGATCGTGTTGTTGTATTCCACCCGATTCAGGCGGCGTGCGGTGACCCGGCCGGGATCTACAGCCCCGGCCGCTGGACGGCCCGCGACATGGTCGATCCAGCCTGCAACCGCCGCGCTCTCCGCTTTGGAGAGAGGCGTGGCAGGTGGAGGCGGCATAGTTCCCGCAGTGACGCGGTCGCGGACCTTCTTCCAGATTTCAATCTGTTGCAGTGCAAGGCTGGCGTTCCGGAACTGTTCCAGATTCAGGCCGCCGGTTTTCAACTGGCTGCTATGGCATCCTGCGCATCGCGCCGAAAGCACCGGCATGACCGATTTCTGAAATTCAGCAGTGAGAGCGGTGGTGCGCGCGTCGTCGAGATTCTGACAGAGGCAGGTCGCGCCGCAAGCAACCAGGATTCCGGCCAGCCTTCGAAACATGCCGCCCCCCGGTGGACTATTGTATGCCAAACCTCTAGAGAACGAGCAAATGGATTTCCTCCTCAGCGAAGGGGACGCAAGTGCCATGAACGGCATGACACTTGAGGTCGCCGAGGCAATAATTGCAGGGTACGAAGGAGAGCGACGTTGAAAGCCGTCATCCAACGACTTCGCAGCCTTGACGCGCCTCCACCGATGCCTGCCCGTACGACGCAGACATAGACCGATATATTGACGAATAACAGGCCGACTATGCGGGCTCTGAGCGGTGCCTCTCAACAAAGGCTGGTCATTGGCTTTCGTCCTCTGTAGATCGAATTCCCCGCGAACGATATCGTTCCATATCGGTAGCTATTTCCTGATCCCCCTTGATGGTGACTCTTACCGGGGTCGCCTATTTCCGCTTCTTCTTGTACTCGGCCACCAGCGTCTCTGCGTCCTGGCGCGCATGTCACTTCACTGCTGAGCCATCCGCCCTGACCGCGACTTCCAACTTCCTCCCACCCTTGGTGTAAGCCGCCTCGTACGTCGTAACGCCGCCCTGGATCACGTTTTCCACGTGGGTGATCTTCCCGCCCGCCGTCTTCTTCTCGATGGCCGCCTTGGCTGCCGCGGGAACGGCCTCCAGCGTCGTCTCCTCTTCGACTAGCGGGGGCTTCGGCTCCCGCATTTTTGCCAGAGAACTCATGGGCCGTGCGGTCTTCGCTACCGCACGTTGAACATGTCGGCGTTAGTAGATGTTGCCGCCTGAGCTGTTTGCGCACTATTTCGGGTGGCGGGTGATGTCTTGCAGGATGTAGGTGTCGTCTTGGATGACGAAATAAACACAGCGACTTAAGTAATTGCGCATAATCGGCGTAGTGTTTCATTGCGACCGGCCCATTGGTCGAACTCGGCTTCTACTGCGGCGATCACTTCATCCAGGCGCGGAAAGTATCGATTGTGCAAGCAACGGCGCCGGG
>JBGPHT010000126.1:0-22539 GCA_041484525.1 Bryobacteraceae bacterium | reverse complement strand
TGACCGGCTCAGCGTGCTGGCCGAACGCCGTCAGCCGCACTTGCTTGTGCCAAAGATAGCCCATCATCCCGAACTGGTATTGGATGGCCCGCAAGCTGCCACGGAACACCAATCGGTCCGCTCCCGAAATCACACCTTGCTAGCGCACAATCCCGCCTTTCCCCACTCCGACTTTGGGCGGAGGCTTTGACCCCGGCGATGGAGGATAATATGCTTGGTTTGTCTCAGAGGGACTGGGTATGCGACGACTCCTGGCGATTCTGGCCGGAATAGCAGCGGTCTGGGCCGCGGAGAATACGACTGCGCCGCTCGGCACATACACGCCGGCCGAACGCCGCTATTGGGCTTTTCAACCGCGCAAAGAAACGCCGCCGCCCACCTTCACCGATGCCGCCGCCAAGGCCTGGGTCCGCACGCCCATCGATGCGTTCGTGTTGGCCGGTCTGCGGAAGGCGGGGCTCCAGCCGGCGCCCCAAGCCACGCGCGAAGCGCTGATCCGGCGCGTCACCTACGATCTGCTGGGACTCCCGCCCACGCCCGAGGAGATCGACGCCTTCGTGCGCGACCGATCTGCGGACGCCTGGGAGAAAGTGGTCGACCGGCTACTCGCCTCGCCCCATTACGGCGAGCAGTGGGGCCGCCATTGGCTCGACGTGGTGCGCTTCGCCGAATCCGACGGCTATGAGTACGACACGCACCGGCCGGATGCCTACCGGTACCGCGATTACGTCGTCCAGAGTTTCAACCAGGACAAGCCGTACAACGACTTCGTCAAGGAGCAACTGGCGGGCGACGAGATGGACCCGGCCAACGAGACGTACCTGGTGGCCAGCGGCTTCAACCGGCTCGGGCCGCTGCGCAAGAACGCCGGCAATCAGGATGTGGCCAGCTCGCAGAACGAAGTCCTCACCGAGATGACGAACATCGTGGGCGCCGCCTACCTCGGCATGACGGTGGGTTGCGCGCGCTGCCACGATCACAAGTTCGATCCCTTCCGGCAATCGGATTACTATCGGCTGCAGGCCCACTTTGCGCAGACCCAGCCCGCCGACATCGTGATGGCCGCCAAGGAAGAGCAGGACGCCTGGAAGGCCAAAGCCGATCCGATCCAGCAGGAGATGCGCCGCCTGCAACAGCAGTTGCGGCGCGCGCCGGATGGCGAAAAAGCCAAGATCGAAATGCAGATCGAGGACCTGGATGGCAAGATGCCGCCGCCGCTCTCCTCCATCTACAGCGTGAAGGACAATCCGAAGCAGCCGGCGCCGATTCGCGTGCTGTTTCACGGCGATTATCTGAACCCGGTCGCCACGGTCGGAGTGCGCCCGCTCGGAATTCTGCTCCCCGATGCCGCGCCCGAAGCGCCGCTCGACACCGACCAGCCGCGCCTCAAACTGGCAAACTGGATCGCCGATCCGGCCAACCCGCTCACCGCCCGTGTGATGGTCAACCGCGTCTGGCAGTATCATTTCGGCCGCGGCATGGTGGCCACTCCCAATGATTTCGGCCGCATGGGCACGCGCCCCTCGCATCCCGAGTTGTTCGACTGGCTGGCCAATCGGTTTATCGAGCAAGGCTGGAAGCTGAAGCCGATCCACCGCATGATACTGCTCTCGAGCGCCTACCGCCAGTCTGCGATCTCGCCCATCGAAAAGTTGGCCGCGGAAAAAGATCCGGAAGACGCGCTGCTCTGGAAATTCAACCACCGGCGCCTCGAAGCCGAAGAGATCCGCGACTCGCTGCTGGCCGTCGCCGGGCGGCTGAACCTGAATCTGGGCGGCCCCAGCTTCATGGTGCCGATCGACAAGGAGCTGGTGCTGATGCTCAAGCGCCCGCAGTATTGGGTGGCGACGCGCGACAAGTCGCAGTACGATCGCCGCACCCTTTATATGATCTACAAGCGCAATCTTCGGCTGCCGTTTGTGGACGTCTTCGATGCTCCCGATGCGCTGCTCTCCTGCGCGCGGCGCGAGCAATCGACGCATGCCCCGCAGGCGCTCGAGCTGTTGAACGGCCAGACGTCCAACGAGCTCGCGGCGGTATTCGCAACCAGGCTTCTCACGGAAACGTCGACCGCGGCCGCGCGCGTCGACTACGCGTGGCGCCTCGCCGCCGGCCGGCTGCCCACGCCGAAAGAGAAGGCACTGGCGCTGCAGTTCCTGTCCGGGAATCCCGACGATCCCGCCAAGGTGAAGGAATTCGCTTTGGCCGTTTTCAACCTGAACGCGTTCCTTTATGTGAATTGAAATGCCTGAACACATCCGACTGGCGAAAAATCGGCGCGAATTTCTGACGGACTGCTTTTGCGGTATGGGTTCGCTGGCCTTCGCATCCATGATGGCGGAAACCCAGGCGCGCGCCGCCCGCTTCAACCCGCTGGCCCCGAAGCCGCCGCACCTGCCGGATCACGCCCGGGCCAAGGCCTTCATCTTCGTCTACATGGCCGGCGGGCCGTCGCACCTCGAAACCTTCGACCCCAAGCCGCTGCTCAACCAACTGCACGGCCAGAAGCGTCCCGCTGAATTCGGCGACGTGAAATACCAGAACGTCAATGCCGACTCCCGCATTCTCGGCTGCAAGCGGACCTTCCAGAAGTACGGCAAATCCGGTATCGAGGTCTCGGACCTCTTCCCGCATCAGGCCGAGGTGGTGGACGATCTGTGCATCATCCGCTCCATGCACGGCGACATGGTGGTGCATTCGGCGGCGCAGTATCAGATGATGACGGGGCGCGTGATTCCGGGCTTCCCGGCGATGGGTAGTTGGGTGGTCTACGGGCTGGGGTCGGAGGCCGAGTCGCTGCCCGCCTACGTCGTGATGCCCGATCCGGCGGGTGCCCAAGAGGCCGGCCTGCCGATGTACAAGCATGGATTTCTTCCCTCGGTGTACCAGCCGACGTTCCTGCGGCCGGGCGCCAAGCCCGTCCTGAACCTGGATCTGCCCAAGGGCGTTTCGCTCGAGGAGCGGCGCAAGACCATCGACCTCATCCGCAATTTGAACCAGGCCAATCTCCCCGGTGAAGACGCCGAGTTCGCGGCGCGCATGTCCGCCTACGACACCGCGTTCAAGATGCAGACCGAAGCGCCCGAAGTCTTCGACCTGAGCAAGGAGCCGAAGGAGACGCTCGAGATGTACGGCGTCGGCCAGCCCAAGACCGACGACTACGGCCGCCGCTGTCTGCTGGCGCGCCGCATGGTCGAACGCGGCGTTCGCTTCACCTGCGTGGTTTCTGGCGGAGGCGCCGCCAACACCGAGTGGGACGCGCATGACGATATCGAGTCCAACCACCTCCGCATGGCTTCGATGACCGACCAGCCGGTGGCGGCGCTCATCAAGGATCTGAAGCGCCGCGGTATGCTCGATTCCACGGTGGTGCTGTGGGGCGGCGAGTTCGGCCGTTCTCCCGAGTCGGAGAAGAGCAAAGGCCGCGACCACCACAACACCGGCTTCAGCATGTGGGTGGCGGGCGGCGGATTCAAAGGAGGAACCGTGTACGGCGCCACCGACGGCATCGGCCTAAAGGCGGTGGAGAAACCGGTTCACTTCCGCGATCTGCACGCCACCCTGCTGTATCAGATGGGCCTCGACCAGGACGCGCTCAGCTACATGTACCTGGGCCGCAAAGAGCGCCTTACGGAAGTGCGCGGCGAGATCGTAAAAGATATCATCACCTGAAGTCCCTAACCGCTAAGCACATTCCCTAAGGAAAAGTCCCCATTACTGCGTCCGCATGAAAGCGCTGGATTGTTATTCGAATCCAATGCATGATGCTACTTCCGGATTTCACCAGATGCCTCAACAACGGTTCGCACTGCTGTCGATCGTGTTCATGATGTGTTTCGTCATACAATTCGACCGGCTGCACCGCCGGAACAGACACTATCGTCGCCTGCGATTCATGTGCGAAGCGGTGCTGGGTGGTGCTGCCCGATATCAATAATTGGCTCGCGACTGTGACGCGCCTGCCCTACACGGCGTGCGCGGCGAGCCGTCGGGAAGCGCCGCGGACCAGCGTCTCGATAGTGCACGAGACTTCCTCCGGTGCCGCCGTGCCATCCACGGTCCGCACGGTCGATCGGCCGTACCAGTCGAGGACGGGGCCGGTCAGCTCGTCATAGGCGCGCAGGCGCTGGCGGATCACTTCCTCGCGGTCGTCCTCGCGCGTCACCAAAGCGGCGCCGTCATGGGCGCACTCGCCGGCGCGGTTGTAGATGCGCAGGCACCGCGGACATTGGCGGCGGGAGGTGAGGCGCGCCACCAGGCCATCGGCCGGGACGTCGAGATGAATCACCAGCGGGTCGGGCATGTCGCGCTCTTCCAGCCGCGTCGAAAACGCGACGGCCTGCGGTACGGTCCGCGGATAGCCATCCAGCAGGAAACCTCGGGCGCAATCCTCACGCGCGATTCGGCGCGCAACGATGGGGTTCACGATATGGTCGCTTACCAGGCCGCCGCGCGCCAGAATCTCGCAGGCGATCTTGCCCAGTTCGGTGCCGGTTTTGCACTCGGCGCGAAAGACTTCTCCAGTGGATATGGCGGGAATTTGCAGGCGCTCCGACAGGACCGCGGCTTGTGTTCCCTTGCCGCAGCCGGGCGGCCCGAATAGCAGTAATACCAAAACGATCCTCCGAACGACATGCCGGGGAAGACGTCGCCCGGTCAAAAAGTCAGCAACAGCAGACTAACCAGAGGAGGGGGTCTCCGTCAATCATGACCATGTAGATCGGGTTGGTGTTTTTCCGCGGAATTCGGGCAAATCCGGCCATCCGGGGCTAGGCGCAGGCGGTGGTCGCGCCACTGCACTTCGTTGCCGGAGAGGCCGGCCAGCCAGACGGCAAAGCCGAAAAGGTCGCGCATCGGGATCATCCAGCAATCGCGCAAAACATTGCGGTCCTTAAGGATACCGGCGCCGACCGCGATCCCTGCCAGCATCCGGATGGAGAGCGCGAGGGCGCCCGCCCACCACTGTCCGAAGGCGCACGCAACCAGCGCCCAGAGGGTGGCGTGGGTCACCGCGTACCCATAGTACCCGGATGGGCGCGAAACGCGAATTGTGCGCGACCAGCGGAGCTGATGACGCCACGTTTGTCCCCAGGTTCCAGCGCCGAGATCGGTCGAGACGACGATCGGCGCGAATTCAATTCGGTATCCGAGGCCAGTGATGCGCCTGCCGAGTTGGTAGTCGTCGGCGATGTAATCCGCGATCGCCTCGAACCCGCCGACGGCGCGCAGCGTTTCGGCGCGAAAGACCATGGTGGACCCGAGGGCGAATTCGGCGACGCCGAGCAGCCGCGCCACCAGAACGCTGGGGGCGAACTCGGTGGCGATGCCGAGAGCTTCGGCGCGCGAGGCCCACGACTGGGCAGCGGCGCGGTAGAGACAGGTAACGATGCCGACGGCAGGGTCGGCGAGCGGAGCGGTGACGGCGTCGAGGTACCCGGCCTCGACCACGATGTCGCTGTCGTTGACCAGCAGCACCGGATGGCGCGCCAGTTTAGCCAGCTCGCCCAGTACGCCAACCTTGGCGTTCGGAGCCCGCGTTTGAATGATGTGGACCTGAATCGCCAGCTTCGGAAATTCGCGCTGAAGGCGCTCGATGTCTTCGCGCGCCGGATCCGCGGGATCGTTCAACCCGAAGAGAATTTCGAACTCCGGATAATCCTGCGCCGCGTGGGAGCGGATGGCATTGTAGAACCGCGGATCGCGCCCGTGGATGGGCTTCAACACCGAGACCGGAAAACGCCCCCGCCCCCCGGCCCCCGGCCCTTTCATTCCCCATCGCACCGCCGCCGCAATCGCCAGCAAATAATACGCCGCACCCGCCATCGCCGGCACAGCCCCGAGCCACCTCACAGCGACACGAGAGCTACCCCGCAGATGACCAGCGAAGCGCCGGCCCAGCGGAGCCAGTTGACGTTCTCTTTCAGAACGTATTTCGCGAGCACCGTTTCCAGCACGTACGTGACGGCCGTGGCGGGGACGGCGAAGCTCAGATCGGCGATCGTCAGCAGCCCCATGTAAGCGAAAAACGACACCGCCATCGCCGCCACCGACCCGATCACGTATTGGTTTCGCACCAGCAGCGCGGCGGCGCGGCCGAGTGCTCCAGGACGGAAATCGTGGATCTCGCCGTGATGGCGCATGCCAAGAGCCTGCAGCACTTCGCCCACCGTCGTGGCGGCCACGATGATCGCGATGAGCACGAACTTCATCGCACGGCTCCCGTAGTTCTGCTTTGCGGCGTGCTGCCGCCCGACACCAGCGCCACACCCGCTACGATCAGCGTGATGCCGGCCCAGCGCTGTACCGAGATCTGCTCGTGCAGCAGCAGCTTGCCGGCCAGCGCGACCAGCACGTAGCCGATGGCAGTGACCGGCAGCACGTAGCTGAGGTCGGCCCAGCTCAGCAGCGCCATGCGCGCGACCGTCCAGAGCACCAGCAGCAGCACGCCCAGCGCCACCCACGGCTGAAAAAGCACGGTGATGTATTCGAGCGGCGTCGAGAGATGCGCCGGCATGCCGCGCTTCATGAAGAAGTTGCCGAAGACGTTGCTCAGCACCACCACCGTGGCGCAGATCCACGTCTTGAGGCGTAGGCGCGCGGTCTCGGTGGACATGCGCGGGGTCAGTCGCCGGAGTTGGCGGTGACCGGCGCCGAACGGGCAGCCTTGTGGTCGGCCACAAACTTTTTCCGTTTGGTCCGGAGCGCCATGTATTCGCGAGCTTCCTTGGTGAGCCGGCGCCGCTCGTCGCCGTTCAGGATCGCCTTGCGGACGATGCGCCAGACCACGCGCGGCCGGAAGAAGTACTCGCCGTAGAAGCGCTCCACAAAATCCACCAGCTCGCCTTGGTCCAGGCCCGGGTAGATGATGTTGGGGAGCTGGTGCCCGGAATCATCCGTCATCGAATCGATGGTGATGAGGTTGTTCTTCTTGACGTAGTCGTAGAACTCGGTGCCGGGATACGGATGCGCGATCGACACCTGAATGGTATCGGTATCCATGCGCTTGGCGAAGTCGATAGTGCGCCGGATGCTGTCGTGCGTTTCGCCGGGCAGGCCGATGATGTAATCGCCGTGCACCACCAGCCCCAGCTTCTTGCAGTTGGCGGTGAAACGCTCGGCCATTTCTACGGTCGCGCCCTTCTTGATGTTCTTCAGGATCTGCGGATCGCCCGATTCGTAGCCCACGATCAGCAGGCGGCACCCCGCCTCTTTCATCGCCTTGAGTGTGTCGTAATCGGTGGTGACGCGCGACGTGCAGGACCACGTGAACTTCAGCGGCTTCAGCTTCTGGCAGAGATGGATGGTCCGTTCCTTGCGGTAGTTGAAGGTGTCGTCGTCAAAGAAAATCTCTTTGATATTGGGGAACTGTTCGAGAGCGTACCGAACCTCGTTGGCCACGTCGTCGGTCGAGCGCAGCCGCCAGCGATGGCCGGACGTCGTCTGCGGCCACAGGCAGAAGGTGCACAGCGCCGGGCATCCGCGGGAAGTGTAGAACGCCAGAAACGGGTTGAGCAGGAACGGAACGTTGTAGCGCGTCACATCCAGATCGCGCTTGTACACTTTAGTAACCCAGGGAAGCTCGTCCAGATTCTCGATCGCGGGCCCTTCGGGATTGTGGATGATGCTGCCGTTCTTGCGGAAGCTGACGCCCGGCAGCTCGTCGAGCGGCTTGCCCTTGGCGTAATCCGCGATCTGGTAATCGAACTCGCGGCGCACCACGAAATCGATGGCGGAGTTCTCCAGCAGCGTCTTCTCCGGCTCGATGGTGACGGGCGGTCCCACAAACGCGACCTTCAGCTTGGGGTTCGCGTCCTTCATCATCTCCGCCATCTTCACGTCGACGTGAAAGCCGGGTGTCGACGTGTAGAGAACGAGCAGCTCGAAATCTTTCCCTATCTCGACGGTCTGTTCGATGGAGACCTTGTGCGGCGGCGCGTCCAGAACCTTGCTGTCGGGCAGCATGCCGGCGGGATAGCACAGCCACACCGGATACCAGTACGACTCGATTTCGCGCGAGGCCGGCCAGCGGGAACTCGCGCCGCCGTCGAAGCCTTCAAACGACGGGGGATTCAGGAACAGCGTTCTCATCTATTCTCCCCTGGAGCGCGGCAAACCCGCGCGCTATTGGCCATCGGTGTCGCCGGCCACGACCCGCTGCGGATCATCCAGCGAGAAGTGGCTGTAATCGATCGTCAGCTCCGCCTTGCCTACCAGGCGCGTTTCGATTTCGGTCTGGATCTGCCGCGGCACCGAGATTCCGTTGCGAATCTCATACCGGCGAGTGAATGCGATCCTCTTCAGAAAAATCGACGGGTTCTTCACCAGGTAGCCGGATTCCTGCACGCGCAGGTAGGTGGCGGCATCAATCCACAAATCGCCTTTGTAGAGCCCCTGGCGCTTCTGTTTGGGTGTGACCTGAAAAATGTGGACGGGACGGCCGTCGAGCGAGGCCTGCCCCTTGTACTTGAACTTGTAGTTCTCGGGGGTGACGGAGAGCGAGGCCGGCTGATCCCTCTGGGCATCGGCTTCGGCGGTCAGGTAGCGGGTGATGACCTGGCTCTTGATGGTGCCGTCGCCCTCGAACCGCAGCATCGAATAGGTGATGCGCCCCAGCGCCGAGATGCGTCGCAGCGCGTGCAGCTTGCCCTGCTTCTTGAGCTTGGGAAGGGACGCCGCGATTTCCACTTCCATGGACGCATCTTTCAATGCCTGGGACTGGGCACGCGTGGCGGCACAATAGTGTTCCACGATAAAATCCGGCGGGTTAACCGTGGGTTCCGCCAGGAGACCCGTATAGATAATGATGGGCAGTAGTAGAACGCGAACTTTCAACGAGTTACCCCGATTTTCAATTTTTAGTCCTGAATATTAGAGTCTAACAGGATTACGCGGTTGCAGGCAATTTGGATGGTTCCCAGAAGCTGCGTAAGGAGCGAACCATGCGAGGGTTACGATTTGGCAACATTGTGATGGCGGTGATCCTGGACGCCTGCCTCCTTGGTCTTTCGCCCGGCCTCCGCTGCCAGCCGGCCCGCGAAAGGGTTCGACAAGGGCGGTCCCCGGGCAAGCATCGAGCCCACGCCCGGGAGCCTGACCATGCGCAACCGGCCACGCCGATAAATTGCCGGCCGAAAACTAGACTAAAGCTAGCGCGCCGCCGCAAAATACTGCCGGGTATCGCACACGCTGCAAACCGGTGCCAGGATCGAATTTCGCCGTCTTTGCGAAACTTCGTGCCTGGCTCCGTTTTGCCCCTTACGAGAATCCTGCTCAAGCGAAATCACCAGTCGGTCGCCAGGCCGCCAAATACTAAGCGGCCTTCGTGGCCACCGACTTCGCCTGCAGGAACAGCAACAGGTAGTCGGGACCGCCCGCCTTCGAGTCGGTGCCCGACATGTTGAAGCCGCCGAACGGGTGCACCCCCACCATAGCGCCCGTGCATTTGCGGTTGAAGTAGAGGTTGCCCACGTGGAACCGTTCCTTGGCCTGGCTCAGGTGCTCGGGGTCGTTCGAAAAGACGGCGCCGGTCAGGCCGTAAACCGAATCGTTGGCCATTTCGAGCGCGTGCTCGAAGTCCCGCGCTTTGGCGACCGCCAGAACCGGGCCGAAAATCTCCTCCTGGAAAACGCGCGCCTTGGAGTCCACATCGGCGATGATGGTGGGCGGAATGAAGTAGCCGTTGGCCGCGGGACCAGCCTCGCCGCCGGCCACCACGCGTCCCTCTTTCTTGCCCACCTCGATGTAATTCAGGATCGCCGTCCGCGCGCTCTCGCTGATCACCGGACCCATGTAGTTGCCGGGATCGTCGCCCGGACCCATCGTGAGGTTCTTGGCTTTGGCGGCGAGCTGCTCGACGAACTGGTCGTAGATCTGGGCGTCGACGATGGCGCGTGAACACGCCGAGCACTTCTGTCCCTGGTAGCCGAAAGCCGAGGCGAGCACGCCATCCACGGCCTTATCCAGGTCGGAATCGGCGTCCACGATGATGGCGTCCTTACCGCCCATTTCAGCAATCACGCGCTTGATCCAGATCTGGCCCGGCTGGGCCTTGGCGGCTAGCTCGTTGATGCGCAGGCCGACGTCGCGCGATCCGGTGAAGGCGATGAAGCGCGTCTTGGGATGCTGCACCAGCACGTCGCCGACCGCCGAGCCGCTTCCCGTCAGGAGCGTGAAACTGCGCTCCGGGAATCCGGCTTCGAGCAACAGATCCGCGAACCTGGCAGCCACCGTCGGGGTCTCGCTCGACGGCTTCACGATGGCGGTGTTGCCGGTGACCAGGCTCGCGGCCGTCATGCCGGCGAGGATGGCGAGCGGGAAATTCCACGGCGGAACCACCACGCCGACGCCGAGCGGGATGTAGATCATTTCATCCTGCTCGCCCGGGAGCTGGACGACCTTCTGCGGCCCCGCAAGACGTTCCATTTCGCGCGCGTAGTATTCGCAGAAATCGATGGCTTCGGCGACTTCGGCCTCGGCTTCAGGCCAGGTCTTGCCGGATTCATAGACCAGCCACGCGTCGAATTCGAACCGTCGGGAGCGCAGCAGACGCGCAGTCTCGATGAGCATGCGGACGCGCTCTTCGGCGGGCGTGCGGCTCCACTCCGGAAAGTACGCTTGGGCGTTTTCGACGGCGCGGTTAGCCAACTCGGCCGTGGCGCGATGATGGATCCCCACTACCTCTTTCGGGTTGGCGGGGTTGACGGAAATCAGCTTATCGCCGGTGGCGATGTAGTCGCCCGCGATGCGCAACTGGTACTCACGCCCGAATTCGGAACGGACTAATTGGAGCGCCGTTTCCATGCCGCGCCGGTTTTCCGGCACATTGAAATCGACGAGTGGCTCGTTACGGAATTCAGTAAGGGTTCGAGTGGCCATCAAGATCTAATGGTAACAGCGAACGCCCGGCACATCTGACGCGGGAACACGCTCGGAGTGCTTCAACCTTGGTAGCGCCTTTATCGATACAGACTCTACCTGCAGTGCGCATATCCCCGAACCGCGCGCTCGACATTACTTCGCTTCGATTGCAGTGTTCCGTCGAACTTCAGCAGGAACTCGTCTAGTTCTCCAGCGATCACCTGCAATTTGGCGGCGCAATTGGTCCGGTAGTGGCCGACGGGCGGAAGTCCCGCGGGATCAACGGATTCTAGAACACCACCGGCCGCGGGAGCAGACAGTTGAGTACAGGCAGTGTTTTGCAAGTTCACGAGAGAGGAAACTGGGTACCCAACAGAATAGGCGGAGCCGCGCGGAAGTCGAGGGCGCGGAGCCAGAAAGGCGGTAAGGGGGCATATATTAATGGGATATTGCATGTAGGACAATAAGGGTGGCCAAGGCCGCCCGTCGGTGGCGATTTGAAGAGTGATGGGTCCTGATGGTGGAAGAGTTTAATACTCTGGGAGGGCCCGGCAGATCCTCCCAAGTAGACGAAAGGCGTTGAGAAATGACAAAGCGCACTCCCGACCCGCAGATGGAACTCTTCGACGGAGACGGGCAGCTCTTCGAGACGATCGCAAAGACCAACGGATCGCGGTACTGGTTTGCGCGCGATCTGATGAAGGCGCTCGGCTACGATGACTGGACAGCGTTCAAGAAGGTCATCAACAAGGCAATTTCAGCCTGCGCTCTGCTCGACATCCAGGTCCTCGAAATGTTCATCCGGGTGGAACGGGAAATCGGCGGCAGGCCGGTCGAGGACTATAAGCTGACGAGATCCGCCTGCTGCATGACCTCCCTCAATGCTGATTCCAAGAAACGGAACGTGGCCGCGGCCCAGGCCTATTTTGTCAGTCTGGCCGAGTTTCTGGTCGGCTACACCATCGAGCACGCGGAAAGCATGGACCGCATCTTCATCCGTGAAGAAATCTCTCAGCATGAGATCATGCTCAACAAGGCTGCAGCCGAAGCCGGTGTAGACAGATTCGACTTCTTCAAGAGCGCTGGATATCTCGGAATGTATGACATGCCCTACCAGGATCTGCGCCGGATGCGCGGTGTGGCGGGCACAAAGCGTTCCGTATTGGACTTCATGGGCAAGGACGAGCTAGCAGCGAATCTTTTCCGGCAGAGCCTGACCGAAGGGCGGTTGCGGAAGGACCGAGTACGCGGCCAATACGAGGCGGAGCGTGTTGCCGAACAAGTAGGCCGTACCGTTCGTGAGACTATGATCGAGCAGACTGGGATTCCCCCGGAGCAACTTCCCACGGCCCAGGACATTCGCATCGTGCGTAGGGGGCTAAAGAAGGGCACGGGCGAGTTCGGTCCCCTCGATGATGTCGCGCGACACCGTGTTATCGAAGCCCAAGCGATCAGGGAGATGCTGCCGACACTCAACGAGGATGCGATTCCCGGTTGCCCTGAATGCGCCGGCGGGAACAAAGCAAGCCACAACGGCTCTCCAGATTGCGCCTCGGGCTCAATTGCAAGTGGTGGCACGGTCTCACACTGCAAGTGCGAGTTCTGCTTCTGAGTCTTTGAATCAGCACGGCGGTCGGCATGCCCTTCGATGAATGGATACCCTCAGGTCCAGGGCCGAGATGACCGAAAGGGTGCTTTTTTGTAACGGATCGCTTGCGGCTTTACCGTCTCACTCGTCCCGCAACGCCGTCCACGGATCGATGCGCGACGCCCGCCACGCCGGCCCATAGCCGGCCACCAGTGCGGCCGCGAGCAGACTGCCGGCGGCCAGCGTAAATGCCAGCGGATCATTCGGCTTCATCTGGAAAAGGAAAGACCCCACAAACTTCGATGCAGCAATCGCCGCCGGGATCCCGATCGCGAGGCCCATGATCGCCATCAGCAGAACCTCGCGCAGCACCATCCACACCAGACGCCGGCGCTCGGCTCCGAGCGCCATCCGGATGCCGATTTCGTTGGTACGGCGCGCCACGCTGTAAGCCATCATGCCGTACAGGCCCACGCAAGCAATCAGCACCGCGAGCACCGCGAAGCACACGCACAGCGTAGCGAAAGTTCGTTCCTGCGAGATGGTCTGATCGATCTGCTTCGCCTGCGTAACGATTTCCGAGATCGGGATGCGCGCATCGGCCCGCCGCACCGCCTGCCGGACAGTATTGGCAAAAGCCATCGGTTCGCCCGCGGCGCGCAAAACGTAGACGGCCTGTCTGACGTTCGGGGTATAGGGAACATAGGCAACCGGCGGAACGTCCTGCTTGAGCGAGTTGAGCCGCGACGTCTTCGCGACACCGATGATTTCGTAATCGATCGCGTTCCTGCCGCCGAGTCCGAAATGCCGTCCCACCGGGTTCTCGCCGCCGAAGAAGTTCTTCACGAAGACTTCGTTGACCACAGCGACGTGATTGGAGCCGTTCGCGTCGCGCTCGCTGATTTCACGCCCCAGCAGAATCGGTATCTGCATGGTGCTGAAAAAGCCGGGGCCGACATTGAGATACGACGTGTTGCCGGCGGGTTGGCCCGGAATGCGGGCATCCGTCGAGCTCCGCGATCCGGAGACCAGGGCGTAATTGCAATAGCTCGCGCTACGCACGCCGGGAATGCCGCTCAGACGCGCGTGCAGGTCGCGATAAAAGCGAACCAGCGCATCGTCTTTATATCCGGCCTGGCGCGCGTTCAGACTCACCAGCAGCAGGTTCTCGCGATTGAACCCGACCGCGATCGAATTCAAATTGGTGAGGGTGCGGACGAAGAGCCCGGCGGCAACCAGAAGCAGCAGCGAGATCGCGATCTGGGCAACCGCCAGCACCTGGCTGAGGCTGACGCGCATCCAGGAATGCAGGCGGAACCGCTGCTCGCCGCCTCGCGTCTGCTTGAGCGCCGAGACCAGATCCACGCGCGTCGATTGCATGGCGGGCGCCAGGCCGAACAACATTCCGGTCCCCACCGATAAGGCGACGGTCACCGCCAGCACGTGCCAGTTCAACGTGGCATGCAAGGTGAAGTTTTCCTGTCCGTTGCCGATGAGGAGCGTCAGCGCACCGATTCCCCACTTGGCAAATGCCAGGCCAAGCAGACCGCCGAGCGACGCCAACAGCAACGATTCCGTGAGCAGTTGCCGCACCACACGTCCACGTCCGGCGCCGAGGCTGAGGCGCAATGCCATCTCGCGGCGGCGCCGGGTAGCGCGCGCCAGCAGCAGGTTGGCCATGTTGGCGCACGCAATCGCGAGGATCAATCCGACCAGCGTCATCACAACATATAGCGGTTGGGAGAATCGGCGGCGGAGAGAATCGAGGCCGCCGGCGCCTTCCTGAATGAGAAGCAACGGCAGGTCGGCGCGCTCCTTATCGTTGGTCGCGCTGTTTTCCACCCAATGCTGAAACGCCGGGGCGAGAGCGGCTTGCGCTTGCTGCCGGCCGACGCCAGGGCGGAGGCGGCCCATCACCTCGATCCAATAGAAGCGAGAATCCGCGTACTTCGTTTTCTCGCTGGCGAAAGTCGTTTCCAGGATGGCGCTGGTGTGTTGCGGCAGGTACACATCCTGCGGACCTTGCGGATTCACGCCGAAGAATTCGGGCGCGGCGACACCCGTAATCGTGAACGGCGTGTCGTTAATCAGGATCGCCTGCCCCACCGCTTTCGCCGGATCGCCGAAGCGCCGCTGCGCGTAGCCATAGCTGATGACGGCGACGGCGGACGCGCCTACGCGGTCATCCGTGGCATCGAGGAGGCGCCCGGCGGCAGGAGGCACGCCCAGACCGGAGAAGAATTCGCCGGACACGTACTGGCTCTGCGCGAGATCGGCCTGTCCCTGAATCTGGATATTCAGGCGTCCCGCGCTATTGAAGCCGAACACCGACGAGAACACGGAGTTCTGCCCGTGGAAAAGCTCGAAGGCCGGGTAGGGGAAATTGCCGCTGGTGTAGCCGGTCTTGTCGTCCTTATGAGTGCTGCCGCTGAAGTTATTGGCGACCTTCGGATGATCCTTGCTGTGCCAGTTGAAGACGATGAGCGATTCCGGATTCTGCACCGGGAGGGCGCGCAGTAGGATCGCGTCCATGAAGCTGTAAATCGCCGTGTTGGCGCCGATCCCGAGGGCCAGCGAGAGTGTCGCCATGGCTGTGAAGAACGGCTGTGCGGACATCACCCGGAAAGCGTAGCGAATGTCCTGGACGAACTGCTCCGAGAGCGCGACGATACCCATAGCCGTGGATGCTCCTTCGGAGATTAGACGGCGAATGGCAAGTGAGCGTTGGGGGAAATTTGGGTACCCTCTGCGCCGCCCCTACGTTCGCGCCGGCCTTATATACATGGCGCTCTCGCCCTTCGCCTCAAACGTCTTCACGATAATGTCGCGGCGAAAGAGCATCCCCTTGATCTCATCCTTGGTGAGATACCCCTTCATCTCCCGCTCCAGATCGGCCTGATTCAGCGTCTTCAATTTCTCCAGCAAATTGCGGTCGCACTGCACCAGATTCTTCGGCGTCTGCAGGGTGTGGTGAAGGCGGAAGGCGCGCGAATGGTCGATCATCCAGAGGTGCCAGTTCTTGTCGACCACCATGTTTTGCATGTTGCGGTCCATGTTGTAGATCAACTGGTCGAAGACCCGCACCACGTAGACCTCATGGTTCCACGCGTCCAAGTCGGGTGGCGTGGCCTTCTTCTTGAGGCGGTCGCCTTCGTCCATGATGACGTCGTCCACCCACCACGAAAACGCGCCCGACGTACCCTCGAACTTGCGCTCGACGGTGGGCGGCGTCATGTCTTCGATCCCCAGCATGCGCGCCAGTTTCCAACCCGCGATATTGAACTTGTAGCTGTCCTTGAAGTTGGCTTCTGTGGTGCCGTTCTCGCCCTGAAAGACCGGCTTGTGCTCGTCGATGCGCTGCACTCCGGCGTCGTGCGTCACCTTTCCGTCGCTTAGCGTGAGGCGAACCACTCCCGTGACGCCCTTGGGGGCGTTGTGCACGTGCTCGATGTGCGCCGTGAGCAGGAATTGCTCCTTCTGCTCCGTCGTCAGCGACTGGCCGGAATCGGCGGCGCGAAGGGCCAATGAGGCGGCAATCAGCAAATAGACCGCTGCTACCCCGGCCCCGGGTCGAATACGCATGTACCCTCCTACTGGACCCGAAGTATATCCCAAAAGCGCGGCGCTATGGTAGCATGAACGTCCGCCGCCGATGACGCAAGAAAAGAGCCCGATCGAAAAACTCCTGTCGCTGGCCGCCGACGTGCGGGCGGGCGAAGGTGCGGGCGTCATCCTCCTCGGCCTCAACGTCTTTCTGCTGCTCGGCTCCTACTACCTGCTGAAGACGGTACGCGAATCGCTGATTCTGAGCCAGGGCGGTGCCGAGGTGAAGAGCTATTCGGCCGCCGGACAGGCGGTGCTGCTGCTGCTGATCGTACCCGCGTATGGCGCCCTCACTTCGCGGCTCAGCCGCATTCGCGTCATCACCTGCGTAACCCTCATCTTCATGATGAACCTGCTACTGTTCTATTTCGCGGGTAGCGCCGGCAGCCGCGAGGGCGTAGTGTTCTTCATCTGGGTCGGGATCTTCAACAATTTTGTGGTGGCGCAGTTCTGGTCGTTCGCCAACGACCTGTATTCCGAGGAGCAGGGGAAGCGCCTGTTCCCCATCATCGGGATCGGCAGCGCGGCCGGGGCCGTGGCAGGCGCCGCAGCGGCCGGGCCGTTCATCAAGCAGACGGGCCCGTATCCGCTGATGCTGGCGGCCGCGGCCGTGCTGGGAGTCTGCCTGCTGCTGACGCGCGTTGTGAACCGGCGCGCCGCCGCGCAGCCGCAGCAGTTCACCGCCGGCCAGGAAGAGGCGCCGCTCGCCAAAACCAGCGCCTTCGAAATGATCCGCCGCGACCGCTACCTCCTGCTGATCGCCGTTCTGATCGTGCTGCTCAACGTGGTGAACACCTCGGGCGAGTTCATGCTGGGGAAGTTCGTCACCGCCGAAGCCGTGCACGCCGTAGGCGCCGATCGTGCCGCGCAGGAGAAATTCATCGGAGAATTCTACGGTCACTTCTTCGGATGGGTGAACGTGGTCGGGATGCTGCTGCAGATCTTCGGCGTGTCGCGCATCTTCCGCTACATCGGAGTGCGTGGCGCGCTCTTCATTCTGCCGTCGATCGCGCTGTGCAACTATTCGCTGCTGCTCATCATGCCCGTCCTCGGGGTCATCCGCGCCGGTAAGATTCTGGAAAACAGCACGGATTATTCGATCATGAACACCACGCGGCACGCCCTGTTCCTTCCCACCAGCCGCGAGGCGAAGTACAAAGTGAAGTCCGCCATCGACACGTTTTTCGTACGCGCCGGCGACGTGCTGCAAGCCGGGATCGTGTACGGCGGAACACTGCTCGGCCTGACCGTGAGCGGATACGCCGGGATCACCGTGTCGCTGACGTTGGTGTGGCTGGCCGTAGTAGTGGCGATCAACCGCGAGCGAGCCGCAGCCGCCGTCGCCGCCTGAAGGTCGAGTCGGAAACCCGGGGACAGGCTTCGAAACCTTCCGCGCCGTCTTTGCGCGGAATTTCGTTGCCTGTCCCCGGCTTTCCAGCGCCCTACATCCCCGTCGTCAGCACCACCCGAAACCTCGCCTTCCCGCTCAACATCCGATCGTACGCCTCCGCGACCTTCTCCAGCGGAAACACCTCGTTCATCGATCGCACCCCCGCCATCAAACTAAATTCAAGAGTCTCCTGCGAATCGATGGACGTCCCCGAATACCAGCCCCGAATCGACCGCCGTCCGAGGATAAGCTGCAGCGGAGAAACCGCTAACGGCCCCCCAACCCCGATGACCATCAAGGTTCCCCCGGCCCCCAGGCCGCCCAGCGTCGCCGTCATGGCATCGGCGTTCGTCACAGTCGCCAGCACGATTTTTGCGCCCCCCAACCGTGTCAGTTCCGCGGCCGGATCCTGCGTCTGGCTATCGATGTAGTGCCCTGCGCCAAGCTGCCGGGCCAGCGCTTCTTTGTCCTTTCCGCGCGCGATGGCAACCGTCCGGAAACCCATCTTCGCGGCGAACTGGACGCCGAGATGGCCGAGTCCTCCCAGGCCGAGCACGGCAACCAGTTCCCCGGGCCGCGCGCCGCTGTTCCTTAGCGCGTTGAACGTCGTGACTCCGGCGCACATCAGCGGCGCCGCCTCGACCGCCGACAATCCCTCGGGCACCAGGGCGACCGCCTCCGCGCGCGCGATCGTGTATTCCGCGTAGCCGCCGTCGTGGGTGAGACCGGTTACCAGAGTCATCGTCTGGCAGGCAAAGAAATCCCCGCGGCGGCAGGCGTCGCAGTAGCCGCAATTTCCGCCATGCCAGCCCACTCCCACACGCTGCCCCGGCGTCCATCGCGCGACACCTTGTCCGACCGCATCGATGAGTCCCACAACCTCATGACCCGGGACCCGCGGATACTGCATGCTGGGGATGGTTCCCTCCCTGGTCAGGGTATCGCTATGGCAGATTCCGCACGCCTCAACTTTGATTCGCACGGATCCAGCCGGCGGCTGCGGAATCTCACGCTCCACGAGTTCAAGTGGTCCGTTGGGCCGGGAGACCTGCACCGCGCGCATTTTCGACATAGTTCCTCCGGCTTTCATGTTGGCACGCGCTTCCGGGAGGTCTGGTTTTCAAGAGTTCTTTTTCTCACCAGCCGGCGGCGGCTTGAGGCTCAACTCTTCCAGTCGGGCGACCATGGATGGGCTTTCGTTCACAAGGCTCCGCAGCGATTCCGCAGTAGGCGGCCCCTTCGCCTTATCCGCGGCCGGCGCTTCGATGTGAGCGGAGAGCGGCTCCCGCAGCTCGCGCGGAAGTGAGCTTTCGAGAAATTCGAGGGCCAGCGCCCGCAGCCGCGCGTCATCCGTGTGGATGGCGCGGAAGGCCGTCTGCACCGCTTCGCGCGGCAGCACCAGCCCGAGCAGCGTGAAGACGTGAGAGAGGCTCTGCGAGGCGCGCTCCTGGAGCACGCGTTCGACAGCCACCACGCGGCCGTCCTCTTCGCCTTCCACGATGTCGCGCCGCCCTTCCCACACGCGGCGGCTCACCGCCAGCTCCTTGCCCACCATCTGGTAGACCTTCACCGCCTCCGGCTTGAATTCCGGGTGACGCTGCAGCATGGTATCGAGCCCGCGCCCGCAGCGGTAGCGGATTTCGAAACGCTGATCGGCCAGGCCGCCAAAGAGGCCGTCCCACGCGACGGGGCTGTCGCAGAGTGCCAGCAGGCGCGGGATGCGCGCGCGCAGAACGTGGCTCTGCGATTCATCCAGCAGACAATCCACCAGTTGGCCGGAGTGGCGAAAGATACTACGCGAAAGGGCGCCGTACGCATCCTTATATACGTCGTCGCGGCCGAGCAACTGAATCACCTGGGGGATGGCGACTGGGTCGAGCAGTCCGGTTTCGCGCAACACGGAGCGAATGCGGCGCGCGTCGCCGGAGCGAAGCTCGATGAGCTGCAGGACGCCTTGATCGACGGCCGGGGCAGCAGAGGACGCGGTGGCGCCGGATGACGACACGCGCATTTCCTGCGGCATCCGCATCACCACACTGCGCGTGGTGAAATCCTCCACTTCAGCCGTGCGAAGCTGCACCGCGTGCTGCACGAGATTCTTCTCGAGCACCGCCGAGTAGGCGCGGTCGAGGCGGAAGGATAGCCATGCGGCCGCCGCGGACATGGTGGCGGTGAGCAGCAGGATCGCGGAGGTGGCGTTCCCGGTGGGCAGCAGCAGGAGTAATTGCACCGCGCCCGCGCCCAGCCCATCGCCCAGCCGGTCGGCGCCGATATCGATGACGGTCTTGGCCGTGCGTTTCTCGGCCTGCGGCATGGGTGTGTAAAAAAGTTCGTACCCGGAGCGGAAGAGCGAGCCGCGCAGCAGCAGTTCGATGCCGCGCGCGATGCTGAGTGCGAACGCGCTTGGAACCAGCAACGCGAGCAGGCTGGCGCACACCACACCCACCGGCAGCGTGGCCACGGTGCGTCCCAGTCCGAAGCGGTCCAGCCAATAGCGGCTGGCTCCGGCCTGCGCCAGGAAACTGGCCACCGACGATACCACGTAGAACGTGGCGAAGAATCGGCTGAGCGAAGCCCCGCGTCCGTAGTGCGCCACCGCCTGCGCTTTGAAAAGGAAGTCGAGCGTGGCCGCGCTCATGCTGACCAGCAGGATCAGCCCCGCCAGTGCGTAAAGGTAAGGCGCGCGGGAAACCGTCTCTTTGAATTTCGGCGGCTTCTGCGGCTGCTGGCGGGTTCGCGGAGGAGTGAACCCCATCAGCACCACCCAGCATGCCAACTGAAAAACCATCAGCATGGGGAGGATGCCGGAGTTGGATACGAGCGTCGCCACCCAGCCGGCGAGCAGTCCGCCGGCGAGTCCTCCCAGCGTTCCGAATCCAGTGATGCGTCCGAAACGCTTCCGCGCTTCCCGCGGATCGAAGCGCTCATTGGCGAGCGCCCAGAAGCCGGAGAGCAGCACCGAGCCGAACGACACCACGTGCAGGTAGATGAAGATGGAGACCTCGCGTGGATATTCGCGCAGCAGCAGCCACTCCACGCCGTGCAGCGCGGCAGAGAGCACGTAGCCGGCGGGGATGACGCGGAAAGGGCCGAAGCGCCGCAGCAGGCGCGCGCTGAAAGTGGCCAGCAGGATGGAAGTGATGGACGCGCCGGCCACCATGGCAGGCAGCGAGCTGGCGGGGAACGAGGTGAGGAACAGGCTGTCGCGCGCCGTCTTGGCGGCGACCTGCCAGGCCATCATGATGCCGGCGGTCAGAGCCGCTCGGCGGAAAACACCGGCGTTCGACAAATCGGTCCTCAGCGTTCCGAAGCGGTAGGACTCATTCTATATTACGCGCGGGCGAAGATGCCCCTATACTGGACTTCGAATGAGACCTCTCCTGATAGTGGTGCTGGCCGCAGCCGCGGCGGCGCAGCAGCCCGGCGCGAGCGAGCGCGTCGCGGCGTTGCGGGACCCCGCGCATCCGCTGTGGAACCGTCCGGCGCCCGAGACCTATCGCGTGCGCGTGGAGACGGCTACGGCGAGCTTCGTTCTCGAAGTGACTCGCTCGCTCGCGCCCCATGGAGCCGACCGTTTCTATCACCTCGTCGAGACGGGATTCTACGACGACTCGCGATTCTACCGCGTGAACGCGGGCCGCTTCGCGCAGTTCGGAATCGCCGGCGACCCGAAGATTGCCGCCGTGTGGCGCGATGTGAAGATTCCCACGGACCCGGAGCGCGCGTCGAACGTCCGCGGATCGTTTGCCTTCGCCATGGCGATGCCGGACGCGCGGACCACCCAGATCTACATCTGCACCGGCGACCTGACGCAGCAGGACGGCACCGGTTTCGCGCCGTTCGGCAAAGTGGTCGAAGGGATGGACGTAGTCGAGAAGCTCTATTCAGGCTACGGCGAGCGCTCCGGCGGCGGCATCCGCGCGGGCAGGCAGGCCAAGCTCTTTGAGGAAGGCAACGCGTACCTGGACCGCGATTTTCCGATGTTGGATAAACTGGTGCGCGCGCGAATCGTAAGGTAGGGAATCCGCAAAACTCCGGTCTGCATCAAGCCATTCAGCATCTCCAGCGCGCGTTGTTCAGTGAGACTGATTGCCCTCTCCTATCCGCGTCCAGTCGCGGTAGGGACGTCCGTTGCCGGACGCCCCCCGCACGGATCCGTACGAGCGCACTCTAGCGCATACGGCTCTTACCTCGGGTGCATAGCGTCGAAGCGACCGTATCCGTATCCAAGGTTGCGGCGCTTTCAATGGCGGCTGTATAAGTGACAGAACCCTTGTCACGCACCGGCCGGTTGCCGGCATCCCAAGATTCCGCGCTCCAGACTGTGCAGCGTTTAACCTCGCGGGTTTTGGCGCTGCCATCGGTCTGTTTACCGGCGCAGTCCTTGAGTTCGGAGACGCGCGGCTTCCACAGCCGCGTGTTCTCCATCCATACCCCCGAGTTCGCTTTGACGCCACACATCCAAGATAGGAGCCTCATGCGGTAGTGCCGCTCGTGGGGATCTGTGCGGGGGGTGTTGGGTGACCGGCATCCTACCGCGACCGTGGCCGAACTCAATGACGACTACATCGCCAGGATGGAGGATGTTCTGGAGACGTATGAAAAACCCTACGATCCCACGGAACCGGTGGTGTGCCTAGATGAGAAACCGATAACCCTCCATGCCGATGTCCGGCCCGCGTCTCCGGCCGCACCGGGACGGGAAGCGAGACGAGATAACGAATATGAGCGCCGCGGCACGGCTAATGTTTTCTGCGCCGTAGAGCCCAAGGCGGGCCGGCACTTCACCTTCCCTACGCCGGACCGTTCGGCGTTCGAGTTCGCACAGGTAACCTTCCATTTGGCCATGCAGTATCCGGAAGCCGAGACCATCCACCTGGTGATGGACAACTTGAATATCCACCACCGCAAGTCCCTGACCGATCTCTATGGCAAGGAGATCGGCGGCGAAATCTGGGACCGATTCACCATTCACTACACGCCCCTTCACGGAAGTTGGCTCAATCAGGCCGAAATCGAAATCAGCATGTTCGCGCGGCAATGCCTCGGTACCAGAAGAATCCCTGACCTAAAGACTCTGCGTCGGGAAAGCCGAGCCTGG
>JBGPHT010000125.1:0-22551 GCA_041484525.1 Bryobacteraceae bacterium | reverse complement strand
CGCGGCTCGCCGGACGCGCGCCGAACGGCATAACCCACAGTCCATCGCCACTATCCGTATCAGGATTGCCAGAGCCCTGCTGCAACATCTCCCCTGCTGCCCCTTTTGCTGCGCGCGCCGTTTCTAACACAGTAGTACTAGGGAAGCCTGTGATTCTCCACGCTCCCGATCATAAGACCTTGGACACGCCTTACCCCTGCATTTTTCACTACCATCCGGGAGTTACGCTCCTAATCTCTGAAATTATCGATGTCGATGAGGTGCTAGCCTGCATGCCGAGTTGATTCGTAGGCACTAGATTTTCTCTGGCTGCGGGGAGGAAGACCTCTCGAAGAAGTCAGTCATCCGGATGTCATCCCTCATGGTGCATCAGAACCGTATCAAAACCCCATCTGTTCCAGTGACTGGGGATACTTGGTGAGCGACAAGCAGATTCCCCAAGTTGTTGGAAGGACTCAGAATCGGAACGAAGGAATGTACCTGTTGGAACTGCGGAAGGTGCTTAGGAGGCGACCGCTCTATCCATCTGAGCTACGTCCCCGCTATCTCGCTCCATTGTACCGTTCGAGCCCCTTGCGTCCAATGTCGCGCCGGTAGTGCATGCCGTCGAAGTGGATGCGGCTTACTGCCTGGTACGCCTGCTCGATCGCGGTGCGCAGATCGTGACCCCTGGCCGTTACGCCGAGCACCCTGCCTCCCGCCGTCTCGATTCCGCGCGGCCCCTTGCGCGTCCCGGCGTGGAAGATGGTCGCGCCCGTAGTCTCGGCATCTTCCATTCCGCGGATCGGCTTCCCCGCAGCGTAGCTTCCCGGGTATCCGCCTGAAGCCATCACTACACAAACGCTGGGACTGGTGCGCCATTCGAGCTTGGTCGATCCCAGACGGCCCTCCGCCGCTGCCATCAGCGCCGGCACGAAATCGGAGGCCATGCGGTGCATCAGCGGCTGCGTTTCCGGATCGCCCAGCCGGACATTAAACTCCAGCACCTTGGGCCCATCGGCCGTCATCATGAGACCGGCGTACAGGAAGCCAGTGAATTTGGTGGCCTTCACCGTGGGATAGATGACGAGATCGAGAATGGCCTGCGTCTCGCGTTCATCCAGAATCGTGGAATCGCAATACGCGCCCATGCCGCCGGTGTTCGGTCCGATGTCGCCGTCGAACGCCGCCTTGTGGTCCTGCGTGGCGGCCAGCGGCAGCACGTCGCGCCCGTCGCAGAGTGCGATGAAGCTCACTTCGCGGCCGGTGAGGAACTCTTCCACCAACACGCGGCCCTCGAGCGTGGCCAGCGCCGCCTGTGCCTGCGAGCGATCCTGCGCGATCACGACGCCCTTCCCGGCGGCGAGTCCGTCGGCTTTCAGCACCACTGGAAATCCGAATGTGCCGAGGACGGCGCGCGCCTGCTCGGGTCCATCCGCTGTCACGAATTCAGCCGTGGGGATCTGCCTTTGGATGAAAAAGTTCTTTGCAAAAATCTTGCTGCCTTCGAGCTGCGCTGCCGCCCGGTCCGGCCCGACGATCCTTCTCCCCTTGGCGCGGAATACGTCCACCACCCCCGCGACCAATGGAACTTCCGGGCCAACCACCGTCAGGTCCGCGCCGATCGATTCAGCGACCTCAAGCGGATCCCCCGGCAGACAGGTACCGACGCGCGCCATCCCCGGATTGCCGGGCGTTGCAAACACCTCGACGCCGGGCGACTGCGCCAGCTTCCACGCGAGGGCGTGCTCACGCCCTCCACTTCCTAGGACCAGGATCTTCATCCGCTACAATCATATCAATGCACGAGAAGTACGATGTTGTCGTCATCGGGGCCGGTCATGCCGGATGCGAAGCCGCCCGCGCCTGCGGCCGCATGGGCCTGAAGACCGCCATGGTCACGATGAACCTCGACCTCATCGCGCAGATGTCGTGCAACCCGGCGATCGGCGGCATCGCCAAGGGTCACCTGGTGCGCGAGATCGACGCGCTGGGCGGTGTGATGGGTGAGGTGGCGGACGCCGTGGGAATTCAGTTCCGGCTGCTCAACACCAGCCGCGGACCCGCCGTCTGGTCGCCGCGCGCCCAGATGGATAAAAGGATGTACCGCGTCCGCATGCGCGAGGTGTTGGAGAAGGAACCGAACCTACGCATCAAGCAGGCCGAGGTGGCATCGCTGCGTATCGAGGAAGGCCCGCGCCGTGTCACCGGCGTCCTGTTGCGCGACGGCCGAACCATCGATACCGGCGCCGTGATCGTCACTACGGGAACGTTCCTGAATGGTTTGGCCCATGTCGGCGAAATGCGTTATAGCTGCGGCCGGAACGGGGAGGCGCCCTCCCAGTTGTTGGGCGATCAACTCCGTACCTTGGGCCTCGGTTGGACCCGCTTGAAAACAGGAACGCCGCCCCGTCTTGACGGCCGCACGATCGACTGGTCGAAGTTCGAGCCGCAGCCTGGCGATGCTGAGCCCACGCCGTTTTCGTTCATGACGGGCCGGATCGACCGCTCCCAGATCCAATGCCATATCGGCTATACCACGGAGGAGACGCGCAAGATTCTCCAGGAGGCGATCCCGCGCTCGCCGCTTTATAGTGGACAGATCGAAGGGGTTGGCCCGCGGTACTGCCCATCCATCGAAGACAAGATCGTCAAGTTTCCCGACAAGCTGCGTCACCAGATTTTTCTCGAACCGGAGGGACTCGATACCAACGAGGTTTACCTGAACGGCATGTCTACCAGCATGCCAACCGATGTGCAGACGGCGATGGTGGCGTCGATTCCCGGCCTTGAACAGGCTGAGATGATCCGCCCCGGTTACGCCATCGAGTACGATGCGATCGACCCGCGGGAGTTGGCGCACACGCTCGAAGTTAAGTCGATCGGCGGGCTATATCTGGCGGGCCAGATCAATGGCACCTCGGGTTACGAAGAGGCTGGTTGTCAGGGCCTGGTCGCGGGCATGAACGCGGCGTGCCGATGGCTCGGCCGGGAGCCGACGATCGTCGCGCGCACCGAGGGCTACACGGGAATCCTGATCGACGACCTGATTACGAAGGGTGCTGACGAGCCGTACCGCATGTTCACCTCGCGTGCGGAATTTCGGCTGCACCTGCGAATCGATAACGCCGACGAGCGTCTGACACCGATGGGTCGCCGGGCGGGGCTCGTGACCGACGAGCGATGGAGGATTTTCAGCCGTAAGCAGGAACAGAAAGAGCGGCTGCGCCGGGCCCTCGAGCAACATCGTTACGGCCAGTGGCTGAAGCGCCCCGAGGCTCGCATCACGGAGATCGCAAGCTGGGTTACGGAAGTCTTGGGCGAAGAGCCGGTATATGGCCTGTTGACAACCGTCGAGACCGAGATCAAGTACAGCGGCTACATCGGGCAGCAGGAACGGCAAATGGAGCGGATGAAGGGCTCCGAGCGCCGCCCCATTCCTCCCGAATTTGGCTTCGTCATTCCCGGGCTGTCGCGGGAGGTTCGGGACAAGCTCGAGCGCGTTCGACCGGGCACTCTCGGACAAGCGGCCCGCATTCCGGGTGTAACGCCTGCGGCCATCGCGATTCTGGACGTTTACCTGAGCCTGAATCGTGTTTGCTGAAGTGCTGCGGCGGAAGTTGGCCGGCATCGTGGAATTGTCCGAGTGCCAAGTAAGTGCTCTTGAGTCTCACTACCACCTGCTGCTGCGCTGGAACGCGAAGCTCAATCTCACGACGATCGTCGGCCTGGATGAAGCTGTCGAGCGGCACTATTGTGAGTCCCTTTTTCTGGGAGCGCACCTCCCGGCGGGTCCACTGCGGATCGTTGACTTGGGCTCCGGTCCTGGCTTCCCCGGTTTTCCCGTGGCGATCCTTCGGCCAGACTGCGAAGTGACGCTGGTCGAATCGCACCAGCGCAAGGCTGTATTTCTTAGCGAGAGTGCCCGTCGTTACAGCAACATAAAGGTGATAGCCAAGCGAGCAGAGGAAGTTCAGGCGCGTTTCGATCACGCCATTTCCCGAGCTGTCAGCTATGAGGATTTGACGAAGGTCCTAAAGAAACTTGGGCTTAATGCCGATCTATTGACTGGGGTAGAAGGGCCGCCGGTCAATCTAGGCTTTCAATGGCGGGAGGCGATACCACTTCCGTGGGGAGGTCAGCGCTTTCTGAGGATTGGCAAGGGATAGTTAGGATTGGCATGGTATTCGCGACCGATGTTTCACGTGAAACTTTTCAGGCGAGTGTTTCACGTGAAACGACTTGGATGTGAGGCAGCCCCGATGACCCGACACAGTTTGCGTGACGCAATACAACATGCGTGTTAGTATGGCCGCTTGAGCAGAGTTTTTGCTATTGCCAACCAAAAAGGTGGCGTCGGGAAGACGACCACCGCCATAAACTTGGCTGCCTCGTTGGCAGCTAATGACTTAAGGGTCCTGCTGATCGATTCCGACCCTCAAGGCAATGCCACGACGGGCCTTGGCATATCCAAGGAAACTGATCGCCCCAGCCTCTACCATGTACTACTGGCCGGCATCTCCTCCAAGGAAGCCATCGTCCATACCGAAGTCGAAGGCCTCGACCTCATTTCGGCCGACAAGAACCTCGTTGGTGCCAACTTGGAATTAGTCGAGATCCCAAACCGGGAATCCCGCCTTCGGGAGTGCATCGCCGAAATCCGTGACGACTACCAATTCATTCTTATTGATTGCCCACCTGCCCTCGATCTCCTTACCCTAAACGCGATGATCGCCGCCAACTCGGTCCTGGTTCCTATACAATGCGAGTTCTTCGCCCTCGAAGGCATCTCCGGTCTAATGGATACTATCGACCGAATTCGCGATTCCTTTAACCACCCCATCGAGGTCGAAGGCATCCTGCTCACCATGTACGACGACCGAACCAACCTCACACGCCAAGTAGCCAACGATCTGAAGGAGTTCTTCGGCGAGAAGGTCTTCGAAACGGTCATTCCCCGCAGTGTCCGCTTAGCCGAAGCCCCCAGTTTCGGCAAGCCAATCCTCGTCTACGACCCCCGATCCCGGGGCGCCGAAAGCTATATCAAACTCGCAAAAGAGATTCTGGCACATGAACAAACCCGACAACTCGCGCAGGGCACTCGGTAAAGGTCTCGGAGCGTTGCTCCCGACCCGGCCGCCGTCGACGATGCCGGTCGCCGCCGCGCGCGAAGATACCACGCAATCCGTACCCGTTGATGCCATCGACGCCAACCCACTCCAGCCGCGCCGGGTATTCCAGAGCGAACGGCTGGCGGAACTGGCGCAATCCATCCGTTCGAACGGCATCATCCAACCCCTGGTGGTGCGGAAGTCTGGCGACCGCTACCAATTGGTGGCGGGGGAGCGGCGATGGCGCGCGGCCAAGTTGGCTGGACTCGAATCGGTCCCCGTCGTCATTCAGGAAATCCCGGACGATCGCCTGCTCGAAATCACGCTCATCGAGAACATCCAGCGCGAGGATCTGAATCCCATCGAGACTGCTGTCGCCTTCTCCCGGATGATGACCGAGTTGGGGCTGAACAACGAACAGATCGCCCGCCGAACCGGCAAAGACCGCACCACCATCGTCAATTTCGTTCGTCTCCTGCAACTGCCCGTGGACCTGCAGCAACTCGTCGCCGAAAGGCGCCTTTCCGCGGGCCACGCGCGATGCCTGCTGTCGCTGCCGTCGGCGGATCTGCAGCGCGAAGTCGCCGAGAAAGCCGTCTCACAGGGGTGGTCGGTCCGGCAAATCGAGCGCGTCACCCAAAAAATGACGGAAGGCCGCGAGGCCAAACACGTAGATGAAGTGGCGCTTGATCCCAACGTCAAGGCGGCCATACAGGAAATGGAGCGGGCCCTCGGTACCAAGGTGCGGATCGTTGAAAAGGCTAATCAGAAGGGCCGCATCGAGATCGACTATTACTCGGCTGAGGATCTGGACCGAATCTACGGCGCGATCGTCGGTGAGTCGTAGCTACTTCAGCATTTCCAGAATGCCGGCCAGCTCCCGGCGGATCTCGGGTAACGGGTCCTCCGAGAACAACTCCTGCTGCGCGCGTTTTGCGCCCTTCGGTTTCGGCGCCTTTGCCTCCGCCTGCAAAGACTGCCGCGCTCCCTCGATCGTGAACCGCTTGTCGTAGAGCAGGTGCTTGATGCGCAGCAGCAACTCCACATCCTTGCGCCGGTACAGACGGTGACCCGTACCCGATTTCTTCGGGGACAGCACGGCAAACTCCGTCTCCCAATACCGCAACACGTAGGGCTCAACCCCGAGGAGTTCGCTCACCTCACCGATCTTGAAGTACAGCTTATCCGGAATTTCCGGCGATCCGGGCAGTAACGCGACATCCGTCATGAGCCATCCGACATCCTAGCTCAGTTGGTCGTCAAAGTCACCACGTGCTGGCCGCGCGGCAGCATCACAGTCTTCGGCCCAGCCAAGTCGAGGCGGATTTCGGCGCCATCGATTTCGATCCGGACCGGTGCGCGGTCGAAGATCGCGATGGCGCGCCCAGTTGCCCGATACGAGAATTCGATAGCTGTTGCGCTGACCGCGCGCGCGGCTTTCAAGTCGCCCGTCAGCCGCAGCAGGCGCGGCGACGCGATGGGCGGCGCAGGTTCGATGGTATGCCGTCCCGCCGGAAGCCAGACCGTCTCATCGTCGGCCGCCGGCCATGGCTGGCCATCCACCGCCGCCGCGCCGCGCCACGGGAGCCCGACGGCGGACGTCGAATCGATCGTCGTTTTCGAGCCCGTCTGTTCCAGGCGGTTCACGACGGCCGCGGCGGATGAAAGGAGTTTCAGATCCTGTTGTAGTAATGACTGCTCGAAATACAATGCCACGCGCGCGAAGCCGGCGGCCGCGTGGTGGACCAACTGGAACAGCTCGATGCCAGTTTGCTGCTTCGTGGGGTAAACATTCTGGTACCGTTCGACGATGTTCAGATCGATGGCCAGCTTGTCGCGGTGCGGCGTCAGCGCCTGGTACCGGTCGGCGATGCTTCGATAGCGCGCCGGCCCGAGGTTCCAAACCGTGGCGGGGTCTTCGATCAGGAATGTGAAGCTGTGCGAATCGAGTAATGGCAGGACGCGGGCAGCATCGGCGCCGATGGCATCGCGCATCCCGGTATCGTAGCGGTCGTCCACATGGGTGAGGACCAAGTCGAGGTCGGGCCGGGTGCGCCGCACCGTTTCTAGTTCGCCCAACCACTCTTCCTGCATGCGGTGCGCCAGGTCCGCGCGGAAGTCGAGGAACTGTTTTTGGGCTAGCGCGTCTTTACGAGCGCTGAACAGCTCGATTGGATCGAAGCCCGCCTGCTTGCGAAAAAGCGTGCGCACATCGTCGTTCATGGGGGTGAATCGCGACGGGTTGCCGATGCCCTCGAGCGATTCGAAGTAGAGCTCCGCCAGATTGACGCCGTCCCAGTCGAACCGCGCCACCAACCGCTTCACGCCGTCGGACGCGGCTGCAAAGCACTCGCGATTCGTCAGGTTCATGAGCTTGCGCCAGTCGAGTTGGGCGTCCTGGCCGACGGCGGTTTTCTCTCGCCATTCGGGGTGGTCAGCCCAGAATTTCTCGCTCACGTGGGGAAGCTCGAGCCACGCGTAGACCAGGATGCCTTCGCGGTGGCAGGCCTCGATCAACTTCTTCAAGTACAGGTCGGATTCGGTGTTCGGCTCAAAGAAATGCCACGCTGCCACATGTAGCGCGGCGATGCCGGACTTGCGCCAGCGCGCGGCGAAGTAATCCAGGTCCACGCGCGAGCGGTAGGCGGAATCGAAGAACGCCCACAGCCGCGCGGAGCGGAACGGCGGTTCCAGGCCGAGGTCGCACAACGCCTGCAGCAGATAAGGGAAGCGTTCGTACCCGTGGTCTCCGGGCGGAGCGGCCACCCACAGTACAGCGCCCGCGCCGCGCCGCATTCCCGCCGACATCGGAGCGCCACTCCAGCGGTCGCGCGTGAAGACCTGCGCGCCGGCTGGCAGGTCGAACACCGGCAGCTCCAATCCCATCTCCCAGACGATTTGCAGACTGGGCCGGTGACTGTCGGTGAGGCTGGTCACGCGCACGTTGTCTTTGGCGGTGCGTTTGAATCCGAACAGGCCGGCGAGCGACGACTCGCCTTCCAGGATCAGGATCGCTCCACGCTCGACGCGCGACGGCCATTCCGCCGAAGCGGGCGCGCCGGCGCGGGCTACGAACACGCGCGCCACGCCGGCCGGCTTCGGCTGCAACCCGATGGAGGAGAGAATTTCCGGCCAGGCGCCGGCGTCTTCCGCCAGCACGCTAAAATACGGCAGGCCCGCCGCATGCATGACCGACGCCGCGCTCCACACCAGGCTAATGAGTAAACGCATACCAGAATCCCGCGCGGAAATCGTTGAAGTTGGGCCGCCGCGGGTTATCCGTGTTGATGAGATACGCGCCGCGAAGCAAGTTGAAGGTGAGGTACATCGACTGCGGCAGGAACGCGCCGCCCACCCGAACCCCCGGGCCCGTCTCCGCGAAATTGGCCCAATACTCGCGCTTCTGGTCGAACGTCAGGTTGGCGTTCCAGTAGAGCTGCCCGCGCACCGACTTCGGTCCGGCCGTGTAGCCGGCGCGCGACTGCGTGTAGACGAGGGAATCGTGATCGAACCGGCTCACGTAGAGCGCGTCGACGGTGGTATCGGCGAACCATCCCGGCATTTCGCCGCGCAGAGAGTGGCCGATGCCGCGCGCGATCGAAACGCCACCGCGGTAGTCCGGCAGCATCGAGCCCTTGATATAGCCGATCGACCAGCCGGCTTCCGCCCATCCAGTAATACCGTGCCACGTCCTGGTAGCCAACCCCATCGCCACAATCACCGAGCTCTCCGAAAGGCTTTGCGGGGACACGGCGCCGATGGTGAGACGCGTATCGCCGACGAACCGCACACTGACGTACGGCTTCACCGGGAGATCGGTGCGGACCCCCATCTTCACCTGCCCGTAGGAGAAGAGATCGTGCCAGCGTGTGGAGAACACCGGGAACACCCACGCCGAAATTCGGAATCGCTCTGTGGCGCTGTGCAGGTTGTGCCAGGCGCCCGCGGCTTCGGCGGCGATCCGCGGGTCGGTGCTTTTGCGCGCCAGATCGAACCAGCGGACGGCGAGGAAATCCTGGTGAAGCACGTTGTAAGTCCAACCGAGCTTGAGCATGACGTCAAAATCGCCGGGGTCGATTTCGTGGGCGACCACAAGGTACTTGAGCGCATCCTTCATATACCCAGCCTTGGTGCTGCGCTCCGCCATGACCTTGGCGTCGATGGAAGCGGGCGGCGCCTCGGCGCGGTTCTTGAGAACCTGCGGAAGCTGGAGAACGGCCCGCACCCGATTGGCGAGGTCGTCATCGGCCCCGACGAGGACGCGGTCGAAGAGCAGTTTCGCTTCCACGTCCTGGCCTCGCGCGTGGAGCAGGAAAGCCAGTTGCGTGGCGGAGAGGAGATCGGCAGGGGCGGTCCCGGTGAGGACGCGGAACTCCTGCTCTGCCTCTACCTTAAGGTCCATCTTTAATAAGAGGTAGGCGAGCTCGCGGCGCAGCTCCGCGTTGGCCGGGTCGAGTTCGAGGGCGCTGCGGAACTCGGGGACAAACGGGTAGCGGTCGGGGAGAAGCTCTCGCGCCATCTCGGCAGCACGCGGTTCGCCGCCGCGGGAGGCGGCCAGAAGGGCGGCATTGGCCTCCACCACGCGGTCCGACATTTGCCAGACGCGGCCCAGATCCACCAGCAGGCTGCGCCGGCCGGGCAGCAGGCGCCAGGCCTTCTGATAGTGTTCCGCAGCCAGCGCCAGCTCGTCGCGCTGTTCGGCGAGCGTGGCCAGTTCGAAATGTTCGAAATGGCCGCTGAAATTTTCGGCGCCCATGGCGATGGCGCTCTTCCAACGCTCGATGCCGCTGGCGAGCGGCGCGTCGATGTTCTGGAACGCCTGCTCCGCCACCGGATTCCCGGTCTTGCGAATGCGGTCGAAGATGCGGCGCGCCTCCGCCTGTTGCTTGGTTTCATTGCAAAGGAATGCGTACTCGAGGGCGACTTCGGTGTCGGTGGGATCCATCTGCATGGCATCGCGGAACTGGTCGCGGGCCAGCTCGTTCTCGCCGACCTTGAGGTAGGCATAGGCCAGGTCTTTGCGGATGGACGCGCGTTTGGGTGCGGCCGCCATCCCCTGAAGAAAACTGGAAATAGCCGTATCGTAGTCGCGCGCGCGAAGGGATTCATACGCCCGGGCGAGGGGCTCGTAGGCAGGGTCCGATGGCTGCGCTGACACCAAACTGGCGGTCAGAAACAATACGACGGCTAGCATTGTGCTCAAGAGAGATAGTGCACTCGACGCCGGATTTCTCGCAGAATTGTGTTGTGGAGCTTGAAGAAGGGGTCGGGGAAGGGTTGCCGCTTCGCGCCAGTGGCGTCTTATTGCATCCGACCTCCTTACCAGGGCGGTACGGGATTGGGGAACTGGGGCGAGAGGCCTTCCGCTTCGCCGACTGGCTGGCAGCGGCGGGGCAGCGGATCTGGCAGGTGCTGCCGCTCGGGCCGGTCGGGTACGGAGAGTCTCCTTATCAACTCTTCTCGGCGTTTGCCGGGAATCCACTCCTGGTGAGCGTGGACGGACTAATCGAGCGAGGCTTGCTGGCGGAGTCGGATGTCGGGCCGGTACCCCGGTTCTCCGAAGACCGCGTGGAGTTCGAGCGCGTGGTGCCCTGGAAAAATGCGCTATTGCGGCGCGCGTTCGAGAACTTCCGCGACCACGGGGAACTCGACGAATTCGCCCACGCCAACGCGCACTGGCTGGATGCGTATGCGCAGTTCATGGCCTTGAAGGAAGCGCACGGCGGCGTGATGTGGACCGAGTGGAAAGCGGGCGCCGTGCCCGACGCGCGCGCCGTCGACTTCCATCGCTGGGTGCAGGTCGAGTTTTTCCGCGAGTGGTGCGCACTGAAAACGTATTGCGGGAAACGCGGCATCCGGCTGATGGGCGATATTCCGATCTACGTGGCACACGACTCGGCCGACGTTTGGGCGCACCCGGAGCTGTTCCGCGACGATGCCGTCGCCGGAGTGCCGCCCGACTATTTCAGCGCCACCGGCCAACTCTGGGGGAATCCGCTGTACCGCTGGGACCGGATGGCGGCCGACAGGTATCGCTGGTGGATCGAGCGGATGCGCGCCGCGCTCGCCATGTTCGACCTGGTGCGGATGGACCACTTCCGCGGCTTCGAAGCGTATTGGGAAGTGCCTGCGGACTCGACCACAGCCGTCAACGGGAAGTGGGTGAAGGGCCCGGGCGCCGAACTCTTCTGCGCGCTGGAGAAGGTGCTGGGCAGGTTGCCCATAGTAGCGGAGAATCTCGGTGTAATCACCCCGGAAGTGGAGGCGATCCGCCAGGAGTTCGGGTTCCCCGGGATGGCGATTCTGCAATTCGCGTTCGGCAACGACGCGCAGGCGCGGAGTTTCCGGCCGCACAACTATCCGCGCAACCTGGTGGCGTACACCGGCACGCACGACAACGACACCGTGATGGGCTGGTGGTGCGGCTCGGGCGGTGCGAGCACGCGAACCGAGGCCGAGGTCGAGGAGGAGAAAGCGCTGGCGCGCGCGTACCTCAACACTGATGGCCGCGAGATGAACTGGGTCATGATCCGCGCGCTGATGGCGTCGGTGGCGGATACCGTGCTGTTTCCGGCGCAGGATCTGTTGGGGCTGGGGAGTGAGGCGCGGATGAACACTCCGGCGGTGGCGGATGGGAACTGGCGGTGGCGGATGCGGGCGGGGCTTCTCGATAAGGGTGTCGCGGCGCGCCTGGCAGAGATGGCGAAGGTCTACGAGAGGTGCGGTCACTAAAACACGGCGCGTTGGTGATGGACCGAGTGCGGCATTCTTGCCATACTCGAGACGTACCGGCAGGGAGTCCGCAATGACGGTCAATGCACATTTCGATGGCAGGGTAATCGTACCGGATGAGCCGCTCGATCTCCCGCCGAATCAGGCGCTGATCGTTCGGATTGAGCCGGTCTTCGCTACCACTGACACCGAGGGATCGGCCCTGAGTTGGATAGCGGCGAATGCAGTTGCGAGCCGCACCCAGCCCGCGGATCTGGCCGATCAACACGATCATTACCTCTATGGCGCTCCAGCGAAGGACACACAAGGGTAGTGCCAACCTACTTCGCCGACACATCCTTCTGGATTGCGCTTTCGAGCAAGCGCGATCGGTATCATCCGCGCGGGGTCGCAAGGAGCTAATTCATAGTCCGGAGCCAGAGCCCGATCGTGACGACCGAGGCCGTTCTCTGGGAATGGCTGAATGCGCTCTCGGACGCGGGGACTCGGCGTGTGGCGGCCGACGGTTACTGTAAGTGTCATGGGGATGTCCGCATCGAGGTCGTACCATTCCAGACTGAGCTAGTGGACTCCGCCGTACTGCTTTACGAGGCGAGGCATGACAAGACCTGGAGCCTGAGCGACTGCTTGTCTTTTGTGACGATGGAGCGACGCCAACTTACTCAGGCGCTAACTAACTAACTACGGATCGCCATTTCGAGCAGGCGGGTCTGAGGGCGATGATGCTTGAGGAACCGCCGATCTGAACCTAGATTTCGAGGAAGATGCCGCGAGCCGGTAGTCCTGTGGCGCGCGCGATCGCTAGCGCATAGAGGCGCACTTGAGTTGCGTTGCGACGTTCGCGGCGATCCGTTTTGTAGTCGATCACCGTCCACGAGACTCCGTCCGACCAGGCGAGATCTGCTCTGCCGGCCACCACGGTGCCATCGTCCAAATGCAGCATGATGGGCATCTCGCGGTACACGCGGGCACCGGGGGGCACGGCCAAAGCCGGATGGCGCAATGCAGCCAGCGCGGTTTCGACCGCGGCGTCCCGCTCGACATCGGAGGCGCTGTGCTTCCGGGCATAGACGTCGGCCAGGGCGGAAATTCCGTCCTCGCTCGTGGCGTGCTGCAGAAGGTCGTGAACCACTCTGCCGAATCTCCGGCCGGTAGGACGGCCCGCCGGCGACGGCAGGGTAATCGTCTCGAATGGGATCTGCTCCGCGTCGGGGACGGCCGTGATCGTCTCCGCGGAACGGCTGCGGAATCGCGGTTCGGCGCCGCGCGCGTTGCGGGCCTCGCGGCGCTCCTTCCACTCCTGGTAGCGCTTCAGGCCCTCGACGGTCTGCTCGGTTGTGCCGCTGAGCACTTGCTCGTTTTCCACGCCCTCGGTCTTCTGGACGCGCAGCGGCAGGACGGCCGGGTCGAACCAGACAACGGTGTGCGATCCGGTTTTCGGATAGTGCAGGCCGGGCTTGACTGAGACCTCGTCCGCGTATTCGGGCGGCCGGTTAAGCACGGTGGTGCTGCCGAACCTGGGACAGCCGGGTGCGGCGCCCGAGATGCGCCATCGGTCCTTGGGCGGATACAGCGCATCGTACAGCGGGCTCAGCCAACCGCCCTCGCGCTCCTCCTCGCCCACGGTGGCGACCACCAACAGATCGCGCGCCCGCGTGGCCGCCACGTAGGCGATGCGCAGCGCTTCCTCGCGATCGGCTTCGATCTCTTCGGTGGCGTCGATCAACTCCCACGGCGCCCAACCGGCCAGGCGTTGCGCGCAGAGGCCGCGCTCGGGGTCGGTGTGCCGGTCGCCGGCTTCGGAACCGGTGAGCCTCGCGGTGAGGTCGGCGAGAATGACGATCGGGAACTCGAGGCCCTTGGCGCGGTGCACGGTCATCAACTGCACGCCGCCGGCCTGCTGCTCGAGGACGGGCGCTTCGGATGTGTCGCTCCCTTCGTGCTCGCCTTCCAGATACTCCACGAAGGCCCGGAACGAGGTGGCGGCGCCGCTGACTTCGAAACTACGCGCCAGATCGGTAAGGCGGTATACGTTGGCCAGCACGCGCTCGCCGCCCTTGCGAAACGCAAAGCCGGCATGCGCGCGCGTGGCTTCGAGGAGGTGATTGATGGTGTCGGCGACGGGGCGGTAATTGCGGCGCCGGTGGAGTTCCCCCAGCATCGCAAACGCGTCGCGGATGGGCTCGAATTCGGGATCGAGGTCCTCGGGCAGCGGCATCGACGGATGGAAGCGGTCGTGCGCGTGGCGAAACTTCAGCAGCGTGTCGTCCAGGATGGCGAACAGGCTGCCGCGCAGAACGGCGAAGACGCTCAGCTCGTCGTCCAGCCACTCGATGGCGCGCAGCGCGGTGCGCACCGCGCCGATCTCCTCGCGCTGGTGGAACGATTTGGATCCGACCAGCACGTGCGGGACTTCGCGCGCTTCGAGACAGCGTACATATTCCTGCGTAAGATCCGTCCCGCGGCTGGAGAATCGGCGGAAGAGAATGCAAATGTCGCCCGCCTGGATCGGCCGCCAGGTGCCTGCCGAGCGGTCGCGAACGGTCCAGTGGCTCTCGGTGAGGAGCCATTTGATGAACGCGGCCACGGCGTTCGGCGAGCACTCTTCGATTTTCACGTTCGAAAGATTGCGCGATCCATACGGCTCGGGCATGGGGAGAGCCACGATCGCGGGCTGGCCGGCGGGCGCGGGCACGCCGCCCTCGAGCGGCAGGTAGCTCTCGATGGCCGCGCCGAATGCAGCGTTGACAAAGGCCTGGATGGCATCCGTCGAGCGTGTGCTGTGCCGCAGTTTCTGCGGCGTGACGCCCGCCGTCTCGAGGTTGTCGTAGATACGGCGGTAGAGGCGCGCGTCCGCCCGGCGGAAGCGATAGATGGACTGCTTGGGATCGCCGACCACGAAGAGTTTTCCGGGCGCCGGCGCAGCCAGCCGCCAGTTCTTTTCCGCGGGATCGGCGGCCGCGAGCAGCAGCAGGATTTCGGCTTGCAGCGGATCGGTATCCTGGAACTCGTCCACGAAGATCCGGGTATAAAGTTGCTGCAGATCGGCGCGCGCGCCATCGTGACGGAGTAGGTCGCGGGTGTAGAGCAGCAGGTCCATGAAGTCGAGCTGGCCGGCGCGCTTCTTGGCCTGCTGGTAGAGCGCCACGACTTCCCAAAGCTCGTCGCGCAGGGCGGCGGCGAGATCGGCGTCGGCATGGGAGCGGAACTCCTCGATCGCCGTCTCCATTTCCTTCCAGGCCGTGAACACGGCTTCGCGCGACACACCCTGGCTATAGGAGCCGCTGCCGGGCCTGAGCCACTTCATCTCGCGCGGAAGCCGCAGGATCTCGCTCTCGACCAGGTCCGGTTGGTAGCTGCCGGCATGCTGCGCGCGCTCGACGCGTTCCACGAAATCGGCGAGGGGCTGCAAGCCGGCATGCAGCGGATCGCGCGCGCGGCCGCAGCGGTTGCGGAGATCGAGAACGCTGTCCGCCTGCGCGATGAGCCGATCGAGCCGTGCATCGCGATCGAAATCGCGGCGCGCCCACGGCTCGCTGAAATCGCGCCACTCGGCCAGTGCCCACGCCGCCTGGCGCAACCGTTCGATCGGCTCGTCGCCGCCGCGCTCTTCCATCCACGCAAGGCGCGCCAGTGCGCGGCGGAGCGCCTTCGACGGCGCCGCCAGCCGGTTCTCGAACCACCGGCGGAAGACTTCTGCAAACACACGCAGCGCATCCGGCTGCGCCAGCTCCTGGAAGACCGGATCGACGCCCGCTTCGACCGGACGGCGGCCGAGCAGTTGCGCGCAGAACCCATGGATGGTGCCGATGAAAGCGCGATCCAGGCTGCGGGCGGCGTTGCCCAATCGCTGCCGGACGGCGGGATCGAGCTCCTTCGAGCGCCGGCGCTCCAGTTCCTGACGGACGCGCAGTTTCATGTCGCCCGCCGCCGCGTGGGTGAAGGTCACGGCGACGATAGTCTCGATCGGCGTTCCCGCCGCCACCACTTCCACGATCCGCTTCACCAGCGTCGTAGTCTTACCGGTGCCCGCCGATGCTTCGACGATGTAGCTCTGGTCGAGGTCGGGCGTGACGATCGGAGAGCTCATTTCCAGAGCCTCATTTCCTTCAGCGCCTTCAATTCGGGCTGCGATTTTTCACGCACGCGCTCTTCTTCATAAGGACCGCACACGGCAAGATACTCGCAGCCTTTGCAGCCATCCTTGCGCGGGGCCGCCGGCAGGAATCCATGGTGCAGGGCTTCGTCGATGGACCGAAGCACCTGCAGCGACCGCTGGCGTGTCCATTGGTGCAGCGGGATTTCGATGGCGGCATAATTCTGCGCGATGGTCGAGTAGAACAGACGTCCGCCTGTGACCTGTTCCCCCAAGAGCTTTTCAGCGGCCAGGGCGTAGAGCGCGGGTTGCAGCGCTTCGCCGCCACCCACCATGTCGGGCTTGGGCGTGGGGACCTTGCCCGTCTTGTGATCGACCACGCGCAGCAGGCCGGTGCTGTGCCGCTCCACCAGGTCAATCGCCCCTTTCAGCAGGAAACCATCATCTAGCTGGACCGGCTGCGGGCTGCTCCGCGGATCGCGGCCGAGGGTATCGGCGAGGCCGAAACTCAGCTCGAAGAATTCGGGCGTCCAATCGGGCTCGAAGGCGGCCTTGTGCTGGAGCCAGCCTCGCAGGTCGGCGCGAATCGATTGCACGCCGGCGTTCCAGACCTGCGGGATGGCCGGCGCGAGATCGGCTTCCGCGAGGAGGACCACCTTTTTCAAGACTTCGTCGAGGCACTCGAGGATGGCCGCGAGGTTGGCGGGGACGATCGGCAGCAGGCCGCGCTGCTTGAGATCGCGCAGCAGTTCGAACTGCACGCGGTGATAGATTTCGCCGCGTGTGGCCGGGTCGATGCGCTGGATGCCGGCCGGGCGCTCGGTAGGACGCAGCTCGTGGATGGCGCGCAGCGCGAACCGGTAGGGGCAGCGCGCGTACTGCTGCAGGATGGAGGGCGACCACGCGCGCGCCGCGGGGCGGTAGCGCTCGAGCGCATCGTTGCCGATTTCCTCGACGATCAGGCCGTCGGCCGGCTTCCAGCGTGGGTGCCAGCGGCTCCAGCGGCTGCGCAGCGCTTCGACGGAGCGGCCGGGCAGCCGCTTCAAATATCCACCGGCGCCCTTTTCACGCGGCGCCAGAGTGGCGAGGTCGAACTCGGCATCGTCGATGGCGTCGGCGGCATTCTGCGGGGCAGGCCAGCCGATGCGGCTCGAGGTGCGCGAGGCGGCGAGATTTTCGAAAGTAGGCACGTCGAGGTCGGAGCCGCCCGCCGCGCGGTGCGCTTCGAACGCATAGAACGAAGGCACGCGGCTGCGGCCGGTGAGGAGGTCGAGGCGCGAAAACGACAGCACGAGACGCTGGGACGCGCACGCCACAGCAACGCGCAGGAGCGTGCCGTCATCCGGGCGCAGCTCGATGCCGAGACCGTCGCGCTGCGTCTTGAGGAGCAGCGGATCTTCAGCAGGCGGGCGAGGGAAGAGTCCCTCGTTGACTCCGGGCAAAAAGACCACGCGGAACGACATGCCGCGGGCATCCTCGATTCCGCCCACGAAGACCTTGCCGTGCCGCCGGTCGTGCGACTGAACGCGAAGCGTGTTGAGGCGGGCGCCGAGCACCAGCAGCACATCGGCGAGAGAGACGGGGCCGATGGCCGACATGGGCGCGAGTTCCTCGAGCAGACCGGTAACGCGGTCGGGCTCGGCGAGAGTGGCATTCGCCAGCTCGTCGAGAGCCGCCATCCATTCGCTCCAGGTGGCGAGTTTGGGAAGCGCCGCGAGGCGGTCGATGATGGGCAGCGCCAGGCGCGCCAGGTTCTCGAGCGACGTGATCTGACGCGCCAGGTGTCCCCGGGAATCCTCGTCCTCAGAGGCATCGAAGCGGCGATGCAGCTCGTGGCGCAGGCCGTCGAGTCGCGACTGCCAACGCGCGGCGCCACCGATCACCGCGGCGTCGACCAGCAGCCGCTCCCACAAGGCTGGGGTCGGAGCATCCTCGTCATCGGGGATCTGGCCGAGAGACAGGTACTCGGCAAAACGCGCGGCCGAGAGTCCCTCTTCGGCACAGTGCAGCAGCGCCAGAAAGCTGCGGCCTGCCGGGTCGGGACGGAGCGCGGCGTGGGCGCAATGGACGGCGATGCCAGCGCGGCGCAGCGCTTCGACGATCATCGGCTGGTAGCGCTCGGCGGAGCGCAGCAGGATCGCGACGTCGTCGAAGGGGATGCCGGCTTCGACGAACGAGTTGAGGCGCCGCGCGATTTCGATGCACTCGAGGGCTTCGCCTGATGCCGAGAAAATCTCGAAAGAATCATCGGGTGCACGGATGGGCGCGGGTTCGTTCGAGAGCACGTATTGCTGGAGAGATTCGAGTGCTGTGGTAGCCGCGCCGCCGGCGGGGGCGAGCCGGAGATCGAGCGCTGCGGCAGCCGACTGCCCGAGAGTCTTGACGAGCTCGCTCTCGGCCGCGGTATGCAGCGCCAGATCGAGAAAGATGACGGGAAGGCCGTGGAACCGGTGCGCGCCCGCGGTGACGGCGTGGGCGGCGAGCTCGACGCGCGTGGCATGATCGGCCAGACCGCGCTCGCGCAACTCGCGGGTGTAGGCATCGAGCAGCCGCGCCAGATCGGGTCCCGACCGGCGGCACGCACGCAATTGGTCGAGCGGAGTGCGATTGAGCCGCAGCTCTTCGAAGGTGTCGGTGAGGGCGCTGGGGAAGCCGGGAAACTCCGCCACCGGATCCAGATATTGAAGCTGCGCGGAGCGAACGGCGTCGGCGGTGATGCGCGCCGCGATGGCTTCGCGCACCACGCGGCTGACCGGAACCAGACCGCGGCGGTTGAGCTCGTAGGCGGCGATGGCCTGCACAAACTCGCGGAAGCCAAGATTGTGGACGCCGATCGAAGCGTCCTGGCAAGCCTCGAGCGCGAGCTCGGCGGCTGCCTCGCCGGAGTTCGCCAGGACGAGGACTTCGCCGCGCTTCGCCCATTCGGCGAGGAATCGGATTGCCTGTGCGCGCAAACCAGCGTAGGAGTTCAAAATGGGTTCCGGCACGATCAGTGTAACTGAGCTTGTTGAGGCCCGTGGGGTTACGCGCGCCGCCCCTATTTTCCCATCTGGCGTTCAGCCGTATGCATCCTGACTCACAGGAGGTCTAATTGTGCTGACCGATAATTCCGTGGAAATGTTGAGCCTGTTCGCGGGACGCTGGTGGGCCGTCCTGCTGCGCGGCATCGTCGTGCTCGCGTTCGGGGTGCTCGCATTTGCGTGGCCCGGCGTGACGGTGGCGACGCTGGTGCTGCTGTTCGGATTCTATGCGTTGATGGATGGCATCTTTTCACTGGTAAGCGCAATCGGCGGACGCCGTCATCGGGAGGACCGCTGGCTGCTTGTGCTGGAGGGCATCGTCGGCATCTGGGCGGGGATCGTGACGCTGCGCTCGCCGGCGATTACGGCGGTGGCGCTCGTCTTCTTCATTTCCATTTGGGCGATGGCGACGGGGTTCCTGAGAATCGTGGCGGCGATGCGCCTGCGAAAAGAGATTTCGGGCGAGGTGTGGCTAGCGCTGAGCGGTGTGCTGTCGGTGCTGTTTGCGTTCATGCTCATGTTGAACCCGGGGATCGGCGTCATCGCGCTGATCTGGTTGATCGGAGGATATGCGCTGATGATGGGCGTGTTCCTGATCCTGTTGGGTGTCGAACTGCGCGGGCTGCGCGCGACGCCGGGGCACGTGTAAATCGGACCTAGAAGACAATTGCTCACCGCCGAGACGCCGAGATCGCAGAGAAGCAAGAGGCAGGACCCTGAGATTCTAACCTTGCTTCTCAGCGATCTCGGCGTCTCGGCGGTGAGCAATTGTTTTCTGTAGCGGTGGGTAGGACTCTAGCCAGTCCTACGATTGTTTTCTCGTTCAAGCCCGCATGCCGCGGGCCGATGAGAGCAGGTGATGCTCTCTAGCCTTCGCTGCTCCCTGACCCGCCTGGGGCTGGTTTCAGTTGCGTTCTTGATGCCGTGCGCGATGTTCGGCCAGACTCCGGCCGCCGGTACGCGCCGCATCATCGGATTTGTCGACGATCACCGGCGGACCGTTTTGCGCGGACAGCGTCATCCGCTGGCGCGGCCCGAATTCGACCGGGGCGAGGCGCCGCCCGAGACGCGACTGGAGCAGATGGTGCTGACGCTGCAGGCGGATGAAGGCCAGCAGCGGGAGCTCGAGGCGCTGATCGAGGCGCAGCAGGATCCGGAGTCGCCCGATTACCATCAGTGGATCACGCCCGCGGAATTCGGCCAGCGGTTCGGGGTCTCCGAAGGGGACGCGGAGAAGGTGGCGGAGTGGCTGCGCGGCAAGGGTTTCGACGTCGAGTCCATCGCGCCATCCCGGCGGCTGGTGGTTTTCAGCGGAACCGCGGCGCAGGTGCAGGCGGCTTTCTACACGCCGATTCACCTCTACCGGGTGCGCGGTGTGATGCATCACGCCAACGCCGCGGATCCGCAGATTCCGGAGGCGCTGGCGGCGGTCGTCGGGGGCGTGGTGTCGCTCCACGATTTCCGCTCCCAGCCGCAGCACAGCCTGACGCGGCCGGCGCTCCAATCGTCGCCCGAGTTCACGTCGGGCAGCGCTCACTACCTCTCGCCGGCGGACTTCGCGACCATTTACAACCTGGGCCCGTTGTACGCGGGCTCGATCGACGGGCGGGGGCAGTCGATTGCGATTGTGGGGCGGAGCAATATCAACCTTACTGATGTGCAAACGTTCCAGACGCGCTTCGGCCTGCCGGCGAACCCGCCGCAGGTGATCGTCAACGGGACAGACCCGGGCATCGTGGCGGGCGGCGAGCAAAGCGAAGCCGAGCTGGACGTGGAGTGGGCGGTGGCGGTGGCCAGGAATGCGAAGATCCAGATGGTGGTGTCGGCGTCGACGAACACGACCGACGGCGTAACGCTATCCGCGCAGTACATCGTCAACCGCAACCTGGCGCCGGTGATGAGCCTGAGCTTCGGACTCTGCGAAGCGGCCATGGGCCCGGCCGGAAACCAGTTCTGGAATGCGTTGTGGCAGCAGGCGGCGGCACAGGGGATCAGCGTTCTGGTGGCCTCGGGCGACAGCGGCGCGGCGGGGTGCGACAGCCCATCGGCAACGCCTGCGAGCGGTGGGCGAGGCATCAACGGGCTGGGCTCGTCGCCTTACGCAACTTGCGTGGGCGGAACCCAGTTTAGCGACACGGCGAACCCGGCGGTGTACTGGGCGTCGGCCAACGGGGGCACATACGGGTCGGCCGTGAGTTACATTCCGGAAGCGGTGTGGAACTCGAGCGGCACGTCCGGAGGGTCGGGGCTTTGGGCGGGCGGCGGCGGGGCCAGCTTGTTGTACGCGAAACCTTCCTGGCAGGCGGGCGCCGGGGTTCCCGCCGACAATCGCCGGTACGTGCCGGATGTTTCGCTCAACGGCTCGGTGCACGACGGATACCTTCTGATCCTGAATGGCCAGATGTATGCGGCGGGCGGCACGTCGGCCGGGACGCCGGCTTTCGCCGGCCTGATGGCGCTGGCGGTGCAGAAGCAGGGAGCGCGCCTGGGGAATGCGAATCCGGCGCTGTACGCGCGGGCGGCGCTGCAGGCGAGGGGCGGGGCGGCGGTGTTTCACGACGTGACCGCCGGTGACAATTCGGTGCCGGGCCTGGCGGGCTACACCGCAGGCACCGGGTACGACGCCGCCACCGGGCTGGGGTCGGTGGATGCCACGCAGTTCGTGAACCGTTGGAGTGACAGCACGGTCACAGTGCCCGCGTTTCAACTGAGCGTGCCGGTGCCGGTCAGCATTCCGGCGGGCGCAAGCTCCACCGCAAGCCTGTCGGTGACGGTGACGGGGGGGTTCGGCAGCGATGTCACATTGTCGGCGGGAACGCTGCCGGCCGGACTGGCGGCCTCGTTTGCGCCCACGAAAATTCTATCTCCCGGGGCGGGAACGAGCCTCCTCACGCTGACGGCGGGCGCTTCGATGGCGGTGGCTACCTACTCGCTGACGCTGACGGCGGCGGGGGGCGGCCTGACGCAGACAGCGCTGCTCGGAGTGGCGATCGCCGCGAAATGCGCGTATGCGCTGAATAAGACCGGCCAGGCCGCGGGGGCATCGGGCGGCAGCTATCCGATAGTGGTGACGGCGGCGGCAGGCTGTCCTTGGACGGCGGCGACCAGCGCGAGCTGGATCGGGATCGCGAGCGGCGCCGCGGGAACGGGCACCGGCACCGCCACGTTGACGGTGGCGGCCAACAGCGCCACCACCGCGCGGACCGCGACGGTGACTATCGCCGGCGTGGTATTGACGGTGACGCAGGAAGCGGCTGCGGCTGCGGTATTCTCGCTGACTCCGTCCACGGCCAGCTTCGGCGCGACGGGGGGGACGGGCAGCGCGGTGCTGGCTGCGCCCTCGACAACGGCGGCGTGGACGGCGGTGAGCTCGGCTACGTGGATGGTGCTGACGAGCGCGGCGTCGGGGACCGGCGCGAAGACGGTAACGTACACGGTGTTGGCGAACACCACGACATCGGCTCGAACCGGAGCCTTGACGGTCGGCGGCCGAACGCTGGCGGTGACGCAGGACGCGGCGGCATTCTCGCTCACTCCGGCAGCGGCCAGTTTCAGGGCGGCGGGAGGAACGGGGAGCACCGCGCTGCTTGCGCCGTCGGCCTCGGCAGCGTGG
>JBGPHT010000124.1:0-22568 GCA_041484525.1 Bryobacteraceae bacterium | reverse complement strand
TGCTGGCGGCCACCAAGCGGCGGGCGTGTTCATCCAGATGCGGCCACATGCCAGCAAAGTACTGGGCAAGTTGGGCATCGGTGTCCATGCCCAACGTAATAACACATCAGGAGGGTAGATGTAAATATTATTTATTTACACATCCTTACTCAATGGCTCCAGTTTGTCCTGGGCTGCCTCGAGTCAGGGAAATCGTCGCCGCGCGCGGTGCGTTTCCCGCGGAGAGCTCCGTCGGCGCCCATGCAATCCGCGAATTTGATGGATGGGACGAAGGCGAAAACCTGATCCGGGTCCTCACCGCATTCGACGATTTTATCGAGGGCCTGCACCGCCATCCGGACCAAATCTTCCCCGAGCACCTGGCCACGGAAATGGACGGCATCAGCCGCGATGTTCCCATTCCGGTACCGACGCCTACTCCCATTCCGGAGCCAAGTCCGACTGAAACGCCGCTCGCCGTCACGGAGCGCTACTGGCGGACGCGCGACCCGAAGCTGCTCACCACGAACCCCCACGCACGCGCAAGTCACGATACCCAGCTCGCCGAGCGTGTCTTCGCAACCGCCACTGACTTCCTCGAACTAACCGGCAGATCCGAGGAAATCATCGAAGGCGTGATGATGAGCGCGATCATTCAAGCCGACCGCGGTCCCTGGCTCGTCCTCACCGTCCTCTGTCTGGACAGGGGCGAATGGCGCGTCGACATCCCCTTGTCGATCGCACGCACCACCGTCATGTTTCTCCAAGAGCACCACATCCATCCCCCTTTCACCGAGACCGAAGACGCTCGCGGGCGCGCCATGCTGTTTTGGCAACAAGTCGCCAACCACGACGACCGCTGGGCCCGCGAACTCGTCCTCCCCGAATCGGCGGAGATTCCTCGTTTCGGAGATGGCCAGATCGATGAGTTCTTCTGGTATGTCAGCCACACCGAAGACAAGGGGACCGCCATCGTCCGCGTGTTGATGAACACGCACTTGCATAGCCGGACGTGGCTTACCCGCATGATTCAACGCAATGGAGCGTGGTTCGTGGACTTGCCTGCCATCCTCGCGGGTTGACGCCCCGCCAGACTACTGTACGCTTGCCGGTCCGATGGCTTCCGAACCTCGATTGGTCTTCTTCTGCTTCTGCACCATGGCGGCGACATCGGCAAGCAGCTTTTTGGCGTCGTAGATGATGCCGTCTTTGATGGTGTACTTCACGCCGCCCACCCGCTCCACCTTGCCTGTCTGGTCGTTCAGGCGCATCGTTCCTGTGCCGTACAAGACCTTCAGATTCTGCAGCGGGTTTTGATCCACGATCGTCATGTCGGCCAGCAGACCGGGGCGGATGATGCCGAATTCGATGGGCTTGCCCTGCGGCTCAAACAGCGTCTGCGCGGGATAGAGCGTCGCCGAGCGAATCACTTCGAGCGGCGAAAAGCCGGCCTCGCGCAGCAATTCCATTTCCTCGATGTAGGAAAATCCGTAGAAACTCCAGATGGAAAACGAGTCCGTGCTGCACGTCACCCGGCCGCCCCGGTTCTTGTAGTCGTTCAGGAACGACATCCACACGCGGAAGAAATTCTTCCAGTGATATTCGTCTTCCGTGGTCCAGTCGTAGAACCAGGTGGCATGGTTGGTGCGGTTGGGCTCCGAGTACGCCCACATCGACGGCAGCGCGTACTTGTCGAGCCATTCGGCCGTGCGCGCCCGCATCACGTCGCGCAGCGCGACATACGCCGCCATGGTGGGATCGAGCACCGTCTTATGCGCCAGGAAGAATTCGAGGAGATCGTTCCACGGCTTGCTGCCGCGTTCGTGAACCTGGGACCACAGCCGCGCATGTTCTCCGAAGCGGTTCTGCTCGTCGTTGTAATTCTGATTCGGCGGATACTGCTGCAGCGTGCTGTCTTTCAGCAGCGCCTCAAACAGGCCGTAATAGTGTGTCACAGTTCGCAGGCCCAACCCGACCGCATCGCGCGCGTTCATCCGGGCCACGCCGTCCTGCGACAAATGCGCGGTGGACCCGAGCCCCAGTTGGTTGGCCTCACTGAGCACCGCGGCCATGATCTCCGGATCCAGGCCGAAGACCTTCACGCCATCCACGCCCTTCTGCTTGGCAAATCGCACCCACGCGCGCGCCGTCTCCGGCGTGTTGACTGCGGCGCTCTTCCATCCCTCCCCGGTGAACGGAACGAAGTAGGCATAGATCCGCGGCGCCACGATCTCATTCTTCGCGCTGCGCTCGCGCTCGCGCAGGGTCCAGTCCATCGGCCCGGCCGGAACCCCGCGAACCGTGGTGATGCCGTGGGCCATCCAAAGCTTGTGCACGTATTCCGCGTCGGGAGCTTTCGGCGCGCCGCCCGTGTGGACATGCAGGTCGATAAAGCCAGGCATGAGATACATCCCCGCGGCATCGATTTCTTTTGTGCCTCTTGCCGGCCGCCCGTTCTGGTTGATCGGCACATGCGGAACGCCGACGCTGCTCACCTGCGTAATGCGGTTGTTCTCCACGACGATATCCATCGGCCCGCGCGGTTGTGCGCCCGTTCCATCGATGACGGTCACGCCTCGAATCACCAGGCGGTCGAACGGGCCTTCGCCTTCGCCCGGCCTCCGGTCGGGAGACGGATTAATCGATTGCGCCCAGACGGCCGCGGCCGCGAATAACAGCGCGATCCGTATCGTATGGCGAAGTGTCCCCATGCTCTCTCCTCAATCCCGCGGGTGTCGAACCCTGAGGAGCCATGATAGCTGGGAATGAAATCGCTAGCACGGCTCGCCTGATTGCGGCCAGGTGAATTGGCCTAATATCCTACAGCTTCTGAGTTCCGGCGATCTTACCGAGAGCGCGGTCAAACGTGCCAAGCGGCAAATGGCCGGCCTTCCGTGCAAGTTGCAGCAGGAGGCAGTCGGAAAAACCCAGCGCCGGCCGCGAGCGAAACAGATCCAAGGCCGTACCCACGACGTCCGAATCCTGCAGTATCAGGTCTTTGTGTTCCAGCAACATTTCGACGGCGGTGACAAGCTCGGCCGCGTTACGTTCGTACACCGCCGCCAGGACCCACGTAGCCTCGGCGAGAGCCAGCACCGATACCCAGGCCCCCTTCTCTACGAAGACATCGGCAGAAGCGGCCTGGCGGGTATCGTCTCGCGTAATCAGGCGAACCAGAACATTAGTGTCAACGGCGCGCATGACGCTCCCGGGCGCGTCGCCGGATTCCTTCTTTCATGTCACCGGTCGTTTGTGGTTTCGGCGCGCCCTCGAGGAACAGCGCCCGGTGGATGTCCTCGGACGTAAACCGAGCCGAGCGCCGCACGACGATTCGATCGCCGTCTTCGTCCCATTCCAGGATCGACCCCGGGCCGATACCAAGTTTTCGGCGAACGTCGATGGGAACTGAAATCTGACCCTGCGCCGTGACCTTGGAAAAAGCCAGTGCCATTCCCTTATATTACCAGAGTAATGCGATGCGGGTGTTTTCGGTTTGCCGCAAATGACTGAGCGCAGTCCAGCAAGCCGAACGCCAGAATCACTCCGGTTCAACTTCCGGGCTAGTGTATAATCGCCTTCCAACAGGGGAGCGTAAATGCGACGCGTTGCGGCCACGTTACCGCTGCTTTTGGGATGGCTCGCGGCGCCCGCACTGGCGCTGCCTCAGAACGATGCGGAGTCGCAGTACGTCGGCGATGAAGCCTGCGCGCGCTGTCATCCGTCCCAGGCGCAATCGTTCCGGCGGACCGGCATGGCGCGATCCATGGCTCCTCCCGCTGTTGCCGATCCGCTTGGCGAGTTCCGCCAAACTGCGAGCGTGCCCGGGCTGTCTGGCGTTTCCTATCGGAGTGCGGTTCGCGACGGCAGGTTCTATCAGGAAACCCTCCGCGATAACACCGTACTCGAGAGCCACGAAGTGCTTTATGGCATCGGATCGGGACGGCACGGCAGGAGCTATGTAGTCGCTCGCGGCGATTCGCTTTTCCTCGCGCCGCTCTCCTATTACGCTCCCAGAGCCGCCTGGGACCTGTCACCTGGCTATTCGACGGGCGCCTATCGCGATTTTCTTCGTCCCGTCACCGTGTCCTGCCTGTTCTGTCACGCTGGCCTGCCACCGGTTACGGGCTCGGCCAACCATTACATGCAGCCGCCCTTCCGTGCGCTCGCCATTTCGTGCGAGCGGTGTCACGGCCCGGGCGAGGCCCATGTCAAACTGCCCTCTGCCGGAATTATCAATCCCGCCAAACTCGCCGGCGGATTCCGCGACGACGTCTGCTACCAGTGCCACCTCGGCGGAGACATCCGCATCCTCAAGCCCGGCCGCACCGAGTTGGATTTTCGTCCGGGAGCGCGCCTGGATGACGTGGTTGCGATTTTTTCCGTGCCGCCGTCCGTCAAGCCTGACGGTCTGGATGCCGTCGGCCAGGCAGGACAATTACGCATGAGCCGCTGCTCGAAGAGCAGTCAAGGCCGGCTCGGCTGCATCACCTGCCACGATCCCCACGCCGAGCCGAGCGGTCCCGCCGCTGCCGCGTTTTACCGCGGCCGCTGCCAGCAATGCCACGAGAAGCATCCCTGCGCTGCGCCCGCAAGGCGCCGCAATGCGACCTCCCCTCCGGACAACTGCGTTGCGTGTCACATGCCGAAGAGCCCGCTGAATCGGATCGCCCACATCGCACACACTAATCATCGGATCTTCCGTCGTCCGGAAGAGGCGCTCGATCCGTCGCTCGCTTCCGCCGCCGGTTTCGATCTGGTTTACGAAAACGGGCGCTCGCCGCAAGCCGAGGCGGACCTGCGGAGCCGCGCACTGGCCTACAGCGAAGCCGCCCGAGGTCTTCCGGCTTTCACCGGCCGCGCATTCCGGCTCCTCGAAGACGCGCTCAAAGGGGACCAGCGCAATGCGGAGTTGACGGCTGCGTATGGCCTTGTGCTCCGCGGCGCGGGCGCCGATCGCGCGCGCCAATCGGCGGAGTTCTTGGAGCGCGCCGTCGAGTATGGTTCGCGGTCGGGAGAGGTGCGGCTGGCACTATGCGAGGTGCTCGCGAGCAGTGGCCAGACCGAGCGAGCCGTGCCCCAGTGCCGATCGGCGATTGAGCTTGCGCCGTACGACCCCGCCGCGTACCTGCCGCTGATCCGCCTTCATTTGCGGCAGGGCGACAAAGATGACGCGGCGGCGCTACTCCTTCAGTTGCGGGAATTCGACCCCGCCAATCCTGCGCTGCCGGAACTGGTCCGTCAGGCCCGGGAAGGGAAGTGAGCCTGACCCGTTTGGCTATAATCTGGTTGCCGGCAGGAATATGAGAAGGGCCTCTCAAGTGCCGATGGCGCGGGCTTTGGTGCTATGGGCGTTCTCGCTTGCCATGTCCGCGAGCCTAACTCGTGCGGCCGACGATCCGATTCTCCAGGCGCTTTCCCAAAAGCAATTCGGCACTGCGCTCCAAGCCATCGACGCCAGCTTGAAGTCCACTCCTTCCGATGCGCGCCTGTGGATGTTGCGCGGCGCGGCGTTGTATGGGCTCGGCCGGCCGAAGGAGAGCCTGGCTGCTTACCGGAAGGCAATTCAGCTCCAGCCCAGGCTCATGCCGGCCCTGCAGGCAGCCGCTCAAATTGAGTACTCCACGCGGGATCCGAACGCTCCGAAGACCCTGGCGGCAATCCTCGCGCTCGACCCGCGAAACCAGGTCGCCCACGCCATGAGTGGCGTACTGGCCTTCGAAGCTCAGGATTGCACCGCCGCCGTCAGCCACTTCGAGAAGGCCGTCCCGCAGGTCGAGCAGCAGAAGGGTTCGCTGCAGCAATATGGCTATTGCCTGCTGCAGCTCAATCGCGCAACCGAAGCGGCGTCGATATTTCAGCGCCTGCTGTCGATGGGTGAGACGGATTCGAAAGTGCGTTTGAACCTCGTGCTTTCGCTGGCCGCGGCCAACCGCCCCGCCGAGGCCATCCAGGCGCTGCAGCCGATGGCACAAGCGTCGGTCCCGGATGCCGACGTGCTTGGTTTGCTGGGCGAACTGTATCGGGCGAATCAGCAGACCGAGGACGCGATTGCCGCGTTTCGCCGCGGCATCGAACTCTATCCCAAGGAAGAGCGGCTCTATATCGGGTTAGCGGCGCTCTGCTCCTATTACAACTCCGGCGAATTGGGTTTGGAGATCCTCGAAATCGGCTTGAAGAACATACCACTTTCTTCCCGGCTCTACGCCATGCGTGGCGTGCTCAACAGCCAGATGGGACGGCGTGAAAGCTCCATCGCGGATTTCGAGCGTGCCAGCGAGTTGTCGCCGGGGGAGCACATCGGCAGAACCGGACTGGCGCTTACGCTGCTGCAGGAGGGCCGGATGGACGATCTCATTCAGGAGGCTCGACAGCAGCTCAGGAAGAATCCCAACGACTCCAGCAGCCACTTCCTGCTAGCGCAGGCACTCCTGCGCAAGGGCGCGCAGAAGGGAGATGCGGCGTTCGCCGAAGCGCAGTCCGCCCTCGAAAGAGCGGTCCAAATCGACCCTAAGTTCGATCAGGCGTGGGCGCTGCTCGGCAAGGTTTCTCTCGATCTCGGAAAGCACCCTCTGGCCATCAAAGAACTGGAAACGGCGCTGAAGCTCAAATCAGACAACCGCGTCGCCATCTACCAGCTCATGCTGGCTTATGAGGCCGCAGGCCGCAGCCAGGACGCGACGCGCATGCAGGAGCGGCTGAAGGGCACTATTGAGAAAGAGCGGGAAGAGGATCTCCAAAGGAATCGAATCCGGCTCATGAAAACACCTGCAGAGCGATAAGCTACGTTTCCATATCCGAGATCAATTCTCAGTCGGGACTTTTTCCACGCGGTCGATGACGAGGACCTCCATCGGACCTTTCGTCGCTACCAATTTGAGTCCAAGCTGTTCCTGCAATGCCGTGAAGAGAGAGGGGCCGGTCGCGCCAACGGCACCGCCGTCCGGCGTTCCGGGCTGACTGCTTGCCGCGGCCCCCGGTTCTTCGGTCGAATCCGGCACCCAGTCCAGTGCGACCGTGTATGCTCCGTCCAATTCTGTTTGATCCAGCACAGCGTGCCCGAGCCGGAGCGACAGGTACTCGGCAAACCGTGCCATGGAAACTTTGCCGCTCACGTGACCTTTCACACGACTAATACCACCGTCCAGACCGCTCGAAGACTCCGCCTTCTGAAGTTTTGGTCCGTTCTTCCCAGCGACCAGCGCATACACGGGCAGTTCTTTCTTTTCCTTGTGTAATTTCAGTTTGAAGCGGTCAGCCAGGAGCGCCTGAAACATCTGCGGAATCTGGTCACTCGCCACGCCAGCCGGAATCTTCGCGACAATGTTGAACCGCTCCGTATCGAGCCACGCCGGCCCCGCGATCTGATGATGCTGTACGCGATACGCCTGCCCGATCACGTCGCTAATGGAAACGTTGGTGTAGTTTAATCTTGCGGGATCGGAGCTCATTCTGGTGCTCACTCTACCGGGAGCCTGAGGCGGTGCCGGCTTGATCGATGCCACCTCGAATACCGGCGGGAGTGCCGCGGATTGGCCGAATGCTACGCCTGCCATACACACGATTAACATCGCAACCGCCGGCGCCGTGACGATCTTCTGATTCGCCATTGCTCGCTCCCACGTTTACCATATCAGGCGCAGCAGCAGACCGCGCCCTCATCCCTTTGCAGCCGGTGCGCCGAATCTCTGCCGGTCCACAATCCCCGAGCCCTCTTTCACGGTCACGAGCTGATCGCAAGCCACGCCGGGAATTCGCTCCTGCGCTCCGCTGGGCCATCGAATCTCCAGATCCGCCGACCGCGTTTTGCCCAAGCCGAAGTGCAGACGCTTGTCGTCCGCCGACAAAAAACCGGATTGCGCCAGCACCTCCTGACCCTGCATCTTGCCCCCGTACCGCGCGATCACCCTGGCGCCGATCGCACTCCGGTTGGACTTGACCCCCACCAGCTTGATCTTGAGCCAGTGGTTGTCCCGGTTCGTGTCGTTTCTCAGCAGCGACGGAGGCTCATTCAGATTGACGATCAGGATGTCCATGTCGCCATCGTTATCGAAGTCGCCGATCGCCAGGCCGCGGCTGCAATGGGCCGCCATGATCGCCGCTCCCGCCTCGTTCTCGAGCTGCTCGAACCTACCGTTCCCCAGGTTGCGAAACAATACCCGCGGCGTCCGGTGGGGATACTGCGGCAGCTTCTTTTCGACCTCGGGGTAGACGCTGCCCGTCACCCAGAAGAGATCGGGATATCCGTCGTTGTCGAGATCGACGATGGCCGCGCCCCAACTGACGAAGCGCGTTTCCACGCCCAGGCCCGACCGCAGCGTGGCATCCTGGAAACCCGTCTTGCCGCGATTCAGGTACAGAGCCGGAGTGTCGCCCGAGAAATGCGTCTTCAGTACATCGAGGTTGCCGTCGAGATTGAAGTCGCCGATCCCCAGCCCCATGCCGGCCTGCTCTTGTCCATCGTCGTTCAGCGCGACTCCCTCCTTCAGACCCACTTCGCTGAAAGTGCCGTTGCCGTTGTTTTGAAAGAGCAGGCTCGGTGTCGAGTCGCAGGCCACGTAGATGTCGGGCCATCCGTCGTTGTTGAAATCCGCCGCCACTGCCGTCAAGCCGTAGCTGGCCTCGGCTGCGGCGATGCCCGAGCGCTCCGAAACATCAGTGAACGTCCCATCGCCATTGTTATGGTAAAGAATGCACTTCTCGCGCGGCAGTCCTCTTGGCCCGCAGTTGATCGGCACGCCCTGGTAATTGCACTCCGTCTGCTTGCTCGCTGCCGGGACCTTCTGGAAATCAAACTCCACGTAGTTGGAGACGAACAGGTCCAGGTGGCCGTCGCGATCGTAGTCGACGAACGTACAGCCGGTCCCGAATCGAGTGCGCTCCTGCAGCAGGCCGGCTTGCCGTGTCACGTTCGTGAACGTGCCGTCGCCGTTGTTGCGGTAAAGCACGTTCTGTCCGAAGTAGGTGATGAACAGGTCTTCGAATCCGTCGTTGTTGTAATCTCCAACCGTCACCCCGTAAGCCCAGCCGGTCTTTACCAGCCCCGCTTTCTCAGTAACATCTGTAAATGTTCCATCCCGATTGTTCTTATACAGACGATTCGTCGCTCCCGCCGGCGCCCCCGACAATCGAGTGCCGCCGAGCAAGAAAACATCCAGCCAGCCATCGTTGTCGTAGTCGAGGAACGCAACTCCGCAGCCGATCGCTTCGATGATGTATTCGTTCCGGTCGGCGTCGCCATAAATCACCGGCGCTCTGAGCCCTGCGGCGGCCGCGATGTCTGTGAACCGCGCAAAGGGCAGGCCGGATGGCTTGTCGCGCCGCGTCGCCTGCACTCCCCGGGTCGCCATCTGGCCGCGTAGAATCGCTGGCGCTCCTGCTAGTGTGAGAAGTTCCCTGCGTGTCATGGCCGTTCAGTATGATAACGCCACCCTGCAAGCGGATTCACTCTTCGGACGAGAGGGCGTTCTCTAGATTTAGACTTACCCTCTTGACACGGCTCCCGGATCGGAGTATCTTCGACCTAAATCTTGCGTTCTGTTCAGGGTTTGCCCTGAAATGTTCTGAATGAGGAGGGGATCATGTCTTGGCTGCCTCGTTGCACGCCGCGCGGTGTAAGCGCTCTCGCCGTTCTCGCGATTGTGGCGCTCTTGCCATCCGTAGTTCTTGGCCAATACACCAGTTCCGTCCAGGGAACTGTCGTGGACCCAACCGGTTCTTCGGTTCCCGATGTGGAACTGCGATTGACGAATGTCAACACCGGTGTCACCGCAACCGCCCGGAGCAACGACGCCGGGCTGTTCCGTTACCCGGATCTTCCGCCCGGCAAGTATCGGCTGCAGACGACCAAGACCGGTTTCCAGACTCTCGTGCAGGAGAACATCATTCTCGAGAGCGGCCGCATTCAGTCTGTGCCCATCACGCTGAAAGTCGGCGCGATTACCGAGCAGGTCACAGTCACCGAATACGTCATCCCCGTCGAGACCAGCAATCCCAAGATTTCATCGACGGTCACGAACGAGTATATCCAGAGCATTCCGCTGAACTATCGCAACATTTACAACGTCCAGCAGTTGGCCCCCGGAGTCACCGGCTTCGGTCTCGGCAGCGACAGTTTCTCGGTCAACCAGGGCGCCAGCGTGGCCGCCAATGGAATGCGCATCTATTCCAACGGCTATTACGTCGACGGTGCTCCAGTCGCCGACATGGCGGACGGCGGCATGGCAAAGTTGACGCCCAATCCGGATTCAGTGGAAGAGGTTCGCGTATCCACCAACGATTACTCGGCGCAGTGGGGTAAGAACGCCGGCATTCTCACGCAAACCGTCACCAAGAGCGGCACCAACGATTGGCACGGTACCGTGTACGAGTTTCACCGGAACAACGTACTCACCGCGCGAACGTTTCTGCAAAGCACTGTGAATCCCACGCTCGGCAGGGCGACGCCGGTTTATCGCCGCAACGATTTCGGCGGTTCCTTCGGCGGAGCCATCAAGAAGGACAAGGCATTTTTCTTTGTCACGGTCGACAAGCTGCTTTCCGGCAGGGCTTTTGCCAACGTCGTCACCGTCGAGACCCCGGAGTACGTCAACTTCCTCAAGCAGAACTATCCGAACAACGTATCGACCAAACTGGTCACCCAGTTCCCATCGGTGATTACGCAGTTCCAGCCGGGCACCATTCTCACCGTAGCCAGCCTGACCCCGGGATGCGCCGGCACGAATTCGATCGGCATGCCGTGCAGCATGCCCGTGTACGGCAACGGAGTTTTCTCCGACGTGAACGGCCACAACGGGCTGCAGTGGAATGCGCGCTTCGACGAGAATTTCCGCGGCGGCAAGGACCGGGTTTATGGCAACATCTTCCGCACGTCCTATGTGAATGACGGCAAGAATGTCCGCCCAGGATTTTCCACCAAGGGCTACAACCCAGCGGGCGACCCCTCCACGTCGCTTTACGTATCTGTCAACGAGACCCACATCTTCTCGGCGTCCATAATCAACGAAATGTCGTCCTCGCTGGTGCGCGATGTGGACGGCGGCCCGTGCACCAATTGCCAGGTCCCGTCGATCGGCATCACCGGCATTACCGGCTTCGGTAACGGTTGGGCGCCGGGTGTCTACATCACCCGCGATATCAACTGGCAGGATGTGCTGTCGGTCAACCATGGCAAACACTTTCTGAAGTTCGGCATGACGTACTTCGTCAACCAGGAACCGCTCCAGTTTACGGCCCCGCTGAACCGGCCCGGCTTCAGTTTTCTGAACGTGTTCGATTTCGCGACCGACAAGCCCATCAGCGAATCGAATATCAACTTCGATCCGCGCACCGGGAGCACCAAGATCAACAACGAGCGGGATTTCCGACTGGCCTATTACGGATTCTTCGCCCAGGACGATTGGAAGGTACGCAAGAATCTCACCATTAACCTCGGCCTGCGCGAGGAATTCAATCGCAATCCCACCGACCTCGCCGGCCTGATGACTAACGTCACGATGGGCGAAGGTTCCACCATGTCCGAGCGCATCAAGAATATGTCGGTCGGTCCGGTGCAGGGTCTGATGCCGCACATCAAATACCTGAACGTCGCCCCGCGTCTGGGCATCGCATGGGATCCCACCAACACCGGCAAGATGTCGGTGCGGAGCGGGTTCGGCATCTTCTATGACACCTTCTACACGAAGACTACATTCGATCGCGAACAATTGAATCCGCCGTACTTCGCCGCAGGCTCGATCCGGTCCGACGATCCTACCGCGTTCGCCAAACCGATCTTCGTTCTCGGGACGAGTCAGGCGGCGCCGTTCGGATTCACCCTGCCGGGAGCCCAAGCCGGATTGAATGCCAAGGGCGGACCGATCGGCGTTCGCGCTTCCGTCGCCGGCGCGCAAGTGACATTCCCGTACACCATCAACTGGTTCACCGGCGTGCAGTACGCCTTCACGCCGAAATGGGTGGTGGAGGTCAACTACAGCGCGTCGCGAGGAATCCACTTATACACGCACATCGATCGCAACCGCTGCGCCGGCTGCGGTGTGGCGCGCATCAGCCCCTTCTTCAGCACGCTCGAGTGGCAGGACAACGCCGGCGACTCCATCTATAACGGCGGCAGCCTGGTGGTTCGGCACATTCTGCAGCGCGGGCTGTCGTTCCAGGCCGCCTATACGATCGGCAAGGGGATCGATTCCATGAGCGGCGGTTCCGGCACCGGCGGCCAATACGGGGACGTTTACGACGCCTGGAATCTGCGGATACAGCGCGGTCTCGGAAGCCAGGACGTTCCGCAGAGACTCGCTCTCAGCTACGTCTGGTCGATTCCGGCGCCGGCTACCTCCAACCGCCTGGTCCGCGGGATAACCAAGGGCTGGGAGGTCAGCGGCATCACCATTCTGCAAAAAGGCCTGCCCCAAACCGTCACCACCGGCAACGCTGATTACAACAACGACGCTCTGTTCCTCGATGTGCCGGATGCGCCCGCCACAACGTTCCCCGGATGGAGCCGTTCCGATTACATCAATGGAACTTTCAAAGTTACCGACTTCCCCGCGCCGCCCAAAGATCCTGTGACCGGCCAGTTCCTGCGCGAGGGCAATCTGGGACGAAATACTTTCCGCGGCCCGGGACTCGCGCAAGTGGATTTCAGCGGAATCAAGAACACCAAGATCCCGTGGTTCACGACGGAAGGTGCGCAGATGCAGTTGCGCTTCGAGTTCTTCAACATACTGAACCGCGTGAACCTTGCCAGTTGGGGCACCAGCCTGTCGAGCCCCGGCACTTTCGGAAAGGCCACCAGCGCCCGCGATCCGCGAACGCTGCAACTGGGACTGCGGATAGCTTTCTGACAAGATAACGACGACGAGTTAGCCACTGATGGACGCGGATGGACACAGATAACAACAAATAGTCTTATCCGTGTCCATCAGCGTGTATCTGTGGCCCCAATAGCTCTTTCCGCATCCCACTACAGGAACGCCAGTGGCTTTCCATCGGGCACGATTCTCAACGGGCGGCCGATGTTGCTGACGTTTTCCTTGGTGTAGTCGATGCCCAGCTTCTTGTAGATCGACGCCATCAAGTCCGGCACCTGTACCGGCGTGTCCTTAATGAACATCCCGTCCTTGTCCGACGCCCCGATCACGCGGCCGCCTTCGATGCCCCCGCCGGCCACCGTCACCGAGAAGCAGCCCGGCCAGTGATCACGACCGCCGTTCGCGTTCACCTCAGGCGTCCGGCCAAACTCGCCCGTGACCAGCACCATCGTCGATTCGAGCATGCCGCGCTCCGCCAGGTCTTCGAGCAAGGTGGCGTATGCCGCATCGAACTCCGGCAGGAAGCTGTTCGCGAGCTGCGGGAAAATGTTCGAGTGGTGGTCCCACGCCTGGCCGGCTTTGCTGACCGTCACAAAACGCACGCCCGCTTCCACCAGACGCCTTGCCAGCAGACAACCCTGCCCCATGGTAGTGCGGCCGTATTTCTCGCGTAGTTTTTCGGGCTCCTGCGCGATATCGAAAGCCTTCTTCGCGAGCGGAGAGCGCATCAGATCGAGCGCCGTCTGGTAATACGAGTCGATCGACGCGAATGTGTTGCCGGTGTCCCACTTTTCGATCTTCGAGTCCACCAGGTTCAGCAGGGATGAGCGCCCCTGCATGCGCGCCCAATCCACGCCCATCGGCAGATCCAGATCGCGCACGCTGTACTTCGGAACATTGGCTTCGCCTGCATTGAACGGATTGTAAGTCCCGCCCAGAAAGCCGCCGCGCGATGAGTTTCCCGGCGATTGCGGAATCCAGACGTACGGCGGCAGTTCGTTCCGCGCATGCAGTTCCTTCGACACCACCGAGCCCATCGAGGGCGGCTGCAGGGTCGGTAGTGCATCGTGACCCGTTAACAACAAGGTGACCGCTTCGCCATGCGCCGATTTCTTGTGCGTCACCGAGCGAATCGTCACGAATTTATCGGCCTGCTTCGCCGTCAGAGGCAGATGCTCGGAAACCTGCAGCTCCGGGATCCGCGTGCGGATGGTCTTGAAGGGGCTGCGGAACTTGGGGTCGCAATCTGGCTTGGGATCGAAGGAATCGATCTGGCTCAGGCCGCCTTGCAGGAAAAGGTGGATGACCGAAATGTCCTTTTTGCCGTCGGCGCGCAGCACGTCGGCCCAGGAAAGAAATCCCCAGGGCAGGATGGCGCCGATCTTGAGAAAGCCGCGACGATCGAAGTTTTCCATAGTGCGCACCTAGTGGTTGTAGAGGAACTCTTTCGAATTCAAAATCGCCCAGACTAGATCCTGAAACACCGCACGCCGGTCCCGAGCCTTGAGATCGCCCTCGATTCTCTCGCGCTCCGCCGCGCTCGGATAGCGCGACAGCGAACTCAAGTAAATGCGGCTCAACTGCTGTTCGTCGTTGAGCGCGGGATCGGGCTTCCACTCCGCCACCTTCTTGTTGATGGTGTCACCCGAGATCAGATGCAGCGTCTGCACGATGTCCGGCATCGTGTCCCGTTCGCAGATGGTTTCGCGGTTGGGACGGCCAAAGGCCGCCAGCATGAAGTTGCCCCCCGGTTGCGCGGAGTAGACCTGCATGGCTCGAGTGCCTGGCGGGAAGCCGCGGAATTTTTCCTGGATGCCGGTCACCTGGCTGATTGCATCGAGCATCTCCTCGGCCATCAGGCGGCGCATCAGGTAGTGCGAGTAATTCAGGTTGTCGCTGCGGCCCGATTCGGTCGGCTCCGCGCTGAGTTGATACGCGCGCGAATTGAGCATGGCGCGGATCACGTGCCGCAGATCGTAGCCGTGCCCCGAAAGATCGGTTGCCAGGGCGTCGAGCAGCGCCGGGTTGGTGGGCGGATTGGTGACGCGGAAATCGTCGACTTCCTCCACCAGGCCGCGGCCCAGATAGTGCTTCCACAGCCGGTTCACGACGGCGCGCGAAAAGAATGGATTCTTCGGTGACGTCATCCAGGCAGCCAGTGGAACGCGAATGTCCTTCTCCTGTTCGTCTTTTTCGTAACCGCCGTCGAGGTATTTCGGTGTCACCACCTGCTTCGTCTTGGGATGAATCACCGTGCCCTCTTCGGCGTAATAGTGCTCGTTTTCGTCGTCGTCGTGGATTTCCTTGATCGCTACGCGCGCGAAGAAACCGGCAAAGCCGTAGAAGTCATCCTGCGTCCACTTTTCCCAAGGGTGGTTGTGGCACTTGGCGCATTCGATGCGTGTGCCCAGGAAAATCTGGCTGATATTGGTCGCGTGGTCGGCAGGGTTCGAATCGAACGTGACGTTCCAGAAGCTTCCCGTTCCGAAGAGGTGAGGCCCTTGACTGAGAAGCAGTTCCGTGACGAGTTGATCGTACGCCTTATTCTCCAGGAAGGAACGCTTCATGTACTCGTAAATGAAGCGCGCCGCTTTGGCTCCCGCTTCGCGCGTCCCGGCACGGAACAACTCCGTGTACTTCAGCGCCCATAAGTCGGAAAACTCAGGCCGCGCCAGCAGACGGTCGATCAGTTTCGAGCGCTTATCCGGCTCAGTCGATTTCAAGAACTCTTCGGCTTCCTGCTGCGTGGGCAGCGCGCCGATCGTATCCTGATATACGCGGCGCAGAAAGTGTTCGTCGCTGCTCAGCGCGGAAGGCTGGACGTGAAGCCGCTCGAGTTTGGCAAAAACCAGTTCGTCGATATAGTTATTTCGGGGAGTCCGCGGATAGGCCTTGGCGAGCGCCGAACGGGGCACGTAAATCTTGGCCGCCACGGCCTGACCCAGCGTCCGCACCATGATCGCGGTTTCGCCGGCTTCGAGCGCCTTGATCTTTCCGTCCGCCGAAACCTGCACTGTATCCGGGTTGTTCGATGTGTATTGCACCAGGTGCGTCACGTCGCGCGTGGTTCCATCGGTGTACTTCGCGGTGGCGATGAGTTGCTGCGCCGCGCCCACTCCATCCAATGTTCGTTCCTGCGGAAAAACGGAAAGCGATTGAATGCGCGGCGAACCGGCGCTGTCGTACGTCGCGCCGCCCTTGAGCCATGCCAGAATGCTGCGATATTCGAGCGAGCCGACGGTGAATCGCGCGCCGCCGCCGTGCGGCACCTGGAACGTCGGCTTCCGCAGGATCAGGCTCTGTTCCGGCTGCTCCTTGTTAATGCGTGGTTGGATGGCTTCGTAGTCGAGGTTGGGTTCGTAGCCGAACAGCGAAAGCTTGAAACCGTTCTGACCGCGGATCGAGCCGTGGCAGTTCGAGCCCGCGCACCCCGCCATGGTGAAAATGGGGACCACGTCTTTGACGAAGCTCAGCTTCGGTTCTTCGCGCGCCGAGTTGACCGTCACCGGAACCGCGACGCGCTCGCCCTTCCACCGGATCGTCAAGCTGCTCTTGCCATCCGAGGCCGCCGTGACCAGACCGTCTTTCGAAACTTTCGCCACGGCGCCATTCGTCAGCTCGAAGGTGCACTCCGCCGTGACATCGCGCTCGCCCGCACTCACCGCCAGCACCTGCGTGGCGTTGCGGCCCGTCAACTGAACTGCGCCCGGATACGCGGATATCCCCGCCGCCCACACGCCTGCTACGGACAGAGTTGAAAGTACAGCCATCATCAGCAGATTAGTTTTCATCGGTGACTACCTTCGGAGCGGCTCCCTTGGCCGTGGTGTCGAGCACGATCGGATGCGACCTGCCTAGAACTCTACCCGCCGCCACGCCTTCGAGCACGATGGTGACCGGCGCCTCGGCGGACGCGGTGAATGGAACGTCGGCCAAGGTAGCGCCCGCCTGCACTGTCACCGGCGCGAGCACCAGACCCGCGGGAACCTGTACCGCCCGCAGTTCGAGAGGAGCGTCGCCGCCATCCAACCGTGTGACCACCACCTTCACCGTGCCCGGCTTGCCGCGCGGCGCCGGAACCCGGTCGGGGACATCCATCACCAGTTTCGGCGCATCGGTCACAGTGGCATAAAGCGGCGAAGTCTCGGCCGGTCCCCAGATCTTTTGCGTGGAACTCCACGAGTAGTTCGCTTGTACGGCATGTTCCACGATGCGTCCATCCATCACGCCGCGCGCCCTGAATCGGATCTGGCTCAGGCCACCGGGCGCATCGCTCGCCACGGTGAGCGGGAACTCAACCTCGGTGCCGTCGAGCACGATGTCCTCGCCGCACGTACCCTTATAGTGAGTGGGAGCCGGCGGCACCGTCACCTTGGCCGGACCGGTCACTCCTGCCGGAAGATTCTCCGCCCACACTTCGACGGGCGTGTTCCAACCTTCCAGCCGCCGCACCCGGACGATGACTTTCATCTCTTTGCCGCGGAAGAGTGTTTCATCCGTACCCACGGTTCCGGCTGTGAAATCGGGTTCGGCCCGCTTCATCACCAGGCGATACGCAAAGGCCGCACCGCCGCGAAACGCGTTGTCGCGGACCAGCACCGTGTAACGCCCCGCCTTCAGATCCACGGCGAGATGCGGATCGAGATTGGCCGGCCGCTTGCCTGAGTTGATCGCCGGATCGTCCTGATAGGCGATGCGCTTGCCCGACTCGTCGTAGACCACGACGATCGCATCCAGATCGAAATTCATGCGCTGCGAATCGACCGCGAGCAGCACCTTCTGCGGCTGATCGATGCGGAATGTGAAGTAGTGGCCGGCGTGTCCGGTATCGATCGTGCCGTTCGCCACCACCGGCAGCGTCACCGGAACGGGATCGTCCTTTCGCCGCGCAGTCTCGGTGGTGACCGCGATCTGCGGCAGATCCGAAATGACAAAAGCTACCGGCAGAGTGGCATTCCCGACGTGCAGTTGCTGCAGCCCGAGCGGTGCGTCGGCGGGAATCTTCAGGCGAAGCTTCGCGGTACGGTCTCCGCGCTCGATCACTTCGGCGGTGGCGAGACCCTCGCCCAGCACGGCTCCGTCAATCGTCTTCAGATTCACGCCGGACAGTGTGAACTCGGCCGTCTTACCGCGCTCTCCGCCCGTCGGCATCACGTAATCGACCTGCGGCATTTCGCCAGCGGTCAGCCGGTAGTCGGACGATTCCGAGCCGCTCTCGCTGGTACCGAAGACGCGCAGATAGTAGGTGCCCGCCCTCGCGAACGTGTACACCAGGTGCGGATCTTTGAACCAGTAGTAGTCGTCGATATACGCCAGTTCGACGCCTTTTTCATCCAGCAGGCTCAGCACCGAATCCAGACTGGATTCGAACCGCTCGGCCGCGATGTCGAAAGTCAGCGTCTGGCCGGCGCGCGCTTCAAACTTGAAATAATCGTAATCCCCCGCCTGAATCACGCCGTTGAGCAGAATCGGAAACGTGACCGGCTGCGCGTGTGCGATGTCGTTGTTCGGTTCCTTCTCGAACGACTCGTGCCGCGTGCCGACGTCGAACCACGCAATGGTCGAGCCCTGGGGCGCGATCAACCGCAGATCGTGGCGGCCCGGTTCCGCCGTCGCGTCGACGTGTACCCGCGCGCGAACCAGGTTGTGCTGCACCTGCAGAATCTGCGCCTTCAATTTCGGAGTCGCAAAGCTGATTTCAGAAGCGCCCTGTAGATTCCTGCCGCGGATCGTGATCTCGACCTCGGTGCCCCGTTCCGCGCCATGGGGAAACAGCCCGCGAATGCCGGGCCGGGTTGGAGGTATGTTTTGGCCGCGCAGCAAAGCCGCAACGCCCATCAAGACCGGTACGGCTACGCGCATCCGCAAAATCATCGGTGCAAATAGCCTACCGAAAACCGTGGCCGGACGCAATCCCCGGCTGTTCGTCTACCCCTCTATTTGCAGGTATGCAAACGCTTCCAGGGAGTCGGAAAATGGGACGGTCCGCGCAGATTGTGAAAGAATCCGGGGATGCTCCGGGCGACCTACGCGAATGCTGCTACCTGTCGCGCAGAGTAGGGGCGTCCCCGCATTCTTTCACTGCTCCACAGGGAGCGGTTGGCCGTAACGCCCTACCGCCCCTAAAAGCTCGCCGCCTAGTGCTGGCTCACCGTGAAGGTGCACGTCACGGTATCCGAACTCCCGTAAGCGTCCACTACTTTGAACGTGACGTTCCGTGTTCCGACTGAACCACTCGCCGGAGTTCCCGAAATCGCGCCCGTTGCCGCATTCAGCGACAGTCCTAGCGGCAGCGAGCCCGCGGTCACCGAGAACGTGTACGCCGCCTTGCCGCCAGTCACCGGCAGAGTCGCGGAGTAGGCCGTCCCCGTGTACGCCCTGCCGGACCCGCAGGTGCCGCAACCGAGTTCGATGGGCGGAGCGATCGTCGTGATGGTGCATGTCGCGGTATCCGTAGCTCCGTTCGCATCCACGACTTTGATCGTGAACGTGGCGGACCCGACGGCGGACGGCGTACCGGAAATCACGCCCGTCGAGGCGCTCAAGGTCAAGCCTTGCGGCAGCGAGCCCGAAACCAGCGAGAACGTGTACGGTCCCTTGCCTCCCGAAACCCCCATCGTCGCGGTGTAGCTCTTGCCTGCCGTGGCCTTGCCGGCCGAGCAGGTCCCGCACGTCAGATCCACCGCCGCCGCTGCGACGTAGATGGTGCAGGTCACGGTATCCAAATGGCCTTTCGAGTCGACCACTTTAGTGGTGAAGGTGTAGCTGCCCGGCTGCGTCGGAGTGCCCGAGATGGCGCCGGTCCCGCTGTTCAACGCCAGTCCGGCGGGCAGCGAGCCCGAAGACATCGAGTAAGTGTAACTACCCGACCCGCCCGTCGCCGCCAGGGTAACTGAATAGCTCTTGCCGATGGTAGCCCGGCTGTTGCCGCAGGTGCCGCACTCGAGATTGACCGCAGCGTTCGCGACCGTGATCGTACAAGTTGCTGTGTCCGAGTTGCCCTTCGAGTCCACCACCTTGGTCGTGAAGGTGTACTTGCCCGCCGTGGTTGGAGTGCCGGAGATCGCGCCTGTCGAAGCGTTGAGCAATACTCCTGGAGGCAGCGAGCCGATCGCCGAGAACGTGAACGGTCCCGTGCCGCCGCTAACCGCCAACGCCGCCGAATAGAACGTGCCGGTGGCCGCGCTGCTGTTGCCGCAGGTGCCGCACTGCAGGTCGAGCGTGCTTGCGCTCACGACGATCGTACAGTCGGCGGTGTCCGAGTTGCCCTTGGAATCGACCACCTTGACCGTGAAGCTGTAAGTGCCGGCGGCCGTCGGTGTGCCGGTGATCTTACCCGTCGAGTTGCCCAGGCTCATGCCCGGCGGCAAGCTGCCGGAGATCTTCGAGTAAGTATACGGACCCGTGCCGCCCGAAACCGAGTAAGTGGCCGAGTAGGATACTCCTACCGTGGCCTTGCTGGCGCCGCACGTGCCGCAATCCAGGTTGACCGCCGAGCCGGTTACCACGATGGTGCAGGTCGCGGTGTCGGAGCTGCCATTCGCGTCCACCACCTTGAAGGTGACGGTGTAGGAACCGGCCGAGGTGGGCGTGCCCGAGATCGTGCCGGTCGAGGTATTGAGCGTGAGCCCCTGCGGCAGCGAGCCGCTGGTGATGGAGTAGGTAAACGCTGCCTTGCCGCCGCTCGCAGAAAGCGCCGCCGAGTACGCGGAGCCGATCTTGACGCTGTTGGATCCGCAGGCGCCGCACTCCAGGTTGACCGCCGGCCCTTGCACCACGATGGTGCAGGTGGCCGTATCCGAGTTGCCGTTCGAATCGGTCGCCTTCACGGTGAACTGGTAGGACCCCACGGTGGTGGGAGTGCCGCTGATCTTGCCGGTGGAGCCGTTCAGGCTCAGACCCGGGGGCAGCGTTCCCGTCACCAGCGTGTAGGCGTAAGGCGAAGCGCCGCCCGACAAGGAGTAGTTGACTGCGTAATACGCGTTGACGGTGGCCTTGGCAGCGCCGCACGTGCCGCAATCCAGGTTCACCACCGACGACTGCACCACGATGGTGCACGTCGTGGTGTCGGTCGTGCCCTTCGAATCCGTGACCTTGGTCGTGAACGAATAGGTTCCTGCCTGCGTCGGGATGCCCGAAATCACACCCGTGGATGCATTGAGTGTCAGCCCCGGAGGCAGTAGGTTATTGGACACGATGGCGTACGTGTACGGTCCGATTCCGCCGCTGGCCGAGAGCGTCGCGGAGTAACTGGTTCCGGTGGTCGCTTTGCCGCCGCCGCACGTGCCGCACTCCAGATTGACCGGCGGAGCCTGCACGATAATGGTGCACGTCACCGTATCCGTGTTGTTCTCCGAGTCCTTCACGAGCGACGTGAAGGTGTAGGTTCCCGGCGTCGTCGGAACACCCGAGATCATACCCGTGGCCGGGTTGAGAGTCATCCCCGGAGGCAGCAGGTTGTTCGGAAGATTCGCCAGCGAGTAGGTGTACGGCCCCGTGCCGCCCGTAACTCGCAAGCCTGCCGAGTGCTGCACGCCGACGGTCGCCTTGCCGGCGCCGCACGAGCCGCACTCGAGCGTGATCGGCGGCGCGATCGTAATGTTGCAGTTGCCGAAGGTGAAACTCACCGCACCCAGCAGCACGTTGCCCGCCGAGGCCCGCACGCTGATGTACCGGTAGGTCGCGAAGCTCGGAATACTGAACGGCGTGCCATCGGTCGTCTGGTCGGACAGCAGCAGCGTGCCGATCGTTCCCTGCGTGTTCGAACCGTAGACGTTGAACCGCGCCCCGTTCTGAACGCTGGTGACGATCGTCTGCGCGTTCTGCGCGCCCGCCGCGATGGCCGCGCCCAGGTCAAGCTGGACGTAGTTGGAAGCGTCGATTTCGTCCTGCGACGTGCCGTCGATCCCCAGGCCGTAATCGTCGCCCGAGTCGCTGTTGCCGTGGAGCGATCGCGCCGCGTTGGAATTGGAATACCCGTAGGCCCTGATCGTAATGCCGTTGACTGTGTAAGGCTCGGTGCTGCCGCGATTTCCGCCCGGCGAGCTGAAGTTCCACGTCACCCGTCCCGCGCCGCACGACTGCGTGCAGGTGGAGATTGCGAATGCGCCGTTGTGGTCCACCACCTTGATGCTGAAGCTGAAGCTGCCCGCATTGGCGGGTGTTCCGGTGATGGCGCCGGTCGCCGGATTGAGCGTCAGGCCGTCGGGGAGCGAGCCCGAGATCACGGAGAAGGTGTAAGGAGCGACGCCGCCGTTCACTGTCGCCGCGGAGTTGTACGCAACCCCAACCTGGCCTGTGGTCAGCGGGCACGTGAGCGTGATGAGAGTCGGGATGGCGATCGTGCAGCCGCCCGTCATCACGGTGATGGAGTTGCCGAGTACGGTATCCGTCACCTTCACCTGGAAGGTCGAGATGACCGCGTTGGCCGCCGGTATACCTGTGATGACGCCGGTCGCCGCGTTCAGCCACAGCCCGGGAGGCAAGCCGCCGACCAGAGTGTAGCTATACGAGCCCGACCCGCCCGTCACCGTCACAGCCGAGCTATAGGCCGCGCCCACGATCCCAGTCCCGCTCGCGCAGGTGGCCGTCAACTGCTGGTAGATGGTGATGGTGCAACTGCTGGTCGTCACCGTGACGGCGTTGCCGAGCACCGTATCCGTCACCTTCACCTGGAAGCTCGAAGTAATAGCGGAAGGCAGCGGAGTTCCCGTGATGGTGCCAGTCGTCGGGTTCAATGACAGGCCGGCCGGCAAGCTGCCGATCAGCGCGAAGCTATACGAT
>JBGPHT010000123.1:0-22584 GCA_041484525.1 Bryobacteraceae bacterium | reverse complement strand
CCGCGGCTCGCCGGACGCGCGCCGAACGGCATAACCCACAGTCCATCGCCACTATCCGTATCAGGATTGCCAGAGCCCTGCTGCAACATCTCCCCTGCTGCCCCTTTTGTTGCGCGCGCCGTTTATAACACAGTAGTACTAACAATGACGGCCATCGCCGCTTTTGGTGCTGACAACTCACTCGGAACGTGGAAGCTCAACGTCGAGAAGTCGACGTACACTCCTGCACCATTCCCGATCAAGAACCTTACCTCGACACGAGAAGCGTCGGACGGAGGCGTAAAGGTGACGACCACCGGGGAACAGGCCAACGGGACGCCGATCAATGCCAGCTACACGGCGAAATATGATGGCACGGCGTCTCCCGTAACGGGCTCGGGCGCACCGTATGACACCATCTCGATTAGACAAGTAAACGCAAACACGTTCACCGACGAACGCAAGACGACAGGTGGGCCGTATCAGGCCACAGGTCGCACTGTGATCTCGAACGGCGGTAAGAGCATGACAACGACTACCAAAGGCACCAATGCTGATGGCAAGGCGTTCACCTCGACTTTGGTTTTCGACAAGCAGTAGGTAAATCCGTGGGGCACTCCAATGCGAACGCCCCTGCGGTACGGTTCGATCCTCCGCCTACCGGCAGAGTCACCGAATCCCGGATGGTGTGAATGGAACGGCCTGGGCCCCTCCCAGCTCTCGATTTCGGTGAGCATGCATTCTCGTCTGCTTCGTGGGCCCCGTGCAGCAGAAGCACTCTTCGCAAGAGACATGACGGCGTCGCGTATCCGCAAGCGAATTGAGAAGCTGGCGGCAAAGATCTGCCCCACCTCAAGACAGAGCTACACGCGGAAGAACTCTGCTGGCTGATGTGGTGGAGCGACAAGGCAGGCTTTCTCGCGATGGCGGATAGCGACTGCCGGTTTCTACGGACGTTCGTTACAGGGCTTGAATCCGAGGACGCTGAATACGCTGTTTGGGACCGCCCGTCGCGCGGCCCGGGACGACCGGAATAGCTACCGATATGGAACGATAAACCCCGCAAACCAGCAACCAACAGGGGGCCTTGCCACCAGGCCAAAGTGGGAATACACTAAATCAGCTTTTTTTCATCCTTGCTCGGGACCAGCGGCTTCCGCATACATTTCTGCCGCAGATCCCCCGCTCGGTACGGTCCGGCGGCTCTACAGGCAGCCGACCGCATGGCCTTGGCATCATGACCACGGTTACCTCGTGGCTTGAATGGGAGGGGACTTGGATGAACCATACCTTCGCGGTATCCATCGGGGGCGCCGCGGGACAGGGAGTCGCCACCCCGGGCAACATCTTCGCCCGGATTTTTGCGCGGCGCGGCCTGCACCTGAACGCCTACAATGCGTATCAATCTATCATCCGGGGCGGACACACTTTCTTGACGATCCGCACCGGTCCGGAGCGAGTTACCAGCTTCGGCGACAAAATCGATCTTCTGATTCCGCTCAATCAGGACACCATGGATCGCCACTTGGGATTGCTGGGTCCCGGCGCGGCGGTCGTGTACAACGGGGACACCGTCAAGCCCGGCGCGGCTGCGGACGGGGTCCAACTCTGTCCGCTGCCGGTTTCGCAACTGACGCACAACAGCCGCAACAAGGTGGAACAGAACACGCTGGCAGTCGGCGCAGGACTAAGCATGATGGGCATCGGGTTCCAGCCTCTGGCCGAAGTCCTCACCCACCAGTTCAAGAAGAAAGGCGATGCGGTGGTTGCCGAAAATGTCGAGGTGGCCCGCAATGCCTATGACTATGCCACCAGCCACTTCCAACCCTTCGCCCGGCCGCTGCCCATGACCGGCAACCCCAACGCCGTGCTGACCGGAAACATGGCATTGGCCATGGGAGGCGCCGCCGCCGGGGTCAAGTTCTATTGTGCTTATCCCATGAGCCCCTCCACCGGCGTGCTTCACTGGATGGCGACCCACGCGCGCAAGGCGGGCATCATGGTCCGCCAGGTGGAGGATGAAATCGGAGTCGTCAATATGGCGATTGGCGCTGCCCACGCCGGTGTGCGGGCCATGTGCGCGACCTCCGGCGGCGGCTTCGCCCTCATGACCGAGGGCCTCGGCATGTCCGCCATGATCGAAACCCCGATCGTCGTCATCGACGTCCAGCGTGCCGGCCCTTCCACGGGAGTTCCTACCAAGACAGAGCAAGGGGACCTCTGGCAGATGTTGGGCGCCGGCCACGGCGACTATCCGCGGATCATCGCGGCGCCCACCGACATCCTCGATTGTTTCAAGATCATTCCCGAGATCCACAATCTCGCCGATCGCTTCCAGTGCCCCGGCATTGTTCTCACCGACCTGCTGTTGTCCGAAGGCACCGCGAGCGTCGATCCCGCGGGCCTCGACTTTAACGTGGAGATCGATCGTGGCGAGCTGATCACCTCGGCGTCCACGAACGGCGCCAATGGCTACAAGCGCTACCTGTTCACCGAAAGCGGTGTTTCTCCCCGTGCCATCCCCGGGGTTCCAGGCTACACCCACACCGCCGCCACGGACGAGCACATGGAGGATGGCGTGCTCATCAGCGACGAGTTCACCAACCCCGTCAAGCGTCGCGCCATGATGGAAAAACGCCAGCGGAAGGTGGCGGGCATCGAGGCCGCCGTCAAGCCGCCTGAGTTGAGCGGGCCTGCCGACGCGGACGTGACCCTCATCGGCTGGGGGTCCACCGATGGCGTCATCCAGGAGGCCCGGGAGATTCTGGTGGAAGAGGGCATCACCGCCAATCAGCTTCAGATCCGCTGGATCGTCCCGCTGCATGGCGACGCCATCGTGGAGATCCTCAAGCGTTCCCGCCGCACCGTTCTCATCGAGAACAACTACAGCGGCCAATTTGCGCGCTACCTGCGGAGTGAGACAAGCTTCGTCCCCAACGGCTACATCCGAAAGTACGACGGAGAGCCATTCATGCCGCACCATATCGTGGACGCGGTGAAAGAACAACTGGCCGGCAGAATCACCATGTCGGTCCCAACGCACGAAATCACGGTCTAGAGGAGCAGATCATGGCAACAACCGTACCTTTGTTCAAGCAAGTAACTCTGCCCGATCTCAAAGGAAAAGTGGATCCGGACTGGTGCCCTGGATGCGGCGATTTTGGCGTCTTGGCCGCATTCGAGAAAGCGCTCGTGGATCTGCAAATCCAGCCCCATAATGTGGTGACGATCAGCGGTATCGGCTGCTCCTCCAATCTGCCGGGCTACGTGAATACGTACGGCATGCACACGCTTCATGGCCGGGCCCTGGCGGTCGCCACGGGCGTCAAACTCGCCAATCACGAGCTCACGGTGGCTGTGACCGGCGGCGATGGCGACGGCTTCGGGATCGGCGGCAACCACTTCATTCACACCATGCGCCGCAACGTGGATCTCCTGTACCTCGCGATGGACAATCAGATTTACGGGTTGACCACGGGTCAGACTTCGCCTACCAGCCAGGTGGGCATGAAGACCAAGAGTGCGCCCTTCGGAAATGTCGAGCCGCCGATCAACCCGATCGCGCTCGCCATCGCCGCCGGCGCTACCTTTGTTGCCCGCGGCTTCAGCGGCGAGCAACGTCATTTGACCGAGCTGATTAAGCAGGGCCTGCTGCACAAGGGCTTCGCCTTTATCGACGTGTTCAGCCCCTGCGTGACCTACAATCACGACAACACCTATGCCTGGTTCAAGCAGCGGGTAAACAAACTGGAAGACGACCCGTCTTACGATCCCGCGAACTGGATTATGGCGATGGAAAAGTCGCAGCTATGGGGTGACGTGATTCCGATCGGCAAATTCTTTCAACGGACGGACCGGCCATCACTCGAGCAATGCGAGCCGGTGCTGGACGAGGGCGGCCCGCTGGCACACCGCAGTCTGCGTGTCCCAGCGGACACGGTGAAGGAATTTATCACAGAGCTGATGTAAGAGCCAGGACCTTATAGGCGTCGCGCGGAAATAGCGGCGCATCCGCTTCCGCGCGCGCCGGCAAGTTACACGCGGGGCTTCGGCGCACCACAACGAAGGAGAGTGGCCGATGCCTTGCTAATAAGGAATCGGTAGTTGGGGACTGCTTTCCGGGGGAGCGGTTGGGCCTGTACCTTGCCGCCTTAATCCCGAGAGCCGCCCGCGATAGTCACCAGCCAGAATTGGGGGCGCCAATGAATCACCTCGATGACCTCGCGCAGGTAGCTGAGGACCTTCGAAAGGTCGGCGTTGATGCATGCCACGAGTTCCTATATGGTCCTCGTGGGTGCCAGGAAGGATTGGACATTGGGGAGGATTTCTTTCCGCTCTGGGAATTAAACCTTCCTGAGAATCAGGATGCATTCGAGAGATACGATTTCGCGGCCATCAAGGCCCGTCGCGGCCCAAATTGGTCAGTCGGGCCGTAGGGACTGGAGAGTGAATCGATTCGAGCCGTGTAGCCACTCTGGAATAGCTACCGATATCTCTTCTTAACGTTGCGTGGGGAACTGGCGTCAGGTACTTCGCCGATGGTGTCATTCCACGGCTAGCGACTACACGGCCATGTGGATAGCAACCAACCTTTGAAGATATCCAAACTTCAGCGGCGAGCTTCAGGTCGCCCGGCTTGAAAGGCCGCCCTACGGTTAGTCCGGCCGGGCATGGGACTAGACTAGTCCCCGCGTAGGGCTTGTATCACATCCACGCGCGCGGCTCGCATCGCCGGCCACGCGGACGCGACCACGGCCGCTACCAGCAATACGCCCGCCGCCCCAACCACCACCCACGCCCCCGGCATTCGCATGTTCTCGAAAAAACTGCCGGCCAGCCGCTGTAGCGCGAGCCCGGACGCCAATCCGGCGCCAATCCCTACAGCCGTAATTCCGGTGCCCTCCGCGATCACCCGCGCCAGCAGATGCCGCGGCTGCGACCCGATCGCCAGCCGGATGCCGAATTCGCGCGTCCGTGCGCTCACCGAAAATGCCAGTACGCCCGCAACACCGACGACCGCAATCGTCAGCGCCACGATGGCGAAGCCGCCGAAAACCACGGCGTTCAACCGGTCCGGCGTCAGCACCTCCGCGCGGACATCTTCCAGCGTCGCGGCGCGCTCCACCGGCTGGTCCACCGAGAGGTTGCGGATGGTCCGCGTGATTGGGCTGACCAGAGCATACGGATCCGATCGAACGTGGACGAAGAGGCGCCCGCCAAAAAGCGGTCCCTGCCCGAACGGTTGATACACAGTCAGGGTCGGGCCCGGAATCAGGTGCGCGTCGTCGATATCCGCGGCGATTCCGATGATGCGCAGCGGCGTCGGCTTCATGCCGATGAACTTGATCAGGGGATCCGTCCAGATGAGGTGCCGGTTGAGCACCTCCTGGTTCGCAAACATCCGCTGCGCCACGCTTTGGCTTACAATCGCAACCGGCTCGCTGTCTTTTCGATCGAGATCGTTGAAATCGCGTCCGGCGGTCATCGGCACGCCGAGTGCGGCGAAAAATCCGGGCGACACGATGCGGAATTGGCCGCGCGGGTCGTCTTCTGCCGTCCCGCGAGCGTAACCTTCGGCGGTGAATTGCAAGCCGGGGCCGAGCGAGCCTCCCTCGCGCCACGGCGTGAGGACGCCTAGAGCGACGCCGTCGACGCCCGGCAACTGGTGTACGCGCGTCATCGCTTCTTTGTAGAAATCCACGATCTGGCCGTCCGTCCGCCCATACGAAATCACAGGCACGTTGATCGAAAGTACGCGGCGCGTGTCAATACCGGTGTTGACCGCCTGAAGCGCGAGCAGCGTCTTGAGCAGCATGGCGGCGCCCGCCAGCAGGACAAAGGAGGCGGCGATCTGGGTAATCGCGAACGCCCGCAGACGCCGCGCCGCGCCGCCCGTCATCCGCACGCTCCCATTGGAAAGGTTGATTCCGTTCGACCGGTCGCCCGACGGCAGGCGCGGCACAAACGCCAGGAGCGCCGCAGCGACCAGCGCCAGTCCGGTGCCGACCCACAGCATGCTGGAGTCGACCGTCAGATCCAGCGCGCGGACCGAGAACCGCGACGCGTACCGCGCCAGGATTGCCACCATGGGCGGCGCGCTCAGTACACCCAGCGCCGCTCCCGCGCCGCAGAGCAGGAGGCATTCCGCCAAAAGGATACGCCGCAGCGCGGCGGTGCTCGCACCCAGCGCGGCCCGGATCACCAGCTCACCTTCGCGGCGAATCGTCCGCGCCAAAATCAGGTTGGCCACGTTGGAACAGGCGATGATGAAGACCAATCCCGACGCCGCCAGCAGCACCCAAAGCACGGTCCTGGCTTTGGACGTAATCTGGTCGCGCAGAAGCACCGCGTCAATACGGAAATCCGCCTTCGCGGGATACGCCTCGGGATGCTCTTTCACGATGGCGCCGTGTGCCGCCCTGAGCTCGGCGCGGGCTTGTTCCAGTGTCGCGCCGGGGGCCAGCCGGCCAAACAACTCAGTCATGCGATGGACCCGGCCCGTCACCATCGTCGCCGACAGGTGGTGTGGACTGGTCACGATGTTGGCTATGATCTCCGTTTCAGCCGGATACGGGATCGATGGTTCCAATACCCCTACGATGGTCCCTGTACGCGATCCGAACGATCCGAGCCTGACGACTTTTCCGAGCACCGATGGGTCGCTCTTCAGCGCGGTGGTCCAGAAGCGATAGGTCAGAACCACGGCGCCGGCGGCGGCCGGGCCGTCGTCTCGCATATCGAGCAGCCGTCCCATCACCGGATGCAGACCCATCACGTCGAAGTACGTACCACCGACAACTCCCGCCCGCACCTCGCGCGGCTCGCCCAGCCCAATCATGGTGAAACCGATGGTGGAGAACTCGCCGATCGCGCTCAACAACTTGACGCGCTGCCGAAGGTCCTGCACCTCCGGCACGGAAAACACGGCATTCTCCGTGCCCAAGCCCCGCGCGCTCTGCCTGATGTAAATCAGCCTGTTTTCGTCGCGATTCACTAACGGCCGCAGCAGAACCCCGCGGACCAACGTGAAGATAGCGGCATTGGCTCCGATTCCGAGTGCCAGCGTGAGGACCACTGTAATCGTAAGCCCCTTCGCTCCGGCGAGCGAGTGGAGCGCGTACTTCACATCACGCCAGAAGATTCCGGCAGCTTCGCGTAAATCCAATCGTTCGGCGCGCATCCCAGTCATGGCCGGGCCTCCCTTCTCTCGACTCCGTCACAGTGATGACGTTCGACACCGGGCGTTTTCGACAGCCGGGCCAAAGAAGAAATCCGGCGCTTACGGAGTCCCCTTCCGAAACTATACGCGATGCCTGCTGTCGATGTTCCACCCGCAATACAAACTTCGGGGCGTGATGTGTGATGTAACAATTGTTTCCCACCGCTTCACAAGAAACGCGCTATCCGGAAGGTGCGGCACTTGGCGCCACTTGGTCGCAAGGCGCGAGCCGTGGATGTGCATCGCCGTCAGCGGAACGCATACAATGTCGGCCCCGTGAAGACGCTTGGGTCGAACGCTACCGATATTGCCGGCTATCGTGCGCGCCTGGGGAACTTGATCTACAGAGAACGAAAGCCAATGCCCTCAATCTTACCATCCGTCATCATGCCGATCCGCCATTCCGTCAAACCGTTCTCGAACTTCACTGATGTCACGGCCGCTCGGGCCGACTCCCTTGAAGCTGGGATATACGCTTCCTGCCCCCTCGGTAGTGCCTGAAATGTGCGTTGGTCGAAAAACAGCAACCGATTGCTTTCACGCGCGGCCCGCCGTACCGTGAAGGTATGGCATCTGATCGAAGCTCGCTGCTAGCGCTCCGCGACCTGATTGCCGATACAGACCTCACCCTCGAAACGATCCCCGACCTTCCGCAGAATCGTACGGCCAGCGCCGGTACAGCCCTCCCGATGTCACGCACACGGAGAAGGCCCCAGTCATCGGAAATCCCGATCCCGCGAAAATCTGCACGTCGCATGTGGAGCGGCAAAACCTTACGATCCGCATGGGGATGCGCCGCCTCACGCGGTTAACGAATGCCTTTAGCAAAAAGTGGGAGAATCTGTGGGCGTACTGCCTGCACTTCGCCTACTACAACTTCTGCCGGATTCACAAAACGCTGCGCGTCACGCCCGCGATGGAAGCTGGGATCACGGATCGGGTGTGGACATTGGCGGAAGTACTCCAGAGTTAAGTTAACACTAGCGCCTCTGCCCAAAACAACGGGTAGAGGCTGAGTGGTATCCTGAATAGGCGGAGGTGTCTTAAAATCATGCCCGACCCAAAACGACTGGAATTCTCGTATCGTGAGAGCCCCGCCTACCGTACAGTGAGTGTGCAGGGCGCTTATGGCGGGCTCACGCCCAGAGGCGACATTTTTCTGGGAGTGTATAGTGAACGAACTCACTTCCCGGATACTTCTATACTGGAAATCGGTCCGCAAGGAGAACTGGGCCCTGAGAAGTTCAGGATCACGCAAGGTGTCGTTCGCGAAGTGCAGGTCGGCCTTATGATGGATCTCAATACAGCCAAATCGCTCCAAGATTGGTTAAAGACCCACATTGAAACACTAGAAGCCGCGCTAAAAGCCCAAAAGGACAGCAAGTGAACTACGCCCTTGCCATCGTTGTTGCTACTGGTGTGTCCGCTACGGCCACATATGCGAGGGTCGTAGTCATGCCGATTCATTCGTCCACGGCGGTCCAAAGAATCGTGGTCACAAAGGACGCGGTATCGTTAGCTGATGCCATAGAGCGCGCGTGCGCCGATCCTGACAGCTATGAAGCCGACGAGCCGCTAACAACACCAAAGGCAAAGCGTGACCTGAAAGCACTCCTGGAGGCCGCCGAAGAGCAGATGGACGAAGCGATGCCCCTCGGGGATATCGCTCCGTATTTTGGCGAATTGAGCATCACCTGGAGGCATCAGGATCATATGCTTCGCGCGACAAGTTTCTCGGATGACCGAACTCCCCGGCTCGATTATGGGTCCACTCCACATGGAGAGCTTGGTCAGTTCAATTTTCAATTGAACGCGACTGGCGATCAACTCCGCGACAGGCTGCAATGGCTGTTCGCAAATGCCTGATGGCGAACAGGCCCCACAATACGTCTACAGAGCGGTCCGCAGCAAAGGGTGGATCAAGAACGGCGTGATCCAAGAAAACGCTTTCCGTCGTCGCCCTTTGAACAATCCCCATCCGGACACTTTTGGTTTATCGGTAGACTATACACACGAGGCCGCTGAAGCGAGATTTCAACCTTCCTTAGGGGTAATAAAACTTAACCTTGCGAGACTTGAGAGCATTGGACTGCGCATCGAGCCGCATGAGGATCACGCCAACATTTGCGAAGTGCCTTTTGACGAACCAGACAACTTGTCGGATGTATTAAGGCACGCGAGAGCGATCATTGGTTGCTGTGAATAATAAGCTTGACAGTCAGGCGAAAGCTCACTCACCTCGGCAACGCAGGCCGTAACACGATCGGCTTTTTCCCTCAACGCACCTTTCAGGCACTACCTGCCCCTCCCCCGCCGGGCTGCACTGGTGTATAATTTCGACGGCGCGGAAAGGCCAGCAAAACAAAGGAGGGATATTGATGTCTACTGAAAACTCCTCGCGGCGCGAATTCCTGCGACTTGCCGCCGCGGCTGTGTCCACGGCCGCGATCGGGGAGCACGTGATCGCGCAAACCACTAGTGCATCGGCAACTGGCGTACCGACCCGATTGCTCGGCAGGACAGGCGTACGCGTATCCATGCTGGGCGTGGGCGGGTCGCATGCCGGACGCATCCCCGTCGCAGAAGGCACACGCTTCATGCACATGGCGGTCGACGAAGGTGTCACATTCTTCGATAACGCCTGGGATTATGGCGGCGGAACCGCCGAAGAGATCATGGGCAGGAACCTCGCGATCGACGGCTACCGCAAGAAAGTCTTCCTCATGACGAAGAATTGCGGGAGGGACTACAAGGACTCGATGCAGTGCCTGGAGGACAGCCTTCGCCGTTTGCGGACGGACCATCTCGATCTGTGGCAGTTCCACGAGATCAACTATGACAGCGACCCGGATTGGGTGCTGGAGCGCGGTGCGCTGAAAGCCGCCATCGAAGCCCGTAAGGCCGGCAAGGTGCGGTTCATCGGCTTTACCGGCCACAAGCATCCATCGATTCACCTGAACATGCTCGGGAAGAACTTCGAGTGGGATACGTCACAGATGCCGAACAACGTCGCGGACTCCCACTTCAGGAGTTTTCAAAAGCAGGTGGTCCCGGTGTGCCTGAAGAAGAACGTGGGTGTGATCGGCATGAAGGGCATGGGCGGACGAGACGGCATTCTGCTTGGCAAAGAAGGACTCACCTACGAGGAATGCCTCCGCTTCTGTTTCAGCCAGCCGATTTCCACTCAAGTGGTCGGCATGACCTCCATCGATGAACTGAAGAAGAACGTCGCCGTAGCGCGCAGTTTCAAACCCCTGACCGCTGAAGAGCGAGGCAAGCTCCTGGCGCGCGTCAAGGAGATCGCCAGCGACGGCCGGTTCGAGATTTTCAAGACCCAAAATGATTTCGACGCCGACATTCACCGCGTACAGCATGGGATGGCGCCGCGGGGAGACCCGGCCGCAGTGCCGCGAATCGGCGGGTAGGGAGGCTTGTATGGCCGTGATTACGCGGCGTTCGGTGCTGGCGATGGCTGCCGGTGCGGCGTTGGTCCGCGCCCAGGCGCGGCCCTTACAGTTCGGATTCAGCTTGTATGGGATGAAAACCATCCCGTTCCGCGAGGGCCTCGGCCATGTCGCCAGGATTGGCTATAAGGCGACCGAGCTTTGCCTGCGGGCCGGTTGGAACACCGAGCCCAAACTACTCACCAAGGCTGATCGCACCGATATCCGGAAGCGGATCGCCGATCTTGGACTTTCCCTTCCGTCGGTCATGGAGAACGTCGGATTGGCGCGTCCTGACAGCCTGAAGGCTAACCTCGAGCGCTTGCGCGCCGCTGCCGAAATCTGTTACGAAGCGTCGCCTGGCCCGCCGGCCCTGATCGAAACCACCGTTGGGGGGCGGCCGGCGAACTGGGAGCAAATGAAGACCGCGATGGCCGATGAACTCGGTGCGTGGGCGAAGACGGTCGAGCAACTCAAGACCACGCTCGCCATCAAGGCGCACTCGAAGACCGCCATGAATCTACCCGAGCGCGCACTCTGGCTGGTGGACCAGGTGAAAAGCCCTTGGGTCAAGCTGGTGTACGACTACAGCCACTACGCAGCCAACGGGTTGGATATGCAAAAGACCATGGAGCAGATAGCCAGCCGCGCGGTGTTCGTCCATATTAAGGACGTCCAAGGAACTCCGGATAACTTCAAGTTCCTGCTTCCCGGCGACGGGCATATCGACTACAAAGCCTACGTCAATGCGTTGACCGGGGTCGGCTACCGCGGACCGGTGGTAGTGGAAGTCAGCGTGGATGTCTTCGACCAGCCCGGTTACGATCCGCTGGCCGCTGCTCAGCACGTTTGGGAAAAGATTTCCGGGGCGTTCGCGTAGTACGCCCTCAGCATGGCGCGAAGGTGAAGACTACCACCCCGATCACAAACCAGATCACCGCGAATATGGTGCCGTAGCCGAAGAAACAGCGGAAATCCACGCGAGCGATGCCAGCGACCACCACGTACCAGAACGGCGTCAGGAAGTTGCCCATGTGATCGCCGACGCCGAGCGATAGCATCCCTCGCTGGACCGTCACCCCAACCGCCATCGCGGTCTTCACGGTCACGAAGCCTTGTATAGTCCACTGGCCGCCGCTCGATGGGATGAAGCACGCAAACACCGTTCCCGCAACCGCCGTAATGAACGGAAATGTGGAAGCCGTGGAAATGGAAGCCGCCACACCAGCGGCCTTCTCGCCGACGTTCGTGAACTGAATCAGCCCCGCGACTCCGGCATAGAGGTGATACAGCACGATCACTGCCCAGCTCGCACCGACGCCCTGCTGGACCGCCTGCACGAACCGATGGACGTTCCTATGCAGCAGGAAAGTCAAAAACAACAGCGTAGCGTTCAGCGAATTGATATCCAGACTTAGGTGCTTCACCACGAAGTGGTCACCGAGCCAAAAGGCGAGGATGGTAGAAAGCGCCAACCCGACGAGAGGGCTTCTCTCCAGATATTGCGACAAGCCGGCAGTGCTGTCGCTCTTGACCGTGACCGGCGCCGGCGCCTTGGCCAGTTTGGCGGCTTCGGGGAATTCCGAGATCGGACGGCAGGACTTCGGCATCAGGCGGCAGGCGGCAAACATGGCGGTTGCCGCGTAGGCGATTTCGTGGATGATGGCCGCCGAAGACCAGATCGTCGTGGAGAGTGGAACGATGCCGATGAGTTTTTGGAGAAAATGGCCGCTCGTGGCAACCAGCAGCGGCCCGCTCGCGGAAGGCCCGAACTGCCAGAGCGCCTGCGCCCCGTAGGTCACTGCCAGCAGGAATGGGAAGTCGATCGAGATGCCCTTACGTTCAGCCTCGGAAGCGCAGCATATGGCAATGATCGGGCCCAGCGCATAGCCCAGCCCCCAGTACAAATACCCGGCCGTGCCAGCGGCCAGGAAGGCGGTGAGGATCACCTGGTTTCGCGTTTTCGGCAGCCGGGCCAGGCGGGCGATTGCTCCGCGGCAGAATGGAGTCAGCGCCAGCGCCGAGCTCAAGACGATGATGAGCGTCATCTGCATGGTGAATGGCAGCAGCATCCATAGACCTTGATGATACGCATCCATGAGGCGCACGAACGGGTTACCGAGAGCCAGGGCGACGCTTGCCGTCAGGGTGGTAAGAATCACACTCGCGGTGATGGCATCCGGCACTAGTCGCGCCATCGATTGAGAAAATCGCTCCAGCCTTGTGCCGGAGAGTTGCTGACCCATTCGTCGCCTCGTTTCCCGTGACCTGACCGCCTGAATCTTCGGGGTTCTGAGCATTATACTTTGGCGACAGGATCGCCGCTCATCCGTGCAACACGAACTCGGCTGAATGGCTGTCTTTCCAGGTTCGCTAGAGTTTTGGCTCGGCCAAAGAGCAGTCTGGCAAGTGGCGATGGATCGGAGGGCGGGCTCGGCGGCGTGCGCTTGGATCACACTTGCGCCGGGCCGCGGTTCGTTCGATCCTTGTACCTTAGCGTGAAGACCATGCGCGATGACCGCGGCATTTTGGAAGCTCTGCTTTCCGACGGCCGCTTCTTGCTTTCACTAACCTCCTTCGTGTTGGTACTCAGCGGCGGCTTTGCCATTTTTCAGTCCTTCACGGGCTACTTCCTGCCTCAGGATGTCCATGCGCTTGGTTTTGATGCCCAGCGCTTGGCGGCGATGGCGAACCTCCACGTCGTGAAATTCATGTTCCATGATCGAGTGGCGTTTGGCGGAACGCTGTTGGCTATCGGACTTGCTTATTGGTACCTGGCGGAGTTTCCAATGCGCGCCGGCGAGCCTTGGGCTTGGTGGACGTTCTGTGTTTCCGGGGTCTGCGGCTTTGCCAGTTTCCTCTGCTATTTGAGCTTCGGCTACCTCGACAACTGGCATGGTGTTGCGACTCTATTCCTCCTACCGGTCTACTTGGCGGGTCTGTGGCGTGCACGGCCCGCCAAAATCGATTGGCGTGACATGTCGAGGCCCAGACAACCGGTCACTCTGGGACGATGGGCTTTGGGATTCCTCTCTGCAGGGATCATAACCGCCGGCGCAACGATCATGTTTGTCGGAATGACCAGCGTATTCGTCCCCCAAGACCTCACGTATATGCACATGACTCGGGCGGATCTTCAGAGTTTTTCTCCTCGGTTAGTGCCGGTGATAGCCCATGACCGTGCAGGATTTGGCGGAGGGCTTTTCTCCACGGGGATCATTCTGCTCTTCATTTCCCGCCAAGCTCCTTTGACGAAGAGTCTCGTGCAGATTGTCGCTCTAATGGGGGTCGCCGGATTCGGCGCAGCTCTCGGTGTTCATCCAGCGATCGGATACACCGATACTGTTCATCTCGCTCCGGCCTATCTCGGCTGCCTCCTCTTCGTCGCGACGGTAATCAGGCTGGCTTACGAGCACCGATGCGCCAAAGCGATCGCCCAGGACCGATAACCTTCACAGCGCTCGATCAAATGAACATACGTCTTCTTGCCGCGAATCGAGATTTGGAAGTCCGAATTCGAAGGCGGCGGAGAATCTGCGCGGCAACTTCCGAGTGACCAACCAACCTCGAGTTGACCCGCACCTTCCCCGGTGGCATTCGATGCGCACGGTAGGTCATAATTTCGAAGCGTGCCCTCAACGAGTCCATCTCCCTTCCTCTTGGCTGCCGTTCTGACCTCCGCGGCGCAGGCCCCCACGACTTTTTCGGTGGAAGAGACGATTCGGCGTATTGAGTCCGATTACATGGAAGCGAGGCAGTACGCCGGCTGTAACGGCCGCGCTTCGGTCGCTGATCCCGTAGAAAGTTGCCTCACATGACAACATCCTTTCCCGAATGGGTCGAGCCGATGGCAGCGACGCTGACGCAGGAGCGCTTCACCGGACCGGAGTGGATTTTCGAGCGCAAGTTTGACGGCATCCGCCTACTAGCGTTCAGACACGGAACGGATGTGAGTCTGTTGTCGCGCAACCGGTTGCCACAGAATTGTCCTCCCATCGCCGAAGCGATCGTGAAGCTTCCTCTGCGCGATGTGATCCTCGATGGCGAGGTTACCTGGGGCCAGCCGGGTATAGAGTACCACGTGTTCGATCTCCTGTGGCTCGATGGCCGCGACGTGATGTTGTTGCCCCTCGACGAACGTCGCGCACTCTTAGACACACTGGCCCTTCGATCGCCTCTGCAGCGGGTCGCCGTGCTCACAGATCCCAAGCCCTGGGAGCGGGCCTGCAGCGAGGGTTGGGAGGGCGTCATTGCGAAGCGGCGCGACTCGCCGTACGAACATCGCCGCTCCCCTCACTGGTTGAAGATGAAGTGCGAGGCGTCGCAGGAACTTGTGGTCGGCGGGTTCACCGATCCGCAGGGCGGACGCGTCGGCTTGGGTGCGCTGCTTGTCGGCTACTTCGAGAATGAAGACTTCATCTTCGCCGGAAAGGTCGGCACGGGTTTCGACACGAAGCTGCTGCTGGAACTGCGCGCACGGCTCGACACACTCGAGATCCCGAAATCCCCGTTCACCAAAGCCGTCGGGCTGCCGCGGGTTCGGGCGCACTGGGTCCGTCCCGAGATCGTCGTGCAAGTAGCCTTCATCGAGTGGACGGTACATGGCAAGCTTCGCCATTCCCGGTTTCTAGGCGTCCGCACCGACAAATCCGCTCGCGAGGTCGTGAGGGAGATGTTGTGATCACGCACCCAGACAAGGTGCTGTTCCCAGACGAGGGGATCACCAAGGGCGAGCTGGCGGCGTACTACGAGGCGATAGCACCGTCCATGCTGCCGCACATCTGCGGCCGGCCGGTCACTATGGAGCGATACCACCGAGGCATCGGCGAGCAGGGCTTTTTTCAGAAGGACGTCTCGAAGGGTTTCCCCGAGTGGCTGGAGCGCGTCGAGGTTCCGAAGAAGGGCGGGACGGTGCACCATCCGCTCGTCTGTGACACGCGCTCGCTGCTGTGGCTCGTCAACCAGAACTGCATCACGCCGCACGTCTGGACGTCGAGGGTGCCGAACCTATACCAGCCCGACATCTGCGTATTCGACCTCGACCCGTCGGAAGATCAGCCGGACGTCCTACGCGCGGCAGCGCTCGCTCTGCGCGACCTCCTGAATGAGCTGGGCCTCACAAGCCGCGTGAAAACATCAGGTTCAAAGGGGTTCCACATCGTGGTGCCGCTCGACGGTAAGGCCGACTTCGGCGAGGTCTCGAGGTTCGCACATCACGTCGGTTCGATGCTCGTGAGCCGCGATCCTGAGCACCTCACGCAGGAGTTCAGCAAGGCAGACCGCGGCGGGCGCATCCTCATCGACACCGGACGCAACGGTTACAGCGCTATGTTCGCGGCGGTCTACGCCGTGCGCGCGAGGCCAGGTGCGCCCGTTTCCGCGCCCTGCACGTGGGACGAGCTCGAACGCGGCGAGGTCGCTCCCCGCACGTTTACCCTGCGGACGATGGCCGGCCGCATCGCTGACGTCGACGATCTTTGGTCCGACATGCCCACGCGCGGGCACTCGCTGCGGCGTCCGATGGAGCGGTTGCGAGGGATGTAGACTCTCGGTCCAGGGACTTCGGCCATGCCGATCACCAGGAACGCCTTCACGATCGCTGAACGGCGGGCCGACGCCGATACGCATAGGCGCCATGCTTGCCCGCACGCAGAAGGGTACCGATACGGTCACCGATACCAGGAACCTTGATTGCATTTCCGGTGCGAACTGTTGTGGTGGCAGAGTGCTCTGCGTGCTCGGGCGCGCCAGATTCCGCGATATGGGATTACGGCTGGGAACAAGCCTGCGTGGGAGCTGCCAAGAGCCGTAATCCGCCGATATTCGCGTTCCACGATGCAGAATCGACTGGTGCGCCGATTTCCGCGGCAGGGGCCGGAGCCGCAAAGAATAATAATAGAAGAATGCTCTCCCGACGGACGTTTCTAGGCAGTGCGGCCGCGTGCGCCGTTGCCGCGGGAGCGCCGCGACCCGGAGAACGCCTCAAGCTACGCGAATTCACCTATCCGCAGGTCACGCTCACCGGCGGTCCGTTGGCCGCCATGTACCAGCGCATGCGCGCGCACTTCCTCAAGCTGGACGAGGATCGCCTGCTGAAGGTCTATCGACAGCGGGTGAGGATGCCCGCTCCGGGGCGCGACATGGGCGGCTGGTATGACGCCGATGGCTTCGTTCCCGGCCACCTGATCGGCCAATTCATTTCGGGGCTGTCGCGGTTTCACGCCAATACCGGCGATCCCGAGGCCGCGGCCAAGGTGCGTCGCCTGGTGCACGGATACGCCGCCACCCTTGAGAAAGACGGCAATCCTTACGCGAGTCCGAACGCCACCGACACTTGGGCCTGCTACGTTCTCGACAAATATGAGATAGGACTGCTGGATGCCGCAACACTAGCGGGCGTGGACGAGGCGCGCGTTCTGCTGCCGCGCGTCATTCAGGGCGCGATCCGCTTCATTCGGGACCACACGTTCGATCGTGTTGGGGTCAGGAACCCTCCCTACGACGAGCCGTACATCCTGCCGGAGAACCTGTTCAAGACGTACGCGCTGACCGGGGACAAACGCTACTTCGACATGGCGAAGCGGTACCTGCTGGACAACGAGTTCTTCCATCCGCTCGCGAACGGCGACAACATCCTGCCCGGCAGGCACGGCTACAGTCACGTGATCGCGCTGAGCTCGGGCGCGAAGGCGTACGAGGTTCTGGGCGACGAGAAGTATCTGCGCGCCATCCGCAACGCGTGGGACATGATCGAGCAGACGCAGCAGTACGCCTCTGGCGCCTGGGCGGCGAACGAGATGTTCGTCAAGCCGCGTTCGGGCGAGCTGGCGGCTACGCTGACGAGCACGCGCAATCACTTCGAAACGCCGTGCTGTTTCTACGCGCATGCCAAGCTGGCGCGGTATCTGATGGCGTTCACCGGCGATGCGAAGTACGGGGACGGGCTGGAGCGCGTCCTTCTCAACACGATTCTCGGCTCGATCGATCCTGACGATGATGGCGGCTACTTCTACTACTCCGATTATCAGGCGAAAGCGCGCAAGAGTTACTACAAGACGAAATGGCCGTGCTGTGCCGGCACGCTGCTGCAAGCGGTGGCCGATTTTCCGCTCGACTTGTACTTCCAGGATGCGCGCGGTGTTTACGTCAACCTCTACGCCGGGAGCGAACTCCGTTGGAAGACGAGCGGCGTGCCGGTGAAGCTGACGCAGAAGACGGCGTACCCGGAGTCGGAAAAGATTGAAGTCCGGATCGAGCCTGAGTCGCCGGTCGAGTTTGCGGTGCGGTTGCGCATTCCGGGGTGGCTGGACAAGCCCGCTCAGATCTCAGTGAACGGACAAGCGGCGCGGGTGAAGGCCGAACGCGGAAGCTTTGCGGTGTTGACGCGCCGCTGGCGCAAGGGCGACACGATCGAGCTCAGCCTGCCGTTCTCATCCCGCACGGTCCCGATTGAGGAGCGCGCGCCGGATACGGTCGCGGTCATGCGCGGGCCGGTGATGCTGACGGCGATCGATCCTCCTGAGGAATTGGCGGCCTCCGCGGCGGCGCTGGCGCAGATGGAGCCGGTGTCCGGGAATCCGCTGGAATTCGATTGCCAGACGGTGGCGGGCAAAGTGCGCATGCGACCCTTCTACCAGGTGCAGGGCGAAACCTACAGCACCTACTTTCGGCGGACACGCGCGTGACGGAGCAGCGGGTTCGAGCGCGCTACCGGATCGTGACTCCGCTGCCGGCGGCGCAAGCGGCCGAAGTCATCGCGGGCGAACAATCCACTGGCACGTTCACGCGGATTCCGGGGGAAACCGATGAGTTGCGCGAGCGGCACGGCGCGCATGTTGAGTCGGTGACGGAGGCGGACGAGGCGGCGAGCATCGTGGAATTGTCGTGGCCGCTGTCCAACATGGGACCCTCGCTGCCCAACCTGCTGGCCGCGGTGGCAGGGAATCTATGGGAACTGAAGCAGTTCACGAGCCTTCGTCTGCTCGATCTGCAACTGCCGCCGGCGTTTCTGGAATCCTATTGTGGGCCGCAATTCGGGGTCGCGGGCACGCGGCGGCTGTGCGGCGTATACCAGCGGCCCTTGATCGGAACCATCATCAAGCCAAGTGTGGGGCTGTCGCCAGAAGCGACCGCCGGGATCGTGCGCAAACTGGTCGAGGGCGGAATCGATTTCATTAAAGACGATGAGCTGCAGTGCGACGGGCCGCACTGTCCGTTCAGCGAGCGGCTGGCCGCGGTGATGCGCGCGATCGACGATCACGCCGATCGCACGGGCAAGAGGGTGATGTACGCGGCCAACATCACGGGCGAGATCGACGAGATGCTGCATCGCCACGACCAGGTTGTGGCGGCCGGCGGAACATGCGTGATGGTGAGTATTCACAGCGTGGGGCTGACGGGCCTGGTAGCTCTGCGGCGCCGCTGCGCGGTGGCGATCCACGCGCATCGCAACGGTTGGGGGCTGCTGGGACGGTCGCCCGACATCGCCGTGAGCTTCGTGGCGTGGCAGAAGATCTGGCGGCTGGCGGGCGTGGATCAACTGCACTGCAACGGCATCGCCAACAAATTCTGGGAACCGGACGAATCCGTGATCGCGTCGGCGCGCGAGTGTTTGCGGCCGATGTTCGACGTCCCAGGCAAAGGCTGCGAGGTTCTACCGGTGCTGGCGTCGGGGCAGACCGCGCGCCAGGCTCCCGCGACGTACGCCGCGCTGGGCACGACGGACCTGCTGTTCGCGGCGGGAGGCGGCATCATGGCGCATCCCGGCGGAGTGGCAGCCGGCGTCCGAAGTCTGCACCAGGCGTGGCAGGCGGCGGTGGAGGGAATTTCGCTCGAAGCGTACGCCGCGACGAATATCGAATTGCGCCAGGCGCTCGAAAGGTTCAAGCCGTGACGGCCGCGCCGTTCCCAAAGGACAAGCCAATCTTCTCGTTCTATGGGGATGATTTTACCGGGTCGACCGACGCCCTGGAAGCGCTGGCGGTGAATGGCGTTCCTGCCGTGCTGTTTCTAGGGCCACCGGATGCGGAAGATCTCTGCCGGTTCGGCGGTTGGCGAGCGGTGGGAATCGCCGGCGAGAGCCGCAGCCGGTCGCCAGAGTGGATGCGCCAGGCCCTGCCGCCGGTGTTCGAGCGGCTGCGCGAAATCGGCGCACCGGTGGTGCAGTACAAGGTCTGCTCCACGTTCGATAGCTCCCCCAGCACGGGCAGCATCGGATGTGCGCTCGAGATCGGCCAGGAGGTTTTCGGAGTTCCGTGCGTGGGCGTGGCGCCCGCGGCGCCGCTGCTCGAGCGATACGTGGTGTTCGGCAATCTGTTCGCGGCGGCAGGGGATGAGATCCACCGGATCGATCGTCATCCGGCGATGCGCGAGCATCCGATTACGCCGATGGATGAAAGCGACTTGCTGCTCCATCTAGGCCGGCAGACCGCTCGACGTCTGGCGCGGGTGAATCTTCCGTCGTTGCGAGGGAACTCGTTTCGCTGGCCCGCGAATGCCGACGCGGTGTTGTTCGATGGCCTAGAGGCGGCCGACATGGCGCAGGCGGCGCGGCGGATTTGGGAGCACCGCAGCACGCCGCAGACGTTCGTTGTGGGCAGCTCGGGCTTCACTTACGGCATGCTGGATTACTGGCGCGCCCAGGGATGGCTGCCCGATTCGGGGGCGGCTCCGGGCAGCGGGCGCATCCGGAATGACGGGCGCCTGCTCGTGCTGGCCGGGAGTTGCTCGCCGGTCACCGAGCGTCAGATTCATAGCGCGCTGCGTTCCGGCTTCCACGGGATAAGGCTGAACCCGGCGGACCTGAACGCAGCCGCGGCGGAACGCGAAGCGGTGGCGCAACTGGCCGCTGGACGCAACGTGATCTTGTACAGTGCCCTCGGGGCAGGTGACCGCGTGGAGATCGAGGACCGGCCAGCCCTGGCCACGGCGATGGGGAAGATGCTGCGCCAGGTGATTCTGGCTTCGCGGGTAAACCGCGTGTTGGTCGCGGGCGGCGATACCGCGAGCCACGCGGCCAGGGAACTCGGCATCTCCGCCCTCACTTTTGCCGCGCCGCTGACGCGCGGAGCGCCGCTGTGCCGCGCTCACGGCTGGCCCGGCGAACTGGAGTTGGTGTTGAAGGGCGGACAGATCGGCCCGGAGAGTTTCTTCGAAGAAGTACAGGCATGGCATGACTGAGGCACCTTGAAGAAACGCCACGGCGTTCTCGCCTTTCTGATTTCGCTTTCGGTCATCACCTTCCTCGATCGCCTCGCGATCGCGGTAGCGGGTCCGCGTATGCAGGACGAACTGCACATCCCGCCTGACCGGTGGGGCTGGGTGCTTGGTGCATTCGCGCTCGCCTACGGATTGTTCGAGATTCCATCGGGCGCTTCGGGCGACCGGCTGGGACAGCGGCGGGTGCTGATGCGGATCGTGGTGTGGTGGTCGGTTTTCACGGCGGCGACAGCGGCGGCGACGGGGTACGTGCAGTTGATCGTCACGCAGTTTCTGTTCGGCGCGGGCGAGGCGGGTGCGTACCCCAACGCTTCGGGCGTAATCGCGCGTTGGTTTCCGAAGTCGGAGCGAGCACGCACGCAGGGAGCCGTGTGGGCTGCCAGCCGGGTGGGCGGCGCTTTGTCGCCGCTGTTGGTGGTTCCGCTGCTCTATACCATTGGATGGCGCGGCATGTTTTGCGTGTTCTCCGGTCTCGGATTGATTTGGGCCGTGCTGTGGAGGGCATGGTTTCACGACTGCCCCTCCGAGCAGCCGGGCGTGACCGCTGCGGAGTTGGAGGAGATCGGCGCCACGAAGCTGCAGACGCGTCGCGGTATGTGGTCGGGGCTGTTTCGCAGCCGCCAAACCTGGCTCCTGATGGGGATGTACTGGTGCTATGTCTGGGGTTCGTGGTTTTACTTTTCGTGGTTCCCCACGTTCCTGGTGCGCGGGGCCGGTTTGACCGAGAAACAGATGGGCGTGCTTTCGGCGCTGCCGTTTTTGCTGGGGTGTTGCGGCAACCTGGCAGGTGGTGTTCTGAGCGACCGCCTGGCGCAACGCTACGGATTGAGGGTGGCGCGGTGCGGGCAAGCGACTGTGAGCCTCGCGGTCTCGTCGCTGCTGATTCTCGGGCTCGCCTTCGCAAAGAACAAGGCGCTGGTCGTGATCCTAGCCTCGCTCGGCTTCGGTGTGCTGGACCTGATGCTGCCGGCCACGTGGTCGCTGTGCCTGGACCTGGGGCGCGCCCACGTGGGGGTGCTCACCGGAACCATGAACTCGGCAGGTCTGGCGGGAGGCTTCGTGTGCACGGTGCTGTTCGGCTACCTGGTGCGGGCAACGGGCGGCTATCGCGCGCCGCTCTGCGTGGTGGCCGCGATGGTCATGCTCAGCGCGATTCTGTTCTCCATGATCGATCCCAACCGGCCGGTTTGGAAAGAGGGCGACGAGGTTTAGATAAGGAAGCGAATCGATGAAATTTCTGGTTACCGGCGGTGGAGGATTCATCGGATGGCGCGTGGTGCGGAACATCCTGGCTCGGGGGATCGGCGTCGTAGTCGCCGATTGCAGCGTCGATCCGCGCCTCCGGGAGCGCTTGGAGCGGGAGAGCGGCCCGCTGATAGACTTTGTGCCCTGCGACGTGGCGGAGTTCTCCGATGTCGCGCGCTGCTTTCGACAGCATCCGGACATCACCCACGCCATCCATCTGGCTTATCTGATGAGCGCGGAGGTGGAGGCTAACCCGCATCTGGGCGCGCGTGTGAATGTGTTGGGCATGGTGAACCTGTTCGAGGCCGCCGTCAATCAGCGCCTGGAGCGCCTGGTATTTAGAGCTTGTCCCGTATTAGGCGTTTTTGCCAGACGCATACTCTGAAATGTAAAGGACTTTCTATAATTGCAGGACAGCCGCTGTCCGTGCACGCATGACGGGTATCTTCGTTCATTTTTGCCCGTTGGTTTTCGGACTTG
>JBGPHT010000122.1:0-22804 GCA_041484525.1 Bryobacteraceae bacterium | reverse complement strand
TCAAGCGGCGACTGACGGCCCCGGATTCAAGCGGCGACTGACGGCCCCGGATTCAAGCGGCGACTGACGGCCCCGGATTCAAGCGGCGACTGACGGCCCCGGATTCAAGCGGCGACTGATTATGACCGGAACGCCGGTCGCGAACCGGCCATATGATCTCTGGGCGCAGATCAAGTTCCTCGATCAGGGGGCTGCCCTAGGGCCTGAGTTCTTAGAATTCAAGCGGGACCTCGATCTCACGAACGACCTTGCCGAGGATCGTTACAAGGTCGATCGCTTCCAGCGCGCGCTCGCGGCTGTCTTCGCGAAAATACGTCCCTTTGCGGTCCGGGAAACCAAGGGAACGGTCGATATCAAGCTTCCCGAAAAAGAACTGCGGAACATGGAAGTCGATCTTGAAGGCCGCCAGCTTGAAATATACGAGCGCTTCCGAAAGGAAATGAGCGCCATCGTCGTGCGGAAAAACAAGCCCGTGCTTGATGACGCCGAAGAAATGCTGAAGCGGCTGATGCGCCTTGTGCAAGTCGCATCGAATCCCCGGCTCGTGGATGACTCCTACCGCGCCGTTCCGGGCAAGTTCCCGATTCTCCTCAATCTCGTCCATCAGGCAGTCGATGCCGGCGAGAAGATGATCGTCTGGACATCGTTCACGGACAATGTCGATTGGATCGCGCGCGAATTAGCCGATTTTGGGGCCGTCCGGGTACATGGAAAGCGCAGTTTCCTTGACCGCGATACGGCCATCAAGAATTTCAAACTGGACAAGAGATGCAAAGTCCTCGTTGCCACTCCCGCTGCGGCAAAGGAAGGGCTGACGCTCACGGTGGCGAACCACGCCGTTTTCTACGACCGCTCATTCAGCCTCGATGACTACCTACAGGCGCAGGACCGCATACATCGGATTTCGCAATCGCGCCCCTGCTACATCACCAACCTGATAGCAAGCAACAGCATCGACGAATGGGTAGACGTCCTTCTCGCTGCTAAACACCTGGCTGCCCAGCTCGGCCAGGGCGACATTAACCTCGATGAGTACTCCCGGCAGGCGACATACACCTACGGCGAGATGATTCGTGATGTACTCGGTCTGGACCAACCATATGGCTGAAAAAACTGAAGGGAGTTCCCCGATCCTGAGCGGAGATTCGCTCGTCATTCTGGGTGTCAAGGTTCCCACCACCATCCAGTCGCTTCCGCAACAGAAGCTGAAGTTCTTTGCGGACAACCCGCGGGTGTATTCCGTGGTGCGGGCGAATGGAAAACAACCGACGCAGGACGAAATACAACAGCCGCTCAGCGATCTCGAACACGTAAAGGAGCTTCGCGAAGACATCAAGCGAAATGGCGGATTGCTGGAGCCCCTAATCGTGCGCGGAGGCTCGCTTGAGGGACTGGAAGGCAACAGCCGTCTTGCGGCTTATCGCCATCTCGCAGCAAAGGAGCCCATCAAATGGGGCATGGTCAAATGCACCGTCCTTCCCGACGATGTCGATGACTCTCTAGTGTTCGCCCTGCTGGGCCAGTTCCATATCAAGGGCAAGAAAGATTGGGCTCCCTATGAGCAGGCCGGGTTTCTCTACAGGCGGTTCAAGAACCACAAGGTTCCGACGAAGGTGCTCTCCGCAGAATTGGGCCTGAGCACGAAGAGAGTCAAGCATCTGGTGGACACGTACCAGTTCATGGTTGACCATGATGAGGTCGATACGAGCCGCTGGAGCTACTACGACGAGTATCTGAAATCTAACAAGATCAAGAAGGGGCGGCAGAAGTACCCCGAGATGGATGGGCTCGTGGTGAAAAGCATTAAGAGCGGCACGATCGATCGCGCTATGGACCTCCGCGATCAATTGCCGACCGTATGCGGCTCACCGGCCATACTGAAGAAATTCGCAGAGGGGAAGTTGCCACTTGAAAGGGCGTATGAACGTGCGGTAGATTCCGGCGCAGACAACGTCCCTTACAAGAGGGCCGCTGCTTTTCGTCGCTGGATCACCGAGCAGGATGTGGATGCCTTGCTGGCCGGTTGTCCGCCAAAGGTGCGCGATAAGCTGCTCTTCGAGTTTGAGAAGATTGCCGTCAGAATCGCTGCGTTGAAAAAGAAGCACTCGGCATAGTTTTACGATCTGAACTTGCGCACCTTCTTGCCAGGTTTCCAAACGTTCACTCGGCGCGAAATGAGTTGCGCTGCGTCGTGCTCAACTCTTCCACTTCGTTGAAGAGTGCTTGGCGTTGCTCCCTCAGGCCGGAGAGCTCCTGAATATCGCCGGAGGGGTCGGCGCGGGTTTCGAGGTCGTGGATGCGATTTCTCGCCCACGGTGGAAGGTGGTTGATCTTCTCCACGAGAAGGGCTCGTGCCATGGGAAAGGTCCCATCGCCAAATCGTACCGCGTGGCGAATGTGCGCACGAGCCAAGTCATGAAGACGATGAGGAGGGCAAGCCGGGGAACCGCCGTGAAACAGCATGTTGAATCGCGAGGATCTGAACAGCTACAGAATCGACTACAGGCGAATTAGCTGGAGCTAAGCAAACTACTTCCAAGTAATTGAAAGTACTGGTCGGGGCGGCCATGATTCGAACTGGCGACCCCCTGCGCCCAAGGCAGCTTGCAAGGAGCTACAAAAGCAGCTTGTTTTCAACTGCTTGCGGTAGAAGCAGTTGACGCCGGCCTGTAGAAATTTGTGGAACCCAGTTGGACGTGGGTGCTTTGAGCAGCTACAAAACTATCTACATTTCATCCTAAATCTTTAGGACATGACCTCAAGCTTTCTTCAGGATCGCGAGGCCGATCCGAACCAGGACGCCTTTCGCCCGCGATCTTCCGGTCCGGAGCGTAGCTGGGACTCGACACCCATTCCAACCGAGCTCTTTCCGAGTTCGCCGTAGGCAAAAGAAAAAGCTATCGACTGCTGGGGGTGTTGTTCTTGGTATACCCGAAGGACGCCGACGCGCACGCAGATCTCGCGGCGGCTTACGGCGCTTCGGGAGACCGCGAGGGCGCGGAGCAACAGTTTCTGAATTTGGAGGCTGCGCGCCGGCCCGCGCCAAGTGAAGTGGAGCAGGCCGGAAATTGCGCCGAGCTAAGCCAAGATCTCTTTGATGGGACCGCCGCCTTCCTCCACCAGGCGGAAGGTGCGACCGAACGCTTCGTGCTCCATCTTCTTATAGTCGAGGCCGAACTGATTCAGGATCGTGGCGTGCAGGTCGCTGTAGTAGTGCCGGTTCTCGACGGCCTGGTAGCCCACGTCGTCGGTCGAGCCATGGATCACGCCGCCCTTCACGCCGCCGCCGGCCAGCAATACCGTGTAGCCTTTCGGATTGTGATCGCGCCCCGTGGTGTTTTGGGACCAGGGGCTTCTGCCGAACTCGCTGCCGAAAACCACCAGCGTGGAGTCCAGCAGACCGCGCTGCTTCAAATCGCGAATGAGTCCGGAAATCGGCTTGTCGACGGCCCGGCAGAGCGGCGCGTGGGTCTTCATGTCGCCGTGCGCGTCCCAGGCGCCGTTGCCGCCGCCGGCGTGGCAGATCTGGATGAAGCGAACGTCGTTCTCCACCAGGCGGCGCGCCAGCAGGAGCTGTTTGCCGAAGTCGTCAGTTGCCTTTTCCCCGATGCCGTACAGCTCCTTCACGTGATCCGGCTCCTGGGCAAAATCGACCACCGTTGGCGCATGAAGCTGCATGCGCGCGGCCAGGTCGTAGGCCTGGGAACGCGCCGCGATATCCAAGTTGATGGCGTAGCGCCCGCGGAATTCCTTGTTCATCTCTTCGAGCACCCGCATCTGGCGCTCGCGCTCGGAAGAGCTGCTCGATTTCGGCGGATAAAGGTTGGGGATCGGTGTCTCGCCCGGCTGAAACGGCGTCGCGGAGACGTTCGCGCCCAGATAGCCGCCGGTCAATTGCACGGGCGATGACGCGCGGCCGATGTTTACGAAAGTCGGCAGATTCTGGTTGGCGGTCCCGAGCGCATACGATACCCAGGCGCCCAGCGTAGGGTGATCGAACTGGCGGCCGCGGTGCCCGGTCGTGGTCTCGATTACCGCCGGAAAGTGATTTCCCTCGTTGCACCACATCGATCGCACGACGGCGAATTCGTCGATCACTTCGCCAACGTTGGGGAACCAGTCGGAAACCGGAATTCCGGACTTTCCGTACTGCTTGAACGTGCGCAGAATGGGGATCACCGGCCGCCTCATCGGAGCCACGTTGTCGCCGAAACCGATGGCATCGATCAGTTTGCCCGCGTACTTATTGTCCTTGGGGTCGAAGGTATCGATGTGGCTGATGCCGCCACACATGAATAGGAAGATGACCGACTTGGCCTTGGGCTTGAAGTGCGGCCCCATGTGAGCGCCCTGGATCTTTCCATCCGCGGCCCACATCGCGCCCAGGGCAGCGCCAAAGAATCCGCCGCCCGCCTGAGTGAGAAAACCTCGCCGGTTAATTCTTCCGCAAGGATAAATAGGGTTCGGGTTCATGCGCTGATCACCGTACATAGATAAACTCGTCGAGGTTGTACAAGAGCCAGGCGAAGCCTTTCAGGCGCGCCGGATCGTTTTCGATGTAAGACAGGGCCCGGTCCTTTTCGGAGGGAGACGGCGGCCGTCCGAAAGTGAGCCGGTATCCCAACTCCACCGCGGCATTGAGGTCGCCACCCGATTCTTTCTGCAGGCGTTCGGCGAGCTTCGCGGAAGCGCTCTCGACCTCTTCGCTGTTCATCATGAACAGGCCCTGCGGCGCGGTGACGGTTTGGGTCCTTACCGGGCAAGGGGCTCGCCCATCATCCACATCGAAGACCTGAAGGAAGTTGGGCGTCACTTCGGAATTGGTCGAAAAGCCCCTGGTCATGTAGGCGCCGCGCCGGTTGACCGCGCTGGCAACCGCTGCCCCGCCACGTCCCCCTCCGCCTCCGCCACGCCGTCCGCCGCCACCGCCGGTGCTGAAAGACGGACCCCCGACGGTCAGATCCAGGTTGCCAGCCGCGGTCAGTATGGAATCCCAGACCGGCTCCGCTTCCAGGCGCTGCACGCGGAAACGCCATAGGAACGTGTCCTCCGGATCGGCCTTGATGTTGGTCGCCATAACGGCCGGGTCGGCTTCCGATGCCATCTTGTACGTGTCCGACGTCAGCATCAGGCGGTGCATCTCCTTCATGCTGAACTTCCGGGCCACCATCTCGGAGGCCAGCCAGTCGAGCAACTGCGGATGGCTGGGCAATCCTCCGAGCATGCCGAAATCGCTCGAGTTCTTTTGCAGCCCCTGGCCAAAGTGCCACTGCCAGAGCCGGTTCACGACCACGCGGGCGAACATCGGATTCTCGGGCGCCGTCAGCCAATCGGAGAAAGTTTCGATGCGGCCTTCGCGGAAATCGATCTTAGCCGGCGCGAACGGCCAACCGGGCTCCACGGGCTTATCCTTCTCGGGTCTTTCGGGGTCTCCGCTGGTCAGGATGTAGCTCTTCTCCCGCTCCCGTGCGCGGTCCCATTCCACTGTCCAGAAGGCCGGTAGCGCGCCACCACGACCCCTCCCGCCTCCGCCGCCCGCCTGGTTGACCTGCGCTTGCAGGTCCTTATACTGTTTCACGACGTCGGGAGGCATGACCTCCTGGATCTTGTCCGAGTCGATGCGGAGCACCGGGAAATAATCATCGGCGATTTTTTGTTCCTGAACAGTGCGGTCCTTCTCCGCTTTACGAATGATGGCTTGAACGTCCGCCGGCAGCATGGCGATGCGGTCTTCGTACAGCTTTTGCTTGTACGGCGCCACCAGCGCGTCCAGGGGAGCCTGCGCCGCGGCCCGCCTCTTCTGCGCCTCATCGAGCGCCTTGCTTTGCGCCATGATATCCGCCGGACTCGCCAGCGTCACCTTCTTGATCGTCAGCGGATCGAACAGTGCCTTCATGGCGTAAAAGTCGCGCTGCGCGATGGGGTCGTACATGTGGTCATGGCATTTGGCACACCCCACCGTCATTCCCATGAATGCCGTGGAGACGGTCTCCACCGCCATGATCGGCATCTCCTGCATGTTCTTGCCGTCGCGGATCACGTCGCCGCGCGCCAGGAATCCCAGGGCAAACAGATCGTCAGGCCGGGGCTCCAGCTTGGAACGGACGCCGACGTTCGCCATCGTGGTGCGTTCGGTGGTACGGTAGCCCGTCAATTGCGTGCGCACGAACTGGTCGTACGGCATGTCGTTATTGAGTGCGTAGATGACCCAGTCGCGCCAGTAGTGAATTCCCGCCGCGGCAGTCATTCTCTCGTCGGCGTCGGCGTAGCGTAATACATCGAGCCAGTGCCTGGCGTAGCGCACACCGTGCTGCTCGTTGGCCAGCAGCTTGTCGACCACCTTCTCGTAGGCGTCCGGCGACTCATCCTTGACGAACGCGTCCTGCTCGGCGGGCGAGGGCGGAATCCCGATCAGGTCGAGATACACGCGCCTCAACAGCGTGAGCTTATCGGCAGGGCCGATGGGACGCAATCGCTTCTTCCGGTACTCATTCGCGATGAAGGCGTCGATAGGATTCGCCGATTTGGTGACGCCGGCGGGAATCGGTGGGCGAACCACGGGCTTGAGCACCGCAAGGTCGACCCCCTTGGTGTTGCGCGGAGTTTGCGCGGAGACAGCGGAGACAACAGCCAGGGCGACAAACCCACGCAGGCAGACAGACACGATTACACCTCCAGGTAACTAACTTACTGAACTTACTGAACCACGGCCGCCACCACCATCTCGATGACTCTTCGTAAGCCATCGTCGGTGCCGATCGGTCCGTCGCTGAACTGGCTGCGCGCGCCGGACTTCCAGTTATCGCGCGAACCATCGTACTTATAGTTTTGCGCAATGCCGGTGAGAGCCGGATTGTACTGCTGATCGCTCCCGGCCATCTTGTAAATCACCAGGTCGAGCGAGGGGACGATCACGACGCCATAACCTCCGCCGCCCGATTTGAAGAACGTGTCGCGAGGGGCGCCAGCCACGTGGCCATCGGCATTCACCTCGAACATCAGACTGAAGGGCGCATGCTTCTGATAAGGCGACGGCTTGCCCGCCATCTCGATGTAGTCCGCAGGCACCAGTTGCTGCTTGCCCCATTTTCCCTTGTGCAGGATCAGGTAGCAAAACCGCAGTACGTCGGTGGAGCGAATCGCGGTGTCCGCGCCGCCGGGGGTGTGGGCCAGCGTGTTCTCGCCACGATGCACCGCATAACCCCACGGTCCCCATCCCATGGGTTTGGCCAGCTTCTCATCTATGTACTGCTGCATTTCCATTCCCACCAGGCGGCGCAACACGATCGACGCGACGTGGGGCGATTGCGACGTGTAGGAATAGCCCTCGCCCGGTCCACACCACATGGGCGCCTGCAGGGCGCTGAGGTCCTGCCCTGCGGATTGAGCGCCGCGCGGCACAGGCTCCAGTTTCACTGACGGCTCGAAGTTCACGAAACCCGGATTGCCGCCCTCGCCGTGCATGCCCGAAGCCATGCTGAGCAGATGGCCCAACTTGATGCCGGCCTTCCGCGGATCGTTCAGCGGAAATGCCTCCGGCAGGTACTTCTCCGTGAATACTTTCGTCTCCAGGCCTTCGGGAATCTGCTCGTGCTTCTCCTTGAGCATGATGCCGCAGGCGATGCTGGTGTACGCTTTGCCTACAGAGGCCATCGCCGGCAGCGCTTCCCGATTCCCCTTGCCGTAATACTTTTCGTAGACCAGGTAGCCGTGCCGCGCCACCAGAAGCCCGCCGTGCTGGCTGCTGCGGGATGCGTAATCGAAAGCCCAGTCGAGCCTCTGGAGATCCATGCCCGCGGTCTTGCGGACCTGGGCCGCATCTTTCAGCGCGCGCCATCCGCCCTCGCCGTCGGGAGGCGGAAAGTATTCCTGCGCACCGGCCACTGAGGAAAGCGCCAGCGGCAACAGAAACAACGCTACCCTAATTCTTCGTTTCATATTCTTCCTATTTCGCAAGCCGCACCTCGACCTGCACCGGTTCCACGGAGTTGGGGAACCGCGCCCGCAACATGCCTCCGGAAAAGTCGTACTTGGATGGATCGAGCGGCTGCCCGCCGACGAGCACCTCCGCGGGCGCGCGGGGGACAGCGATCTGCGCGATGCCGTTGGTACCGCCGATGCCGTCGGCGCGGAACTGCAATGCCCTGCCATCCACCTTCTCGTCGCGCACACGAAAGGCGGCAGCGACGACCCTCATGCCGGTTGCCTTGCCGTGATTCAGATCCAACAACAGCATGCGGCTTCGCGGCGCGATCGTTACGTTGGTCAGCACCGCCAGTTCGGGGTCGAACAGGTTCACGTAGCTGCCGCGCAGAACGTATGGCTTACCCTCGGGCAAGGACTCGTCGAGCCCCGCTGCCACGAGGTATGGTCCACGCCGCAGCACCAACGAATCGGTTTCCTTCCACGTCAATTTGATTGCCGCCGCAGCCTGGCGCACGGTCTTGCGAACCGTATCGGCCCCGTCTGCCTGGTAAGTGAGCGCCGAAGGAGAGAGCGCTTCGCGAACCACGACGCCTCGCCCCACTTTGTGCAGGCCGGTAGCGTCGGGGGAAATTCCGAGAGCCTCGAACAGGTGTTGGCGCGGGGTCTTGTAAGAGCGAGGAGCGGTGTTCCACCATTCGCGCACGGCATTGTACGGGTCGCTGTCATCGTCCACCACCACCAGGGCGCCGCCGTCACGCACCCATTTGGCGAGGGCGGTGTGGAACTCGGGTTTGGGCGGCTTCTGGCCTTCGTAGGTGAGCATCAACAGCTTGTACCGGTTCAGGAAGCCGGTGGTGTTGGCGCTCTCGATCTGCACGGGCTCCACTGGGACGCCGCGTTTCACCAGCGGCATGGCCAGGCCGTAGAACGACCCCAGGTTGGCATCGGAGGGCTGCGGATCGGCACGTTGGAACATCATCGTGTCGGAGATCAGTACGCCGGTGTTGCCGGTGCCGGCGTTCTCCCACCGGACCTCGGACTGCTTCATGTCGCCGAGCGCCGCGATCACGGTCTGCAGTTCCGTTTCGTAGGGTTTCGGAATCACGACCCGTTCCACATTCGCGTTGCCGCGCCCAAATCCACTCAGGCCGGTCCCGGTGGGAGCCTGCTCTTGCTCCTTTACGGTGCGTTCAGGGGCGATGCTCTTCAAGGGATGGCGGCTGTTGAACACGCGGTCAGGCCACGGCATGATTTCGTAGTGCCACACTTCCGATTGGAGAAGCGACGCCGTTAGCGTGCTCTCCCAGTTGGTGCGGTAATCTTCCCAATCGTGATTGGGATCGTCTTCAATCGGGTCGTTCAGATACCACACGCGCCGGCCGGAAGCGCGCACCAGATTCTGCATCGCGCCGTATTCCAGGAACGCAGTCTCGAAGGTCCGCTCCTTGCGGCGGCCCTCGTAGAGATTGGCCGTCCGGGCGGTGCCGGTCCACACCTGCGCGATATAACCGTCGGCGCCCACGTCGATCAACGAGGACTCCGGGCTCACGATCCTCCAATGCGCGTAGTTGATCAGGGAATGCGTCGGGACGTAGCAGCGGATGGCGCGGTTTTTGGTCTTGCCGTACTCCTTCGCGAAATCGAAGATCTGCGCGAGCGCCCTGCGATACAGATAATACTTGAGCTTGGAAGCGCGATATTGGGCGTCGGGGGATGAGTTCGGAGCCTGCCAGTCCTCTTTGTAATAGGCCTTCCATTCCCGCTTGAAATTCTCCTCCCAGCCGCCGCGGGCCCAGAACTCGGGCTCTTCCAGGTGGATGGCCTGCGCGCCTGCGTCGAGCGCCCGCTTGACTCCCACGGTCAGATATTTTCCGTAATTCTCACCGGGCGAAATATACGGTATGTTGCGGTTGCCGCCGTGCAGGATCAGCTTGCCATCGGCCTGCGTCTGGGCCTGATCCCAGTGGTTCTGTCCGTCGAACTCGCCGTTGAGATAGTCCTGATACTGGCCCCACGCGACGCCCGTCATCACGTGGATGGTGTATCCATGTTGCCGCCAGGCTTCGATGTTCGCGGGCATGCGCTGCCCGATGCCGTACACCATGGCGACATCCGCATTGAGGTTGGTGCGCGGAGACCAGGGGCCGCTAGTCTGAAAACTCAGGCGCTCCTCCGCCGCGCGCTCGGCGCCGGACGGACGAAGGAGCGCCGCAGTGGCGAACAGCAGCACGGTAAGCAAGATCCGTTTGGGCTTCATCGAGCCGGCCGCGATCATGAGCGGCGAGTAGGGACGTCCCAGGCACTGCCCGCGATTTCCTTGAGATCCCAGCCGCGCCGGTACTCGCGGCGCAGGTACTGATTGGCTTCCTCGCAGTTGGTGATGCGAAAACTCAGAGCATCCCACTCGATCCGGTGGCCTACGCGAAGCGCGACATTGCCCAGTTGATAGGCTTCGGTGAACGGACCGGCATAGCCGAAATGGCAGGGCGCCTGTTTACCCGCTTTGACCGCCACGGCCCAGTCCTTGTGGACCTCCTCGCGGCCCCACTCCCGCTGCGGAGGCGTCGCCAGTTCCGTGCCCTGGCCGGCGAAAGGTCCGCGGTTTGCGGGATAGCTGCCTTTCGTCCCGATCCAGACCATGCCGCCCTGGCCGCCGCGTAACGGCGCACCTCCGGATGCTGGCGTGGCGGGACGCGGGGCTTGCATCGCCGTGGGCAGGGGCTGGTTGCCGTCGTACCAATAGACTGAAAGCGGCGGATGTACTCCGCGCGCCGGCCAGTCGAAGCGGATGATGCACGAATCCGGGTACATCTCTTTCTTCATGCCGGAAGTTTCCACCACTTCAACCGCCGAAGGCGCGCCCAGATCGAGAGTCAGGAAGATGACATTCATGCTGTGGGGCGCGATGTCGCCCAGCGCGCCGCTGCCGAACTCCGTCCATCCGCGCCAGGAGAAAGGATGATACAGAGTGGCGTTGGCCGCGAACTGCCGCTTCTTTTCGGGACTGTATACCGGATGGCCCTCGGGCCACCTGGCCTGGAAGGGCCGCGCCGCCGCCGTGCCGAGCCAGAGATCCCAATCGAGCGTGGCGGGTACGGGATCTTCGCCTGCCGGACGATCGTAGCCCTGCGGCCAGATCGGGCGGTCGGTGGCCATGTGGATTTCGGTGATTTCGCCGATCGCGCCGGACTGAATCAGCTCGGCCGTGCGAAGGGTTCTGGGTTCCGCGCTGGTCTGCGTTCCCATCTGCGTGATCACCTTCGTCCCGGCGGCCACCCGTGCCATGATCCGGGCCTCGTGGACGGACTTGCAAAGCGGCTTCTGGCAGTAAACGTTCAAGCCGTGCCGCATGGCGAACACGCTAATGTAAGCGTGGTTGTGGTCGGGCACGGCGACGATCACGCCGTCGAGCTTCTCCTTCTCGATCATCTTGCGGAAATCCGTATACTTCTTGGCTCCGGGATACTCCGCCCCGCGTTTATCGAGGATCGTGGAATCGACGTCGCACAGGGCTGAGATGTTCTCGCCCAGCCCGTTGAACGTCTTGGCGTCAACCCCTCCCATGCCGGTGAGACCGATGATGCCGAGGTTCAGCTTCTCGTTGGCCGCGTAGCCTCGCACCAGTCCGGCGGGCAGAATGGTGAAGGCAGCGGCGGTTTTCAGGGCTTGGCGCCGCGTCGGGCGGTCATCCATTTCGAATCGTTTCATCACTCACCTCTCATGACGTTACTGGCGGCCAGCGCTATGCCGCCCAATAGTCCTGCTTTGTCCTCCAGCAGGGACCGCTCGATACACAAATCCAAAACTGGAAACATGCGGACCCGTTGCTTCACGGTTTCGCGAACGGGCACCAGCAGCAGGTCGTCCAGCGCCGCGACGCTGCCTCCGAGCACGACCAGATCGGGGTCGAGCGCGGTGACCATGTTGGCAACGCCGATGCCGAGCCACATGGCTGTTCTGGTGATGGCCTCCGACACCGCGGTGTCCCCGGCCCGAGCCGCCGCGCCCATCTCTTTCGGCGTGACGGCTCCGGCGTTCCCGGAGACCATCTCGAATAGGACCGGCGCGAGGCCGCTGTGCAAGAGCCGGACGCCCTCGGCGACCAGCGCCGGCCCACTGGCCAGAGTCTCCAGGCAACCCCGGTTGCCGCAACCGCAACGCGGGCCGTCCTGTTGAACGGTCTGATGACCGAGTTCGCCCGCGGCGCCAAGCGCACCGAGCCGGAGTTTTCGGTCGACGACGATGCCGCCGCCAATACCCGTCCCGATGGTAAAGAAGATCATCGTGTTCGCCGCCCTGCCACGGCCGAAGGTGAATTCACCCAATGTCGCCATGCGCGCATCGTTGAGCAGAAACACCGGGCAGCCGAGCGCTGTCGAGAGGGTCTGACCCACCGGCACGCCGCGCCATTGCGAAGGGAGATTGGGCAGGAAGCGGGTAACCCCAGTGGGGACATCCACCAGTCCGGGCACTCCCATCCCCACGGCCGCCGGTTGTGCGCCCGCGCGAGCGGAGAGGTCGCCCACCAGCGCCGCAATCCGGAGCAGGACCGCGTCGGGTCCCTCATGGGAATTGGTCGCGACCCGGCCTTCGGCCAGAATCGCGCCATCGGAACCGGCGATGGCCCCCGCGATCTTTGTGCCGCCCAGATCCACACTGGCGAATACCTCTCTCACTGAAGCCTCTCTACGCGGAGACCGAGCCGTGCGCGTAGGCCAGCGGCTGCGGCGCAAAGGATAACCTCGCCCGGTTAGAGCGGTTTGTCCCCCACGTCCAAAAACTTACCTGTCGAATACCCCTCCGGCTGTATCCCTCCAAGCCAGTTGTGAAACTCATAAGAGTCGCCCCGGTACAGAGTGCGTTCCGACCAGAGCGGCCGGTTCCCGGCCAGATAGCCTACCGACCGGATCAACATTCCGGCCGCGCCGTCCCGAAGTTTTAGCGCCCTGGCATCGGCGCCCCGCGTATTGACCGCCCGAATACTTTCGTCGGCGCCTTCGATCTGCAAACCATAGCGTTCCGTCCACAGGCTGTAAAGAGACCCGCTCACATCTTCGGGCTTGAGGCCAGGGCAATACTCCGCGACCACGTAGCGCTTTTCCAAAATCACCGGTAATCCGTCGGCCAGGCGCAGCCGCTCGATATAGTACAAGTTGGCCGCCGGCCCGACTTGGAGCGTCTCCGGCACATCGTCCAAAACGTCTTCCGACCGGACCGTTTCAAACTGCAGGACCTCCGTGCTCGGCTCTTTGCCGGCGGCACGGGCTTTGTCGGTGAAACTGACCAGGGCCCTCAGATTGTAGTCGAGCGCGCGTCCCCTGACGAAAGTGCCCACACCTTTCCGGAATTCCAGCAGGCCTTCGGATACCAGGTTGGAAAGCGCCTTGTTGGCGGTCGCGCGGCTGACCCCGTAACGTTCGCAGATCTGGCGCTCGGTGAGAAACTTGCTCCCGACGGGGCATTCTCCCGAGCCAACCAGAAGTCTCAGGTGACCGTTCAACTGCTGATAAATCGGTTCCTTTACGAGGAGAGAGGCCATGTGGCTATGCCGCCATTACAATCGAGTTATCGCGCAGTAAAGCGTGAATGTCAAGAGATTTAGCAATTTCCTTGTTGACACGCCAGATTCCCCAAGTTATATTCTTGCCAGTGTGGCCAAGCCACGTTAGCGCCTTGAGGGAGGCCGCGACAGCCTTTGCCGGCCTCAGGCTCCACAGGGGAGGCGATTTTAGGTGGGCCACAAAGGATAGGGAGTGATCGATGTTCAATAAAAGCAGATTCCTCGTTCTGATTCTGTTTCTGGTTTATTCCGGTTTCGCCCAGGATCGCGGTACGATCCGCGGAGTCGTGACGGACCAATCGGGAGCAGCCGTACCGGAAACCATGGTCACGGTGAAGAATGTAAACACCGGTCTGACGCAGGCCGTAAAAACGAGCGCTGATGGGGTCTACAGCGTCCTCTACCTGCCTTCGGGCACATACTCCGTCACGGTCGACAAGACCGGGTTCAAAAAAGCCGAAACATCTGGCGTCGAAGTACACGTGGCAACGGTCTCCAACGTTGACGTGACCTTGACGATTGGCGGAGTGGACCAATCGGTGGAAGTGACCGCCGCCACACCGCTTCTCGACGTGCAAGGAACCAACCTCGGAAAAGTCATCCCGAAGAATGCGATCAAGGATCTGCCGTTGTTTATCAGCGGTGGATTACGAGCCAATCTGGCTTTCGTGGTTCTGACGCCGGGCGTGATCGGGGCGTCCAGTAACCCGCGCATCGGCGGTGGGCTGTTGGACGGTCAAAGCGAACAACTGGACGGCGCCGAATCTAACAGCGAGAGACGCAACGACCCGGCTATGAACGGTGTGAGCGTCGAGGGCATGGAGGAGTTTAAGGTCCAAAGCTCATCGTACTCCGCCGAATACGGCCGCACGTCCAACGGCGTGATCAACTGGGTCACCAAATCGGGAACCAATAACGTTCACGGCAGCATTTTCGTATTCAACCGCAACGAAGTTTTCAATGCTCGAGGATTTACCACGGCGCCTTCGAAGCGGTCGATCGTGCGCCAGTGGAACCCAGGCGGAAGCGTGGGCGGGCCGATCTACCTCCCCAAGATATTCGACGGCCGCAACAAGGCGTTTTTCTTTTTCGCATACGAACATGCCTCCACCAGAAACGGCCAATCGACCGGGCTGGTGACGGCGCAGCTCGATGAATTCCGCAATGGCGATTTTAGAAAACTGGTGGACAGCACCGGGAAGATGGTCCCGTTGTACGATCCATTCGACGCCGCCGGGAACATTATCCCGAATTCGGTGGACCGCCCCATCCTGCAGTGCAATGGCATCGTGAACACGATTTGTGCGAACCGCATCGATGCTACAGCCAAGCTTCTGGTTGCGATGCTGCCTCACCCGGACAACCCGAACCTGCTCACGGCCAATTATCGTTCCCGGACCTATTCGACCTCGCGATCCGGCTTGCCCTCTATCAAGCTCGACTATGTCTTCAACGACAAGCACCGGATCAGCTATCTCTACAGCCACTTTCACAGTCCGGCGACCCCGAGCATCAATCAGTTCGAGGGTCTTCCCGGTACCGGTTTCCCATCCGACAGCCTGACCGAGTACCACCGCCTGAACGACGATTACGTCATTCGGCCGAACTTGCTCAACCACCTGACGATCGGCTACAACCACAGGCACATCTACGAGGCTCCAGCCTACGTCAATACTTACCCGTCGGATCTTGCCAACCAGATTTACCTCAAAGGCAACCCGAACGCCCTGATTCCTGGGGTTTCCACGGTTTACGGCGCTGGGGGCGCGACGTGGGGGAACACCGTGTTTACGGATTCGCGGCAGCGCACCACGGACATCAAAGAGCAAGTGGCCTGGATCAAGGGCCGGCACAGCGTCAAGTTCGGCATGGAGTACCTGACCGGCATCTATCGCCGGATCGACAACAACAACACCTGGGGCAACGTGAGCTTCAGCGCCGCCGGCACCGGCAACCAGAATGTCGCCAATAGCGGCAGCGATTTCGCGTCATTCCTGCTCGGGACTGCCAGCGGCGGTAGCTTCCGCTATCCGGACGATACCGCCTTCCATTGGCCGTATTATGCCTGGTTCGCTCAGGACGATTTCAAAGTAAGCTCGAAGCTGACCGTGAACTTCGGCTTGCGGTATGAGATCCCCGTCCCCAAGGAAGAACGGCATCTCCACAACAGCAACTTCTGCCCGACTTGTCCGGCGACGTCGTTTAACGGAATTCCCGGGTCCATGGTGTACGCGGGCGCCGCTGGCTCGCCAACTCACTTTGGCGAGACCAGGATGAACGCGCTGGGTCCGCGGCTGGGCGTGGCCTACCAAATCAACTCGAAGACCGTGATTCGCTCCGGCGGCGCGATTTACTATCAGCCGCCGCGCGAAGACGGCAACGCCGACAACGGCATCCAGGGTTTTGGCGGAACCTACAGCGCAACCGGGAACTTTCTTTCGAACGGTATCTCCTACCTGACCAAGAACGGTCTCACGGCATTCGCCTCGCAGATACAGAACCTCAAGCCGCCGATCTCCGATCCCCAGACTCTGACGGGCAACCTGTTCCAGCAGAGCCCGTTCTTCTATTACTCGCAGACCGGGCGGTCGGCCTACTTTTCGGACTGGCAGCTTAGCATCGAGCGGACCTTGACCAATGACTCGGTGTTCCGCGCGACCTATCACGGGGTGGTCGGAAACAAGCTGATTTCGAGACAGCAGTCGCTGAACCAGCTCGACCCGAAGTACTGGGGCATTTACGGCAGCCTCCTGGGAAGCACCATCAGTTCGGTGATCAACAATCCCATCGTAGTTGCGGCAGGATTCAAGCTGCCATACGCCACCTACCCGACCAACCTGCAGCTACAGCAGGCGCTGCGTCCTTTCCCGCAGTTCTCCGGGATCGACAGCAACGCCAGCGGTCTGAACGACGGCCATTCGACATACCACGCGCTGGAGACCAGCTTCGAGCACCGGTTTTCAAAGGGGCTCTACCTGATCGCCACTTACACGTTCTGCAAACTGATCTCCACGTCGAACGGCGAGGACGCCAACCGGGACACTCTCGGCGCCGTCCAGAATCAATACAACCGGCGGCTGGACAAATCCGTGGCGTATAACGAGGACACGCCGCATAACATCCACATCGGCTACAGCTACGATCTGCCGATCGGAAAAGGAAAGGCCCTCCTGAATAACATGCCAAAAGTGGCACAAGCCGTTTTCGGCAACTGGAAAGTTTCGGGAGTCCACACTTACGTCTCTGGTACGCCGCTGTGGATCAGTTGCGGCCAGAACTTCTTCGGAGCGGGCAGCAACGGTCGCTGCAGCTTCGCGCCGGGCGCCACGACGGGGCAGATCCCACTCATCAACCCCGCTTGGACGTGGAGCCATGACAACATTGGCACGACGGCCCTCGGCAGAATTCCGTACCTCAACCCGGCGGCCTTCGTTCTGCCGGCCAACATGACCTACGGCGATACTCCCCGCCAGATGCCGTACTTGCGCAGACCGTGGACCGTCAACGAAGATCTCGCCCTCCTGAAGAACTTCGTGATTCGCGAGAAGGGCAACCTGGAGATACGAGCTTCGGCTTCGAACGCTCCGAACCGGGTCTTGTTTGGCGGCCCGAACACGACCCAGAGCAGCGCCGATTTCGGCAGGATCACGGGGACGGGCAACAGCCCCCGCACGGTTCAGCTCGGCGCCCGGCTCTCCTTCTAAACGGATCGGCCGGCGCAGCGCCATCCCCGTGTGGGAGTGGCATGCGCCGGCCGCTCTTTCGTCTGGCGATTGGCAACAGAAAAGGAATTTTCCCCATGACACAGAATCCGACTCCGTCAAGCCGGCGGGCTTTCTTGAACCGCGCTTCGGGTGCCGCCGCCGCCCTGGGCGCAGCTTCGGTGGTTCTGGCAAAGGCCGAGAAGACCATCAGGCCAGGTGTATCGGCGCGCTCGGCCGCACGAGTAGTGGGCGCTAACGACCGCGTTCATGTCGGAATGATCGGGGTGGGGGGCATGGGGACGGTGCATCTCCAAGCCTTCATGAAACAGACCGACGAGGAGAAAGACATCCAGGTGGTCGCGGTCAGCGATATCTACACGCGACGCAAACAGCGGGCGCGCGATATCGCCAAACTCACCGATAAGGATGTCCATCACGACTATCGCGAGCTGCTGGCCCGGAATGACGTGGACGCGGTGCTGATCGCCGCACCCGATCATTGGCACGGCCAGATGGCGCTCGACGCGCTGGCCGCCGGCAAGGACGTGTACCTTGAAAAGCCGATGACCCATGCCCTGGAAGAGGCGCGGGCCATCGTGGACGCGGTCAAGAAATACAACCGTATCCTGCAGGTGGGCAATCAGGGGCTTTCTTCGCCGGCTACGCACCGATCGAAAGAGCTGATCGATGCCGGAGAGATCGGGCAGGTATTGTGCGCGCAGGCTACCTCCGCCCGCAACTCCCTGCTCGGAGAATGGAACTATCGCGTGGATCCGGAAGGCACACCGGAAAACATCGACTGGAACCGTTGGCTTGGCTCGGCTCCCAAACGGCCGTTCAGCGCGGATCGGTACTTCCGTTTCCGCAAGTATTGGGACTATTCCGGTGGCATCGCGACGGACCTGTTCTTCCACAGCCTGGGACCGATTCTGTACCCCATGGGCGCGCAGTTTCCCACGCGCGTGACCGCGGCCGGCGGCATCTACGTGCACAAGGATCGCGAAGTCCCGGATACCTACTCCACTACCATCGAGTACCCCAATTTCTATATTGAAATGTCGGGATCGATGGCCAACGCGGGGATGGGCCAGTATCACAAACAGGCCATTTACGGTCACAAAGGCACACTCGTGGTCGATCGAAACCAGGTGCTGGTGTACCCGGAAACGTACCCGGAGCTGCGACAGCGGTCGCAGCCGGATCAGGCCCGTCCACAGCCGAAGGTCTTTGAGCTGCCTCCGCTAGCTCCGCAGCGCGACGCCCGCACACCGCACACTACTAATTTCTTCTCCTGCGTCCGTTCGCGAAAGCAGCCCAACGCTCCCGCCGAGCTCGGCTACCAGATCATTGCGGCAATCAAGTTGGGCGTGTATGCCTATCGTGAAGGTAAGACCAAGCTGTTCGATCCGAAGACACAGAGGGTAATCGAGAAAGCCGCCGCGCGAACCGAATACCAGGGCGATGGCAAGAACCACACAGTACAGGAACTTGGCATGCAAGTTCCGACGAACTAGAGTGGAGGGGAAATTCGCATGAGACGCATTGTGGCTTTATTGTGTTTTTCGACGTTGCCGATGGCGGCGGCGGAGTATAAGATCGCCGTAGTCAGCATGCTGCACGCGCACGTGTGGCTGCACCTGGGGACCATGTTGAAGGGTGACAAGGTGAAGCTGGTTGGCGTTTCGGAAACGCTGCCGGACTTGATCGCCCGCGCCACGCGCGAAGACGTGATTCCGCAGACGCAGAACGTGACCCGCCCAGGTGTCCCGGAGTCGCTGATTTTCGCCGACTGGAAGAAGATGATCGACGAGACCAAGCCGGACATTGTGTGGGCCTTCACGCCCACCAACGGACACGTGGACGTGGTCCGGTACTGCGCGCCCAAGGGCATCCACGTGATCATGGAAAAGCCTCTCGCCGCCACTCTGAAGGAGGCGCTCGAAATTCAGGCGCTGGCGCGCAAGTACAACATCCTGGTGCTGACCAACTACGGCTCCACCTGGCAGGCCTCGCAATACGCGGTCAAGGCGGCTATCGACGCCGGCGAGATCGGTCCCGTATGGCGCCTGCATGGGGTGCAGGGCCACAATGGTCCGGGCGATCCGAAGAAGTCCTCGTTCGCTGCATGGCTCGCCGATCCGGTGCAGAATGGCGGCGGTGCGATGATGGATTTCGGTTGCTACCTGGTGCTATGGAGCCTGGGGATCAAGGGGATGCCTGTAAGCGTGTATGCCACCGCGCAGCATATGAAACCGGAGACATTTCCCCATGTCGAAGACAACGCCACGATCGTCCTAAACTACAAAGACGGCCTTGCGATTCTGGAAGCCAGTTGGGACCTTCCGCCGGCGCAGCGGCTCGGGAACGAAATCTACGGCATGAAAGGCAGCATCGTAGGAAACGCCGTCCGCAAGCTGGGTGCGCCGGCTTCAGGCTCCGGCCGCGGAGGGCAGCAGGCGGGCGAGCCGCTCGCTGTCACGCCGCTTCCGCCGGAGCGCGCCGAACCCATCGCTTACATGGTGGATCGAATCCGCAATCACCAGGCGCTGGACGGTCCCGCGTCGCTCGATCTCAACGTATCCGTGCAGGAAGTGCTCGAAGCTGCGAAGATGTCCGTGCAGAGCGGACGGGCGATTCCTCTGCCATTAAGAAAATAGGTTACCCATGGACTATTCTTATCTCGACATCGCGAAGATGATCGACCATTCCCTGCTCAACCCCGTGCTGACGGATCGGGAGTTGGAAGCCGGTTGCCGCCTGGCGGTTGAATATGACGTGGCCTCGGCCTGCGTCAAACCATACTTCCTCAAACGATGCGCCGAACTGCTGGCCGGCAGCACCGTGGCCGCCAGCACGGTCATCGGATTTCCGCATGGTGGCCACAGGACTGCCGTGAAGGTGGCGGAAGCTGAGGAGGCTCTCCGCGATGGCGGCACCGAGCTCGACATGGTGATCAATATCGGAAAAGCGCTGAGCGAGGACTGGGACTACGTTCGCGAAGATATCCGGGCAGTGGCCGAGGTGACCCACGCCGGCGGCAGCATGGTGAAGGTGATTTTCGAGAACTGCTACTTACAGGATTTCCATAAGATCAAGCTGTGTGAGATCTGCGCCGAAGCCGGGGCGGATTTCGTCAAGACTTCCACTGGCTATGGCACCGGGGGCGCGACGATTGCCGACCTTAAGCTCATGCGCAAGCACTCTCCCCCGCACATTCGGATCAAATCGGCGGGAGGAGTGCGCACCCTGGATGCACTGCTCGAAGTCCGGGCGATTGGCGTGTCCCGGTCGGGCGCTACCCGTACCGCCGAGATGCTGGACGAATGCAAACAGCGGATCGAAGCCTCCGCACTAGCGCAGAAGCGATGAGGACAAGACGTATGATCAGGCGGATGATGTTGCCGGTCGTGATTCTGGTGGGTGTTTGGTGCGTGATGACGCCTTCGGCCGGCAGTCCGCCCGCCGATGCCGTCGACGAAGCGTCCAAAGAGCTGGTCTTCGTACCCGTGAAGATCGATGGCCCGGTCCACGATCCCGCGAAGCATACTTTCTGGTTCGGGCCGTTTGCCGAATGCTCCTCGGTTTTGGACATCGATGGCGACGGCAAGCTCGACATCGCCGCCGGACGGAATTACTACACCGCACCGAACTGGACCAAACACGCGGACTATCGCGACGGCGCCGCCACCAACGGCCCGGATGTTGACGACAACTACGAAGGCACGATGGATGTCAACAACGACGGCCGCATGGACGTGATCAGTTCCGGCTGGATGCTCAAGCAGGGCATTTACTGGTATGAGAACCCGGGCAAGCCAGGTGTGAAGTGGCAATCCCATGCGCTGCACCAGGCCAGCGGGCTCGAAGGAATGGTCATCGGCAACCTATCCGGCCACGACGGCAAGGATGTGCTGGTCAACTACTTCGCGCGCAAGCCGGGCCGCGGCCTGATCTGGTTCGAACATTTGAACCGGGCTCCGTGGTTCCAGGAGCACGCGCTGGGGCCCGAAGGCGTTGGCGTAAGCCATGGAAGCGGCATCGGAGACATTAACGGGGACGGCCGCGACGATGTGGTCACCACCAGCGGTTGGTTCGAAGCGCCACTGCATCCGGCGGAACAGCCGTGGATCTGGCATCCGGATTACCAGTTCTCGGCATTCGGCGCGGCCGGAAGACCCGGCGGTGCGGGACTGCCGATCCTGGTTACCGACGTCAACGGCGATGGCGTGAACGACATTATCATGGGCTCGGACCACGGCTATGGGTTGGCATGGTTCGAGCAGAAAATCGAAAACGGCAAGCGCAGCTTCGTTCAGCACTGGATCGAAACGGAGTTTCCCACCTTTCACACCATGGCCCTCGCCGACCTGGACGGTGACGGCAAGCCGGAGCTCATCACCGGAAAACAGTTGCTGGCGCACAACGGCGGCGACGTCGGCGCGCTCGAGCCGGTGTTCGTGTTCTACTACAAGATCAACAAGGGACGTTTCGAGCGGCACATCCTGTCTTATAGTCATCTGGAGCCGTATTTCACCCCCGGTTATGACGGCCCGCCCCCGAACGACGTGGTCGGCGTGGGGATGCGGCTCAGCGTGGCGGACCTGGACGGCGATGGCAGACAGGATGTCGTAGTTGCCTGCCGGTCTGGCCTCTACGTCTTCTTCAACAAAGGCTATTCGCAAAGAACGAGAGGCAAGAGTCCGCTACCGGACCGCGACACTTATCCTGGGAACATTAACTGGGACGCCCCGGTGACTCCGCCCCAACCGGATCGCGAAGGCTTCGTGACTCTCTTCAATGGCCGGGACCTGACCGGTTGGCAACCGGCCATCAACTGGACTGTCGAAGACGGCGCGATCACTCTGAAGAACCGGACGGACCACCAGGAGCACAACGACAACTATCTGTGGACCGAGCGTACGTACGGCGATTTCGTGCTCGAACTGGAGTTCAAAGTGACGCAGGGCACCAACAGCGGAGTGTACCTGCGCACTTCCAATACCAAGGACCCGGTGCCGACCGGAATCGAAATTCAGGTTGCCAGTGCCGCCCCCGGCAGACCTCTGGGAAAAGGCAGCATCGGCGGTATCTATGATCTGGTGGCGCCCAAAGCGAATCCGCTCAAGCCAGACGACTGGAACCGATACACGATCACGTGCCAGGGGTCTAGAATCTCGGTGGTATTGAACGGCCAGCCAGTCAGCGAAGCGGACCTGGACCAGTGGACCGAGGCACGCAAGAATCCTGACGGCACAGCCAACAAATTCGACAGGCCGCTCAAAGAATTCGCGCGGACCGGATACGTCGGTCTGCAGGATCACGGCTCGCCAGTGTGGTACAGGAACATTCGCATCAAACCTCTCAACCCGAGCCGCTAGTGTAGTGCGGCAAGCAGATCACCCACTAGTGTCCGGTAAAGTACTTTGTCAAGACTGATAAGCCCAGTATTTCCAGCCGCATAGCTGGAAGTTCTGCCAGGAACGATTTGAACGGAGAACGGCCGGAATAGGGCCTTCGGCCCGGCGGCGGGGCTCCGTAACAATGGGGGATGCACACCGGCCGATTCATCTTCTCGGAACTGATCGCCCATCTCCCCCACAAGGAGTTCCAGAAG
>JBGPHT010000121.1:0-22831 GCA_041484525.1 Bryobacteraceae bacterium | reverse complement strand
CTCATCGCATCCTGGGGGTGTAGAAGCTCCCAAGGGTTAGGCTGTTCGCCTATTAAAGCGGTACGTGAGCTGGGTTCAGAACGTCGCGAGACAGTTCGGTCCCTATCTGTGGTGGGCGGAGGAGATTTGAGGGGGCCTGCCCTTAGTACGAGAGGACCGGGGTGGACGAACCTCTTGTGATCCAGTTGTGGCGCCAGCCGCATCGCTGGGTAGCGAAGTTCGGTCAGGATAAACGCTGAAGGCATATAAGCGTGAAACCTTCCCTAAGATGAGATCTCCCAAGCTTTATAGGCTATGAAGGGCACTGGAAGACTACCAGTTTGATAGGACGGATGTGTAAGTCCGGCAACGGATTGAGCTTACCGTTACTAATTGCCCGTTCGGCTTGACCATAAAATTTACTGCGTATACGACACCGCGCCTCAAACGCGCGAACGATCGACGCTACTTTCCGAACGGCCCGTCAATATTCAGGTCAGAGAACCCCGGCGGTTCTCTGTCAACCCAGTTCTGGGTGACCATAGCGAGAGGGACCCACCCGTTCCCTTCCCGAACACGGAAGTTAAGCCTCTCAGCCCCGATGGTACTGCGCGCGCAAGTGTGTGGGAGAGTAGGAAGTTGCCCGGTTTAAAACAGAAGCCCCTGGTTTTCCGGGGGCTTTTTGCTTTTGCCAAACAGCCCTCCGCAACTGTTCATTTGCTAACAGTGTAACGTTTGTCTTCGATTTTCAGCCGTGGTATATTTGAACCGCGTTTGATAGCTTTTGCGAGTCCGGCCGAGTGTTTGTGAGCGACAGCATCTTCCGCTTGTGTTCTCTCCCCGATGAGCCGCTTTCAAATTGTCAGGAGGTTTAAGTGAAAAACATTTTCGTGGGCAACCTCAGTTTCAGTGCTACGGAAGAGGCTGTCCGCAGTCTGTTCGAGCAACACGGCGCTGTCAACAGCGCGCGGATCATGACGGATCGCGATACCGGGCGTTCCCGTGGCTTCGCTTTCGTGGAAATGGAAAATGAGCCAGAGGCCGACAACGCGATCACAGCGTTGAACGGGTACCAGATGGACGGCCGTGCTCTCAACGTGAACGAAGCTCGCCCCAAGCCGGAGCGCGGATTCGGCGGTGGTGGCGCCGGCCGGGGCTTTGGCGGCGGCGGACGTCCGGGCGGAGGAGGTGGCGGCGGCGGCGATCGCCCCCCACGCGGCGGCCGGCGCGAGCCTCGTTGGTAAAGCCGGTTATTTTGCGGGGCTAAACGCCTCGCGTTCCGTTTTCGAGGAATGCGCGCAGGCGGTGGCTGCGGCTCGGGTGCCGCAGCTTCCGCAGCGCCTTCGCCTCAATCTGCCGGATGCGCTCACGCGTCACGGCGAAATTCTGCCCGACTTCTTCGAGCGTGTGCTCGCTCCCGTCCTCCAGGCCGAACCGCATCTTGATGATCTTCTCCTCGCGCGGCGTCAGCGTCTTCAGCACCTGCGCCGTCTGCTCCCGCAGGTTCAGATTGATCACCGCATCCGACGGAGAAATCCCGTTGTGGTCGACGATGAAATCGCCCAGGTGCGATTCCTCCTCTTCGCCGATCGGCGTCTCAAGCGAGATTGGCTCCTGCGCCACCCGCAGTACCTTGCGCACTTTCGAAACCGGAAGCTGCAGCCGCTTGGCGAGTTCCTCGTTCGTCGGCTCGCGCCCCAGTTCCTGGACCATCTGGCGCGAGGTCCGAATCAGCTTGTTGATCGTCTCGATCATGTGGACCGGGATGCGGATGGTCCGCGCCTGGTCCGCAATGGCGCGCGTGATCGCCTGCCGCACCCACCACGTAGCGTAAGTCGAGAACTTGTAGCCGCGGCGGTATTCGAATTTATCCACCGCCTTCATCAGCCCGATGTTGCCTTCCTGGATCAGGTCGAGGAACTGCAGCCCGCGGTTGGTATACCGCTTGGCGATGCTCACCACCAGCCGCAGGTTGGCCTCGATCAGTTCCTTCTTGGCGGCTTCGGCTTCCTGGTGCGCCTTGGTGATGATCTCGAGCGTGCGGCGAAGTTCCGTGGCCGAGGCCCCGAACTGCTCTTCGAGTTGCTGTAGCCGCTGCCCGTAGGTGCGCTGCTCCCGGCGCAGTTCTTTGATGCCCTCGGCGCGCGCGCCCGGCCACGTTTCCAGCTTGCGCTGCACCCGCGCGATGTCTTTCTCGAGCGGCCGCAACTCTTCGGCCGCCGTGCGGATGCGGTCGATGAGGTGCCGGATCACCGGCGTCTGGAACTTCACCGTGCGCACCAGCCGCGAGGTGCGGATCACCATCCGTCCCAGTTCCCACATCTGGCGCCGGTACTGTTTCGGCTTCATGCCGCGCGGGATGGCCTGCAGCTTCTGCCGGCACTGCAGAATCTTCTTGTAATGCCGCTCGGTCTCGGCGCTGTACTTGAGGAACTCGACGCGCTTCTCCTCCACCAGCTCATCCGTGAGAATCGGGTCCGAAATCTGGATGACGTCGCGGGCGGAGAGCGAATCCTGCGCGATCTCCTCGCCCATGCCGATGATTTCCTGGATCACCAGCGGCGCCCGCGTCAGCGATTTGAGCACCGTGTTCTGGCCGCGCTCGATGCGTCGCGCGATCTCGACCTCGCCCTCGCGCGTGAGCAGCGGCACCGTCCCCATCTCCCGCAGGTACATGCGGACGGGGTCGTTGATCTTCTCGCCTAGCCCTGCGGGCAGTTCGATGTCGAGGAGTTCTTCGCTCTCTTCGAGTTTCTTCTCGAAATCCTTCGGCTCTTCGAGAATCTCGATGCCCGCGACATCCAGGCCAGCGAGCACATCGTCCAGTTCCGCGCCGCCTGACATATCGCCGGGCAGAACTTCGCTTACCTCGTCGTACAGGACGTAGCCTTTTTCCTTGCCCATCTGTACGAGCCGCTGCAGCCCGTCGAATTTGTCATCTAACGCCACTGAAGCCCCGTAACTCCTGGCGGAGAAGAATCCAGATTATTGTACACCACGGCGCGCGCGACAATCAGGCATTGAAATGTCATTTGGTACTCCGCGCGGCGGGATCGAGTTCCGCCATCAGCTTGATTGCGTCCTGCCAGTTGCCGGCGCGCTCCAACTCCTTAATCCTGGCCTTCAACTCGTCCCGCTGGTTCTGCTTTTCCGAGCGCCGCATGCTGTCGAGCGCCGCCAATATGTCCTCCGGCGACTTCTGCTCGTGCTCGCCAAACACCGCTTCGGCCAACAGGTTCTGCTCCGGTTCCTCCATGCGCTCGTGCAGCGATGCGAAGGCGAAAGGCGCGCCCGAATCGTAGAGAGCGAACGCCGCCTGGAAGATTTTCCGGCTCTGAAATCGGGAAACGGCTTCGATCGCCCGCAGATCGGCGATCATCCGGTCGCGGATTTCCGGACGATCCAACAGAGCGTTGATCATCCAGCGCTCGTCCGCGCGAAGCGCCACCTTCGGGCGTTCGAGCGTTTTCTCCTGCCGCTGCCCCGCAGCCTTGCGGAACCGGTCGAGCACCATACCCGTCGAGACGCCGACATATCCCGCCACGTCGTTGGCTATCGCCGCCCGTTCGAGTGGATCGGCAATGCGCTGCACCGCCGGCAGCAAATCTTGAAGCACTGACACAACTCCCTCCGCTGTGTGAACATCATACTTCGTTCGCACGCGGTCCGCCAGCCAGTAGAAGTAGCCCTTGGCTTGGTCGAGGCGCAGCCGGTACGCGTCCGCGCCGCGCTGCTTGCAATACTCGTCCGGATCGAGGCCGCCATCGAGCTCCATGATGCGCACCTGCATGTTCTCGTTGAGCAGGATATTGATGGAGCGCTCGGCCGCGTTAGCTCCTGCGGTATCGGGGTCGAAATTCACCACGATCTTCTGCGAGTGCCGCCGCAGCATCTGCACCTGCTGCGAAGTCAGCGCCGTGCCGCAGCTCGCCACCACACCCTCGATGCCGCTCGCGGCGACCCCGATCGCATCCATGTAGCCTTCCACCAGAATCGCCCGGTCGTCCTTGCCGATCGATTTCTTGGCGCGGTGCAGGTTATACAGCACCTTGCTCTTTTTATAGATCGGCGTTTCCGGAGAATTCACATACTTGATATCGTTGTCGGCGTCGAGCGTCCGCCCGCCGAAGCCGATCGTGCGCCCCGACTCATCGTGGATGGGGAACATCAGCCGGTTGCGGAAGCGTTCGTAAAGGCTTCCGTCGTCGCGCTTCGCCACCAGTCCCGACTGCTCCAGTTGCGCGGCCGTATAACTGCGCTGCTCGAGAACGCGCAACAGCGAGCGCCCCGAGCGGTCCGAGTATCCCAGCTCAAAGCGTTCGATCGTTTCGGGCGTCACCCCTCGCCGCACCAGGTAGCCGCGCGCCGCTTCCCCCGAAGCGCCGTTCAGACTCGCACGGTAATGATCGAGCGCCACCTTGTGAACGTCGAAACACACCTCGCGAAGCCGCGTATCCTCGTCGGCGACGAGCGAGCGCTTGGGCATAGGGATGCCGTGCCGCTCCGCCAGCAGCTTGAGCGCCTCGTAAAAACTGATGCCCTCGATCCGCATCACGAAGCTGAAAACATCGCCGCCCACGCTGCAGCCGAAGCAGTGGAAAGCCTGGCGGTCGGTGCTGACGTTGAATGACGGCGTTTTTTCGGTGTGGAAGGGACAAAGCCCTTTGTAGCGGTTCGGACCGGCCTTGAGCAGACGCACGCCGTATTCTCCGACCACGCCCGCGATATCGACCTGCGATTTGAGCTGCTCTTTGAACTCCACTGTGTCTGCGGCTATTATCCCGCAACAGCGGGCGCTTGAAGGCCGGGGCCGCATTAACTAAAGTTATCTTGACAGCGGAATCCGTCCTCGTTCTACAGACGGTTGCTTGTTACCGAACCAAATCCTACAATGGTATAAGCATAAGCATAGGAGGCCGTATGGAGCTTACTGGCATTCAGACCGCCGGCATCGGTGGACTGGGCATGCCTGAACTGTTGGTGGTCCTGGCCGTGGCCACGCTGCTATTCGGGGGCAAGAAAATCCCGGAAGTGGCGAAGGGTATCGGCGAGGGAATCCGCAACTTCAAGACTGCTCTCAAGGGCGACGAAGAAGACAAAACGAAGCAGGCATAGTAGGCTTCCGGGACTGGTCCGCAAGTTGGATCGGTTTCTTTCGGCTCTGAGAATTTTTCGGCAGAAAAAACGAAACCCCGCAGGGCACCAAGGCTCTGCGGGGTTTTTCTCTTTCTTGAGAAAAGCTACTTCTTCTTGGGCGGAACGATCGCGTCCTTCGCGGCCTTCGCCACGCGGAACTTTACGACCTTCTTGGCCGGGATCTTGATGGCCTCGCCGGTCGCGGGGTTGCGGCCCATGCGTGCCTTGCGGTCCACGCGCACCAGGCGGCCGATGCCTGGCAGCACGAACACGCCATTCTTTTTCACTTCGGCGATGGCCAGGCTGGAGAGACTCTCCAGCATGCTGCGCGCCGTCTTGTTGTTAACTTCGTTGCCTTCCGCGAGCGCTCTCACCAGTTGCGTCTGGGTCATTCTCTGATTCGCCATAGTTCTCCTTTTTTGATTCTCCCGTCGGGTCACTAGAACATTTTCAGGGCTCTTTGTTTTGAAAACGAAGGCCTCGATCGATATCAATCATACGGGATGACCTGGGTGATGTAAAGGGAAATGCGTCCAAAAATGCCCGTTTTTCGCGGCTTTTTTGCAAGAAGAGTGCTGGAAGGGCCGTTTTACGGGCATTTGGCGAATCCAGGGTCGCGGCCCCATGCCAGTTCGCCCGCGACGAAGGCCGCGGCAGCCTTGTTTTTCAGTACTCGGAAGCGCACTGTCCGGCCCGCGGGAAACAACTCTATACGCACAGCCGCGTACAGTTTCAGCGGTGCACCGCCGGCGCTGGTCTCGCCGTCGATGCCGTCCGCGCCCGTCCGCGCGCGCGTCTGGTTGAGAAATACAACGATACTGCCCGACCTCGCCACCGCCACCGAGAGCCGCCGCAAACCCGACGCCATCACCCGGCTGTGCAGCCCCAGACTGGCGCCTCCGAGACCCGCCTCCAGTTCGAGCGCCGGCACCAGCGCCGCCGCCGAATCCACCACCAGCAGGTCGACCGCGCCCGAATCGGCCAGACGCCGCGCGATCTCGAGTGCCTCTTCGGCCGAATCCGGCTGCGCGAAGACGAGGTCTTCGATGCGCACGCCCAGCCGCGTGGCGTATGCCGGATCGAACGTGCGGTCGGCATCCACCCAGCCCACAGTGCAGCCCGTCTGCTGCGCGTGGGCTGCCGTCTGGAGCAGCAGCGTGCTCTTCCCGCAGGAGGGCCCGAAGATTTCGACGATGCGGCCGCGCGGCAGGCCGGAGCCGAGCGCGGCATCGAGGGCAGGGAAGCCGGTGGCAAGCGCGGGACGCTGCGGCCCTCCCGGCGGAGACTCCTGGCGCGCGAGCTTCAACCGGATAGCGCGCTGGCGATCCTCTTCTTTCATACCGTGTCCGTGAAAGAATCCGGGGATGCTCCGGGCGACCTACGCGAATTCAGCAACCTATGCGCAGAGTAGGGGCGTCCCCGTATTCTTTCACGGCTCTTCAGGGAACAGTTGGTCGTCCGTCGCCTACCGCCGCTGTGCCGGCGCAGCCTTCGGCATCGGCGACGCAACCGCTGCTTCCGCCGCAGCCGCCACGGGATCCGGCTTCACCAGCCCCAGCAGCTTCCTCAATTCCTGGTCGATGGCCTGCCTGATATCCGGATTGTCCTTCAGGAACTGGCGCGCGTTCTCGCGCCCCTGGCCGACGCGGTCGCCCTTGTAGCTGAACCACGAGCCGCTCTTCTCGATCACGTTCTGCGCCACTCCCAGGTCGATCAGGTCGCCTTCCTTCGAAACGCCTTCGCCGTAAATGATGTCGAACTCGGCCTCGCGGAAAGGCGACGCCACCTTGTTCTTCACGACCTTGACCTTGGTGCGGTTGCCGATCACCGCATCGCCATCCTTAATAGCAGCGATGCGCCGGATATCCAGCCGCACCGTCGAATAGAACTTCAGCGCGCGCCCGCCGGTAGTGGTCTCCGGGTTCCCGAACATCACCCCGATCTTTTCGCGGATCTGATTAATGAAGATCAGGCAGGTGTTCGACTTCGATACCACGCCCGTGAGTTTACGCAGCGCCTGCGACATCAGCCGTGCTTGCAGGCCCATGTGGCTGTCGCCCATTTCGCCGTCCAGCTCGGCTTTCGGCACCAGCGCCGCCACCGAATCCACCACCAGCACGTCGATCTGGTTCGAGGCGATCAGCGCGCCCGTGATCTCGAGCGCCTGCTCGCCGTAGTCCGGCTGCGACACCAGCAGGTTGTCCACATCCACCCCCAGCTTCTTCGCGTACGACGGGTCGAGCGCGTGCTCCACGTCGATGAAGGCCGCCATCCCGCCCTTCTTTTGCGCTTCGGCGACCACCTGCAGCGCGATGGTCGTCTTGCCGGACGACTCCGGCCCGAAGATCTCGTTGATGCGGCCGCGCGGGAAGCCGCCCACGCCCAGTGCGGCGTCGAGTGAAATCGAGCCCGTCGAAATCACGGAGACAGGTACAATGGCGTCTTTCGATCCCAAGCGAAGGATCGATCCTTTGCCGAATTGCTTCTCAATCTGGCTGAGGGCGTTGTCTAAGGCGCGGGTGCGCTCTTTTTCGTCCATTTCGGGAAAACTCCTGTGGGTGCGGTGAAGCTCTCATTGTAACAGTGGGCTCGACGCTATAATCTTCTCAGAGGTCTATTCATGCCCCCTCGCCTCTTGGCGGTTTTTTTGCTTCCGGCGTTCCTTCTGCCGGCAGCGAACAAGAAGATCGTCGGCACCGGCCGCGGCGAGAATGAGGACCTGATTCTCACCGTCACACTCTACGCCGATCCGATCGCGGTGAAAGAAGCGCTCGGCAGCGACCTCGACGGGCACTACTTTGTCGCGCAGGTGAAAGTGGAACCGAAGTACGGCAAAGAGATCTTGATCGACCGCGACGACTTCCAGCTCCGCACCGATAAGGACGGCGAAAAGTCGAAGCCGTTCGCACCCAGTCAGATCGCGGGCCGGGGCGCGATCGTGATCTCGCCGGGCCGCGGCGGAGGAGGCGGCGGTGGTGGGATCCAGAGTGGCCCCCCGGATTATCCCGCCGGCTACCCGCCCGGTTACCCCGGTGGCGGCTACCCTGGTGGCGGGTCCCCGATGGGCATGCCCGGCGGCGGCATCTCGGGCGGCGGCGGGGGTGGCGACACAGGCGACGTCAAAGCCACCATCAAGAGCGGAACTAACGAGAAGGAGAATCCCATCGAGAAAGTGCTCGCCGCCAAGGCCCTGCCCGAGAAGAAGACCGATCAGTCCGTGTCCGGGATGCTGTACTTCCCCATGGAAAAGCAGAAACTCAAGGACCTTCAACTGGATTATGGTGGACGGGAGAATAAGATCCGAATCCGATTCAAGGAAGAGAAGTAGAGCCCGCAGCGCCCAATTCATATGGAACTTCATGTCGTGCCGCTCGAGATTCCCGAGGGCGCCAATCTGATCCTCGGGCAGACCCACTTCATTAAGACTGTGGAGGACGTTTACGAGGCCATCGTCAACACCGTTCCGCAGATGAAGTTCGGGGTCGCCTTCAATGAGGCGTCCGGCCCGTGCCTGACGCGCGCCGACGGCAACGACGACGCGCTCAAAGCAGTTGCCATCCGCAATGCGTCGGCCCTCGCCGCCGGACACATCTTCGTGGTCGTGATGCGGGACGGCTATCCCATCAACGTGCTGGGCCGCATCAAGGACGTGCCCGAGGTCTGCTCCATTTTCTGCGCCACGGCGAATCCGGTCGAGGCGATCGTGGCGGAAACCGCGCAGGGCCGCGGTGTGGTGGGCGTCATCGATGGGGCGCCGCCGAAGGGAGTCGAGACGCCCGAGGATGCCGAGAAGCGGAAGGGGTTCCTCCGTATGATCGGGTACAAGCGGTAGCTCGGGCCGGGCGCTATTTCGCCAGGTCGATGCCCAACTTCTTCAGCTCTTCGGAGTAGTATCGCCGTAGCAGCAGGTCCCATTCTTCGCTGCCCTCGGGGATTTCGCGTTTCTGCGAGCGGATCTTCTGCCGCGCGGCGCGGTCCACTTTGTCTTCCGCCACCAGCAGCTCCGTCATCACGCGCACGATCTCCAGGCGCACCGCGTTGCTGTCCTTGTTCTTCAAGCGCAGCTCGCGGCTCTTGCGCAGCATATCGACGATCTTGTGCGAGATGTCGGTGACCTTGTCGCGCGAGAGCTTCATCTGGTCGCCCGTATCGCGGCCAGACGCGCGAATCACCTTGCGCTGCGTGATCAGCGTGTTCTTGATGCGGCGGAACATTTCCTGGTAGCTGACGCTTTCACGCCGCATGTATTCGCTGTACTGACTGAGCAGGTCGCGCACTTCGTCGTTCAGGCGATCTTCCACCTCCAGCTCTTCCGTCACCACGAGCGCGATCTTCTCCGACACCACATTGGGTGCGGGAGTCTCGATGATACCGGGCGTCAGTTTGGAGACGAGCTGTCGAGAGATGTAGGCTACGAATTCTCTGGCAAGCAGCATTCTGTATGGGCGAAACGGTTAGTTTATCACGTGTAGGATATCATCTGAATTCATGTGCGCCGATGCCCCCGCAAAAATACCGGGTGGACCCGTCCGGTTTTTGCCGGCCGTTTCGATGCTCCTGGTCTCGCTCATCAGCTACATCGATCGCAGCACGCTGTCGCTGCTGGCTCCCACCATCCTCCGCGAGACGCACCTGAGCGGACAGCAGTACGGCTTCATCGTCTCCGCCTTTTCCATCGCCTACATGTTTTCGAATCCCATCTGGGGGCGCATCCTCGACCGCGCCGGCCTGCGCCGCGGGATGGCGGCAGCGGTCGCCTGCTGGACCGCCGCCTCGGTGGCGCACGTCTTCGCGTCGGGCTTCTGGTCGTTCGGTGCGGCGCGCGCCGCGCTCGGATTCGGCGAGGGCGCAACTTTTCCCGGGGGGCTGCGCGCCGTGGTCCAGACGCTGCCGCCCGAGCAGCGCGGACGCGGTCTTGCCATCGCCTATAGCGGTGGATCGCTGGGCGCCATGATCACGCCGCTGGTCGTCACCCCCATCTTCCTGTGGTGGGGATGGCGCGCCGCGTTCTGGTTCACCGGCGCGATCGGGCTGGCCTGGCTCGGCATGTGGGCCGTTCTCTCGCGCCGGCCCGACATCCGGAAACGCGCGCCAGTCGCGTCCTCAACGCCTCCGCCGCGCTTCCGCGATCCCCAGTTGTGGGCCTTCATGTCCGCCTACGCATTGGGCGCGGTGCCGCTCGGCTTCGTCCTTTATAATGCGTCGCTTTACCTGGCGCACCCGCTCGGCCGGTCGCAGGCGTTCATCGGCAAGGTGCTGTGGGTGCCGCCGCTCGGCTGGGAAGTGGGATACTTCGTCTGGGGATGGGCCGCCGATCGCGCCCTCCGCCGCTGCCTGCCGCGCGTCCCTTCGCTCGGCCGTATGCTCACCCTCTGCGTGGTGCTCAATTTCGCTTTCGCCGCCGTGCCTTCGCTTTCGAATGTTTGGGCGGTGCTCGGCCTCATGTTTCTCGCGATGTTTGTGGCCTCGGGATTCGTCGTTCTGGCGGTGGCCTACGCCACCCACGTCTACTCCGCCGATCACGCCGGCCTGATCGCGGGTGTGGGCGCGGGTTCGTGGAGCGCCGCCGTCGCGCTCGTCATGCCGCTCTTCGGCCGCCTCTTCGATCAACACCAATATCGACTCGCATTTTGGATCGCTACCGTCTTCCCAATCCTCGGGTATGCTGGATGGTGGATCTGTACTCAACAGCACATTCCGGACAACAAGCCCGGAAATACCTGATGAAGGAAGTACATCCATCCTGTAATCTATTGATCGCAGTTCCTTAGGGGGTGGTTCGATGGGACGAGACTCAGATATGACGCTGTCCTGTGAAGACCCTTTGACCTACCTGCCGCGCAAACCGGTGCAGGAGTTTGCCAAGGGCAGGGCCATTTACGATTCACAGCAGCCTTCCGACCGTCTCTGTGTGGTCATCCTGGGCCGCGTCAAGATTTCCAACTCGACTGACGATGGCGGCCAGATGGTTGCGCGCATCGTCTGCGCCGAAGGACTGTTCGGCGAGTCCTGTCTGATCGGCGCCGGGTCGCGCAGCGAATCCGCGACGGCCCTCGATACCGTCACCATCATGTCCTGGACGCGGGCGGAAATCGAGCACCAGATTGAGCGCGAGCCGCGCCTCGGCGTGGCGCTCTCGCAATACCTGGTGCGCAAGTGCATCGAGTTGCAGGACCGCATCGAGAGCATGGCCGTGTACAAGACGCCGGAACGCGTGATGCTCGCCATGGTCCAACTGGCCGCCGACCTCGGCACCCCGATGGCCGACGGCGCCATGCGTGTCGCCTCCCTCACCCACCACACCATTGCGGAATACGTGGGGACTTCGCGCGAGATCGTCACCTTCCAGATGAATCGCCTGCGGCGCATCGGCTTGCTGCGCTATTCGCGCAAGTACATCGATGTCTATGCTCCGGCGATGCAGGATGCGCTGCGGCAAAACGCCGTCTCGCTGCCCATCGCGGCGCGGGAAATGACGCAACAGGTCGGCGGCTGAACTTCGGCCGCTACTCCCTTCAGTCGAACACGAAGTGGAGCAACTTTTTCAAGTCCTCCCACGCTTCGCGCTTGGCGTCCTGGTTGTAAGGCCGTAGCAGGTACGACGGGTGATAGGTCACCATGACGGGGATGTCGCGCCATTGGAACCACCGGCCGCGCATCTTGGTGACGCCTTCTTTGTGTCCGAGTAGCGCGCGGGCAGCCGTGCCGCCGAGTGCGCAGATGGCTTTCGGCGCGATGGTCACAAGCTGCCGGTGAAGGAATTGCCCGCAGATCTCCATCTCATCCGGTTCCGGCGTCCGATTCCCCGGCGGTCTGCACTTCACGACATTGCAGATATAGACGTCGTTCCGCAGGAGCGAAATGCCTTCCTTTTTCGCCGTACCCTCGATCATCTGCGTAAGCAACTGGCCCGCGCGGCCGACGAAAGGAATGCCCTGCGCATCTTCGTCCGCCCCAGGTCCCTCTCCGACGAACACGAGCGGCGCCCTTTCACTCCCGACGCCGAAGACCAATTTGTTGCGCCCCTCATGCAGACGACAGCGCGTGCAATCCCCGATGTCCTCGAGAATCTTGAGCAGGGTTTCGCCTTGTGCGGGGGCGACTGCCAGGTCTGCGGCGGGCTCGGAGGTCTGCCCCACAGCCACTCGCTTATACACAGTCTTCACCCCAAGGTCCTGGTAGAACTCCAAATACTTGCGTAAGTTTTCAGCGTCCATTGGCCGCATGCAGCGCCAGCCGCAGTTTCAACGCCTCGTCGAAAATGCGGTCGGCAATCTCGCGTTTGGAAGCCCGCGGCAGGTTGATGATCTCGCCCGTGCGCATCGCCAGAATCACTTCGTTCTGGTCCGATTCGAACCCGGTCTCCGTGCCTCCGACCAGGTTCCCCACCACCATGTCGCAATTCTTCGATTCCAGTTTGCGCCGCGCCTCCTGTTGCAGATTCTGCGTCTCGGCGGCAAAACCGATCAGCAGGCGATCGCCCTTCTTCCGCCCCAGTTCGGCCAGGATATCGGGCGTGGGATCCAGTTCAAGCGATATCCGCGCTGCCGTTTTCTTGATCTTCTGGTCCGGCACTTGGCTCAGGTGGAAGTCGGCCACCGCGGCCGCTTTGATCACGATGCCCGCGTGCTCCAGGTTGTCGAACACCGCGCTCCGCATCTCGACCGCGGTCCGAACGGGGAGCACCTCCACGCCGCGCGGCGGCGCCAGATGCACCGGACCCGAAATCAGAATCACGCGCGCCCCGCGAGTCGCCGCCGCATCCGCCAGCGCGTACCCCATCTTCCCGCTGGAGCGATTCGAAATGTAGCGGACCGGGTCGAGCGGCTCCTGCGTGGGACCGGCGGTGATCAGGACCACCTCGTCTTCCAGGTCGCGACGTCCCTGCGTCACCATTTCGATGGCGGCGGCGATCGTCTCCGGATCGGCCAGCCTTCCCGCGCCGGTCATGCCGCAGGCCAGATATCCGCTGCCCGGTTCCACGATGCGGTGCCCGCGGCGGCGCAGCGTTTCGAGGTTGGCCTGGGTGGCGGGATGCTGCCACATGTTGACGTTCATCGCCGGCGCAATCACCACGGCACGGGTGAAGGCCAGATAAACGGTGGTGAGGAAATCGTCCGCCAGCCCGTGCGCCAGTTTCGCCATCAGGTCGGCCGTGGCCGGGGCGATGGCGAAAACGTCGTGCTCCTCAGCTACCGAGATATGCTCGATGGCGCTCTCGATGGCGAACAGGCCGGTGAGCACTTTGCGGCCAGTCAGCGCCGCGAAAGTCATGGGCTGCACGAACTGCTGCGCCGCGGCCGTCATCACGGCCTGCACCTCGTGTCCCTGCTGCATGAGCAGGCGCGCCAACTCGGCTGACTTGTAAGCCGCGATGCCGCCGCCCACTCCGAGGAGAATGCGCATGGCGCGATCAGAGCTCGGGTTCGGGCACGCGCTTTTCGGGCGCCGGGCCCGTCAGGCTGTACTTCACCAAGCCGCGCCGCACCTCTTCGATGGCGATCACGGTGGGCTTTTTAGACGACGTGGGAAGCACCGGCCGCGCGCCGCCCTGCAACTGCCGGGCGCGTTTGGCCGAGACGATGATGAACCGGTACGTGCTCTGCTCCGGATCGTCGGGGAGGGTGCAGTGCGCGTTATTCCGTGGGGCTTTGTCAGCCATTGCTATACCTCTTCAAAGTCGAAATGTGTCCAGAATCGGCCGGATCTGATCTTCAATCCTGGTCCGCCTGACGCGCTCGGCGCGAACGATCGCGCTCAAAGTCGCATCCGACTCCACCAGGTCGCGGTTGATCACCACATAATCGTAAGCGTTATAGTTCCGAATCTCTTCGGCCGCATCCCGCAGCCGCCGTTCAATCACGTCTTCCCGGTCCTCGCCGCGCGCGCGCAGCCTCTGCTCCAGAATCTGCTTAGAGGGAGCCAGGATAAAGACGGTAACGGCTTCGGGAATCTGACCCTTTAATTGTCGCGCACCCTGCACGTCGATGTCGAGTACCAGGTCTTTCCCCTGGGCCTGGGCCTCCTCGAGAATGCCCCGGTGGGTGCCGTAGTAATTGCCGAAAACCTCTGCGTATTCGAGGAATTCATCGCGTGCGATCATGGCCTCGAATTCCTGGTGCGAGACAAACCGGTAGTTGTGTCCTTCCACCTCCGCCCCGCGCGGCTTGCGCGTGGTGTAAGACACGGAAAACATCAGATTCGAAACATTGCTGAGCAGTCGCGAAACCAGCGTAGACTTTCCCGACCCGGAGGGCGCGGAGATGATGAAGACTGTAGTCATGCAAGGGGGAAAAACAAGCATTCACCGCCGAGACGCCGAGACCGCCGAGAAAAAAACAGAAAATAGGCGGAGTGTCTTTGTGTTCTCGGCGCTCTCGGCGTCTCGGCGGTGAGTAATCCTTTACTCATTCCAAATTTAATGACTGCTCCCGGATCTTGTCGATCTCGGATTTTGCCGACAACGCCAACTCGGTTAGGGTCAAGCCCAGGTCGCCCACGCCGCCGGTCTTCGAGAGGATCGTGTTCGACTCGCGGTTCATCTCCTGCAGCAGGAAGTCCAGGCGCTTGCCGACTTCGCCGCCGCTGTTCAGAATGTCGTCGAGCTGCGCGGCGTGGGTCCGCAGACGTACCAGTTCCTCGGCGATATCGCTGCGGTCAGCCAGCACCGCCGCCTCTTGCGCCAGGCGCTGCGGGTCGATCCCGACTCCATGCAGCAGGTCGGCCAGTTTGTCACGGAGGCGTTTGTGAAAGGCTGGGACGGCGCCCTCGCGAATCTCTTCCATTTTCGCGACCAGGCCGCCGATGTTGCGGCAGCGCAGTCGCAGTTCTTCAACGGTGGCCGCGCCTTCCCGCTCGCGGACCTGATTCAGCGTACGGACACCTTCGGCCGCCGCATCGAGGAGCGCCTTCTTCACATCGGCACTCAGTTCGGCATCGCCTGCCGCGGTCAGCATGCCGGGGATTCGCAGAGCGGCGTTGATATCGGGCTGGCCGTCGATCTTGTACAACGCGGCGGCCTCGTGGAAGGCGCGCATATAGGCGTCGAGCAGCGGGCGGTTGAGCGCGCCCGTCCCTTCGGCCGCGGCACGTGTCAGCGAAACGTGGATTTGCACGTGCCCGCGAGCCACTCCGCTCTTGATCGCGCCGCGAAGCTCCGGCTCCAGTTCGTCCATCTCGGCCGGCAGGTGGAAGTGCAGGTCCAGGCCTCGGTGGTTCACGCTCTTGAGGCTCAAGAGCAACTCGCCCTCGGCCGTCGTCCGTCTCACGCGGGCGAAGCCCGTCATGCTGCGCACACTCACAAGTCCACCACCGATCCGGCGTCCTCGAACTGCAGCTCGTGGAGCCGTTGATAGATCCCGCCCTGGTTGACCAATTCTTCATGCGTTCCGATCTCGCGGATCCGCCCCCGCTCGATCACCACGATCTTGTCGGCGCGCCGGATGGTCGAGAGCCGGTGCGCGATCACGATCACGGTGCGATGCTCCATCAGGTTCGCCAGCGCCTTCTGCACCAGCATCTCGGATTCGGTATCGAGGTGCGAAGTGGCTTCGTCCAGGATCAGAATAGGCGCGTTCTTGAGCAGCGCGCGCGCGATCGCGAGGCGCTGCCGCTGGCCGCCCGAGAGCTTGATCCCGCGGTCGCCGATCGCGGTTTCGTATCCTTCGGGCAGCCGCATGATGAAATCGTGCGCCAGCGCCGTTTGCGCCGCCCGCTCGATGTCCGCGGCCGGCGTCCCGGGTCGTCCATAGGCGATATTGTTGGCCACGGTGTCGTTGAACAGGAACGTATCCTGCGCCACAATCCCGATCTGCGCGACCAGCGAGGGCAGGCTGATGTCGCGTACGTCGTGTCCGTCCACGCGCACGGCGCCGCCGGTCACATCGTAGAAGCGCGGAAGGAGATTGGCGATGGTCGTCTTGCCGCCGCCGCTCGGCCCGACGAGTGCTACGATCTCGCCCGCCTTCGCTTCCAGATTCAGCCGCTCGATGCGGAACCCGTTGGCGGCTGCCGGATAATGAAAGGCGACGTTTTCAAACGTGATGCCGCGCGTGAATTCCGCCAGCTTCAGAGCGCCCGGCTTTTCCGGGACGTCTTCTGAGTAGTCGAGGTATTCGAAGACTTTCTGCGAGGCGCCGAGCGCCTGCTCGAAAATATTGTGGATGCCGACCAGCCGCTTCACCGGCTCATACAGCATCAGCAGCGCGATCACGAAGCTGGTGAATCCGCCGGCGGTGAGCGTTCCGCTCTTGATCTGGGTGACGGCATACGTGAGCAGTCCGACAATGGTGATCGCGCCGAACAGCTCGATCAGCGGCGAGGCCAGCGCCTGCTGCAGCACGTACCGCAAGTTGGTCTTGAGCAGTTTGCGGGAGGCCTCGCGGAAACGCTGCGCTTCGTACCCTTCCGCGCCGAAGGCCTTCACTACCATGTGGCCGCTCAGCGTTTCCTGCAGGATCTGGTTCAGCTCGGCCTGCCGGTCTTGCGTGCGCCGGCTGGTGCGCCGGATGCGGCGGCCGATCTGCCGCGTGGGCAACATCACGAAGGGCAGGATCGTCAGGCTCACCAGCGCCAGTTTCCAGTCGCTGCTCATCACCACGATCGTGAGCGCGATGGCGCTGAACAACTGCCGCAGGAAATCGGCCAGCATCTGCGAAGTGGCGAGCTGCACCTTATCCACGTCGTTCATGATCGACGACATGAGCTGCCCGGTCGAGTGCGCCTCGAAGAACTGCGCGCCCTGCTTCAGCACCTTTTGGAAGACGGCGTTGCGCAGGTCCATGATGGACGAGAAGCCGGCGTAGCTGATGAGATAGTTGCCGAAATAATCGCACACGCCCTTCACCAGGAACACCAGCACGATGCAGATGCTGACCGTCGTCCACGGGGTGCGGAACTGCGGGAGGTACAACTGCTTGTGCACGACCGGCACCAGGAATAGCGCGATCGGGCCGCTCTCGGTCGGGTTGAGGACGCGGTCGAAGATGGGCTTGATGAGCAGCGCCATCATCCCCTGCGCCGCGCCCGCGAGGGCCATCAGCACTACCGAGCCAGCGAGGTGCGCTCCATAGCGCCGCGCGTAGGAGAGCAGCCGCGCCAGTTCCTTCATGCGTGCACTCGCAGCCGGGTCAGCGCCTGAAGCACCTGCGATATCTCGACGCCCGCCACGCCGTCGGGTGACGTGACGATCTCGGACGCCGTGCGCCAAGGGCCCCAGATGGCCGGATCGGAAGCGCCGAAGATCGCCACCACCGGCACCCCGAACGCCGCTGCCATGTGCGCCGGGCCGGAATCATTGCCGACGAAAAGCGACGCGCGGCTGAGCAGTTGCTTGATCTCCGCGAGGGGCGCCCCTTGCAGTGTCCGGTAGCCGCGGAACGGTGAGAGATCATCCGCGGCCGCGCCGATGAACACCGGATCTAGTCCCGCTTGCTTGAGATGCTCCGCCACTGCCAGGAACCCTGCCGCCTTCCACGTCTTCTCCGCGGCGGCTGCCGTCGGATGGATCACGGCAGCTCCGGCGCTCACGCTTGTCGCGCCCGCGACGAGCTTCGCCCTCGGAATCTCTCCCTTGTCGATTCCCAGCAAAAACATGGCGCTCGCCAGATGTTCCGCCGTATGCACCTTCCGCTCGACGCCGAGAATCTCCTGTGCCCGCGGAATTCTCAAGTTGTACGCCAGCCCGTGGCGGAAGTGCCCGAAGCCGGCGCGCCACCGCGCCCCCGATAAAGCGGTCAGGATCGCGCTCCGCGTCCCACCGTGAAAGTTGATGCACAGCCGCGGCCGGAAGCGCCGCAGCGCGCCCAACTCGGGCGCCAACAACTCATCGATATCGGGATTGTTCTCGAACACGGCGCGAAAGCGGTCTTCCACCACAACGGCCACGCGCAAGTCCGGTCGCGCGCGTTTCAGGATGTCCAGGGCGGGTGTGGTGAGAACGCAATCTCCCAGGGACCGCAGCCGGAGCACGGCTACCCGGCCCCCCCGCGGTAGACATTCCAGGACGGTTTCCACGGCGGCCTATTCTTCGATCTTCGCCTCGTCCACCAGCATCACAGGAATGTCGTCGCGGATCGGGTAGACGCGATGACATTGGACGCATTTCAGCCCGCTCTGGTCGGGCTTCATCTCGACCGTGGCCTTGCAGACGGGGCACACCAGGATTTCCAGCAGTTCTTTGCTGATAGCCATAGCGAAGTTTTAGTTTAGCAAGGCTGCCGCCACGCCGCCGGTCAAACAGCCGCCGTCTAGGCCACCGCCGCCGCTTTCATCTCCGACCGTGCTTTCGCGATCGCCGCCAGATATTGACGGGCACGCTCTTCGATGGCGTCGAATCGGGCATCCTTAATAGACTTGGCGTCCACCAGTTCTCCACCCACGCCTACGGCACAGGCGCCGGCCTTGAGGAATTCGCCGATGGTTTCCAGGTTCACGCCGCCGGTGGGCATCATCTCGATCTGCGGGAATGGCCCTTTGAGCGCCTTGAGATATTTCGCACCGCCCACGTTACCGCAGGGGAAAATCTTGACGGCGTCGGCGCCGGCCTCCCACGCGGTGAGCACCTCGGTGGGGGTCAGCGCGCCCGGCGTGATGATTTTCGAGTAACGCTTAACCATCTCGATGGTGGCCGGCCGGAGCGCCGGGGTCACGATGAATTCCGCCCCCGCCAGCATACAGATGCGTGCCGTTTCCGGATCGAGCACCGTGCCCGCGCCCAGCACCATCCTGCCGCCGAACTGATCCGCCAGTTTCTCGAGGACGCGTACCGCCCCGGGCACCGTCATCGTGACTTCGGCCGCGCGCACGCCGCCCTGGTAAATCGCTTCCACCGCGCGCAGCGCCGCATCGGCGGTCGCCGTGCGCACGATCGGAACCATGCCTACATCGGTAATGAATGCGAGAATTTCTTTGGCCGTCATTAACCATACGCTAACACGAGCGGCGCTCTTAACCTTTGGAAGTTGCACGCGTAAAGCGGTACCAACTGCGGTTTGGAACGTCCTAATTTCTCCACGGGTTCCATTCCCATGTTGGAAAGGCAGTCATCTTGTCCCAACCCTATCAACCAGAATCGATACGGGCCCAGATGGAGAGGATTCTCGGGACTCCGCCCCTCGACGTATCGCCCAGTCTTTCGCGCTTCCTGCGCTACATCGTCGAAGAGACGCTGGCCGGCCGCACCGCCGGGCTCAGGGAACTGGCTCTTGGCCAGAACGTGTTCGACCGCGGCGACGCTTTTAATCCGCGCGTCGATCCCATCGTGCGCGTGCAGGCACGCAATCTCCGCAGCCGCCTGGCCCAATACTACGCCGGGCCGGGAGTGGCCGATCCGATCGCGATCGAGCTGCCGAAGGGCACGTACGTTCCCGTGCTGATTGCGCGCACGCCCGGTGTGGCGGGAGCCTCTCCAATGCTGCCGCCCGAGACGCCGCCGCCCGAACCGGGGCCGCAGCCTTCGACGTCCAATGTGTCTGTATCCAGCCGTGCCACGCTTGGATTGGTGCTGCCGCTCTTGGCGCTCGCCGCCGGCGCGTTGTGGCTGCTGCGTCCGCATCCATCCGCCCAAGCCGGCGCTCATCGGCCCGACCCAGCGGCGCAGAACCTATATATACGCGGCCGCTACCTGATGGACCGCATGACCGAGCCGGCGCTGCGCGAGGCCGCCGACTGTTTCACCCGGGCTGTGGCGCGCGATCCGCAGTTCGCCGCTGCCCAGTCGGGCGTGGCCGACGCTTACAACTTGCTGGCGCAATACGGCTACATTCCGCCGTCCGAAGGCATGGAGCGCGCCCGCCGCGCCGCCCGTCAGGCGATCGCGATCGACCCCGGGTTGGCCGAAGGGCACGTCTCTCTCGGCGGCATCATCGAGGCCTACGACTGGGATTGGAAGGCCGCCGAGCGCGAATACCGCCGCGCGCTCTCGTTGAATCCTGCGCTGGCCGGCGCCCACCTCTGGTATGGAGCCTTCCTGCGCGACCAGGGCAGGCTCCGGGAAGCGCTTCCGGAACTGCGGCGGGCCGCCGAGATCGAGCCGTTTTCCGCCCTCATCAGCGTGAACCTCGCCCACGCTTTGATTCTCGACGGGGACTACGAAACCGCCGTCGAGCAGGCCCGCCGCGCCGCCGAGATCTCGCCCGATCTCACGACCGCCAGCGTGATCCTCTCGAACGCCTACCGCGCCGCGTCGAAGGTGGCTGAGTCGGACACGGTGCTGGCGCGCGCGCTGACCGTCGCCGCGCCTAATCCGCACGGCATCGCTTTGCTCGCCGTGGCCTTCACGCAGCAGGGCAATCGCGAGGAAGGCACTCGTCTGATGCGCCGCCTGGAAGAGATGTCGCACCAGCGCTACGTTTCACCCTTCGATCTCGGCACCGTAGCCTTGACCCTGGGCGACGAGGATCGCGCGCTGGCGCTATTTGAAGAAGCCCTGCGCCAGCGGTCGAGCGGTCTCGTGATTCTCCGCAATAGCAAAGATCTGAGCCTCCACAGCAGCCCCCGCTTTACGTCCATCCTCGATAAGATTCACTGCCGGTGCTAATCTGCCGCCGCGCCGACCCGCCGCCAAACGGATTCCAACTGTTCGGAAAAACGGGAAATCTAGGTTCGTTTGGTAGTTCAAGGTTTTGAAGAGCGCTCTCGATCATGCGGTGGGAGCTTGCACAGCTTCTGCGACCACGCGACGACCTCTTTGACCGCTTCGGCCTGCGCTTCCTCAAAGATGCCCCCATTCTTAAGGAAATCATCAATGCTGGAACCCATATGTTGTTTGCTCACTCATTGCATCGACTCGTTCTGACGATTGTGCCAATTCCGTCGCGTTGATCCGGTTTCCTCAATATACAGCTCTACAATTTGTGCGCCGCGACGGAATCCGAATGTCCGGAACCGGAAATCCAGGTTCGTTTGGTAATTCGTAGGTTGTGAGGGCGAACCTCGATCACGCGGATGTACGCCGCGTCGTTATCGAAGACATTCATATCCTCTGCTCGCAGTATACACCGCGAGTGTCCAGCCGGTATAGTAAGTCCTTTATTTTGTTTGGCTCAGGCCTCGTGAAATGGGTCAGCGGTTAACACATTTCAAAATCCTCCCGGCTTTGAGGTTGCCAGGGGGCTGGAGGGTCGAACGTTGGCGGGAGAGGAATAGGCAGCTTCCCCGCTGTGATGGTGCAGGCAGCTTCGCTCCGGTATTCCTCCAGAAGTTACGGCTTGGACTGGTGGCCACTCGCCGAAGCGCTTGCAAAAGGCCGTGAGTCTCTCCAAGCGACTGGCTAAGTATACGGCGCCAGAAAGCACTTCCATAGTCAGCCTCATTCCTGAACCGAATTCTGGTGGCGCATGATGGCGAGATCTGGGCCTGAGTAAAAGGGGAAACGGAAAGGAGAAGTTTCCATTCTAGCTCACCGTGAATTTGGCTCATCTATGTGCTGTCTTCTGCCCAACCGAATTCCTCCCGCCGTACGTAAGGCGGGTCCAACTACGGGAGCATCACTTCCTTGCGAGATCATTTTCACCGTTCCACGTCTTTAGGTCTTGCCGATGCCGGCTAGTTACTTTATAAAAGGACCTTGCACGACGATTCACTGCTTAGGGAAATATAGGGAAACGGTTCATAGAGGCTTCTAATACGGCTGGTAATTAGTGAGTAGAGTACCTGTTGGCCTATGCCGGAGCAGCCGATAGAATGTAGCATTTCTAGATGGTAGTCTTACACTGCCCTCAAGATTAGTACTTTCGATGCTCGGACTCGGTCCATGTTGAAGTCGATTGACGGCCGCTATGATGAACAATTGTTGTGTTTTTGAGCATCACTACAAATGCCCGCTTATGCTACCTTTGCTGCTCTTCTTGAGTGCCACGGCAGTTGTGTCAGCGTTTCAGGGGCCGCCGCCGATTAGTAGCCAGGAGAGAGGGCGGATTCAAGGGATAGTCGTTGCCGGCTCCAGTAGCTCGCCCATTTCCGGCGCCGTGGTCACGGCGCATCGTCTGAGTCCATCTCCTGCGGCTAGTACAGGTACAAGCGCACTAATCACGGAACCTTCACAATCTCCGGCCTTGCTCCTGGTAAGTATAGCCTATGCGTGAAAGAAGCTTCAGCCAGGTATATCGACCCATGTCAATGGGCCGACCTCATGAGCACCGTGGACAAAACTTTCGCAGGCCCGCAGGCAATCTCTACCATTCGATTGAAAGCGAGTCTATCCCGCCTCTACATCGATCAGGTTTACCTGGAGAGCGCTCAGCACCTCGCTGTTCCGAGGCCAGGCTACTCGGAGATTCTAATTCAGAAATCGAATCAGCAACAGCCGGAGCCTGTCGTTTTCAACGCCACTGGAAGGCACTAAGTGATTGTCAAGATGGTCCACCTGGAGCGAGAGATGTCGTTTGAACGTGAACAAGCCGGTTCGCGCGCCGGAATCAGAGTGGTGACGCATGGGAATGCATTCACGTGGCTAGCCCTGTTTGCCTTGTGCTGTTCCGGAGTTGGCTTTTCCCAGAGCACCTTTGGATATCGCCGGCCGGTGACTGTTGATCACACCCAAGTTCCTAATACGGATCAGGTGGATTTTCCGGTGCTGGTGAGAGTTACGGATGCCACCCTGAAGACCGCGGCCAATGGCGGGAATGTCCAGAACGCCAACGGGTACGATATAGCCTTCTATTCGAATTCCGGCCTGACGACCCCGCTTGCCTGGGAAGTGGAATCGTACGACGGT
>JBGPHT010000120.1:0-22982 GCA_041484525.1 Bryobacteraceae bacterium | reverse complement strand
TTTCCGCAGCGGCGAGTGACCGCACAGATAGAGCCCGTGCGTAGATCGCCGAGCGTGCTGAACTGACGAAGAATCTTGGACCGTTCGGCTTCCAACTCCGGCAGGGAATCGGGCATAGGGGTTGCCTCCTATACTGAGTGTCTCACAACACTCAGATTTGCGCGGGGCAACAAAAGAAATCCAGCGCTCCGCAACTTCGGTGTCGCACGCCCAAAATTGTACCTCGCCTCCCGGCCTCGGCCCCCATTTTGCTAGACTGGACAAATAACCCGGAGGCACCTATCCGTGAAGTTCTTTCTCGACACCGCAAACCTAGACGAACTGAAAAAGGGCGCGAACTGGGGCATCCTGGACGGCGTCACCACGAATCCGACCCTCATCGCCAAGGAAGGCAGGCCGATTGAGGAACAGGTCCGCATGATCTGCGATATCGTGGATGGCGACATCAGCGCCGAAGTGGTCGCGACCGACGCTCCCGGCATGATCGAGGAGGGCAAGCGGCTGGCGCGCATCCACAAGAACATCGTGGTGAAGTGCCCGCTGACACGCGAGGGTATCAAGGCCACCGCCGCCCTGAGCAAGGGTGAAGGCCTCCGCGTCAACGTCACGCTCTGCTTCTCGGCCTCGCAGGCACTGCTGGCGGCGAAGGCGGGCGCGTATATTATCAGCCCCTTCGTGGGCCGTCTGGACGACATCTCCACCAACGGCATGGACCTGATCCGCACCATCGTGACGATCTACAAGAATTACGGTTTCAAGACGCAGGTGCTGGCGGCATCGCTGCGGCACCCGCTGCACGTCATCGAGTCGGCGGTCGCCGGCGCGCACATCGGCACCATGCCGTTCAAGGTGCTCGATATGCTGTTCAACCACCCGCTGACCGATAAGGGCCTGGAGCAGTTCCTTAAGGACTACGCCAAGGCTTTCCAGGAAACGCCCGTAGCCGGGTAAGCAGAATCTGACATGCCGGGTGTTCTGGCTTTGTCGTACACGACGGCGCAGACCGCCGCGCTTGCGCTGGCAGGAGTGCTCGCGGTTGGCGGCGCGGTCCTCGGTTATCGCGCGTGGCAACGGTCGCGCGTCACGCCGGAGGAGCGCGAACGACGGCGGCGCGACGCATTGGTCGAGCGCGGAAAAATGGGCGATGCCCAACTGGTCGAGATCCGCGACGAGCACATCTTCTACTCTTACGGCGTGCGCGGCGTGGAGTACACCGCGTCGCAGGACGTGACGCACCTCAAGCAGTACGTGCCCTCCGATCTCTCCGCGCTCGGCTCCGTCTCCGTGAGGTACGATGCCAAAAATCCCGCCAACTCCATCGTGGTCGCGGAGCAGTGGAGCGGCCTGCGCGCCCGCAAGACGGGCTAACGGAACAGCCAACCGCTATAATACGTAAAACCTCCATATGGCCCGCTACCTGCCGCTGATTTTCAAGAACTGTTGGCGGAACCGCCGGCGCACCGTCCTGACCATCGTCAGCATCGCGGTATCCATGTGCCTGCTCGGTGTCATGGTCGCGCTCTACCACGCTTTCTACCTCAGCGATCCGGCTCCCGACCAGGCGCTACGGCTCGTCGTCCGCAGCCGCGTTTCGCTGACGGTGGCGATCCCGCGGTCGTATCAGCAGCGCATCCAGCAGATCCCCGGGGTGCGTGAAGTGATGATCTACAGTTGGTTCGGCGGCACCTACAAGGACAATCGCGACGCTAAGAATCAGTTCGCGCGCTTCTCGGTCGAGCCCGAAAAACTGTTCGTCGTTTACGGCGAGCTGACGATTCCCGAGGACCAGAAAAAGGCGTTCATACAGGACCGAACCGCCTGCGTCGTCGGCCGCGACACTGCCAATACGCATAATTTCCACGTCGGCGACCGCATCAACCTCACGGGCGACATCTATCCCGGTAACTTCGAATTCACCATCCGCGGCATCTTCGATAGTCCGCGCGCCAGCGATGTGATGTTCATCAACAAGGAATACGTCGACCAGACGCTGCCCGAGCGGCGGCGCGGCCTGACGGGGATGTTCGACGTGCTCATCGACAAGCCGGAGAACTCGACGCGCATCGCCGAGGCCGTCGACAACACGTTCCGTAACTCTCCGACGGAGACCAAAACCGAATCCGAGCAGGCCTTCACAGTCGGTTTCCTCTCGCTGCTCGGCAACGTCAAAATGTTCCTGATGGCGATCTCGGGCGCGGTGATGTTCACCATCCTTCTGGTCTCGGCCAACACCATGGCGATGTCGGTCCGCGAGCGCGTCCGCGAAGTCGGTGTACTGAAGACGCTGGGCTTCGCGCCGGGCGCCATCCTGGGCATGATTCTCGGCGAGGCCTGCTTGATCTCGGCCGCCGGCGGCTTCGCCGGATATCTGATCTCCATGCTGCTGATGGCTTTCGTCGCCAAGAGTCCGTTCGGCGGCTTCCTGCCTACGCTCCGGCTGGTCGAACCTTCGGTAGCCGCGACGTGTATTCTGACGGCGGCCACGATCGGGGTGATGAGCTCGCTGGTGCCGGCCCTCAGCGCATCCCGCATCCCCATCGTGCAAGCTCTCCGGAGCACGGATTAGCTATGGCGATTCCGCTGGCCTACAATTTGCGAAACCTGGTGGTTCGTAAGACCACCACGCTCATGACTGCGCTGGGCATCGCGCTTACGGTCGCCGTGTTGCTCGCCATCCTGGCGCTGGTGAATGGCCTTCGCACGACGCTCTCCACTTCCGGCGACCCGTTGCACGTGCTCGTCCTGCGCAAAGGGTCGGATTCGGAGTTGGTCAGCCTGTTCGCTCGCGCCCAGTTTCAGGACATGAAGTTTAAGCCCGGCATCGGCACCGGCCGCGACGGCCAGCCACTCGCTTCCCTGGAAATGATTACCGTCATCAACCTGGGCAATGTCGACAATCCGAACGGCGTGAACGTGACGGTCCGCGGCCTCATGCCGGCGGGTATCGAAATGCGCCACGGCGTTCACCTGGCGAGCGGTCGATGGTTCGATCCCGGGCGGCGCGAACTGGTGGTGGGGCGGTCGGTGGCAAAGCGTTTTCCCGACGCTCAGGTGGGCAAGAAACTCCACTTCGGGCGCGGCGATTGGGACATCGTCGGCGTTCTGGACGCCAACCGTGGAGCGCAGGACAGCGAAATCTGGGGCGACGTCAACCAGATCGTCGCCGATTACCAGCGCGTGGACACGGCCAGTTCCGTCATGATCGAGGCGACCGATCCGGTCACCGCCGCCGCCCTCGTCAACGACCTTAATAACGATCGGCGCCTGGGTGTGGCGGCCATGTCCGAGAAAGAATATTACGACCTGCAAACGCGGCAGGCCGTGCCCATCGAATTCACCGGTATTTTCGTGGCGCTGATCATGGCCATTGGCAGCAGCTTCGCAGCCATGAATACCATGTATGCTGCAGTGTCGCGCCGCGCCCGCGAAATCGGTACACTGCGCGTGCTCGGCTTCTCGCGCTTTAGCATTTTGGTCAGCTTCTTCGTGGAATCCGTGCTGCTCTCGGCGCTCGGCGGACTGCTCGGCTGTCTTCTCGTGCTGCCGCTCAACGGCCTTACCACGGCCATCGGCAATTCCAACTTCGCCGAGCTCGCGTTCGACTTTCACCTCTCACCGCAAATCATGGCTGCCGGAATCGCCTTCGCCATTGTGCTGGGCGTATTGGGCGGTGTCTTTCCCGCCCGAAATGCATCCCGAAAGGAAATCCTCACCGCACTGCGGGAAGTCTAATCGCCTATGGACGCCGAACTGAAGAACCTGCAGATCGACCGCAGCCGGCGCGCGGAACCCTCGCGCTGGGCCACGCGCTGGATCATCGTCGGCATTCTCCTCTTCCTGCTGCTGGGCGCGTGGGCGATGTTTTCGAATAAAGTGAACGCGGCGCCCGAGGTGGCCGTCGAGCGCGTGCGCGCCCTGAGCGCCGGCAGCGCGCCCGAGGGAGTGGTGCTCAACGCGACCGGCTATATCGTGGCGGCGCACAAGATCGAGCTGGCCGCCAAAGTGATCGGCAAGGTGCTGTGGATCGGCGTCGAGAAGGGCGATCGGGTCAAGGAAGGCCAGGTGCTGGTGCGCCTGGAGGACGACGAATATCAGGCGCAGCTCACGCAGGCAAAGGGGCAGGTCGCCAACCTGCAAGCCCGGCTGGATGAGGCGCTGCACGGTTCGCGCCCGGAGGAAGTGGCGCAGTCGCTCGCCAATCTGAACTCCGCCCGCGCCGACCTGGAAAACGCGCGCGTGAGTCTCGACCGCGCCCGCAACCTGGTGCGCGAGGACCTCGCGTCCCACCAGGCGGTGGACGATGCGCAAGCACGCTTCGACAGCGCCGTGCACCGCGTCGATTCTATCCAGAAGTCTTACGATCTCATCCGCCTCGGGCCGCGCCAGGAACAGATCGATTCGCTGCGCGGCCAGGTGCAGCAGGCCACGGGAGCGCTCGCCTATGCCGAGAACAGCCTCGCCAACACCATCATCCGCGCGCCGGTGGAGGGAACCATTCTAGAGCGCGCCGTCGAGCGCGGCGAGTTCGTCACCACCAGCTTCGTGGGCGATCGCGGCGCCAAGGGCTACGTGGTCTCCATCGCCGACCTCAACGATCTCGAGGTCGAGCTCGACATCAGCCAGAACGATTTCGCCAAGCTGCATTCCGGCCAGCACGGCATCGTCAACACCGACGCATTTCCCGACCGCAAGTACGACGGCTTCATCAAAGAGATATCGCCCGAAGCCAATCGCCAGAAGGCCACCGTGCAGGTCAAGGTCAAGATCTCGAAGCCCGACGAATACCTGCGGCCCGAGATGAACGCCAGCGTGGCTTTCATCTCCGACAAGAAGCCGGCGACGGCCGCCGGGGCGCCTGCAAGACCGGTTGTCTACGTCCCCGCCGCCGCCGTCCGCGAAGGCGCGGTGTTTGTGCTGCTCGACGGCAAGGCCGTACACCGCCCCGTCAAGACGGGCGCCGCCAACGGTCCCAACATTCGCATCGAAGACGGACTGGTGGGCGGAGAGGATCTCATCAGCCGTCCGCCCGCCGGCCTGAAAGACGGCGACAAGGTACGCCGCAAATCGGAAACGCCATGAGCGAAGTCGTTATCAAAACCAGCAGCCTTACCAAAGAATTCATCCGCGACGAGTTTCACGTCATCGCGCTCAAGGATGTGACGCTTGATATCCACAAGGGTGAATTCGTCGCGTTGATGGGCCCATCGGGCTCCGGAAAATCCACGCTGCTGCACCTGATCGCCGCCATGGACCGTCCCACTTCGGGTGATATTCAGGTGCTCGGCCACGACCTGCGGAAGATGTCGGAACGCGAAATCGCACATTGGCGCAACGAGAACATCGGGTTCATTTTCCAGCAGTTCAACCTGATCCCGGTGCTGACCGCGCTCGAAAACGTGGAATTGCCGCTGAAGCTGACGAACCTGAAAAAGGCGGAGCGCACTGAGCACGCGATCACGGCGCTGAAACTGGTGGGACTCGGCGATCGCCTCCACCACTTTCCGCGCCAGCTCTCCGGCGGCCAGGAGCAGCGCGTGGCCATCGCCCGTGCGATCGTGACCGATCCCGCCGTCATCCTGGCCGACGAGCCGACCGGCAATCTCGATGCCGCCTCCGCCAAGGAAGTCCTGACGATCCTGGACAAGTTGAACCGCGATTTCGGCAAGACCATTGCGATCGTGACGCACGACCCCGCCGCCGCGCAGTTTGCCAACAACCTTCACTACCTGGAGAAGGGCCAGTTGAGCTCGCTCGCAGGGGCTTAAAGCACACGGTTTCCGCCGCGACGTACGCTATCATAGTTGAAATCCCTATGATTCAAGACGTACTCACCGAGGGCCTCACTTTCGACGATGTCCTGCTCGAACCGGCCCGGAGCGAAGTATTGCCGGCTGAAGTCGATACGCGCACCTGCCTGACCCGCCAGATCGGACTGAACGTCCCGATCGTCTCCGCCGCCATGGATACCGTGACGGAATCGCACCTCGCGATCGCGCTCGCGCAGCAGGGCGGCATCGGCATCGTCCATCGCAACATGTCCATCGAGCGCCAGGTGGAAGAGGTGGACCGCGTCAAACGCAGCGAAAGCGGAATGATCGTAGACCCCATCACCATCGGCCCGGACAAATCCATCTCCGCCGCGCAGGCGCTGATGCACCGCTACCGCATTTCCGGCGTGCCCGTCACTCAGGACGGCAAGCTCGTCGGCATCCTCACCAACCGCGACCTTCGCTTTGAAACCCGCTTCGACCTGCCCATCCGCGAAGTCATGACCAAGGAGAATCTGGTCACCGTTCCGGTAGGCACTACGCTCGAGCAGGCCGAGGCCATCCTGCACAAGCACCGTGTCGAAAAGCTGCTGGTGGTCGACGACCAGTACAATCTCAAGGGCCTCATCACCGTCAAGGACATCCAGAAAAAACTGAAGTATCCGAACTCCGCCAAGGACAGCCAGGGCCGTCTGCGCGTCGGCGCGGCCATCGGCGCCACCGGCGATTTCCTGGAACGCGCGCAGGCATTGGTTGCACGAAAGGTGGACGTGCTCGCCATCGATACGGCCCACGGCCACACCAGCCGCGTGATGGATGCCGTGAAAGCGGTCAAGAGCAAGTTCCCGGACGTGCAGCTCATCACCGGCAACGTCGCTACGTACGAGGGCGCGCGCGAGCTGATCTCGCTCGGCGTGGACGGCATCAAGGTCGGAATCGGCCCCGGCTCGATCTGTACCACGCGCGTCGTCTCGGGCGCCGGCGTACCGCAGATCACCGCCATTTCCGAGTGCTCCCGCGCCACGCGCGAAGCCGGCGTGCCCCTGATCGCCGATGGCGGCATCAAGTATTCAGGCGACATCACGAAAGCGATCGCCGCCGGCGCCGACACCGTCATGATCGGAAGCCTGCTGGCCGGCACCGACGAGAGCCCCGGTGAAACCATCCTCTACCAGGGACGCACCTTCAAGACCTACCGCGGCATGGGCTCGATGGGCGCGATGTCGCAAGGCAGTTCCGACCGTTACTCGCAGGATCCCACTGGAAAGCTGGTGCCCGAGGGTATCGAAGGACGCGTGGCCGCGAAGGGACCCCTGTCCGAGCTGGTATATCAGCTAGTGGGCGGACTGCGCTCCGGCATGGGTTATTGCGGCGCGCTCGATATCCGCGAACTACAGGAGAAGGCGCGGTTCCTCCGTATCTCGCCCGCCGGCCTGCGTGAGAGCCACGTCCACGACGTGATCATCACCAAGGAAGCGCCCAACTACCGCGTGGAATAAGCGACCGATTACCGGTGCCTTTTGCCCTGGCGCCGCCACTCCTCGAACTCGCTCCGCACCGGCTTCTCCATCCGCCGCGCTGCCGCCAGCAACCAGCCCCGCGGCCTCTTTTTCAGATCCCCCAGTAGCACGCGCGCTTTCGCACTGCCCAGGTGGACGTTCGCCGTCTCGAACCCCATGGCGTGCAGCAGCCGTACTTCGTCCCGCTGTTTGGGGAGCGCCGAAAGCTCGATGCGCGAGCAGTCCGGCGCCAGTCGCCGCACGATCCAGCGCTTCTGCACGCGCACGAAGGGATCGCGGCAGCGAACCGCGCTGTCGAGCATCGTCTGATAGTGAATCGGCCCGGCGCCCTTCTCATCCGCAGCCCACGCGCACGCGGAGGGCGCCAGTGCTTTCGCCTCACGCGCCACCGAGCCGCCGCGCCAATCGGCAATCGCCAGGTACCGCTGCCGTCCCAAGCTGCCCAGCCCCGCCACCCGGTGCGCGACATGCCACTTCAAACCCTGTTCGGGCATCAGGCGGGCCAGCGCATCCCGCGCTCCCGCCGGCATTTCCTCCGCCACCTCCGGCAGCTCGTGCAACTCCTGCCAATACTCCTCCGGCTGGTGCAGCCGCTCCACGGCCATCGTCCGCAGCACTGTGTTGTGCTCGGCCAGCGCAATCGGGCGCCCACCCGCCTTGAGGCAGAGGGCATACCCGGAGAGAATCGCGTCGATCGCCGCCTTCGGCTCGCAGTGCATCTCCGCCAGCAGCGCGCTGGTCGCCAACCGGATCAGGTCGCTGGTGTAGGGCAGCGGCCAGGCCTCGTCGAAATCGTTGATGCCCCAAATGAGGCGCCCTTCGATGTCGCGCCACGTCCCGAAGTTCTCCACGTGGAGGTCGCCCACCGCCAGCACCTCCGGCGCGCGTGCCGCGTCCTCCGAGATCTCGGCCCAGGTCTGCGCCCAGCGGTAGAACGTGGCGCGCAGAAACGGGAAGACCGCCTTTCGCATGTCCTTGTGCTTGATGTGGAGATCGTCTTCGAGGATGTGCAGGCGGCGACCGAGCCACGCTTCGTATCGCTTGGTAGCTTTGCGGATATTCATGACACCGCCGGCGTCAGCATCCACCGCAATACACCACGAGGGTGGAGGCCGACCCGTTCGCAATCCACACGCACCAGCGCGCCCTTCTTCATCTCCACGTGCAGTTCCGAGCACGCCAGGAAAAACGCCACCGTCGAACTCATGAGCGGCTCATGGCTGGCGAGCAGGATGGACCCCTCGATTTTCAACGCCCGGATTTCGTCCCACACGTCTTGCGGAGAAGCTTCCGGCACCAGCGCGCGCGTGCGCACAATTTCTCCCGTGTATCCGAACACCTCCACAGCAACCTGGGCCGTCTCGACGGCACGCCGGTACGGGCTCGACAGGATCGCGTCCGGGCTCGCGTCCCCGGCCTTGGCGCGCTTCAGCACGCGGCGAAGCTTGTCGCGGCCCTCGCCCGTGAGCGCGCGTTCGGAGTCGCCCTGCCCGGCGCGGGCATCTTCAGCGATCCCATGCCGCAGCAGGTAGATCTGCATCAGGCCTTCGCCCTAGCCACGGTTGCGCGCCGCACCGGCGTCTTTCGAGAGCGCCGCAGTTGCAGCCGCGATACCTGCCGCTGCAACTCGCGAAAGATCTTGGGGATCGGTTGGCTGGCGTCGATGGTCGTGAACCCGTACGGCTCCACCATCGAATCCAGCGCCTTGATGAGGCGCGTCTGGTAGCGCACGAAACTCTCGTACATATCGGGGCCGAAGCGCAGATCCATGCCGCTCTCCCAGTAGTCGAACGCCCCGCGCCCCAGGACCACGCGCGTCACCAGGTGCTCTACTTCGGCGCGCAGGTACAGCACCGCGTGCGGCACCAGCGCGAAACCGGCTACCTGTTCGATCCAGCGCCGCTCTTCGCCGCGTGCCACGGCGCGCGCCATGATGGAAAAAATGTAGCGGTCGATCAGCACCACAAACCCGGCGCGCAGCGCGGGCACGATTTCATTTTCCAGCCGGTCGGCAAAGTCCGTGGTGTAGAACAGGGTCATCGTGATGGGGCCGAGAGTGTTGCCTTCCTTGGCCATCTTGATGCCTTTGCCCGCCAGCGCCGAACGCGCCATGCCGGTATCGAGCACGGCGTGGCCCTCCTGCTCCAGCCAATGGCGCAGCAGCATGATCTGCGTGCTTCTTCCCACCGCGTCGGGACCTTCGATCACGATCAGCTTGCCCTGCAGTTCGGAGGTATCCACGCCGGGCAGCGGTTCGCTATAGAATTGCAGCGGCTGACGGATGGCCATTGAACTCTCCTCCTGCGGGCGCGTGCAGCACACTACTCTTGAGGCTGTCGCCCAGCACATTCATGACGATTTCGCGCATCCTGCGCTGCTGCTCTTCGATCGAAAGAGTGGCGTCGATAATGTGGAACCCCACCTCTTGCGACATCGCCTCGTACTCGTCGAGGATCCGGCCTTGGAAGATGCGGAAGCTTTCCTCCACGTCGCGCGCCAGTCCCAGGTCCATGCCGGCTTCGTAATACTTAAGGGCATCGCGGCCGCCCAGAATGCGGCCCAGTGCCACGTCCAGCGGCACGCGAAAATAGAAGCTCAGGTTCGGATGAATGGCAAAGCGGTAGAGATTGCGCACCCAGCGCCGGCTGACGCCGCGCGCCACATCGCGCGCGAACGCCGTGTAGGCGTAGCGGTCGGCGCAGACGATAGCGCCCGACTTCACCAGCGGCAGAATGTAGCTCTCCATCCGGTCGGCGAAATCGGTGGCATGAATCAGGCTGAACGTGGTCGGTGTGAACATCTCCTTCCTCTTGCCGCGGCGCGTCGTCTGCCGCACCAGGGGAGAAGAATTCCACTCGCTGAATGCCACCGCGTAGCCTTGCGACCGCAGCCAATGGCTGAGAAGAGAGATCTGGGTGGATTTCCCGGAACCGTCAATGCCCTCGACTACGATCAGCTTGCCGGGGCATCGGTTCGGCACGAAAAGTTGCATAAGGGGGCGATACCAGCGCCCATTGTACCGAAGACCACAGCGAGAAATGTTACAACCGCCGGGCGGATCAGCGCAGGCGGTAGACCGTCCGGTATGCGGGCAGTGCCGCGCCGAGGCCGCCGAACAGACCGATGGGTGCGGCGTATGTGACCGCGCGTCCGCTCCCATTCGATTCGTTCCGGAGATACGCGCCCAGCGTCTGATCCACAGTTACTCCGATGGCCACGCCGATGGCCGCCCCAATCACCGCGTTGCGCACGCGCCGCTGGTTGCTCCGAACCTGGACCCGCCGTATCTTCGAGCGCTCGATCGCTGCTTCGCCCTTGTCCGTTTCGATGGCGATCGCCTCCGCCGAAACCGCCCGGAACGCGCCCTTATGATCCTGGCCCGCGGTGTCCTGGACGATCGTGCGATCTCCCGCTTTCAGGCCGCGCAACTCATCCCAGGACTGCGCATGCAGCGGAATGCCGAAGGCCAGCAACGCAAGAAGCAGCGATAAGCGGCCGCGCCGCCCCGTCTCCGAGGTCGTCGGCGGCGGTTGGGAGATCATCGAAAAGAACAAAGCCAATACTACCCCGATTGCCAGTCCGTTTACGATCCACATAGAGCCCTCTCGACAGGAAACGCGCAAATACCGTTTGAAACAGCTCATTTGCGCCGCGCCGATGGCCGCGAGTTGCTCCACAAAGGACTCCAGGATCAGCCCGTTTTTCTGGACCGGCACATCCCACGTGACCGCGGCGCCCGACTTCCGGAACGTCTGGCTGAATTGAACCGCGTCCTCGACCTTGAAACGCGGCTCCCCCATCCCCCACGTCCGGCCCAGATAGCTGAGAACCTGCAACTGGACGCCCTCCAGGATTCCGTCTGTCGACCGCAGCATCTGCACCTTGGAGGGATCGCTCTGCTCACCCGCGATGTAGTCTTCGTGCGGGGTCACCGGGATCGCGCGCGGCACCACGCCCGGATCGAACGCCACTACACTGCCCGGATTCCCAGCCCGCGCCGCCGCCATATCCGAGATCAGGTCGCGCCTCGATCGCTTGCTCCGCTGGATTCCCGTGACTTTGTCGTAGATCGCGTTACGTGCCGCGTAGTAGCCGGAGTTCTGGCCGATCGTCAGGATGTGGTACCCCGCGCCCACGGACTTCAGTTGGTCCGCCAGGCCCTCCACGTCGAAATTGTCCGCCAGCTTGTTCCATTGCTCGATGCTCATCGTCAGGTTGTCGGTGCGCGCCCGCCAGTAGCGCCAGCAGGGTCATCCATCGCTTCATCGATTACTCTCCTTACTACTGGTCTGTGACCGAGCCGTCGGCGAACTGGTATTCCGGACGGTTGCTGGGCTTGTACGGATGCGCCGCGGCCACCTTCTCATCCAGTGTGACGCCCAGGCCCGGACGATTCGGCAGTTCCGCGTAGCCGTTCCTGATGTCCGGCCCCGTGCCGCCGAAGAGTTCCTGAGCCCACTCCGTCCGGTTCAGCGTGTACTCCTGAATAGCGGCGCTCGGCGTGGTCGCATCCACGTGCAGCGACGCCATGGTGCTGACGTAGCTCTGCGGATTGTGCGGCGCCAGGTTCACGCGATAGGTTTCCGCGAGCACGCCGACTTTCTTCAGCTCGAGGATGCCGCCGGCGTGGCACACGTCGGGCTGGATGTAGTCCACCAGGTGACGCGAGCAGAAGTCAGCGAAACCGTACTTGGTGAACGATCGCTCGCCGGTCGCCAGGTGGGTCTTGGTTTTCTCGCGGAGCAGCGCCAACTCGCCCAGGTCTTCAAGCTGCGTCGGCTCCTCCACGAACATCAGATCCAATGGCTCGACGCGCGTGCAGAAATCGATCGCCATGGCAGTGGTGCAGCGGCCGTGCGCGTCGACGCAAATGTCGAAATCGTCCCCCACGGCTTTGCGGATAGATTCCAGCTTGTGGACCGCATCGCGGATCATCACGGTGGGCTGAACCAGGTTGCCCTTGGGCGAGAGCGGCGTCGTTTTCCCGGCCGTGTAGCCGAGCTCTTTGGCGTGCAGAAAGTCCTCGGGAGTCGATCCCACGTCGAGGTACATGCGAACGCGGTTGCGCGCCGCGCCGCCCAACAGCTTGTAGATCGGGACTCCGAGCGCCTGTCCGAGAATGTCCCACAGCGCGATCTCGACGGCGCTGATGGCGGAATTGAGAATCGGGCCGCCGCGCCATCGCGGAACGCGAAACATGGACTGCCAGAGGAACTCGATATCCGTCGGGTCCTTGCCCAGCAGGAACCGCTCGTGTTCCATGATGGCCTGCGCGATGGTCGCTTCCTTGCTGGTGACCGAACCTTCCCCGAGCCCCACCAGGCCGCCATTGGTGTAGACCTTGCAGAACACCCAGTTCAGGCTGCCCGCGTTCACCACGAAGGTTTTCAGCCCGGTGATTTTCAGGTTGAGAGCCTTGGCCTGCGCCAGCGCACGCACTGGCGCAAAAATCGAACTCGCTGCCGCTCCCAGCGCGGCTTGCATAAATCCCCTGCGATTCATGGCGTAATCCTCCTACTTAATCTCCCGCAGCGCCTCGGCCACCGCGGCAATCTCATCGTCCTCCAGTTCGGGAAAACACGGCAGTGTAAGAATCTCCCCGGCGCACTGCTCCGTCACCGGCAGTTCGGCCGCGCCCGCTTCGGTACCGCGCGCCGCCTCCTGGCGATGGTCCGGGACCGGGTAGTGAATATCGGTCGAGATGCCGCGGGCCAGGAGCGCCGCCCGAACCGCATCGCGCGCCGTTGTGCGAATTACGTAAAGGTGCGCGACATTCTCCTCCCCGAAATCCCGCGGACAAATCACCGGCCGTCCGGCCAGCGCCTCTGTATATAAGGATGCGATCTCGCGCCGGCGCACGTTCCACCGGTCCAGATGCGGCAACTTGGTCCGCAGCACCGCCGCCTGCATCTCGTCCAGGCGGCTGTTCCGCCCATATTCCGCGGAATGATATTTGCCGCTCCACCCGTATTGCCGGAGCGACTTCACCTTCCGCGCCAGGTGCGGATCGTTCGTCGTGATGGCTCCGCCGTCCCCCAGCGCGCCCAGGTTCTTGGTGGGGTAGAAACTGAAACACGCGAGGGCGCCCCAACTGCCGGCCTTTTTTCCGCCGATACTGGCGCCGTGCGACTGCGCGCAATCCTCGATCAGCGGAATCCCACCGGTCACTTTGAGCAGCACCCGCACGTCCGCCATCCGTCCGTAGAGATGCGTCGCAATGACCGCACGCACGCGCGGTGTCAATCTAGGCGCGAGGTCCACCGCGGACATGTTCATCGTCGACGGATCGATATCGACGTAGACCGGCTCGGCGCCCGCCTGGCGAATCGCCGCCGTGCTGTATCCCCCGGCGTTGGCAACCGTCGCCACCTGGTCCCCGGGTCCAACGCCAAGACTGCGCAGCGCCAGTTCCAAAGCATCCGTGCCGTTGGCGACCGAAACGCAGTGTGCCGCTCCGCAGTACGCGGCAAACTCCTCGTCAAACGCCGTACACTCAGGTCCCAGAATGTACCACCCGCTCAGCAGCACCCGATTGACGGCAGCCGCCAATTCGTTTTCGAGCGAAGCGGTCTGTCGCCGCAAATCGTTGAAGGGCACAGCAGCAGTCATCGGGCAAACGCTCCCAATCATTGTCCGTTCGACAGCAGGTCGAAGCGGCGGACTTCCATTTTTGCATTCGGGACGCCGGAGATGTCGAGGGCGATCGGGGAGGCGCCGCCGCCAGTTCGGCGCACACATGAACCCGGTGTTGAACCATATCGCCGGCGGGTGGCGTTTAAACTTGATCTTCATCACGCCAAGCGGCGCGCCTCTAAGCTGGACCGGCGTGGACCCGATCTACTCTGGCGGCGGCCTTCAAATGGACGGACACAACGTCGACCGCGCCTTCGCCAATCTCCGCTGACGCCGGCATCGAGTAACTTCGGCCTGATTACCGGGCAGGCAAATTCGCCCAGGGCGATTCAGTTAGCTCCCCGGTTAGTCTGGCAAGCTCCTGTTGCAAACCGCTTCCGGCGGATCACTTGACGCGCTCGAACTTCACGTTGGCGGTCCGCGGGCCGATGATGTCGACGATGGTTTCGCGGCCGTAACGCACGTGGGCGCGCATGGCGCGGTCGGCGGGCTCCACCTTGCCGCGGTTCAGGACTTCGATCAGCTCGCGATGAAAGCGCAGCGGCAGGGCCGGCCGGCTGGCGGCGACATCGAACAGCCAGTTGAAGATGAGCACGTGGTTCCGTTCGATCGTCTCGCGCAGCGCGTGGCATCCCGTCGCCTCGGCAATCCGCAGATGGAACTCCAAATGGTAGCTGTGGACGGCGTACAGGAACTCGCGATCGTGGCCGGAGCCATCACCACAGCGGTTGAACATGGCGTCCATATGCTCCGCCATTCTCTCCATCTCGCGCTTGTCCCGCGCGTTGGCCTTCTCGGCGTAGAGGCGCGCGGCTTGTGCTTCCAGCGCCTCACGAACTTCGTAACGCTCGCGGATCTGTTCGGAGGTCGGAAGGCAGACTCGCGTCCCCACGCGGGCGCGGCTCTCCACCAGGCCGTCCCTCTCGAGCGACTGAAGAGCCTCTGCCACGGGTAGCAAACTCATGCCGAGTTCTGCCGCGAGCTTGCGCCTCGACAGCGGTGCGCCGAGTGCGATCTCACCTTTCAGAACGCGCTCCCGGATCACGTAGTATGCATGTTCCGAAAGGCTGACATGCTCGCCGAGCTGTCGCGGGGGGCGGTTGGATTGTGCCACGGTCTTTTCAGAATCGTGGATCGGAATCTGATATGTCAAGCGCCAGTATTGGCCTCGGCAGCCGCGCGCGTGCCGGAACATCGCAAGCGCCAAACGTTGCCGTTAACGTAGAGATTGTGTGCCCGGCGGAGGAATCGTCACCTTGCCAGATGCGGCCCATTCGACGCCGCGAGCGATCAAGGCCTGAAACTCCTGGCATCGATAGTTGGGGTTATCTTCGTTGGCCCAAGTGTGGCCGAGCATGGTGGTGTAGACGCGGCCGCGGCCGTAGTCGCGGACCCAGTCCAACGGCTCGCTCTCGTCCACGTCCTTCGACCACGCATAGGTGAGGATGGTGAGCCCGGCGGCGGGCCCATGCTGTCCGTGGGTCAATTGCTCGGATGGCTGCAACCAGTGTTTGGGCATGCCGCGAGTGATTGGATGAGTCGGGTCGAGAATCGTCAACTGGAAATCGTGGCGCGGGCCGTGACCGGCGTTGCGGCCGTGGCCGGTAGGGACGGTCACGATCTTCTCGCCCGGACCGACGATCAGGGTGGGGCCAAAGTCTTTGGTACGCCAGCCCAACCCGATCATCTCGTTGTACTCCGGCCATTTCAGAAACGCATTGTTGGCGGCATGAAAAACAATGAGGCCGCCGCCCGACCGGACATAGCTGACGAGCGCCGCTTCCAACTCCGAGGGCCAGCGGAGACCATTCTCCAGGTGGCCGCCGTTCCAGTTGAGGAGCACCGCGTCATGCCCGTCGAATCGCGGCCGCCATTGCGACCAGGCTTCCGGAGGAGCGTCGCGCGGCGGACTCGTCGATACGTCAACGTTGAAGCGACCCGTGGCCGCCAAAATGGATTTGAGCTCACGCGTCCCGGTTTGCCAGTCGTGGTTGTTGACGCCATCCACGATCAAAATCGAGAGCTTGTTTTGCGCCGCGCAAACCGAGGTCAGCAGAAAGAGACAGGCAGCCAGCCGCATGGTAACGGCGATTGTATCAGCTCAGTTCATGAACCAGCCACCATTGACATTGATGGTCTGTCCGTTGATGTAGCCGTTCCGCGCCAGCAGGACAGCCACTTCGGCAACTTCTTCCACGGCGCCGAATCGGCCGGCCGGAATGCGGGTTGGTTGAGCGTTGGGATTGGACGTTACCATCTCCGTCTCGATCAGCGCCGGAGCGATGGCGTTGGTCGTGATGCCTTCGCCGGCCAGGTGGCTGGCATAGTAATGCGTCAGGCCCAGCATGCCGGCCTTGGATGCGGCGTAGTGCGGGCCGACGACTCCGCCAACCTGCGCCGCTACCGAAGAGAGATTCACAATCCGGCCCCATCGGCGCGCCCGCATACCGGGGAGCACAGCCTGGGTCACGAGAAAGCAGGACTTCAGATTCACCGCCAGCAGTTCGTCCCAATCGCGCTCCGTGATGGCCTCGATGGCCTGCGGCCGAGCGATGCCAGCGTTGTTGACCAGAATGCCGATCGGCCCGAGGCGCTCTTCCGCGGTCTTGACCAGGCGATCCACGTCGCTGGGGAGGGAGACGTCGGCCTGGATGCTGGCACATCGCCGCCCCAACTGCGCGATCTCCCGCTCCACATCATCGGCCTCGTGCGATCGGGAGCGGTAGTTGATGGCGACGTCGGCGCCCGCCGCAGCCAACGCCAACGCGATGCCGCGTCCGATCCCGCGGCTGGATCCGGTGACCAGCGCAACTCTTCCGTTCAGGTCATCCATGTGCCGGCCGCCGACTTACTGGAATAGCTGCGGCGCAAATTCGTTGAGGTAGTTGCGCCAGTTAATCCACGTATGCGCGCCGGGACTCTCCTGGAACACGGGATTGAAACCGTGCGTCTTGAGTAAGTCGACCGTGGACTTGGTGGTAGTGATCAGGCCGTCGTCCTTTCCCGTGCTGAACCACAGCAGCTTCACGCCCTTTTTCGCGGCCGTGTTGTCGAGCTCCGCCAGATGCTGTTGTTCCCAACTGGGAGGCGGAGGCGTTGCCGCAGCGGGCGCCGCACCGGCTGGTTCCGCCGCCGGTCCACGGCCTCGACCGCCGCCGAAAGACCCGATCAGTCCGGAGCTGTAGACGCCGATGTACGCAAACTTGTCCAGGTGCGGAATAGAAATGTTGAGCGTCTGGCTGCCGCCCATCGAGAGACCGGCGATGGCTCGATGCGGCCGATCGGTGTAGACGCGATAGTGCGTCTCGGCGTACGGCATGATGTCGGTCACGAAATCCTGGACGAACTCATCGGGCGCGCCCGGTGCGCGGCCGGCGCCTCCTCCTCTGCCGGCAAATGTCTGGCTGGTGTGCCCCGCGGGCATGACGACCACCATCGGCTTCGCCTTCTTGGCCGCAATCAGGTTGTCCAGAATGAATCCGGCGCGGCCCACGGATGTCCAGGAGTCGTCGCAGTCGCCGGCGCCGTGCAGCAGATAGAAGATGGGAAACTTGCCCTGGCCGAGTTCGTACCCCGGCGGCGTGTATACATGCATGCGGCGGTATTTCTTGAGAGAGCTCGAGTAATAAGTCACCGCCGCCACAGCGCCATGCGGCACGTCCCTGGTGTCCATAAAATCCGCGCCCGGAATATTGACCATGCTCCAGACGTTGTTGTTGGACTCGCTCACCGACGGGTTCCTGGGATCGATCGTCGTCACTCCGTCCACGTTGAAGTTGTACCGGTAGGCGCCGGATTCGATCGGACCGAGCGCGACTTCCCAAACGCCGTTCTCTCCCTTGGTCATGGCGGCGCCCGGTCCATTCCCGGGGATGTCGCTGCCGGTCAGCCTGACGGCTTGCGACTGCGGTGCATAGATGCGGAATGTGACGTGCCGATCCGCGCTCACCTCCGGCGACACCACGGCAGGCGCCTGGGGACCGCGTCCACCTCGGCCGGCCTGAGCCGGCGGCGTCCCCCCTAGCTGCGCCAAAACCAGCGGCGACCACGTCAACGCGGCTAAGACCGCAGCAGTTCGAACGGTTGCGAGAATCATCGGAATCTCCTTTTGGACGCCTATTTGCTCTTCGCCTGAAACAGTAGCGGCGCGAGTTCAGCCACATTCCGGCGCCACAGCGGCCACACGTGCGCGTACCCCGGAATCTCCAGATCCGTGAACTGAATGTCCTTCGATTTCAGCCACGCCTTGAACTGGCGATTGACACCGTTCAGCCCATCATCGACGCCGCACGCAATCCACACGAGCTTGAGTTGCGAATTGGCCTTCGCAGTCAGATTGGGAAAGCTCTTTTCGAAATCGGCGGGCTCCATCGGTTGCGGTCCCCGGCCCGCGCCTCGACCACCCGCACCGGCCGCAGCGCTAGCGCCCGGAGGTGCCGCAGCGCCCCCGCCCGCCGGCGCCGGCGCGGATGAAGCCGCACGCGACCACATCACGAATGCGCCGCTGAATGACCCGACATAAGCGAAGCGGTCCATGTAATTCAAGCCCGTGTAGAGCGCCTCGGCGCCACCCATCGAGAGTCCCGCGATGGCCCGTTGGTTGCGATCCTTCGAAACGTGATAGCCCTTTTCCACCTGCGGCAGCACCTCTTCCACCAGCGCCTTGGCGAACGCCGGGATCATGCCCGCGCCCATCGCGCCGCGCGGCCCGTCCGGAGTGCCGTAGCCGAGCGTGTTGACCATGACCATCGGCTTCGCCTTGCCCTGATTGATGAGGTTGTCCAGAATCACATTCGCGGCCCCGACGTTCAGCCATCCCGCAGCTTCATCGCCCAGCCCGTGCAGCAAAAACAGCACCGGGTAAGCTTCCTTGCGGGCGGCGTCGTAGTTGGGCGGAGTGTAGACATAGAAATCGCGGTTGTCGCCGATGATGGCGGACTTGTAGAAGTGATGCGTCACCGCGCCGCGCGGTCCGTCACCCGGCTCCCAAACTTCCGGCCCCGGCACGTGGACCATACTCTGCCCCGCGCCGGCGTACGCCGTCTTGAGCAGCGGATTGCCGGGGTCGACAAATGAGGCGCCATCGACGGAGAAGGAATACGTGTAGATATCGGGCTTCAGCGATTCTGTGGTGGCGCTCCAGATGCCCTGGTCGTCCTTCTGCATCGCGAGGCGCTGCCCGATACCCGTGACGGCCACCTCCTTGGCATTGGGCGCGCGCAGCCGGAAAGTGACCGTCCCTTCTGCCGACACTTCCGGTGATTTGGGCGCCGGCGTTCCGCGACCCCCGCCGGGTTGTGCCCAGAGACTGAGGCCGGCCAGCGCCGAAAAAAGAACGGTTGTCCTGAAGATCAAGACTCCTCCTGTGAATCTCACTTCTACTCGATTGCCGCGCGGAGTGCAACCGCTGCGGGTTCCTCAGCGGACGTTTCCGTAATACAGCGAGTTGAACAGTAGCTTAAAGGTGGCGTCGGGCTCGCCGCGAAAGGTTACCTCCGGCCCCATCACAAACACCTTGCCTTCACCGAGCCTCGCTTCTGCGACAGCAGCGCCGCCGTCCAGATGCTCCTGGCCCAGGGCCCAGCCGCTGGTCAACGTCTCCTTGCCGGAATACCACGCGACCCGTTTCATGGCGGGTCCCAACTTCAGGACGGGGCTGCTATCGAAGAACACGTCGACCTGCTCCGGCATCCCGTAGGCCAGCGGATTCGTGTTGTCGATCTGCGTCCGTATGAGAGATCCGGGAATATAGAACTTGTCGCGCGGCAGATTGAAGTAACTCCCGACCGGCACACCCAGCAGTTCGGCGATGCTGGTGGAGCTTCCGACGGTAACGATGGATCCGCCCGATTCCACAAACTGCTTGATCTGCGGGATGCTCTTTTCCTCCGTGATCCTGCCGAGCCAGCCGCGGTATTCCTCGGGCACAGTCTGCGGATCGGTCTGCGGTGCGCCGCGGCCGCCTCCACGCCCCGTGTTTCCGCGCCGCAGAGCTCCATCGGTGAATACCAGGACGTCGAACTTGCTCTTGAGATTTCCCGCGTCGAGCGTCTGCGGATACACCACCTCGAAGGGAAACTCGAACTGTTCGAAAAGCCAGCGCGTCCAGCCGGAGGGCATCAAGCCGCCATATTGGTCGTAGAGGCCGATGCGCACGGGTCGGATCTTGAAGGTATCTCCGGCGGGCGCGCTGCCCACTGCGTGTACCGTGATGCCGAGTTCGCGCGCGCCCTTCTGCAACACCGGCGCGGCGGCGGCGGAGAAGGGAACCCAGATCGCGCCCGTGCCAAGGTCCTCGCCATCGGCCTTGAGCGCGGCCTTGCTCCAGTAGACGTCAACGTTGTTCTTGAGCAGCCGGTTCACCAGCGTGAACGAATTATTGATGCGGTGACTGATCAGGTAGCCCGCCGGACTAGCGGGCCCAACCACCGTGCGCGGCGCCGGCTCCTGCAATCCGCTCAGCTTGACGAAGGGGCCGTCGAGGCTGTCGAAAACGCGATCATATTGCACGCCCATCTGCATCGCCAGCGTCCAGCCCGCGATGTCGTAGGGCTGAACCGGAGGCCCACCCGGATACAGGTCGTCGCGCGGATGGTCCTGCGGCTCGAACATGTCGCGCACAAATGGACGAAAGGCTTGCGCCGCCTTTACGACGTAAGAGCCCGCCGCGTATCGCTTGCCGCCGGCTTGAAATTCGGCGGTGGCCTTCATCACGGTGATGCCGCTCTTCAGCAGGCAGTTGATGAATCTCGTTGTGGTAGGAAAGTCCGCCTGGTCGGACGGCATGATGTAGGCGCGAGGATCGCGCATCGTCGGGTCATGGAGGACCTTTGCGTAAAGCTCGGAGGGCACCGCCGCCGCTCCCGCGCCTCCTCCCGGCGCATCTCCGCCGCCGCCCGCGGGACCTCCTCTTCGTCCTCCATTCGGCAGCTTCGCCGCGGCTTCACGCAGCGCCTCGATGCGCTTCGGCGTGATGGTCCAGTTATCCCGGCTGCCCCTCTCGATCGAATTCGTCCCCATGCGGTAGATGTTCGAGAGCAGGCTCTCGCGATTGCGCGAGGCGTAGTCGAGGATCGCCCGGTTGTTCTCCATTTCGTAATCGATCGACTGCCGGTAGTGCCACACCTGCGGCGCCACCGGAAGCGGCAGGTCGCTGATGTAGAGCTGCTTTTCCGGCACCAGTGGGATCTCCATCGGAGTCGGACTGCCGATGATCTCCGTCAGGATCGCGATGGTGTTGTGGTAAGTAGTGGTGTTGCGCATGCCGCCGTTCCACCAGCCGTCGTAGTTGGCTTGCGTGCGCATGCCGGAACCGCCCTTGCCCTGCGACACCAGGCGCTGGTGCATCGCCGTTCCCACCGCCTGAATGCCGAGCGTCACCAGCGGATCGAGATTGTGATTCACCGGATCGCGGAAAGGAGGAATGAAGATCACCTCACCGGCCGGTCCCGACTGGTGATGGTTGTACATGATCTGCGGATTCCACTCGATGAAGAGCTGCCGGTTCATATTGGTGGTCTCCGGCATGTTGGAGGTCAGCGAGTCGCGATTGTTATCGTGGCCGATGTATTTCTGATAAAGCCTCGGCAGCCCGTTGAGGGTGCGCCGCGTCTCGTCTTTTTCACGCATGTACCAGTTGGCCACCAGCTCGAGCCCGTCCGGATTGGCGGGGACGCATAACAGAATGGTGTCATTCAACAGCCGCATGGTCTCCGCATCGCTGCGGCGCAGCATCTGGTAGACCATTTCGATGACCTGCTGCGAGCCGACCGTCTCGGTAGCGTGCAGGCCGCCATCGATCCACACCACCGCCTTGCCCTCCGCGGTCAACGCGCGCGCCTGTTCTTCCGCGAGACCTTCGGCGTGGGCGAGCCTCTGCGCGATCTCTTTGTAGCGGGCGAGGCGCTTATGATTATCGGGCGATGTGATGATGGCCATCCATTGGTGCCGCCCTTCGGCAGTGAGCCCGATGTCGGCGAGCTTCATGCGGTCGGATGCCGCCGCCAGCTTCTTCCAATACGTTTCGAGCTGGGTGTAGTTGGCGATACGGTAGTCGTCGCCGATGTTAAAGCCGAAAGCTTCCTTGGGCGTGGTGACGCGGCGCGCCGGCTGGGCGTGCACAAGGGCACTGAAAACCGCGACGGCAAAGATCACGACGGGCAGACGGGCATGCATGTCACGGCATTATATCCGAACGGCGCAACCGCTCAGTGAGTCATCGAGTAGAGCACGTAATTCACGCCCAGCCGCAGAGCCAGCGCTGAGTACTTCTCGGGATACTCGGGCGCGTCCGCCCACTCCCACGCATCCCCGATATCCATGTTGAAACAGATGGCCACCTGCACGCGGCCGTCGTCGTCCACGATGCCGCGGTAATGCCCCCCGATGCCGCCGCGCTCCCACTCGTGGCCCCATACAATCTGATATCCCGGAATGTGACAGCGCTGCCTGAGATCATAGGCAACCTGGAAGATCGGATCATCGTCTGGAATCTCGATCGCCTGCCGATTTGGAAAAGTCTTGTGGATGCCGGCCATGAAGGCGGCCCATTCCCGCTCGTTGTGAAAATCGTCCACCATCAGGAAGCCGCCGCGTTCGAAATACTGGCGCAGGCGCGCCGCTTGGGAATCGCTAAGAACCCAGTCGCCGACGCCCACGGCGTACAGGAACGGCCAGTTGAAGATCTCGTCGCTATCGATATCGACGATCTCCTCCACCGACCGGGTGTGGAGACGGGTCAGGCGCCGCAACGCCAGCATGAACAGGCGCTCGGACTTATTCGAATCGGTTCCCCAACGTGCGAACCGCCGGAAACCGTAATCGCGCGGCGACCGGTAGAGCGTGAGCTTTCGGTAAGCCTGCATGACGTTGCCGGGCCTTAGTTGGTAACGTCGGTCCAGTCCCGGCAGGGGACGGGGAGGATCGACGATGACCACCAAGACACAGCCCGAAATTCCAACCGGCATGCAGAGAATTTACCGGCGCTTCGAACGCTGGAGGAGTTCGCACCAAGGCCGCTTGCCGATTCCAGCGGCGTGGCGGGCGTCCGCCGCGGATGTGG
>JBGPHT010000119.1:0-22988 GCA_041484525.1 Bryobacteraceae bacterium | reverse complement strand
TATCAATCCGGCATAAAGGTCTCTGACGACGAGCTTGCGCTGGTCAAGATCCGTCGCGACAAATTCCACGGCGACTGGAACTACGAGATCCAGCCCCGACATACCTTGTCCTGACTAGGTTATTTCTAGACAGAGCCTAAGGTAAAGTCCGGCAACGACGGTCCAAAGCCAGGCATTGCGCCTGGATCAGGGCTCGCGAGCGGGATTTCGGGTACGTCAACTAGAAATTGCAGATTGTGGATTCCGATGGGCACTGCGAAATCGTTGCGGATGATGTAGACAGGGTCTCCTTGCGCCGCAAAGCTGGGGACTACGACGCCGAAGAAGCGCGATGGAATCGAATCGGCGAAGCGTATGGGACAATGCGGACAATCTGATGCGCCGATTTCGACTTCTGCTTTACATCGTGATCGCCGGTTGCTTATCGGCTCAATCCCCGAAGCCGACCGACTGGGGCCAGTGGTGGCAATTTCGAGGAGATCGTCGCCTCACTGGACGCGCGCGGATGAGAGGAACCATCCAGACCACACCCACAGTGCTCTGGTCACAGTTCATCGGCATCCGCAACACATGGATCGCCCTGACTCCAAACTCCAGTTCCGCCGCTTCCGCGAGTCTGCCGGTCACTAATGTGCCTTCCGGCGTCTCCTACAACTCTCTGCTGCAGGAGTGGGGCGGACGCGGTCCGCTGTATGACCTGGACGGCAATGGCCAGTTGAGTAGGATCCCGCCTTCAACCGGTGATAAGGTCGGCCAGTTTTCGTCGGGTTACCAGCGCGTCCATTTCGACAGTACGTTCGATATCTGCGGAACGATTGCGGGGACCTGCGGGGCCAGTGGGAACCTCTCCAGCAGAGGCAATGGCTCCTGGATACAGAATTGGCAGACCGTCCTCATTCCGGATCTGTTCGGTCCGAACCCGATCGTCGGCGATTTCGACCATGACGGTGCGCTCGAGGTCGCGGTCACTCCTTGGTACGACATCACTGCTGTCCAAATTAGCGGGCTAACTGAGAGCTTGAGCGCGGACAGCTTCGGCTGGTAAGAGGCTGAGTCCCTGATACGCTGGATTGGGTTCCAGCAAGAACCAATTCAACTTCAGGAGACTCAACCTAATGAAAGTATGCAGCATTTTGTCGCAGGTGTTGAAGGGCTCCTCTCCGAAAAGTGTGATTAGCGCTCGACGGGCAGCGGGAGCCGCGCGCAGCAGTGATAGATGGCCGCGATGAAGTTCTTGGCGCTGCGGAATCCGAACGAGCGAAAAAGCTTTGGTAGTCGTAGTTATCCATGAATTCCATCATACCGCTGACCAAGCCAAGAAATAAAAACCCCGCCGTAATTTGAACCGAACCAAGTAGGAAACAATGCGGTGGCAGTTAGCGCACACGGTTTCTGATTTCGGCGCCCAGTAATCCAGTTGCACCAGCGACGAGGATCATCCACTGGATCTCCTTACTGGATCCATCATCGACTGTTGACGCCGGACAGCCGCGCAAATCCCGCTCCGTTCCGGCCTCGGCACCCCCGGCTGCCGCAATCCGGCTCTTTCTTGCAAACCACGGCAGCTTCTCAGCGTCTTGAAGGAAGGAGTATTCGCGCATGGATCGACTCAGGTGGCTGGGCAATGTCAGCCAGGACCTCCGCTACGGCGCCCGGCAGCTTCGCTTGAATCCCGGATTCACGGCGGTTGCCGTGCTGTCTCTCGCGCTCGGCGTCGGAGCCAACACCGCCATCTTTCAACTCGTGGACGCCGTGCGATTGCGCACCCTCCCCGTCGCCAATTCGCAGGAACTGGCGATGATCGATCTCCCCCGAGGCTCCATGCGCTCCGGCTGGTTTTCCACGCGCAGCGCCCGCCTCACCTATGCCCAGTGGGAAGAGATCCGAACGCGCCAGCAGGCCTTCACGGGCACGCTGGCCTGGAGCGCCACGCGCTTCAACCTGGCCGCCGGCGGCGAGGCGCGCTACGCGGAGGGACTCTATGTCAGCGGCGATTTCTTCCGCGTGCTGGGCGTTCCACCGATCCTGGGCCGCAGCTTCACCGCTGACGACGATCGACCCGCGTGTGGATCTCCCGGCGCCATCGTCAGCTATGCGTTCTGGCAGCGCGAACTGGGCGGCGATCCGGGTGCGATTGGCCAGACGGTCCGGCTGGAAGGCAAATCGTTCCCCATTATAGGAATCACGCCGATGAGTTTTTTTGGCGTGGAAGTGGGAAATCGCTACGACGTGGCGCTTCCGATGTGCGCGGATCGAATGTTTCCCGGAAATGACGGGCGGTCGCGCGCGGAAATCAGGACTGCGTGGTGGTTGTCCGCCATGGGACGCCTGAAGCCCGGTTGGACAGCGGGGCGCGCCACTGCCCATCTACAGGCCCTTTCGCCGGGGATCATGGAGGCGTCGCTGCCGCCCACCTACCGGCCGGACGATGCCAAGCGGTATCTGGCAAACAAGCTGGCTGCGACAGAAGGCGCCACCGGCGTGTCCCAATTGCGCCGCGATTACGAGTCGCCGCTCTGGCTACTGCTGGCCACCACGGGGTTGGTGCTGCTGATCGCATGCGCCAACCTCGCCAATCTGCTGCTGGCTCGTGCCAGCATTCGCGAGCGCGAGATGGCGCTGCGGCAAGCCATTGGCGCGTCGCGCGCAAGACTCATCGTGCAACTGCTCTCGGAGAGCCTGCTGCTCGCTCTCGCCGGCGCGGCGCTCGGCGCTTTGCTGGCCCAATTCCTGAGCCGCGGCCTGGTGGCGTTCCTCAGCACGCCCGGCAGTCCGCTGTTTGTCGGTCTCGGCTTGGATGTCCGCGTTCTCGGTTTCACCGCGGCCATCGCCGTCGGCACGTGCCTGTTGTTCGGACTGCTGCCGGCGGTCCGCGGCACCAGTGTTTCTCCGGCCTCCGTCATGCGCGCCGGCGGACGCGGCCTCACCGCGGGACGCGAGCGGTTCAGCCTGCGGCGGGCGCTCGTCACCGCCCAGGTGGCGCTCTCGCTGGTGCTGCTGGTGGGCGCGCTGTTGTTCGTGCGCAGCCTGCAGAAGCTGCTCGCCGTAGACCCCGGTTTCCGCGCCGAGGGCATCGTCGAAGTCAACCTGGACTTGCGCCGGCCGCAGTATCAGAAGGAGCGGCTCCTGCCCCTCTATCGCACCCTGCTCGAGCGCCTGGCCGCGCAACCGGGCGTCGTCTCCGCGGCCCAGGTAGGGTTCACGCCGGTTAGCGGCGCCGGTTGGAATAATATGGTTCGGCCGGATACCGCCAGCGGAATCCGCAAAGAGTCGAACTTCAACAGCATCGGTCCCGGATACTTCCGAACGATGGGCACGGCGCTCATCGCCGGTCGCGATTTCGACGACCGCGACACCGCAGGCGCCCCCAAAGTGGCGATCGTCAACGAGGTATTTGCCAAGACCGTCTTTGGCGGCGGGAACCCGGTGGGCCACACGTTTCGCGTGGAAGGCCAGGCCGGGAAACCCGATCCCATTTATCAAGTGGTGGGCGTGGTGCGGAACACGAAGTATTACGAGCTGCGCGAGGATTTCCTGCCCATCGGTTTCTTGCCCAGCGGTCAGGATGACAATCCGGGCGCCGACGCCACATTTGTGCTGCGGACCGCCGCTCCGTTGGGAGATGTGTTCCGCGGTTCGAAGGCGGCAATGGCGGCGGTGCACCCGGAGATCGTGATCCAGTTTCGCGTCCTGACAACTCAACTGCAGGAATCGATGCTGCGCGAGCGGTTGATGGCGACGCTGGCCGGTTCGTTCGGATTCCTGGCCGCCGTCCTGGCGACACTCGGCCTCTACGGCGTGATCGCGTACATGGTGGCGCGGCGCCGCAATGAGATCGGCGTGCGCATCGCGCTGGGCGCCGACCGCGGCAGCGTCATCCGCCTGGTGCTGCGCGAGGCCGCCCTGATGCTCATCTTCGGCCTGGTGATTGGGACCGGCCTCGCGCTTTGGGCCGGCCGTGCCGCCGCTGCTCTGCTCTTCGGGATGAAGCCGTACGATCCGCTGACCTTCGCTGGAGCCATCGTGCTGCTGGCCGCGGTCGCGTTGATGGCCAGCTACGGCCCCGCCCGCCGCGCCTCACGCCTCGAGCCCATGCAAGCCTTGCGCGAGGAGTAGCGCGAACTGCCCTTGCAGCCATACGAACGGGACGGTGTCCGCCAGGCGCGATCGGCACGGAACGCCCGGTGCGGAGCCTCCCTGTCGGCCTGGCACTCGAATCGTGTTCCGCTGAATCGAACCCGTTGGCAGAAAAAAGTGGCGCCGGTAGTGTCCTAAAGGTGCGTTGATCTATTTTGCTTCGCTCGTTGATCTTGTAGTTGATACCGGTTTGCGCTCCGCAATCCTGCGGAGTGTTGGCAAATTGGCTCCCATGACTTCGTCGACAAGGCCCAGCCAGAACGCGTCAGTGGGCGTCAGTGGATTCTCCTCCTCCTGAAGAACATGGCAGATTGCGCCGAAAAACAACCAAAGTGGCAGGAGCACTGGAGTTAGTTTGGCGACTCGCGCACTCTTTCTCTGATGTTCTGGGAGGCCGTCGATAGCAGCTTTGTCGCCTTCTTGCAGCACGAAATTCTTCCATTCCTCGCAGAACTCTTCGATCCAATCATTTTGATGTTGACCGATGTATTCGTTCAGGAGAAAAAAATCATCGCTGACTTGCGCCATTCCCTTTCCGGCAAACGTCCATTTGGTGTTTTTTTGGTTGCTTGCAATTTCGAAGGAGATGATTGCCCTAAGCATTTCCGCTTCGAGTTTTCTGAAGTGCTCCGGCTTGGGCCCAGCCTGCATCAGTTTCAGTTGCTTGAGTATTCCAGGCGACTTGAATATACGGGAGGAAAGGCTGTCATATCGTTTATTGCGACCTTCAGCTTTCCGGATGACTTCGAGTCCCCAGGTTGAGAGCCTTTCTGAAATCATCCCAACGAAGCAGTCCTTTTCAGTAGCCGCCTTAGGATTCTTCGCTCGGTACTGGTTGAACTCAGACCTCAATGTGATGAAGCGAAAGAAAAAGTTTCGGCTTCGGGTCCTGGCCAAGGATACCGCAGAAGCTTCATTGCTGGCCTTGAGGTCCCTGGCAACATCTGATGCTTCCTCCACCGTGATCGGATTCTGACGGAATGTCCGCACTCCATGGAAGTGAATAGTGCTGCCTGGGTATGCGATAGCATAATCGCCAGAAGTGAGCAGAATTGCCGCTGCACTCGCAGCGAGCGAAGTTGTAACGGTTATTAGATTGCATGGTGCCGGAGAATCCAGCCCTGGAGATCGAAGCAGCCGAAGGATAGAACTCGCACTTGTGATGCTGCCACCGGGGCTGTCGATGTAGACCGTGATGGGATCGCGGCTCTCGTATTGCAACCGAATTATGGATGCGGTCAACCTGTAAACGAGATCTTCGTTGATCGTCCCATTTACAGAAATGGAATGGGCTGGATTTGGTCTAAACTCAACGCGTGGTTGTGGATGCGGCTCGGCTTGCGGTTATGGACTTCCGCGAGATGACCTTGGAGTTCGCGTCCGCACGAGGCATGGCTGGTTGGATCTTCTACGTCATGGAAAAATGCCGAGAGATTTGGTCCATAGACGAGATAGATTTCCTGAATCGCATCGGTTAGTACTTTATTTTACATCGGGGTTGGCTGCTTCGGCTCAGGCATAGTCGTGGTCCTCCAGACTATCCAACAGATCGGCTCTCCGCAACTGTAACTTTAGTATGCGCCAAAATCCGGACGAATGCTGCCTATGATTTAAAAGACAATCTAAACCTGAAAAAATTCGTAACGGCAATCGACTCTGGTAGGCTCCACACGCGCGATCCACGATCCCCTGCTTCCATCGCAGGCGTAACGCACAACGCTCTGTGAATCCGGCAGAAACTGTAGGCGAAGTGTAAGCAGTACGCAGCCCAGAGATTCTCCGCTTTTTGCTGAAGGCGTTCGTCAACCGCGTGAGGCAGCGCATGCCCATCCGGATCGTGAGGTTCTGACGCTCTACGTGGGACGTGCTAATCCACTGGCGGCCCGCTCTTTCGAGGCCGCCGTGAGGACCAACGCATACGACACTACCCGCGCGCCCACCTGAATCGTATTACCGCGAGACGCGAAGCGCGGACCGACCGGCTTTGTACCTGCCCTACGCCGCCCGCGCCATCTGCCGGTACTCCTGCTCGGAGGCCGCCGGCAGCAACACCCACAGCGTATAAATACCGAGCGCCGTACCGAACGGCAGATTCACCAACTGGAAGCAGCCGAGAACGATCGCCAGCATCCGCGCCCATGGACGCCGGTCGAGCAAACCCCAGCCGGTGATCAGCCCGAGGATGCCGCCGGCCAGAAACACACCGCCCATGGCGCGCAGGATGTCGCGCACGAAGAACGGCATGTCCGGGGCAAACAACTGATGATGCCCGCCGAAAAGCGAAGACAGAAAAAAGCCCGGCAGAAGGTGGATGGCGGATGCCGCCAGCCACAGAATGCCCAACAGCCGGACATGGCCCGAGATGCGCCCCTCGACGGGCATGAGAGGGACGGCGCCTGCCGGCTTGCCACAGCCCGGACAGAAACGCTGCCTCTCCTGCAGATGCCCGCCGCAACGGTCGCAGAACATATTGCACCTCCTCGAATGGACATCTGGGATACGCGTGGACTCCGGAATTTGTTCCGTCAGCCGCGCGCGCCTCATGTATGATATGGCCGCGAAATGCCCAACCCCACCAACCTCAAAGTCCCGATCATGCGCACCTTTACCGCCGCGCTCGGCGTGCAGTGCGTGTATTGCCGCATCCAGGGCAAGCTGCGGATCACGTGCCACACCTGCCATCGCGGCGAGGCGGAGCCCAAGACTGCCCCAGACCCCCCCGCCGGCCGCGGCCCCTTCACGTGGAAGCTGTCTTCGGCGTCCGGACGCGGCGTCATCCCGCGGCGCTTCAACTCTGCCTCCGCCTTATTCTTCTCCCAGGTTTCGATCGTGTACGCGACGTGATCCACGCGCGGCGTCTGCCCGCCGTTGCGCACGTTGCGCGGCAGCAGAAACGTGTCACCGAACGACAGGTAGCACTGCCGCCCGTTGTCCTGCGAAACCTTCATCCCCAACAAGTCCGAATAGAGGTCGCGCGTCTTCGTATAGTCGGCCACTTGGTAGGAAATATGGTTCATCGTGACCGCCTTGAATCCCGCACTCTCCTGGCGACGGCTCATCTTCCCCCTCTCGAAAGCCTCCAGCAACCTCGCGATGATATGTTCCATTGCCTCTCCTTCTTAGTCTTCTCAGCGCTCTCGGCGTCTCGGCGGTGAATAGTCTCCTACTTCAGCAACCTATGTATCTCCGCCACCGCATACTCCACTTTCATGTCGAAAATCCGCTTCCCCAGTTCGGCCGTGGACCGTCGCGCGTCGCCGGTGATGCCGTTGTTGACGCGCTTCGCGTTCGGGTCCCTCGCCTCGCCCGCTTGCCGCATCGGATCGCCCTGCGCCGTCGCCACCAGATCCTTCCGCACCCAGCCCTTGTCGCTGCCCAGGTATAGCATTTCCGAGGTGTCCGGTATGCCCGCGTGCGAGCTCACTGGGTAGCCGTTGGCTGCCAGCCACTTGTCGAAGTCGCCGTTCGCCTTCGCATACACCTCGCCGCAGAAGACCACGTGGATGCCCTGGGGCGCGTACTTCTCATCCAGCTTCTTCGCCACGTCGGCCATCTCCTTTTGCCCGCCGCCGTGATCGCCCATCAGCACCACGCTCTTGAAACCGTTCTTGATCATCTGCTCGGCTACCTGCTGGTTGAGCGCGGCGAACAGCGGACCCGTTAGCCCGATCGTGCCCGGCAGAGCGGCGCTCGCGTTATTCACCGAGAACGGCATCACCGGCGCCGCGATCGCGTTTCCCAGCTTTTCGGCAATGGCAAGGACGGTGGCGTGTCCCATCAACGTGTGTCCGCCGTTCACGTTTTGCGGGCCGCGCTGTTCGGTGCCGCCGTTATAGATGAGGGCGGTCGTCTTGCCGGACTCAATCGCCTTCTTGACCTCCGGCCAGGTCATCATTTCGAAGTCCACAGGCGCGGCTTTGCTCTGCGCGCGGCCGGCTGCGGCGCACAGCGTCAGCAAGCAAATCGTCGAGCACAGAAAACGCATGTCCCCTCCCTCACCCAACTATTTCAAAAACTCGGCGATGGCGCGGCCCTGAATCTGCGGCAGATCGATCCCCAGCAACCGCGCGATCGTCGCCGCCACGTTCACGTTCGGCTGCTCGCCCGTGCGCGCGCCCGCTTTCACACCCGCGCCCCACATCGCCAGAATCGCCGTCATCTCCGGGTCCGAATTCACGTACCCGTGATTCCCGCGCACCACTCCCGCCGGCAGTTCCTCGCCCACGTCGCCCTTATTCGCCGTACCGAACGCGTAGCCCGAAGCCGCCACCAGCACGCGGTCCGCCATGCGGCCGCCGCTCACCCATTTCGGATAGCCGTACTGCGCATACTCTTCGGGCCGGATCACTTTCACGATTCCCGGCACCGTCGCAAACGCCTCATCCACCACCTTGAGCGCCGTCGCACGCTCGGACTCGCGCGTCACATAAACCATGGCCGTGCCGCCCTCGGCCACCACCCAGGCGTCGCAATCCACCTGGCCGTCCTTGTCGCGCAGCAGTCCCTTCTGCCGCAGCAGCGCGTTGGCGTGAATCAGGTGCTGATACGCTTTGAAGCCGTGATCGGAAACCACGATCACCGTCGAGCGGTCGCGGATTCCGGCGCGGTCGAGCGCATCGAGAATCCTCTGCACCTGCCGGTCCGCCAGAATCAAACCCGTATAAGCCGCCAGCGATTTCGCGCCGTACTGGTGCTGCACCGAGTCGGTGGTGAGCAGGTGCATCAGCAGCAGGTTCGGCTTGTGCTTCTCGATCAGGTGGACCGCGGCGCTCGTCCAGATGTCGTCCTTGAGCGTGATCGGCTCCCGGCTCCAGGCGCGGATCTGCTCTTCCGTGATGACGCCGGCCGCGATCATTTCCCGCTCTATCGTGCCATCCAGCGCGGGCTGCTCGGCGAACGACCAGTTGATGGACCGCGCGTGATAGACCGCCACCCAGTCCACCTCCGCGGTGGTGAGTCCCGCATCGTGCGCCGCGTCGTAGACGGTCCGCGACAGCACTAGTTCGTTCTTGTCCACCCACGGCTCGACGCGCAGCGGTTTGCCTTCACCCGGCCGCATCGGCATCCCGTTATAAATGACGCCATGTCGCGCCGCATCGACGCCGGTGACCATCGCCGTGTGGTTCGGCCAGGTGACGGTGGGGTTCACGGATTTGAGCCCGTCGGCCGTGGCGCCCTCGCGGATGAGCTTGCGCAGCACGGGCAGCGGCACGGTGGGATCGTTGAGGACATAGTTCGGAAACCCATCGAGGCTGATGACGATCGCGTGCCGGTCGCGCGCCGGCTGGCCGAAGGCAACCACCGCGAAGAGGAGAAGGAATATCGATTTCGAGCGCATTATTCCACAGGCTGTATGAAATACAGAGTATATCCGTTCAGATCGCGAATACCGAATTCTCGCGCTCCGTAGAAAGCGTCATGAATGTCCTCTACAAACTCGATCCCTGCATGATCGCCCGGTTGACCCGCAAGCGCCGCCTGCGCCGCTTCGATTTGCCGCGACTTCAGAAGTTGGTACAGATCATCGACCTTGTCGGTATAGAACCACAGACTCACATCGTGCTCGCCCTGTTTTCCGTTCATGTTCAGCATGAGTTCGGCTTTCCCGAACGACACCATGCCGAAGTTCACCAGACCGTCGTCCTCGTATCGCGCCATTTCTTTGTACCCGATCCACGCGTACCAGTCGAGGGTACGGGCGACGTCCGGGACAGTGATCATCGGAACACCTTTCCTGGTGGAGTCAGCCAGTCTAGCCAGCCGCGCTGTGAAGCTCGACGTGTCGATCGGCTGCGGAGGCTTCGCGCCGGCAGCGTGCAGGCGGCTCATGGCTTCTCGATCGCCTTCCAGCATCGCGACCGCGAGTGCGGTACGACCGTTCTTGTCCCCGGCTTCGAGGTCCGCGCCGAGTTCGATCAGGAGATCCAGGATGGCATAGCGCTTTAAGCTGATGGCTAAATGCGGCGGCGTCTGCCCCTGTTCGAAGCGCGACATGCGGCGATCGAGCGCCTCCGGGTTCTCCTCCACCAGTTTTCGAATCAAATCCAGATCTCCGACGGAAATCGCCGAGAAGATGTGGTGGCGAGCGCCGCGCTCGATCAGGAACGACGCCACCTCCGGGTCGTCGCCGGGTGCACGGTCAGGCCCATGAAAGAACGTCGCCCAGCCGATCGCGTCGAGTTCGTGCACGTCGCCGATGCCGTGTACGTCGCCTCCCGCATCAAGCAGCGCGCGCACGGTCTCGATGTGCCGCGCGGCGGCAGCCCAGTGCAGCGCGTAGGTGTTGTCGCCGGCCTCGCGCGCGTTCGGGTCCGCGCCGTGCTCGAGCAGCAACCGTACAGCGTCCACGTGCCCACCCTGAGCGGCCGGGTGCAATCCCGTCCAGCCGTCGTAGCGAGCATTCGGGCGAGTTGCGCGAACCAGGCTCGGGTCGTTCGCGAGCAAGCCGCGCAACACTTCGACGTCGCCCTTGGCACAGGCATCGAAGAAGAGGGCGGCGTTCTTGGTTTGCCGCTGCTCGATCTCGGCCTTCAGGGCACGCCAACTGGAGAAGCCATGGTCTCGCGCTACGGCCAGCAGAGCCGTCGCAAGTTTGGTGTGGGGGTCAGCCTGACGAAGCTTCTGCAATCGATCCTTCGCCAGCTTTTTCAGATATTCGAGCGAAGCGCGTTCGGGGAGATTTGCGTTCGACACAGACACCTTCCTTCCATTTTTCGCCCGGCGTCCGCGTGTCTCGGGCTGGAAGTCAGGGTCTCTGACTGTTGAAGGGATCTCGGAGGCGGGTTCGACCCTTTACGCGGACCGTAGGCCGCCTTTCGACCTCGCCCGGAATTATACCGCAGCGCTCCGGGGCGATCAGGGGGCGTCACCGCAGCCGGTCTATGAGTTCAAGATGTCAATGCGTCCAAGACCGCCTCACGGTTCTTGGCGATAACCGCTAGGTAGGCGCGGGTCGTAGCGTCGGGTTTTCTCCGGCCCTGCTCCCATTCCTGTAGCGTCCTCGGATTAATGCAAAATGCGCGTGCAAACTCCGCTTGCGACATTCGCGCCTTGGTCCGGATGCGCTTCACATCGACCTCGTCCGGCAGCACGATACGCCGTGAAGGCAGTCCCACGTCACCTTTCACGTGGGCCAGGATTTCTTTGGCGCTCTGCTCCAGCGCCACGCCGAATTTGGTCCGCCTCTTAGTTCCGGCGCTCAACTTGCGCACGCCCATGATTATCGTCCTCCCTTAGCTGCTTTCTTGATCTGTGCCGCGAGCTTTGCGAGCACGTTCCGATCGGCCGCCGAAAGGGTCTCCATTCGCGATTTGGCGTAAATCGCAGCCATGTAAATCCGCCCGGGTTCGGCCAGAAAGAAATAAACTACACGAAAACCGCCGCTCTTCCCCTTGCCTCGTCGCGCCCAGCGCGCCTTTCGAAAGCCGCCGGCGCCGGGGATGACCGGATGGTCTTCCGGCGCGCAGGCGATGTAGAACTCCATCGCCATTCGTTCATCCTCGCTCAGGAGCACCGACACCTGAGGTTCGTATCCCGACAGGCTTACGATCTCGGCGATCACGTTATTTCACTATACGGCGTTGCCGTATATCCGGTCAACTGCGTTCAGCCACTTGAACGCGCCGCCGATAAACGCAAACGTGCGGCCGCGTTGTTTATGGTTCCGGAATTGGCTCGCCGACCTCACGCATGGCCTCGAAGTGTGCAATCAGGGCGTCCTGAAAATTCCGGCGCGGCTCTTCCTCCGTGTCGCCAACAGCCACGCATCCGGAAACATCCGGCGAATAGGCGGAGTAGCCCGTCCCTGTCGGTCCGATGACCACTGCATAACGTCTGGCGCTCATTTCAGACCCACCATCACTTCCTGCACATCGCCGCCAGCGCCCGCACGTCCCGCATCTCTTCCAGCTTCCCGACCGCCTCCCGAATCGCTTTTACCTTCTCCTTCGGCCACGAGGCGAACGCCGCGCAATCCTCAAACTTCGCCGCCGCTTCCGCGTAGCTCATCGGGTCCGCCGGACTCCCCTTGGCGAAATCCGCACGACCCGTCACCGTACGGCCGCCCTTCAGCCCCACCGTCACGATGCTCGTCATCTTGTTGTAGCCGGCGCGCTCCGCTTCCGCATCCACGCCGAACTTCACGCGTGCGATCATCGCCTGCACTTCCGCCCGCCGCACCACATCAGTGGTGAATTCGCGCAGCCCCGCCTTGCCGTAGAGCAGCAGCGCAGCCATGCAAAACTCCATGCTGAACTTGGCCTGCAGCTCGTCCGCCGGTTTGTGGTGGATCAGCGCACTTGGCATGTTCCGATTCGTTCCGACCTCGACGCGCTCCACGTCTTCGGCGCGAATCGCGTGCTCACGGATCAGGCCGAGCAGCGCCGTCATGGCCGGATGCGTCAGCGAACCGGACGGGTACGGCTTGATCGAAACGCCCGGCGACATAAACGTCCACGGCCGCCCGAGTTTCAGCGCGCCCGCATCAAAGCCGCCTCCGGCCGCGTGGAAGAAACCGTTAGGGGCTTCGAGAATCCGATCGCTGGCGGTCCAGCCGAGTCGCGCCAGATCGGCCGCGACCACTCCCGATTCAGCCGCGCGCCCGGCGTGCAGCGGCTTCGTCATGGTGCCGAAATTCTGCCGCAGCCCCGCAGCTTCGCTGGCCGCGATTCCCAGGGCGCGCGCGCAGCGCTCCCGGTCCGCGCCGTCCAGTTTCGAGACCGCGGCCGCGGCCCCCAGCGCGCCGCACGTGCCCGTAGTGTGGAAGCCGTCCTGGTAATGCCGCGGCGCCATCGCTTCTGCGATTTTGCACGACACCTCGACGCCCACGTGGTAGGCCAGCATCAGTTCGCGCCCTGACCTTCCGCCGGCTTCCGCCACCGCCAGCGCCGCCGCCAGGTTGGGCGCTGTGGGATGCATCAGCAGCCCGTAAACGCGATCTTCCGCCACCGCCAGTTGCGTGTCGTCGTAATCGTCGGCGTGGATGGCAGTCCCGTTGGCGAACGCCGCAAACCGCGGGGACAACCGGCTCGCCGACCCCAGCAGGGTAGCGCTCCCCGCCTGGAGACCGAGCGTTTCCAGGTAGCGTCGTGCGATTTCACCCGAGGGCCCCGCCGCACCCACAAGCGCCAGCCCCAGCCCATCCAGAATCGATTTTCTTCCCAGCTCGATGGCTTCGCGCGGAACGTCTTCGTAGCGCGTCCGCACGATGAACTCCACGACCTGCCGCGTTGGCCCGTCGTCGGCCGACTGGCTTTTCCCCAGGGCTGCCCAGCCCGAGCCCACTGCGGCCAATCGAACAATTTCTCTGCGTGTCACCTTCCGTGAAGTGTAACCCGGATTTGACATTTAGCCCCTGCCCCCGGTAACCTAAATGTTTTCGGAACGAATTAGTTGGAGACGTGTGTCATGAGTACCGAGTTCCCTTCCAAGAACGGCATCATTCGCCAGTGGCATGTCATCGACGCCCAGGGCCTGGTGCTGGGCAAGCTCGCCAGCAAGGCGGCTATGCTGCTGATGGGCAAGACCAAACCTTCTTATACGCCGTTCATCGATACGGGCGATCACGTGATCGTGATCAACGCCGAGAAAGTCCATCTCTCGGGTAAGAAGGAAGAGAATAAAGTGTACCGCCACTTCACCGGGTATCCCGGCGGGCTGGTGGAGAAAACCGTCAAGCGAGTGCGCGCGGAGCGGCCCACGCGGATCGTCGAAGAGGCGATTCAAGGCATGCTCCCCAAGACGAAGCTCGGCAAACAGATGTACCGCAAGCTCAACGTCTATGCGGGCGACAAGCATCCGCATCAGGCGCAGAAGCCGACGGCCCTGGTCGTAAAATCACGGAGTACAGTTTAGTGGCAGCGACGATTATTCAATATTTGGGCACGGGCCGCCGGAAGAGATCGGTGGCTCGCATATTCTTGCGGCCCGGCAAGGGCGACATCACAGTCAACAACCGCGCGTTCGAGAATTACTTCCCGACGGAAAGCGCGCGCGCCGTGGTGCGGCAGCCTCTGGCGGCCACCGAAACCGCGGACAAGTTCGATATCCTGATCCTCACCGACGGCGGCGGGGTCGCCGGCCAGGCGGGGGCAGCCCGTCTGGGAATTTCCCGGGCATTAGTGGAGTTCAACGCGGAACTGCGGTCCCGGCTGAAGAAGCTCGGCTTTCTGACTCGCGACCCGCGCGCGCACGAACGGAAGAAGTACGGTCAGAAGGGCGCTCGCAAGCGGTTCCAGTTCTCCAAACGTTAGGTCCCAGACGGACCGGCGGCGGCCAGCGATGGACGCACCGGTCCGGCTTTAACTTTTCCACGGTGCAAATCTCGCTTTGGACCGTACTGTGGAATCACTTAGAAAACCTTGAGGAGGTAGTTTGCCCGCAATATCCATGAAGGAATTGCTCGAAGCCGGCGTTCACTTCGGGCACCAGACCAAGCGCTGGAATCCAAAGATGAAAGAATACATCTTTGGCGAACGCAACGGTATCTACATAATCGACCTGCAGAAGACCTTGAAGATGTTCAAGGACGCCGCCCGGTTCGTGGGCGAGATGGCCGCGCAGGGTAAGAATGTGCTTTTCGTGGGCACCAAGCGTCAAGCGCAGGAAGCCATCTCCGAAGAGGCCAAGCGCTGCTCCATGTACTTCGTCAACCAGCGTTGGTTGGGCGGCCTGCTCACCAACATGGCGACCGTGCAGAAATCCATCAAGCGCCTGAAGGAACTGGAAGGCATGGCTTCGGTGGAAGGCGGATACGCCGGACGCCCCAAGAAGGAAGTCATCCGGCTCGAGCGCGAGCGCAAGCATCTGGATCAGAACCTGTCCGGTATTAAGGATATGCCGGGACTGCCGGATGTGCTCTTCGTGATCGATTCCAACAAGGAAGCGATTGCGGTGAAGGAAGCGCGGCGGCTGGGCATCCCGGTGGTGGCGATTGTCGACACCAACTGCGATCCCGACGAAGTCGAGTGGGTGATCCCCGGCAACGACGACGCGCTGCGCGCCATTCGTCTGTTCGCCAGCAAGATCGCCGACGCCGTCATCGAAGGGCGCTCCCTGGCCACCGAGCAGGAGTTCACCGCCGACAAGATCGTGGTCGACGAAACGCCCGCCGAGGAAGGCATGATGGCGTACACCGAGTACGTCGATCCCAAGTACGCCGAGAAGATCATGGCGGAGAGTCTGAGCCTGGAAGACGAACCGGCTTCGGCCTCGCCGCGCAAGGGTCCCGCTTCGGAGACGGCCGAACCGGAACCTGAGCCGGTGGTGAAGACCGAGGGCGGACACTAAACACCGCCGCCCGTATCAAACATCTAGGAAAGAACGAAACAGTCATGGCGGAAATTACCGCACAACAAGTGAAAGACCTTCGCGAGCGCACTGGCGCGGGGATGATGGAGTGCAAGAAGGCCCTGCAAGAGGCTAAGGGCGATCCCAACGAGGCGGAAGTCATTCTGCGCAAGCGCGGAATCGCGTCGGCCGGCAAGAAGGCCGGGCGCGTCACGCGCCAAGGGCTCATCGGCACGTATATCCACGCCGGCGGGCAGCTCGGCGTGATGCTCGAAGTCAACTGCGAGTCCGATTTCGTGGCGCGCACGGATGACTTCAAGGATCTGGTCCACGACCTCGCGATGCACATCGCGGCGGCCGACCCGCGCTACCTCCGCAAGGAGGACGTGCCCGCGGACGACATCGAAAAAGAGAAAGAGATCGCGCGCGACCGGGCGCGCAACGAAGGCAAGCCCGACAAAGTTCTGGACCGCATCGTGGAGGGGCGCATCGCCAAGTTCTACGAAGAGGTCTGCCTGCTCGACCAGCCGTTCGTCAAAGAAGCGACCCTCACCATCGACCAGTTGGTGAAACACAAGATCGCCAAACTGGCGGAGAACATCTCCATCGCCCGGTTCGTCCGCTTCAAAGTGGGCGATGCGGCGGCGACCGAAGCCGGCGGCGAGAGCGCGGCCCTCGAACCGGTCGCACAATAGATGGCGGCCTACCGGCGCATCCTCCTCAAGTTGAGTGGGGAGGTTCTGGCCGGAGGCGCCGCTTTCGGTATCAGTGCGGACCGCGTGCGGGACTTGGCGCGTCAAGTGGCCGACGTCGCCCAAAAGGGCATTCAAATCGGAGTCGTGGTAGGCGGGGGCAACATCTTCCGCGGTGTCGCCGCCGCCGCCCAGAAAATGGATCGCGTCACCGCCGATCACATGGGCATGCTCGCCACCGTGATCAACTCCCTGGCGCTTTCCGACGCCCTCGAACAGGACGGCGTTCCGACGCGCGTGATGAGCGCCATCGAGATGCACCAGGTGGCCGAGCCCTACATCCGCCGCCGCGCCATCCGGCATCTGGAAAAGGGCCGCATCGTGATTTTCGCCGCCGGAACTTCGAACCCCTATTTCTCCACCGACACCGCGGCCACGCTGCGCGCCCTCGAGATCAAGGCCGACATCATCGCCAAAGCCACCCGCGTGGACGGCGTGTACGACAAGGACCCGCTGAAATTCTCCGACGCCGTGCGCTACAACGAGATCACCTACCTGGAAGTGCTGTCGCAGGCCCTGGGTGTGATGGACGCAACGGCTATCGCGATGTGCCGCGATAACAAGCTGCCGATCCTGGTGTTCAACCTGAACGTCGCCGGCAACATCATGCGCATGTCGGTCGGCGAACCGATCGGTACGATCATCCGCTAGTGCAAAAGCGGAAGGCGCACGGGCGAACCCGAAGCGCCTCCCGCAACTTCATTTCCTTATAGCGACCGCAGGAAGTTCAGCAAGTCCTGCGTATTCGAATCGTTCAGCCGATTGTAAAAGTCAACCGATGAATTGGCCTCCGAGCCCTGGCTGGAATGTGCCTTAATCGCGTTAAGCAGGTCGCTCGTCCGCCCGTCATGCAGGAAGAAGATCCGCTTCCCCAGCCCCCACAAAGGAGCCGTGCGGAATTCGTCGGGCCCCGCAGCGCCTTGCGACACGCCGTCGGAGAGGCCCGATCCCATGTTGTGAACCAGCAGGTCGGAGAAGAGCCGCGCGTCCGTATTGGATAGCGCCGCAATCGCCGCAGGACCGGTCCTCAGCGTTTCCGTATGGCAGTAAACGCAGCCGATCTGCACGAAGAAATCGTGCCCGTGCTGAATCGACGATGGGCTCACGTTGCCGTAGGAGCTCACGGGAGTGGGCGGCGCCAGCATTCGCATGAACAACGCGAATTGCTCCACGTCGCCGCTCTTGCCCGTGGCAAAGCCGGTACCGTCTTCCGGGTGCCCCAGTGCGTCGCAGCCGGGAGCGGTCTCGCGTGGGTTAGGAAAGGCTTCGTTGGTGACTCCCTGCTCCACGTGGTAGGCTTCTCCGGCGAAAATCAGCAGGGACTTGTTCTGCGCCTTCCAGCCGAATCGCGTGATGGTGCCATCGTTCCCGCTGCGGTTCTCTCGGCCGGAGATCCCGAAGGAGCCCTTGGGTCCCAGGTTGGAATTCTTGTTGTTCAGAATCGTGACGTCCTCGATGGCCTCGATCAGCCCGGTTCCGAACGTGGGAGTCGGAATCCGAAAGATGACGTTGTTCCTGGCCAATTGCGGACCGAAATCGGTCTGCGTGATCTGGCATCCGAAAGGAGCGTCAAAGCGTCCCTTGATGGTGAACAGATCGTGTACGCCGCCATCGGGCGAGCCGTCCGCGTTCTTCTTGAACCGTGCTTCCCGCACCGGACCGTCGACGTCGACGAACGGTGGGATGGAATTGCGGGCGCCATGCAGCGTAGCAACCGCCACTTGTGGGTTCAACGCCGGACTGGTTCCACCCACGGCCGGGAATGCGTGGCACCCGGCGCAACTGTTCAAGTTGAAGCTGGGTCCCAGCCCCTTACCCTCCTCGCCGGTGACCGTCCCTTTGACGGAATCCACTTCCTCGAAAACCTCTTGGCTGGCGAGGAACACGGCGTTTTGTTGCGTGGTCAGTTCCGGGTACACTCCGCCGGCGCCGGCGGCGCCTCCACGGACTCCTGGATCTTTAGGTCCGATATTGCCGAAGGTAGGGTTACTCTGTGCGCTCAACATTACGGCGAGAAGAGCGGCGCACCCCGAGGCACGCAACGCGGCTGGAGTACTTTTCTTTCTCCAAACACACTTCTCCCGATGTGGCGAAATTACGCTTTTCATAGGTTCTCCTGTGGCTGATGGAGCGCAGGCCAATCTACGCTCTGGGTGTAAATCCCGGACAGAAGTGTCCCTCCACACTGGGAGGTGCCTTCTGTTTCCGACAAGAATCGCCTGTGGGGAGCTACCCCGTTACGAGTCTCTGCAGCAGGTTACGGTATTCCTAGTACAGTAGGATTTAAAATACGTTAAATCAAGTCGACGCGCATTTCAATACTAAATTTTCCTGGTCCCGGGTCGAATCGTACAGCATTGCGGGGAATATCCTACTATCGGCAGTTTATTGGTAGCTGATGGTGCGTCCGCCGGCATGCGCTAGAATGGCGGCTTACCATGTCGTGGTTTACTGTCCGAGTACCGGCTTCGAGCGCGAACCTGGGTCCGGGGTTCGACGCCCTCGGCCTTGCGCTCAGCATCTATCTGACCTGCCGATTCCGCCGCAGCGATTCGCTCGCGATCCAGGTCGAGGGGCGCGATGCCGCCTCGATTCCGAGTTCGCCCGAGAACCTCATCTGGCAGACGGCGCTGAGCGTGGCGGAAAGCCACGGCATGCAGATGCCGCCCATCGAACTGCAAATCCGCAACCAGATTCCCGTGGGGAAAGGACTCGGATCGAGCGCCGCGGCGCTCACCGCCGGCGTGGTGATTGCCGATCACCTGCTCGACCTTCGATGGAAACCGCTGCGCATTCTGGACGAAGCCGCGCGCCTCGAAGGCCATCCGGATAACGTGGCGCCTTGCACGCTGGGGTCGATCGTGGCGAGCGCGATCGATTCCGGCGGCGTCACGCGCGCCGTGCGGCTCGATCTGCCGCAGCGCTTCGGCATCGGAATCGTGGTCCCGGATTTCGACCTGCCCACGGTCAAAGCGCGCGCCGTGCTTCCCGCCAGCTACAGCCGCGAGGACGCCGTGTTCAACGTGCAGCGCGCCTCGCTGCTGATTGCAGCGTTGGCGACGGGCTCGACGTGGGCCTTTCCGGCGGCGCTCGAAGACCGCTTCCACCAGCCGTATCGCGCGCCGCTGGTGCCCGGCCTGGATGAGATTCTGAAGCTGCGCGCGCCGGGTTTGCTCGGCTGCGTGCTAAGCGGCGCGGGCCCGTCGATCCTGGTCTTCTTCGAGCGCGGCTACGACGCTGTGTGCGACCTCGTGCGCCAGATCTTCCGCTTCCGCGGGCATGACTCGGACGTGTTGATCGTCAACATCGCCGAGTGCGGATTTCAGGTCACGGAGGAGTAGGGTACGTTTATCATGGGTGAATGACCATCCGGCTCTCTCTCGATGACGAACTCGTCAGGAAAGTGCGGAAGATGGCCGTCGAACGAGGCACTACGCTGACGGCCATCATCCGCGACCACCTGGAGAAGCTCGCGCCGGAGCGCACTCTATCCGGCCAGAGGCGCCGGGAGCGCGTAGCCCTGGAGCGCAGCTTCGCGCGTTTCCAATTCAAGGTCGGTAACCGAACCTGGAAGCGTGCGGACCTCTATGCCCGCTCCTGAGTTCCTCACCCGGATAGTTTGCACAAGCAGCGCGTCGCGCAAGACCTCGTGAAGAGAGCTATGGCGGAGGACATCCTGGTGTCCACGCAGGTGCTGGCGAAGTTTGCAGTCACACTCCTACACAAGATGCCTGCTGCGCGCCCCGAGGACGTGACGGCCGTTCTGGATGCGCTCGGTCCAATTCACGTGATTTTCCCAGACGGCGACATCGTCCGGCGCGCTGTAGAGGCTCGCGCGGCGTACGGGCGGATCTGGTCAGAGGACTTGAACCCAGGCCAGGAGTACTTCGGCATCCCAGTGACGAACCCGTTCCAGTGATCGCGCGACGCGCATCGGAGGTTGATCCTGCTCACGTCACTAGCGGCTGCCGCCTAACGCCTCCAGCAGATCGCGGAAACGGCGGCGGCTCACTTCCAGATGCTGGCCGTTCTTCAACAGCACTTCGCCCGCTCCGCCGGGGAGCGGAAACACCTCGGCGACGGCGTTCAGGTTGATCAGCGCGGCGGGCGAGACGCGGAAGAATCGCGCGGGATCGAGGCGCTCTTCCAGTTCGTTCAAGGTCGGGTCCATCCAGTATTGCGCCGCTTCGGCCACCAGCTTCGTCAGCCCGTCCTCGGAGACGAAGTAGAGCGCCTTGGCCTCGCCGACCACCAGGTAATGCGATGCGTTGCGGACCAGAAAGCGGGCCGGCCCCGAGCGCTGGCTGCGGACGGCGCGGTCGAGCGACTCCTCCCGCACCGGCGCGGAAAAAGACCGCACCCGATCCAGGGCCTGGGCCAGGCGCGCGCGGCTGATCGGCTTCAACAGGTAGTCGACCGCATGCAGCTCGAAAGCATCCACCGCGTGCCGATCGTACGCCGTGCAGAAGATAATGGTAAGAATATACTTGACTATTCCGCGTGCCCGGCTTTAGGCGATCCCCAGTTCCTGCGCGCGCTCTTCCTGGCGGCGCTGCTGCTGGCGGAAGCGCACGTTTTCGAGCACCACCCCCAGCGTGCGCGCCAACGACTGCAACAGGCGCCGGTCATCGCTTAGGAACGGGATGGCATTCGGCCGCGCCGCGAGGGTCAACCATCCCACGCCGATGCCGCGCTGCTCGATGGGCGCGAGCAGACCGTCATCCGCGGCGGCCGGCTCGAGTGCGGCGGCCGCACCAGGCACCGAGTCCAGCCCGGCTGCCGCGGCCGGCTCGGGTGCCGAGGCCAACCGCACCTCGGCCGCCGCTTGAAAAATACGGCTCAGACTTCCCGTGGCGCTGGAACGCAGTTCCTCCTCGGAGGCGGAGAGCTGCACAGCGGCGATGAAGAGACGCTCGGCCTCCGGAGCCGGGTATGGCCGGCCCAACCCCACGCGATCGATAGCATCGGCAAGCCGCCGATAGATCCACGGCGTCATTAGCCAGAAGGGTGTCAGCAGGAGAGCGGTAATCCACGGCCGGCTCCAATCCGCCGGGAAGCGCTGGTAGACCGCGGGCGCCGTGGCAAAGAACAGCGTCAGGCCGGCCAGCGACAGCGCGAAGAAGGCGCCGCGCTTGATGAACAGATCGAAGAAGACCAGGCGCTCCTGGTAATAGAGCGTCACGCAGAAGAAGGCCAGCAGCAAGTAGTCCGCCGGGTGCGCCAGGTCGAGCGCCGCGCAAAGGACGGTGAGGCCGAACAAGATGCGATACCACCAGCGCTGGCGGCGCCCGGGACCGTCCACCGGCCGGCGCGTCAGGATGAGGAGCAGCAGCGCCAGTGCGGTGGTGAGCGAAAGCATCAGGGCCGGGACGCTCTCCCATCGGTCGGACCACGCCGGCAGATTGTGCGCCAGCGCTCCCGCGGCGCCGGCCAGGTACAGGGCGGCAGCCACCCAGCCCCAAGCGCGCCGGAAGCGCAAGCCACTTTCCTCCTGCCGGTAGATGAAGTGGAACAGCAGCGGCGGCAGCAGCCCGGTCACGAAATCGAGAGCCACTCCGACACCCGTCACCCACATCGCGCCGGGAGCCAGCACGCTCGCTCCCGAGAGCATCAGATTCAGGATGAACGCGGCCGCGCAGAACAAAGTGAATGTAGGAAAAATGCGGCCGCCGCGGCGCGCGCGCTGCGACCGCCGTTCCCTCCAATACGACAGCGTGAGGACAGAAAAGGTGAGCGCGCCGAACGTGAACGTGACGAGCGAGATCAGGTAGAGCAGCCGGTAGGCGAGCATAAGCCGGACGCTCCTCAGGGCGCGTTCTGCACGGGTTTGCCGGTCACGGTCTTCAACACGCCGAGGATGGCCTGATAGTTGTTCTTGTCCGCCTCCAGCAGGATGGCGCCGGGCTTCCCGTCGTCAGTCTTATATTCGATTCCGATGAAATGCACTTTGCTCTGGTGCAGCAACCCGAAAAGCGCCAGCGGCGTGGCCACGATACTTAGCGCCACCATGTCCGCTACACGCCGATGAGCTTCCTGTCCGTAACTCAGCCTGGTCACGCTTTCGGGCTTCATGCGGACGCTGCGGCGTCCGCCGAATACCAGCGTGATGGAATCGGGCGCCACGGTCAAGGTGGTGTTCCAGTCGAATGGATTTACCTTGGCTTCGACGGTGCCGCCGCTGTATCGCAGCTTGTTCCAGGAATTGCCGCCGGCTGCGGCCAACTGCGATTGCAGCATGCCGACGACGGCGATCCATGTGGCGAAGCGTCGCATCCAACGTCCGAAGCCAGTATAGGAGGCGGCTTCCCGCGGAGACAACGATTTGCCGTTGACCGGTGGAATCGCTTGATGGACGGCGGCGGCGGATGATGGGCGGCCCGAAAGCCGCTCATCGGCAGATTCCACCGTTCATCGGAATACGGTGGCCCTGGCCGGTGCTTTCGGCCTACCGTGAGATATGCAATGCGTTCTCGTTCGCGCCCTCACGTTAGTCGCGTTGAGCGCCACTGCCGCTCTTGCACAGAACAGCGATTTAGGTTTGTTGGTCGGTGGGTTCATCCGTACGTCGGGCTCGGTCAGCCCCGGACGAGTGGCCGGTTCGGTGCACGCCGCCGGGCAGATCAACTACGCTCTGCAATTGCACGAAGGGCGTGCCGGCAGGCTATATCTCGAACCACTGCTGTCCGGGACATGAGTTTTCAATTCCCGCCAAGGCACAGATTCCATAGAAATTAATTACTGTTTTGAGATTTTTCGATTTGGATTTTTTCTTGGCGTGAAAGCGGTTGCAGGATGGTATTGGCTCCCGATACC
>JBGPHT010000118.1:0-23141 GCA_041484525.1 Bryobacteraceae bacterium | reverse complement strand
GGCATGCTTTTCCCCTCTTGCATAGAGGGTAGGTCTGCACTACAAGCGATTCCAGAATTGTTCTATTGAAGCCGAACCACTTGCTGCATCGCTATCGCCGATTCCGCCGACACGCACACGCCAAGTGCGAAGGTCGGGCTAAGATGCTCGATCGCGAGTCGCTCCAACGCTGGACTCATCGCGAAGGAGCCAAGCGAATCGAATGCGCGCCCGATGTCGTAACAGGGGCCAGTTGCGAAGGCCTTTCTCAACTCCCGTTCCCCAAACTCCGGGTCGAATTTCAGGAAGTAGAACACAAGGGGAAAGGGGCAATGGGGAAGTTGCTGACGATCCAGCTCTGCGTTGAAGGCCACGTACCCGGCTTCGACATTCTTGACGATTTCACTGGTGCCGTAGCGCGTAATCAGCAGCGTTGGCAACGGTCCACCGTGCGCGGCTTGTGCCGAGAACACGTCGTTCAGCTCCGGGAGATTCTCATCCGGCAGCATCATCAGTGTCTTCTCACCGATGCGCGGTCCGTCTGGCCGATGGAGTTCCGCGAGGATCAACGGCCGGCCTCGGTCCGGCGCCAGTTCATATATGCGCCGCAAGACAAGTTCGCGAATTGATGGGTAGCCCACGGGAGGCTGCGGCGGATTTGCGTACAAATCGTTCAGGAGGGGAAGCACGTCCCGGTTCCGCAGCAGGTGCCATCGCGAGTCAAGCAGGCTCGACTGCAATTGTGCGGGTAGCGTCCGGAAATCGGCGATCAAAGAGTCCACGCTACCTGTGAGCCAAGGTGGCCGGATTTGGGCCGCCTCCGCCACGCTGAGGAGAGCGTCACGAGTCAAAGCACGGGCCTCGGCCTTCTTGTCTTGAAGTTTCTGGACCAGAGCCGAAACATAGTGATCCCGTTTTTCTGCAACTAACGCCGCACGGCGCTGCGACTCTACCTGCCAGGCTTGACGCGTAGCTTCATCGCTTGGATAAGGTGGCATTACGCCACCGGATTCCACCAGCACTGCCAACTGCGCCAGAGTGGTCAGAAACCGCTCCGAGATCGCCTGTCCGGGCTCCACCAACAACTGCTCCATCACCGGCAACATTTCCGTCCGATGGGAGGAATCGAGAATCCCGCTGTGCAGCGCAAACGCATCGACACTATTGACGCCAGGGAGCCGCTTGGCCAATGCAGTCCCGGACTCCACGGTATTCAGAAAGCGCAAGGTGAGTCCCGCCTGTTGCCGGGCGCGCCCGCTTTCACTGTCGTTCCCTGAAGTGTTGTCCAGAACGGTAGTCGCCCCAGTGATCTGCTCCGATACCCATTCCGATGGCGCGGCGGCAATCTCAAGAGTGATGACATTGGAAACCACCTCGACCGGTTTGCTGGCGGCGAACATCTGCAATTCCTGGTCGGTATGACCGGTTCCAGTCACCTGCCTCACGCGCCGGCTGAGCACATAGATGCGATACCTGCCCGGCGCGCGGAAACGAACCCACTCGTTCAAGATGCGTTCCGCGGTGAACGGCTTTTCCGAAGAGAGAATCGCGTTCCCTCCCGAAAGGCCGCCCATGCCGCCGCTCTCGCCCGGCAGTCCATGAAGCGGATCTCCGGTCGCGGCAACTGAGTCGGGAACAAACTCCTCGACGTAATTCATGCGCCCGACGCGATCCTGCAAACGTGAGTCGGCTACGAATGACCTGGGATTGGTCGCGGTAAAGGAAAGCGTCAGCGGGATTGTCTCCCCCAAGTAGAACGCTGCCTTCGGCGCGGCAATTCGTAAATCGACACCCGCCGGTTGCGTGGCGCGCAAGGTTTCCCGATGCGCCACAAAAGCATCCTGCGCCCAAGCCAAGGGAACAAGCAACACCGCCAGCGACAGTATTCGTGGAATACGACATCGCAAGATCATCGGAAGCTCCCCACATTCGCATAGGCCACGTTGATAAAACACGACGTGGACGGCAGCGGGTCGCACCGCTGGAGCCAGAAGGCTCGGTCGGATCGGCCGGGCGCGGCAGCCGCGAGCAGCCGCATCAGGACATTGCGCGCGGGCTCGTTGTTTGCCTCAAAGGCGACCTCGGCCATTCCCCACGGGATGCCCGCAACTGCACCTTGGCAGCAATTCACGCGGAGCCCGGTCTGCGCGGACAAGGCGTCCGCCATCAAGGCCGCGGTGGCGGCGATCGAATGCGTTCCTGAGGGAATCGTCACGCGGCGGTCCAGCAACGGTGTCACCTCCATTACTTGGCCGAGAGCATCTCGCGTACGAGTCGGCAGGAGCGTAAATCGGGTTCCGTCCGCATCGAGCCGATAGGCGAACGGGAAACGCGAGTTGGCCGCCGCAACAAGGTCCCGTAGAAGTCCTGGAGGATCCTGAGGTGATCCGTCCGGCTTCAAGGCAAAGCGGATCTCCAATCGTCCGCCCTTCGGTATGAGCACGCGCCTCTGCGGATTGGGTACGCGCGAGACATCGGCCGTCACGTCCTTAAGGTCGTCTTGGAAAACATACGGTGGGTCTTCGACGCTGACAGCGATGCCGAATTCTTGCGCCAGCCTAATCGCCGCGGAATCGACCGGGCGTGGGCCGTCCACAATGAGCACGGCCTGATCGCCCTGACGAACGACTCGCCCGGCTTCGGGGTTTTGTGCGGACAGAGCTGACGCGGACGCAAGGAAGCCGATCGCCGCGCAAAGTCCAAACAGGGCGGGCATGCTGTTAGTGCTATAGACACCGACGATGCCCCGATTGTTGCCGAGAATCATTCGCTACGCTTCTTTCACATGCTGGAACCGCGTCTAATCCGCACCTTGAAGCCGTAGCCACTGACCTTCATGCCAGTAGTGCGTCACCGACGCCTTCCCCAGAAAAATATCGTCTATCCCATGATGATCAATTGGCGGAGGTTGGGGCCCACCATATGCCCGGTAGTGAGTCATGATGGTTTTCCGGTCGACCACCTGGATGGCTCGGGAATACCCGGCTCTCCCCTCACCGAGACCTTGCAAGTAGTTCTTGTCCTCAACCCGCGCTAGCTCCGCCGGGCTCGCGTCTGCCTCATCCCGGAAGACGAAAATAGAGCTGACGCCGTTGAGCGAACAAAGCACCGCCCAGCTCGTTTGCCCTCTGGCGATGAACTCTCCTTGAATCGCATTTTGAAGTTCACGCGAGTCCGGAAATCCGACCCACGCCTTCAACCCGCTGGCGGTCAAACTCGGACCGCGATTCGGCGTCGCCTGGGCGATCGATCCCAAGACTTCCATCCGCGGCGGCTACGGAATCTTCTGGGCGCCGCTGCCGTTCTCGTTCCAAAGCACCCTCGGCTATTCGCAATCGACGCCCATCATTACGTCGGTGGACAACAACTTCACGCCGGCGGGGTCGCTCGCCAATCCTTATCCCAACGGGCTCCTGCAACCCGTGGGCAACACCGCGGGCGGGCTCACGGGCGTCGGCCAGTCCATCTCCGTTTACGACCGCGACACCCGCTCCGGGGGATATGTTCAGCAATTCTCGCTGGACGTCCAGCGCCAGATCCGAGCAGGATTCGTACTGTCGGCCGGCTTCATCGGCTCGCGCGGAATCCACTTGGTTCAGGACGGCCGCAACATCGATCAGCTCAATCCGCAGCACCTGTCGCTCGGCGCCGCGCTCAATTCGAATGTCACCAACCCGATGTACAACAATGGCGGCGTATTGAATGTTGGGAACCCGACCATCTCCCGCTCGCAGTCGCTGCTTCCGTTCCCTCAGTTTACGGGGGTGACCGTGAACAGCTCGGGCACCAATCGTTCCCACTACGACGCGGCCTACGCCAAATTGCAGCGGCGCTTTGCCCATGGCATGACGCTACTCGCCATCTACACCTGGTCGCGGAATATGGACTTGGGCTACGGCACGGTGAGCAACAGCTATAGCACCGCGCCCTCCGGACCGCAGAACACTTATGACCTCAGCTCCGAATATGGGCTCTCGACCTCGAACACCCCGCGCCGTTTGTCGCTGGCCGGAACTTACGACCTGCCGGTCGGCAAGGGCAAGCGGTTCCTCGGCAACAACCGGATACTGGATCTGATTGCCGGCGGCTGGTCGGCCAACCTGGTGTCGGTGATCCAGTCTGGCTACCCGCTGGCGATCAGCCAACCGAACAACAACAGCGTGATCGGAGCCAGTACTCAGCGACCCAATGCGACCGGAGTCTCCGCCAGTGTCGACGCGCCCTTTTCCAAAAGGATCGATGGCTGGATCAACCCAGCAGCTTTTTCGCAAGCGCCCCAGTTTGCGTTTGGCAACGTCGGCCGCGTGATTTCGTTGCGCGGGCCCGGGCAGATCAACTTCGACGTATCGTTGTTCAAGACCTTTACGATCGCGGAGAGGATCAAGGCTCAGTTCCGCGCCGAGTCGCTCAACGTGTCGAATACGCCGACGTTTTACGGGCCGAACACGACCTTTACCAGTCCGCAATTCGGCCTGATTACCAGCCAGGCGAACTACCCGAGGCTGATCCAGATCGGGGTGCGATTCTTCCTGTAACTTAGCGCCAACACCGGCGCCGATCAGCGCTGCTGCGTCGCCAGCCGCCCCATCACCGCGGGACTCGTGAGTTCCCGGAACGCGTCTTTCCCCACCCAGCGCGCCGCTGCCTGCGGCGAATCCGCCAGGCGCCGGGCCACCGTCGCCGCGGCGGCGCTGAGCGTGGCGTTGCGCCTGCCGACCCTGCGCAGAGCCCAGCTCACCCCCTTCTTGACGAAGTTTCGTTCGTCAGTGGCGGCGCGTTCGACGAGGAGCAGGCTCTCGACAAACGACTCGTCGCCGGCGCTCTTGTCGTGCCCGGCGAGGCTGGCGAGCAGCGCAAAGGCCGCGCGCTTGACGAACTCGTCGCGCTTGTCGCTCCATTGCGCGACCTTGGACCACGCGTGCGGCGTGCGGTCGAACAGGTGAAAGCACACGGTGTCGCAAATGCCCCAGTTGTCGAAGTCCCGGCACCAGCGGTCCATCTGCGCAGGCGTGACGCGCGCCGGCTCGTCGACGAACGAGGTCAGCAGGCGGGCCTCGTACCAGCCGGTCTCCCAAAGCGCAGCCGCGAGCTCGTGGTTGCGCCCGAGGCGCTTGGCCAGCACCTGGATGTTCTTGATCGACACACCGAACGCCTTGCTCGCGGTGATGCCGAACCGCGCCAGGTTCTCGCGATCGCGCAGGGTGCTCTTCTGCTCGAGCCACGCAAGGGCCGCCTGGACCTCGTCCTGCGCGATCTTCATCGCCGTCTCCTACTGAAACCGCAAATCTTCAGCGTTGCCCGCCAGCAGCAGGAACGGCACGCCCCACTGTGCGGCATCCGCGACATTCCAGGGCGCGGGAGAAGCCGAGTCTTGCAGCCGCAGCCCCCAGGCTCCACCGAAGACCACGTAGCACGCGCCTTCCCCCGAATCCTCCACCAGGCACGCCATGGCGGGACACAACTCGCCGCCTTCATCCAGGCCCGTGATGTCGCACCAGGACGCGACTCCCGCGCGCTCGTAGCGCACTTGCACGACGGGGCGCGGATCGGTGCGCGGCTGAAACACCTGCCCGTCCCACGTCTGGCAATTCGGGTTGTCGTCGATCTGAATGAAAACAGCCGGTGCGATACGCCCACCTCGCCGAAGAAAGCTTCTTACGGATTGATGCTACCGCACCTTACTGCTGCTGCTGTTGTTGCTGCTGCGCGGCGATCGTCTCCTGTTCGGTGCGCTCGGTTTCGAGCACTGCCGACCAGTCCTCCGATTCCAATTCAACCTCCGGCGCCGGAGCCTTATCGGAAGGCGCCACCCGCACCGCCACCGTGAGCTCGCTCGCCGCATCGCCTTTGAAAACGCCGCGTGTCGGCGGCACGTCCGCGTAGTCGCGCCCCACCGCCGTCCGCACGTGACTCTCGCACGCCAGGATGTTGTTCGTGGGATCGAGCCCCGTCCATCCCGTCGCCGGCAGGTACGCCTCGATCCACGCATGCGTCGCCCCCTCGGCCGACCGCGTGGCGCTGCCGGCTCGATGGAACAGGTAACCGCTCACGTATCGGCACGGAATTCCCAGTCGCCGCACCAGCGCCAGCATGATATGCGAATAATCCTGACAGACGCCTTGCCGGTTGCGCAGCGCGTCGTCCACCGGCGAATCCACGTTCGTGCTCTTCGGCACGTAAGCGATAGAGCGGTACACCGCGGAATTCACATCCATCAATAGCTCGATTGGATCGCGCCGGCGAGCCTCCTCCGCCGTGGGCAGCCCCACTTCCGCTGCGAACTCCTCCATCAGCGGGGTGTACTGCGCGAACTGGCTGGACGCCAGCATCTCCCAGTAGTCGCCGTTTGCCAGCCGCTCCTCCAACTGCTCCCATCCGTTGCCATCCATGCCGGGAGGCGCCGCGGGGTATGGCGTCACATCCACCATGGCCTCGGCGATGATCGTAAGCTGTCGATGCGCCGCCGGCACGTCGAAATGATGCACTACGTTACCCAGGTAATCCCGATAGGAGTGGACGCGCGTGCGCGGCCTCACGTCCACCTGAAAGTTCAGGCACCGCTGCGGACCCTCGGAGCGCGGATGCATGCGCAGCTCCATGATGCTTTCGCTCACCGAGGAAGAATAGCGGAATTTCGTAAGATGCCGGATGGAATAAAACATCAGACCTCGAGTGCCGACTCGATCGGATAGGTGATGTACACCTGATACAGGCCCGTGTGAATCAGGCCGCAGAGGCGCCGTATGCTGACGCAAAACTCGTGCAGATTGCCCATGATCTCCTCGAGCGGAGTGTAGCTGAGAGAGGCAGTTAGACGGCCCGCCAGCTTGACGATACGGTCCGGCTGGCGCCGCGAGGCCGATTGATAGACGGCTTCGAGCGAACCTCGCAGGCGGTCCACTCCGAAGCGGATCGAATGTGGAAACTCGGCGTTCAGCAGCAGAAATTCCGCCACCCGCTCCGGCTTCAGCTCGGCGGTGTAGACCTTGCAGTAAGCTTCGAACGCCGTGCAACTGCGCAACAGGCCGATCCACTCCATCGGTTCCGCCACGTTCGCCCGGTCGCCGCCCGTCCCGAAGAACTCGTTGAAATGCGAGTCGATCAGCCGCGTCGTCTGCTGCACGCGCTCCATCGCCCGGCCCGCCTGAATGAACTGCCAGCCCTCTCCATGAGTCATCGTCGAATCCGTGACCCCCTGGAACAGGTGCGAGCTTTGGATCACCGTAGCCACCAGTTCGTGCGGCTGGGTGCTGAAGAGCTTCGGGGTTCCGATGCGCTTGGATTGGTGGAACAGCCGGTTGAGCTCCTCCCACATCTCGGAGCTGACCTGCTCGCGGACCTGGCGCGCATTCTCCCGCGCCGCCGCAATCGAGCGGACAATCTGATCCAGCGCATACTCCTGCGCAGCGGCGAACGGATCGCCTTTCGCTTTCTCCTGGTAGCCCAGACACGCCAGTACCCGCGCCCACCGCGCGCCGGCCGAGCCCGGGTCGTGCTCGAGCATCAGGTTCAAGTGCGCTTCCATCACCACCGCGACATGCTCCGCCCGCTCCAAATAGCGGCTCATCCAATACAGGCTGTCGGCGACTCGTGAAAGCATGGCGCTCGTCCTCAATGCAGCACCCAGGTGTCTTTGCTGCCGCCGCCTTGCGATGAATTCACCACCAGCGACCCCTTGCGCAGCGCCACTCGCGTCAAACCTCCCGGCACGATCGTCACTTTATCTCCATACAGAATGTAGGGCCGCAGATCGACGTGCCGCGGCTCCACGCTGCCGTCGAAAAAGCACGGAGCGCGCGACAGTTGCAGCGTCGGCTGCGCGATATAATTCCTCGGGTCCGCCACGATGCGCCGCCGGAACTCTTCGCGCTCGTTCGCCGTGCTGTACGGCCCAATCAGCATTCCGTAGCCGCCCGACTCGCCCACCGCCTTCACCACGTACTGGTCCAGCCGCTCCAGCACATGGCTGCGTTCCTTCGGTTCGCTGCACAAATACGTCTCGACATTTTCGAGCACCGGGTCCTCGTCCAGAAAATAGCGGATGATCTTCGGCACATAGGAGTACAAGGCCTTGTCGTCCGCGACGCCGGTGCCGAGCGCGTTGGCGAGCGTCACCGTCCCCGAGCGATAGGCGTTGAACAGGCCAGCCGCGCCCAGCGACGAATCGGGACGAAACGCCAGCGGGTCGATGAAGTCGTCATCCACACGCCGGTAGATCACGTCCACTCGCCGCAAACCGGCGGTCGTCCGCATATACACGATGTTGTCGTGCACCGCGAGATCGCGGCCTTCCACCAGTTCGATCCCCATTTGGCGCGCCAGAAACGCATGCTCGAAGTAGGCGGAATTGTAGACGCCGGGCGTTAGCAGCACGATGTTCGGGTCCGGCCGTCCTTCGGGGGCCAGCGCGCGCAAGGTGCTGAGCAAAGCTTCGCTGTAGTGGTCGATGGGACGCACTCCGGCGGTGCGAAACAGCTCCGGGAAAATGCGCTTCATCACCTGGCGCGACGTCAGCATGTAGGAGACGCCGCTCGGCACGCGCAAATTATCCTCGAGCACCACGAACCGTCCGTCCGGCAGGCGGATCAGGTCCGTCCCGACCACCGCGATGTAGCGGTTCTTCGGAATCGACAGCCCGCGCATCTGCCGCCGGAAATGCTTGCAGGAGTACACGATCTCGCGCGGCACCACGCCCGCTGCCAGGCAGCGGCCTTCATGGTAGATGTCGTGCAGAAACAGATTCAGCGCCGTGATGCGCTGCGTGAGCCCGCGTTCCACCGTCTCCCATTCCGCGTTGGTGATAATGCGCGGCAGCAGATCGTGCGGAAAGATCCGCTCCGTGCCCTCCTCACGTCCGTACACGGTGAACGTGATTCCCTGGTGCAGGAAGAAGATATCGGCCGCGAGCTTGCGACGCCGCATCTCCGTCAGCGGCAGGTCGAGCAGCATTTCATGCAGCGCCTGGTAGTGCTCGCGCGGCACGCCCTCCGACGCGAACATCTCGTCGTAGGCCTTGTCGAACCAGTAGTTTTGGAAATCTGCTGTGCCGGTCTGTGACGTATCGAATCCAGGTGACATTGTTGGGCCTTCTTCTACCTGGAAGGTCAATAGTTTACCACGTCCGCGGGAGCCGAAACCGGACGCCCCGCATTCTCTTTTTCTGTTGACTGCCTACATGAACATCGGATACGCTGTTCCTGTAGGTTACCTAATGAGGAGTGGACGCACAGATAAGGCGGACGTTCTCCAGGGCACTCTGATTCTCCTCGTCCTACGAACCTTGGAGGCGCTCGGGCCGCTGCACGGTTACGGCATTGCGCGCCGCATCGAGCAGATCAGCAAAGATGTGCTGCAGCTCAACCAGGGCACTCTCTATCCGGCTCTGTTGCGAATGGAGCAGGAAGGATGGATCGCATGCAAGTGGGGAGCGTCCGAGAACAACCGCAAGGCGAGATTCTACTCCATTACTGCCGCCGGGCGGAAACGGCTCGCCCAGGAAACCGAGGATTGGAAGCGTATGTCCTCGACGATCGAACGCTTCCTTGGCTTTGACCCGGGGAGCCTGGCGGAGGAGCGCGGATGAGCTGGGCCAGCGTGGTTGCCGCCCGGCTGCGCGGCCTGTTCGAACACGAACGGCTGGAGCACCAGTTGGAGGATGAAGTTCGGTTTCACCTGGAAATGCAGATTGAGGACAACCTCAAAGCCGGCATGAATCCAGCAGAGGCTCGATATGCCGCACTGCGCGGCTTTGGAGCCATCGAGCCGATGAAGGAACAGTACCGCGAGAGATGGGCGTTCACCGCGGTCGAAACGGTGGCGCAGGACATACGCTACGCGCTGCGAACTCTCCGCAAGAGCCCCGGCTTTACAGCGACCTCTGTAGCCACGCTGGCGCTGGCGATTGGCGCCAATACCGCAATGTTCAGCGTGCTGAATGCGGTTCTGCTCCGGCCGCTTCCTTATCCATCCCCGGACCGGTTGGCGATGCTGTGGACCGAGAGTCCGAGCCAGCGCGTGCGCGAAGGCAGATCGGCGTATCTGAATGTCGAACAGTGGCGGAGCCGAAGCCAGAGCTTCGCGGACATGGCTGTGTTTGACCCTGTTTCCGTAACGCTCACGAGTGCCGTAGCGGCGGAACAGATCAGTGTCGCCAGAGTCTCACCCAACTTCTTTCCATTGCTTGGCGTTCAACCCTTGCAGGGGCGCACCTTCTCGGCCGGCGAGGCCGTGCAGCGGCAACGTTTAGCCCTGATCAGTCATCGCTTCTGGCAAACCCGTTTCGGGGGCTCGCCGGATGCGATCGGCGCGTCCATCGAGCTTGACGGACTTCCTTCCCGGATCATCGGCATCCTCCCGGCAGGTTTCCAATTTGCGCCACTCAATGCGGATGTGTGGGAGCCTCACACGCTGTTTCCGGACTGGGAAGCCCGTCGCTTTGCGCGTGGCGCCGATTCGTGGTTCGTCCTCGGGAGACTTCGACCGAATGTGACTTTCGAGCAAGCCCAGGCGGAGATGAGCGCGATCGCCAGCCGTCTCGACGAGCAGTTGCCGGCCTCCGACCGGAACCGCGGCGTTAGCGTTGTACCGTTGAGCCTTCAGCTAACCGGACCCAGGCCGCGCCTGGCATTGTGGATGCTGACTGGCGCGGTTTTTTGTGTGCTCCTCATCGCCGCTACCAACGTCGCCAGCCTCTCGCTGGCTCGCAGCGCCGGCCGCGAAGGGGAAATCTCCATTCGAGCGGCGCTCGGAGCCAGTCGTGCGCGCATCGTCCGGCAGCTACTCGCCGAAAGTCTGACTCTGGCCGTCCTGTCAGGACTGCTCGGGCTATTGGTAGCCCAGGCGGGCATCCGCCTCATTCTGGCCGTCAAGCCCGGCGACCTGGCTCGTTTGAACGAGGTCGGCCTCGATCCCTCAGTGCTTGGCTGGGCCTTGGCACTTTGCCTCCTCACCGGAATCCTGGTTGGACTGGCGCCCGCCGTAACCACGGCGCGCCGGACCTCGAGGCCGTCTGGCCGGGAAGGAGGAAGGGGCATCGCGGGCGGAGTCGCCGCGCGTCGAATCCGCCGCGCTCTCGTGGTGACGGAATTCGCGCTGGCGATCGTTCTGCTGGTCGGCGCCGGTCTCCTGATCCGCAGCCTGTGGTCGGTCGAGAACGTCGATCCGGGTTTCAGGCCTGAGCGAGTCCTTTCGATGCAGCTCTCAAGCCCGGCCTTCAAGGCCACTCCCCAACGGGTCGACTTTTACAACCGCGTGCTCGAACAGATTGAATCGCTCCCCGGTGTCGAGAGTGCCGGCATTATCGGCGATCTTTTCATCGGTGGTAGCCCTGAACAGATCCTCACCACCGAAGCGGACGCCCGAACCATTTCCGAGCGCCTGCGTTTCCGCATTGACGAGGTAAGCGGAGGATTCTTCAAGGCCCTCGGGACTCCTTTACTCCGGGGGCGCTTCTTTTCGGTCGAGGATGCACCCGATTCTCCGCGCGTAGCGATCGTCAACGATACGATGGCTCGCCGCTTGTGGCCCGGGCGCGATCCAGTCGGCAAGAGATTCAAGCTGGGCGCTGTGGATTCCGCAAGGCCGTGGTTTACAGTCGTCGGCGTTGTGGGCGACATGCGCCGCCAGGGACTGGAGAACGAACCGATCCCGCAGATGTTCGAGCCGCTGGCGCAGAATCCTTCCCGGCTCGCGACCCTTCTCGTGCGCATGTCTATGGATGACCCGCTGAAGATGGTGGGGACGCTGCAAGCGGCCGTGCGTCGAGTGGAAAAGCATGCGCCGCTTTACGGCGTGATGACCTTGGAAAATCGGCTCGGCGCCTTTCTCACGCAGCGTCGCTTCCAGACCTCGCTGCTGATCGGGTTCTCCGTAGCTGCGCTCCTGATGGCCGCCATCGGGATCTACGGACTCATCCAGTACTCGATCGCGACCCGCACACACGAGATCGGTATCCGCATTGCCGTAGGCGCACAGGCCGGCGAAATCTTCCGCATGATAATCGGTGAGGGGTTGAGGCTGAGCCTGACTGGTCTGGTGCTCGGGCTTGTGGGAGCCTTGTGGCTGGGTCAGGCCGGCTCCAGTCTCCTGTTCGGCGTTAGCGCCGCCGATCCGTTGACGTTCATTACGGTCTCGCTGTTGCTGACCGCCGTCGCCGCCGCAGCCTGCTATTTCCCCGCGCGACGCGCCATGAAGGTCGAGCCCATAGTGGCATTGCGGCAAGAGTGAGGGCGGCCGCCGACAGGCGAGTCAGTTCACTTGGGCGCGCCGTTCGGTTAAACTGCTCACGGAGGCTTCAACATGCAGTTCCAGGGGCAGGGCAAGCCGGCGGTCGGCATCATCTTCGATTGCGACATGGGAAACAGCGTGGACGACGTTCTCGCGCTGGCCATGCTCTATGCCCTCGAGGGCAAGAACGAGTCCCGCGTCGTTGGCGTAAGCGTGAGCAAAGCCAATCTGAAAGCCGCCGCCCTTTGCGAGACCATCGGACGCTTTTATGGCGGCGAAGTCAGCGCCGCGTTCGGTGCCGTGGGCAGGACGCTGCCGGTTGGCCTGGCCGTCGATGGCAGGATGCCGGAAGACACGCCCATGATCCTGGGGACGCTATCCAAGATGACGCCCGACGGCAAGCCCCTCTACCGGCACGGCATCGAAAAGCTGACCGACACCGCCGAGGTCGAGGCTGTCATTCGAAATGCCCTGACCGCGCAGCAGGACCAAAACGCGATCCTCGTATTGTCCGGCCCCGCCAACGATCTCGTCCACGTTTTGGACCTGCCCGGCGCCAAGGACCTGATTGCCAGAAAGGTGCGTTACATGGTGGTCGCGGCGGGCGCCTATCCGAACGGCGGACCGGAGTTCTGCATCAAGACCGACATCCCCGCTGCCCGGCGCGTGTTTGCGGAGTGGCCCACGAAGATCGTGGCCGCCGGCAGCGAAGTGGGCGATGGCCTCCCCTTCCCGGCGTCGAGCATTGAGAAGGATTTCGCCTGGTCGCCCGCGCATCCCGTGGTGGATGCCTATCGTTCCGCCCGGCCGATGCCCTACGACGCGCCCAGCTATGCCATGGCCGCCGCGCTCTACGCAGTTCGTCCGCAGGAGAATTATTTCAAGTTGTCAGATCCTGGAACCATCAGCGTTCTGGATGACGGCCGGACGCGGTTCACGCCTTCCGTGGAAGGCAAGCATCGCTACCTGATCCTCGACCCCGAGCAGAAGGAGCGCATCACGCAAGCCTACATCGAGCTGGCAAGCGCCAAGCCCGTGCCGCGGCAGCCCCGCTTCCGCCAGCAGAAGAAGGACGCGCCGGCCAAGAAGCAGGAGTGAAGACAACTTTCGAGGCGGGTTACGGCGGCTCGCAAGCCTACACCATCTCCAGGAGTGGAATGGCATCGCGAATCGACTGGCCGAGACGCAACTCGAATTTGCCCGGGCGCCACTCGAGCACCGAGGGCCGATGTTCCTTCCCGTGTCCCGTGAGGACATGCAAGCCTCCCTGCAATCCGGCATCGTAGCCCGCCTGCAAGTCGCCCATCTTATCGCCCACAATCCAGGATCGCTTCAGGTCGAGATCGAGCAGCCTCCCTGCAGCCAGCAGCATACCCGGCCGCGGCTTGCGTGCGGGATGCGCCGGATGCATCCAACGCCCGATGCCCTCGCGATGATACGGACACGCAAACACCGCGTCGATCGTGGCCCCCGCCTGCGCCAATTGCCGGGCCAGCGCATCCTCGGTTTCGACAAACTCCTGCCACCCGAAATATCCGCGGCCGATGCCCGCCTGGTTGGTGACTTCGACCACCGGTATGCCTTTGCGATTGGCAGACGCGATGACCTCGGCCGCTTCCGGGATGAGAACCATATCGGCGGCGCGCGAAAGATAGCCGGGATCCTCGATGATGACGCCGTCGCGATCCAGCAGCAGCGCCCCGCGTCCCGGTCCGAACGAATGCCGCGCGATCCGGATCCACGCACCGATCTCTTCATGAAAACGACCCTGCTCCATGGAATCCTGTCGCAACTCTACCACGTGATAAAGTGAGCTTTCTCGATGAAGGCCCTGGTTACAGGATCTGGCGGTTTGATTGGCTCGGAGTGCGTGCGCCTTCTCGCGGAAGAGGGCTGGACAGTGGTCGGTGTCGATAACGACATGCGCAGCCAGTTCTTCGGCAAGCACGCGTCGACCCTTCCCGTCGTCGAAGAATTGCGTCGATCTCTGAGCGGCTACCGCCATCTGACGCTCGATATCCGCGACCGCGAAGCCGTTCGCAACCTGCTGCGCGAAGAGCGCCCGCAATTCATTATTCATACCGCCGCCCAGCCCTCCCACGACAAAGCCGCGTCGATCCCCTACGAGGATTTCGACGTGAACGCCGGCGGCACCGTGAACCTGCTGGTGGCCGCGCGCGACTTCTGCCGTGACTCGCCCTTCTGCTTTACCAGCACCAATAAGGTCTACGGAGACCGCCCCAACCAATTGGCCTTGACGGAACTGGAACACCGGTTCGACTACGCCGATGGCCGCGACGGCATCGACGAGAGCATGTCGATCGACGCCTGCCTGCACTCCGTCTTTGGCGCCTCCAAGGTCGCCGCCGACATCATGTGCCAGGAGTTCGGCCGCTACTTCGACATGCCCGTAGGCATCTTTCGCGCCGGGTGCCTCACCGGTCCGCAGCACGCCGCCGTCGAACTGCACGGATATCTGGCGTACATTGTTGGCTGCGCCGTTTCGGGTCGTGAGTATACGATCTACGGGTACAAGGGCAAACAGGTTCGCGATCAGATTCATTGCCGAGATGTCGCCCGGTTGTTCCTCGAGTTCTTTCGCAATCCCCGCGCCGGCGAAGTCTATAATCTTGGCGGCGGACGCCGGAACAGTCTCTCCATTCTCGAAACCATCGCCTTACTGGCGGGAATGGGATTGCAACTCAAGTATCAGTACAGCGACGTAAATCGCATCGGCGATCACATCTGCTATGTATCGAATTTGGACAAAGTCCGCGCCCACTTTCCAAACTGGAGCATGCAGTTCGACATCGCGCGCATCGTCCAGGAAATCGCCGAGCGCCGGCAGAGTTTGTTGCGCGCGGGAACCGCGTAACTAACGAATGATTCCCTTCCGCACCGCGTAGAGAATCACATCCGCTGTTCCGTGCAGGTTCAGCTTTTCCAGAACGCGCTTGCGGTGCGTCTCCACCGTAAACACGCTCAAGTGCAGCCGGTTCGCAATGTCCTTGTTGCTGTTGCCTTCGCCGATGAGCTGCAGGATCTCGCGCTCGCGCTCCGTAAGCAGGTCGTAGCTGTCGACGCCACCCTCCCGGCGAATACGCTCGACATGTTCCTGCTGCAGCAGCCGCCGCACCTTCGGACTGAAGAATGCCTTCCCCGCGCGCACCGCGCGGATCGCCTCGATCAGCTCGCTCTCCGCCGCCTCCTTGAGCACGTAGCCGCGCGCGCCCGCCCGCAAACACCGCAGGACGTAGCTCTCGTCGCTGTGCATGCTCAGCATCACGATGGCAACTTCCGGGAACTTGCGTGTGATCTGCGCCGTCGCCTCGATGCCGTTGAGGCCCGGCATGGCGACGTCCATCACCGCCACGTCGGCGCCGGCGCGCTCCATCCAATCCACCGCCTCGCGGCCGTCGGTGGCTTCGCCCACCACTATGAGATCTTTCTCGCGCTCGAGCAGCAACCGCAGCCCGCTGCGCACAATGGTGTGGTCGTCCGCCAGCAGGACGCGTATTTCGTTCATATGGGCAATTCCGCGCTTACGATGGTGCCGCGGCCCGGCTCCGATTGTACCCGCAACCGTCCGCCCAACTGCGCCACGCGCTCTTCCATGCCCAGCAGCCCCAGCCCTCGCGTGCGGCTCACCGCGAAACCTTTACCGTCATCCTCCACATGCACCGAAACCGACTTCGCCGCCTTTTCGAGCGCCACCTGCACGCGGCTTGCCCCCGCGTGCCGGGCACAGTTCTGCAGCGCTTCCTGCACCACGCGATAGATGCATGTACGATACGCGTCCGGCAGTTCGCCCGCGCTCTCCTCGGCCTGAACCTGCACATTCAAGCCGGTGCGGTGCCCCACTTCTCGCGCCTGCCATTCGAGCGCCGGAACCAAACCCAGATCGTCGAGCATGGAGGGACGCAGCGACAGCGCCATCCTCCGCACCGCCTCCACCGCGCTCTCCACCGAGCCCGCGATCGAGTGCAGCCGCCCGCGCGTCGCCTCCGATTCGGCCGCAGATGCCGCGCGCCCGATCTCGAGCAGCAACCCCGAAAGCGCCTGCCCGATGTCGTCGTGCAACTCGCGCGCGATCGCCCGCCGCTCCTGCTCCTGCGCGCCCACTACCTGCGCCGATAGCGCCCGCGTCTCGCGTTCCAGGCGCACCATCCGGCGCAGCGCCAACACCGAAAGCACCGAGCCGAGCCCCAGCACCAGTGCCAGCTCGATGTACAGCGCGATGCGAAACTTGTGGTACAGCCCCTTTAATTCCGTTTCGCCGCGCTTCCATTCGCGGTCGAGAGCCGATGCCGTATCCGCCGCGATCTTGAGCATCGACTCGCGGCGCTGTGTCAGCTCGTCCTGAAAGGTCACATCCAATCCTGGGGAGCCATGTTCCCGGACCGCATCCGCCATCAAGTCGATCAGTTTCCAATACGCGAATACCTCGAACCGCAACTTCACCGCGTACTGATCGCCCGCCGGAATCGAAGCCTCGTACCGGTCCAGGTACATCTTGGTCCCGGCCTCCCACTCCCGAAGCTTCTCGAGGAGTGTCGAGGCGTCGGGCGCCTTCGGCTGCATGAAATAATCCTGTGCCAGCGTTTCCGAAAGATAGATGCCGGCGCGGATGTGGTCGAGACACCCGGCGCTCTCCGCGTACCGGTCCCGCATTTCGGCATCGCCGATGCGAATCCGCTCGAACACCAGCAGCGCCGCCACGCCCGTAATGGCCGTCAGCGCCAGCAGGCCGCCCAAGGCATACATCAACAGCAGCCGTGTCTTCGACTCCATAATGTCTCTACTAAGGATAAGCCCCGGCACTCCGAAACAGAGTCCCGACCGTAAGAGAGCGGTTGGGTTGTACATAAAATGTCATTTACCATACACATAATGTCCAGCAGATCACTCCCACCATTCCCGTAAACTATTGATTCAGCGCTCCTTTTCCACGGCACGCCCCTTGCACTTCTTCCCGTCGTGAAAAAGGAGTCTCTCACCCGATGGCTCACAGCGGATTCAAGCACCTGCTGAAGAACGGTAGTTTCCAGGCGTTCCTCTGGACGCAGCTTCTCGGCGCGTTCAACGACAACGCCTTCCGCATGATCGTGACGCTGCGCGCCGTCCACATCCTCCACGATTCCAGCCAGAGCGGCACCTACCTCACGCTCGCCGGCGCCATTTTCATCCTGCCCTCGCTCCTCTTCACGGGCTATGCCGGCCACCTCGCCGACACTGTCTCCAAGCGCACCGTCCTCATCTCGGTGAAGATCTTCGAAATCTTCGCCATGGCGCTGGCGACCCTCGCCTTCTTCTCCACCAGCATCCCGCTCATGTTCTGCGTGCTGTTTCTGATGGCCCTGCACGCCACTTTTTTCAGCCCCGCGAAATACAGCATCGTCCCCGAGATGGTCCCCGACCGCGATCTCTCGCGCGCCAACGCCCTTCTCGAAATGACGACGCTGGTGGCGATCGTCCTCGGCACCTCCCTGGGCCCCGCACTCTTCGGTATGTGGAAGGCTGAAGCGTGGAAGACCGGCGCCGTGCTGCTCTCGCTCGCCGTCATCGGGACGCTCACCAGCTTCCGCATCGCGCGCGTCCCCGCCGCCGCGCAGCAACAGCCGCTTCGCTTCAATCCGTTTTCCGAAGTCGCCGAAGGAACCAGGCACCTGCTGCGCGATCGCCCCATGTGGCTGGCCGTCCTCGCCATCTCCTATTTCTGGTTTCTGGGGATGATGTTGAACCTGTGCCTGGTGCTGTTCGGCAGCGAGATCCTGAACCTGACGGAAACCCAGACCGGCCTGCTGGTGACGTTTCTCTCGCTGGGCATCGGCGCCGGCAGCCTGCTGGCCGGCCGCCTCTCCGGCGACAAAGTGGAGATCGGACTGGTCCCGCTCGGCTCCACCTTCATCGGCGTCTTCAGCATCGCGCTCTATTTCGCGCGCCATTCCTACGCCGGATGCGCCGTCGTCCTCGTATTGCTGGGCGTGGCCGCCGGCATCTTTTTCGTGCCCCTCAACGCGTACCTGCAGCAACGCAGCGGAACCGCCGAGAAGGGCCGCATCATCGCCACCAACAATATCTACAACACCATCGGCATGCTGATCGCGACCGCCGTCCCCGCCGGCCTACACGATCGCCTGCACATGGACCCCGCGCAGATCATCCTGCTCTTCGGCTTCGTCACCCTGCTGGTGACCGTCTACATCGTTACCGTTGTCGACGATTTCCTGATCCGCTTCGTCCTCTGGATGCTGACCCACACCCTCTTCCGCATCCGCATCGTCTCCCAGGAAAACGTGCCGTTCCGCGGCCCCGCGCTGCTCGTCGCCAATCACATGTCCCACATCGACGGCTTCCTGATCGGCGCCTGCGTGCAGCGCTTCATCCGCTTCATGGTGTGGAAACCCTACTACGAGCTGCCCGCGCTCAACTGGTTCTTCCGTAAAACGAAAGCCATCCCGGTGGGCACCGGCGGCCCTCGCGATGTAGTGGCATCCATCCGCGCCGCGCGCCGCGAGCTGCAAGCCGGACACGTCGTCTGCATCTTCGCCGAGGGCGCCATCAGCCGCACCGGCAACATGCTGCCCTTCAAACGCGGTCTGGAAAAAATCGTCGATGGCCTGGACGTGCCCGTGATTCCCGTCCACCTCGACCGGCTCTGGGGCAGCATCTTCAGCTTCCAGCGCGGCCGCTTTTTCTGGAAGTGGCCGAAGCGTATTCCGTACCCCGTCACGGTTTCGTTCGGCGCGCCGCGTCCGTCCACCGCCACCGCCGGTGAGATCCGCCAGGCGATGCAGGAGCTCGGCGCCGAAGCGTGGGCGCATCGCAAGACGTCCGCCGACCGGCTCGACCGCCGCCTGGTCCGCTCCGCCCGCCGCAACTGGAGCAAGTTTGCCATGGCCGATTCCACCGGCCGCGAGTTGACCTACGGCCGCGTGCTCGCGGGCAGTCTCATGCTGTCCGGATGGGCCCGCCGCACCGCCGCCGAAGAGGAAATGATCGGCGTCGTGCTGCCGCCCACGGTGGCGGGCGCGCTGGTGAATCTCGGCATCACGTTGGCCGGACGCGTTCCGGTGAACCTGAACTTCACCGCCGGCCGTGAGGCCATGGCGGGCGCCGTCGAACAATGCGGCATCCGCACCGTGGTCACATCCAAAATATTCGCCGCCAAAGCGAAGCTGGATCTGGGTGGCCTCCCGCTGGTCTACGTGGAAGACTTGTTGGCGCGCGCCGGGAAATGGGCGCAGCTCCGCGCCTTTGTCGCCGCCCGCCTGGCTCCCGCCGCGTGGATCGCGCGCGGCCGCCACACGCCCGATTCACTCGCCACCGTCATCTTCTCGAGCGGCAGCACCGGCGTCCCCAAAGGCGTCATGCTCTCGCACTTCAATCTGCTCTCTAATATCGAGGCCGTTGCGCAGCTCTACTGGATCGGCCCCAGCGACCGCATCGTCGGCGTGCTGCCTTTCTTTCACTCCTTCGGCTTCACCATCACCGTCTGGTTCCCCCTCATCGCCGGCTGCGGCGTCGTCTACCACCCGAACCCCACCGACGCCGCCGCGATCGGCGACCTAACCGGCAAGTACCGCGGCACCCTCCTCCTATCCACTCCGACCTTCTGTTCCACCTACACGCGCAAGTGTACGCCCGAGCAGTTCGCCAGTCTGCGCTACGTGCTGGTGGGCGCCGAAAAATTGCGTCCCGCCGTCGCCGCCGGCTTCCGTGAGAAGTTCGGACTCGACTTGCTCGAGGGCTACGGCTGCACGGAAATGTCGCCCGTGGTCGCCGTCAACGTTCCCGATTTCGAAGCCGGCAAGAACACGCAGATCGGCAACAAGCCCGGCACCGTCGGCCATCCGCTGCCCGGCGTGGCCGCCCGCATCGTCGACCCCGCCACCTTCGTCCCGCTTCCCGCCAACGAGCAGGGACTGCTGCTGGTCAAGGGCACGAACCGCATGCTCGGCTATCTGCGCCAGCCGGAACGCACCGCCGAATCGCTCTACGAGGGCTGGTACATTACCGGCGACATCGCCCTCATCGACGACGAAGGTTTCCTCCGCATCACCGACCGCCTCTCGCGCTTCAGCAAGATCGCCGGCGAGATGGTGCCGCACCTCAAGGTCGAAGAGGCAATCTGCGCCCTGTTGGACGACGCCCCGTGCGCCGTCACCGCCGTCCCCGACGAGCAGCGCGGCGAGCGCCTGGTGGCCCTATACGTCGCTCCCGAAATCAGCCCCGCCCAACTCTGGCAGCGGCTGAATGACACCGAGCTCCCGCGCCTCTGGATTCCCAAGCGCGACAACCTCTACCCCGTCGACGCGCTGCCGCAGCTCGGCACCGGCAAGCTCGACCTGCGCGGTCTCAAGGATCGCGCCCTCCAACTGGCCGGCGTCAGCGCCTGACCGGCTAACCACGAAAGGTCTCTTCTCATGCCAACGCCACAAGACCGTCTCGACAAGCCCGCGACGCCGCCCCGCGACTGGGAGCTCACCATCGGCGCCAACTGGATCAACAAGGCCGGCATCTTCATCCTGGTGATCGGGATGGCGCTGGCTCTCGGCTACTCCTACGCGCACATGTCCCCCGCCGGACGTGTGGGCGTCAGCCTCGCCGTCAGCGCCGCCATGCTCGCCGCCGGCGCCTGGCTCGAACCACGCGACCCTTACCGCACTTTCGCGCGCGGACTGCTCGGCGGCGGATGGGCCGCGCTCTACTTCACCGTCTACGCCATGCAAGCCATCGACGCCGCACGCGTCATCTACAACCCGTGGCTCGGCGCCATCCTGTTGTTCGCGGTGGCCGCCGGCATGATCGTGCACTCGCTACACTACCGGTCCCAAACCGTCACCGGCCTGGCCTACGTCATCGCCTTCGTCACGCTCGGCATCACCGATGTGACGCCGTTCTCGTTGGTGGCGCTGGTCCCGCTGGCCGCGTCGCTCCTGTATATCGCGCGCCGCTTCCAGTGGTCGCGCCTGACGCTCTTCAGCCTCATCGCCACCTGGGCCACCTGCGCCTTGCGCGGCGATACCGGCGCGCCGCTATGGGAGACGCAGGCGATCTTCACCGTCTACTGGCTGCTCTTCGAATGCGGCGCCGACGGTCCGCCCGCCCAACTCCTCAACGCCCTTGGATTCCTCAGCCTCTCGCTGCTGAAGTGGCATTCCGCCGCCCCCGATCGCATCTGGGAGTTCCTCGTTGTCACCGCCGCCCTGTACCTCGTCAGTGCCCTGCTGCGCGCCCGCCGCGGCCAGGAGTGGCGCCCCGCCATCACGCTCACCGCCGCGCTGGCAGCCGCTGCCATGCTACTGAAGCTCGAGCAGCTCCAATTGCTCCTCGCGCTTTCGGTCGAAGCTGAACTCTTCTTCCTCGCAGGTTTGATGTTCAACGCAACGCATCTTCGCCGCCTCGCCGCGACCCTGTTCGGACTCCAGATCTACAGCCTCGCAACCGTGGCAGCCGGCGGCCCGGAACCCCCTACCTACTGGGTCGCCGCAGCCTCAGTCGACGCCGCGTTCTTCTACGCCAACCGCATCCTGCGCCCTGCCGAAGCATTCTATGGTTACGCCGGAGCCGGCATGTTAGCGCTGGTCGCCGCGCATTACGCTCCCGACCGCTACCTGGGAACTGCCTGGCTCGCCGTGGCCATCGTGCCCTTCGCCATCGGCTGGTGGCGGCACCTTCCGGACTTTCGCCTCCAAGCGTACGCGCTGGCAGGTCTCGGCCTGGGAGGCACTCTGATAATCCTGCCCTTCCCATGGCTCGCGCTCGCCGTCGCCGCCGCCGTCTCTTTCGCCGCCGCACTGTGTGCCGTCCTGTCGCCTGCCGATCGCCTCGCCGCCGAAGAACGGGACGTGCTGCAATTCACCGGTTCGCTAGTCGCCGTTGCCGCGCTCGCCACGCTGCTCTGGCGCGAAGTTCCCGGCGAGTACCTGGGCCTCGCCTGGATGGCGCTGGCTCTGCCGCTGCTCGAACTCGGCCTGCGCCGGATGCCCGCCGAGTTCCGCTGGCAAGCCTACGCGGTCGCCGTCACTGGCGCACTGCGCGTCACCGCCTTCAATCTCCTCGATCTGCGCAACGAGGGCCCGCTCGCCCCGCGCCTGATCCCGGCCTGCGCCGCCCTCATCTGCTACGCCATGGCCGCGCGCGACACGCGTGTTCGTACCGCCGCCTCCCTATGCGGCACCGTGTTCTTCATCGCCGGCCTCTGGGCGATCCTTCCGCCTCTTGCCGTCGCGCCCGCATGGGCCGTGCTGTCGGTGGCGCTCCTCCTCGCCCGAGCCCGTCCGCTGAGCTATAGCCTGGCGCTCGCCGCCTTCGTGCGCTGCTGGTGCGTGAATTTGGATTCGCCCGCTCCCGTCGTCTGGGCCTCCGCAGTCATCGCCTGTTTTTACGCCGCCCAGTTTCTGGAGCCCGTCGGCAGCCGGTCGCGCGCCTACTTCTCGCTGCTCGCGTCCACGCTCCTGGCAATGCTGCTCTACTTCCAGGTATCAGGCAGCCTGCTGACGGTCGCCTGGGGCATCCAAGGCATGGCGCTGCTAGCCGCCGGATTCCCGCTGCGCGACCGCCTGCTGCGCCTTTCCGGAATGGCCATGCTGGCCGCGTGCATGCTCAAGCTATTCGGGTGGGATCTGCGCCATCTCGAGACTCTGCCGCGCATCATCTCGTTCCTGGTTCTCGGCCTGATCCTGGTCGGCGTCTCCTGGATCTATACGCGCTTCCGCGACCGCGTCTCGCGATTTCTATGAACGTTTCGTTCGCGCCGGCAGCGGTGGATTTTCGCCCGGCTGCTAGCTCATGGCTAGCAGCCCGTGGTAGAAGTACTTTCATTCGGCGTGGCGCGTAGCCACTGAAAAGACGAAGCGCACGAAGGCGCTACAACGCATTCCAGAGGCCCGGTTGAGGGTTTGGGTACCCCCGAATCGGCCTCGAAATCGCCG
>JBGPHT010000117.1:0-23575 GCA_041484525.1 Bryobacteraceae bacterium | reverse complement strand
TTCCACGCGCTCGGGCGGGCCCGCCGGGACGCTCTCGATGCGCTCCGTATCCAGCTCGCGCGTCAGCTCGTTGTAGACCATCAGGTAAAGCTGCCAGAGTTGCTCGGCGCGCCACGGCGTCATGGCGGCGGGATTCACGGCACTGATGTCGGCCCAGGTGAGCAGCGTCAGCACCTTCAACCGCTCCACCGTCCCCACCTGGTGCGCCACGTCGCGGATGGCCTGTGGATCGAACACATCGCGCGAGTGCATGGCGGCCGAAAGTTCCAGGTGCTTACCGATGAGGAAGAGCACGGCGTCGCGTTCCTCGGCGGGCATCCGGATGCGGGACATCGCCGCCTCTGCCTGACGCAGGGACCCGTTCACATGGCCATCCCCCGGCACTCCCTTGCCGGCATCGTGCAGCAGCAGCGCGAATAACAGAACGCCCGGATGGCGCACCTCCGAAAGGAGGTCGCGGTAAGGCTTTTGCGCCGGCTCTCCGGAGTCGCGCAGGGCGCACAGGCTCTGGATGGCGACCAGCGTGTGCTCGTCCACCGTGTAGCGGTGATAGAAATCGCGCACCACCAGGCACTCGATCGGATCCAATTCGGGCAGGATGGCGCCCAGGACGCCAGTGTCGTGCATGGCACGCAGAGCGACGGGAGCGTACGGCAGCGAGAGGATGGCGGAGAGCGCCGGCCAGAGCGGTTCCACCTCCGCGAATTGCGCCCGCAAGCGCGGCAGGCGCGCTTCCATCTGCTGCTCGGCTTCAGACGAAATGCGGATGCCGTGCCGCGCCACGAATTCGAACAGCCGCAGCGCCAGCGCGGGCTCGGTCGCGATCTGCTGCGGAGTGCGGAAATGGACGCGGTCGCGGTGTACGCTGAACTCGGCGTTGGACAGGCGCGAGCGCCAGTCGCGGAACTGCGCGAAGAGCGAGCTGGACTGCGCCTCACCCGCCTCGATGGCGCGAATGGCGGCGCGCGAAATAGCGCGCGCGTGCCGGTAGTATTCGCGCATGAACGCGGCGGGGTCGGCCTGCTGCTCGTCGGACATGCCGTCCTGCGCGTCGAACGACAGGGCATTGTTGTCGCGGCCGGAGTGGAGATGCAGCCAGCATCGCAAACGCGCCAGATAGCGGAACGCCTGCCGCAGCTCGGCCGGCGGATCGGCCGCGCCCATGCGGCCGGCCTCGGCCTCGCGCAACTGCTCCAGCCAGCAGACGATCTGATAGTCGCGCAGACCGCCCGGCGTTTCCTTGACGTTCGGTTCCAGGTGGTAGAACGTGTTGGCGTACTTGGCATGGCGGTCATGCGTGAGGCGGGACAGATTGCGCATCAGCGGCTCGCGCGCGCTCTGGAAGAAACGGGGCAGCCGGTCAGCCAGCGCCGCATAGAGCACGCGGTCTCCCGCCAGATAGCGCTGGTCGAGCAGACTGATGTTCAGCTCGACATTGTCGTCGTGCACCTCGGCGCACTCGGCCGGCGTGCGCACGGATTGGCTGACGCGCATGCCGGAATCCCAGAGGCGCTGGAGAAACGCCGAAATGGCATCCTTGCGCGACTGCGCGAGTTTTTCGGATTCGAACAGGAGCAGCAGGTCGACGTCGGAGTGCGGGAAGAGTTCGCGCCGGCCGTAGCCTCCGACGGCGAGGATGGCGAGGCCGGGCGTAAGAAGGGCGTCCGCCGCCGCGAGCACCGTGCGATCGACCTGAGCGGTGCGCTCGGCCAGGGCGGTGAGAGCGTCAGAGAGCGGCGTCACCCCGGTCATCGTTGCGGATTCGTACGGCCTCGGCGATGTCATATACGAAGATCTTTCCGTCGCCAATCTTGCCGGTGCGCGCCGCGGACGCGAGCGTCCGGAGCACCTCTTCCAGCCGGCCTTCAGGCACTACCATTTCCAGTTTCACCTTGGGCAGCAGGTCCGCGTTGTATTCCTGCCCCCGGTAGACTTCCGTGTGGCCTTTCTGCCGCCCGTGCCCGCGGACGTCGGTGATCGTCATGCCGTCGATGCCGATCGTCCTCAACGCTTCCTTCACTTCGTCCAGCTTGAACGGCTGGATGATGGCCTCGATTTTCTTCATGCGTTCAAGCCTCGAAGATGTAGCCTATAGCTTAAAGAGTTTCATCGCGGAACCTCTTTCCCCTATAGTAAGTCTTACCTGATTGTCCGCTGCGCACGGGCCGGTCCCAAGATAGAACTTTCTATGGGCGAAATACGATTTTTTTATCGGCTGGCGGACGGATGGCGGTTCGTCTGTAATAAATCTCGCCGGCGCATAGCTACATTTTCCGGAACCTCGGCTACAATGCAACGAACCGACACTGCATGGCTACAGCTCTGGTCCAATCTCCCGACGTGGATCTACGTCACAGCCGCTTCCGGCTGACGATCCGGTCTTCCACCATTCACCGCTACGGCGTCTATGCCTGCGAGCCGATTCCGGCGCGCCGCAAGGTCATCGAATACACGGGCGAGCGGATCAGCCGCCGTGAAACCAAGCGCCGCGGATGTGGCGCTGTGACCTACCTGTTTACGCTCGACGATTATTGGACGGTGGATGGCGCGGTCGGCGGCAGCGGCGCCGAGATCATCAACCACAGTTGCGATCCCAACTTGTACGCCTGCATTTTGAGGGGGCACATACTGTACATGAGCAAGCGTGAGATTGATGCGGAGCTATACAGGATCTCACCGTCAACGCTGAAATCCGGTGGACAGACGGAAAGAGGACTCCGATGGCTGACATCTTTCACGGACACGACATGGCGCCAGGGCTAGTGTTTCAAGACGACAATGTTAGGGTAATTGGCGTCGAAAACACGCACGTCCGCTTCCCGGGTGGCAGTCCAGGCTACGGGAAGTATAAATCCTATTCCTACCGCTTCGAAACGCCCAATCGTGTTGTCGTCTTCATGGGCGATACCGGACCCTCCACCGCCGTGACGGAATTGGCCAAGAACGCCGATTTACTCGTTACGGAAGGAGTGACTGTCGACGACGTACTGGAAGTCCGCAAGCGAAACGGCTCATGGCTGGCGATGACCCCGGAGGCCCAGAAGAGCTGGATCGCTCACATGGAAGAGGAGCACATCACACCGGAAGAAGCCGGGAAGATAGCGGAGAAGGCGAAGGTCAAGACCCTCGTGATGAGTCATCTTCCACCGACGGTGAATCTCAATGACGGTTTTCAGCGCTATATCGACGCGGCGAGGAAACACTTCTCTGGGCACATCGTGGTTGCCAAGGACTTGATGGTTTTCTGATCTGACAACAGCCGCCACTCGTCACGGATGATCTGAGCCTATCAAATGTCCGTGTTGGCTCACCACTAGGAACGATGATCAGATCCCGCCTCACTTGGCCGTAAAACGCCCAAGCCTGACTTGTGCCTATCGGGGCACGGCGAATGTGGCGCCGTGGGCTTTGTGATCTGACGAAATGCCGGCAAGAAGCTGCGCTACAACTTGTTCCACGTAACGATGTCTCCGTGGGCCTTGTCGTCGGCGCCGAACTTTTTCACCAGTTCCAGCACCGCATCTCCCGGCGACGTCACCAGTAGTTGCTTGCCAATCTTCCGGCTCTCCAGCGTCTTCCCCGCCTGCCCGCGCAGCCACTCCGAATCCAGATACGCCCAGCGTAGCGTCGCGGCACTCGTCCACACGCGGACCAGCGCGTGCCCGGCAATTGAAAATGGAACTTCGTTCTGCGGAGTGACATCGAGGAACTCCGCATTGCCCACCCGGAACACCAGCGCTCGAAACCTCGACACGCTTTCCCCATCCACGTACTGGATCTCGTATCCGGCATCCTTTTGCCGAACGATCACGGTGCCTGAGTCATCTGCCTGTGCCGTCCAGGCGCCCACCAGGTTCGCGTCCTTAACGGCCATCTCCTTCGTAGCGATCGGGTCTACCGAGAGAAGATCCGAACAGCCGGTCATCGCCAGGCTGGCCAGGGTTGCTATCAAAAGTACCGGTTTCATCTTTTTGCCTCCACCATAGAACAGCATCGCGCTCGGGCGATTCTTTCACCGGGCGCGAAGGATTTTTCGCAGCGCCACTTTCAAGGGCGCGTAGTTGGCAGCGGCCAGCATCAGGCAGGCCCCCGCCGCCACCAAGGACGTCGGCCACCAGGCCGCTCACAAAGAAATTCTTCATCTGCCGCGGGATGCTGGCGAACACGAAGGCACACGCCACGGCGGGTAGCAGCCACTCGAGGATGCGCTCCTCGGTGCGCCACTGTGCTTTTGCCTGCGCTTCGATCGCGAGCAGCAGCAGCGACGTCATGATGTGTCCCGGGATCGCGAACCGGAACACCTTCCCCACTGCCGCCCGAGCCGATCTCCGCGATCACACGGTGGCCGGACAGCCTGGCAGGAAGCGGCGCCAAGGCATCCACCACGCGACCGATCTCCGCCAGCGCTTCCAGTTCCGGCGCCAGTTCCGAAAGATGCAACGTGGGGGCGTGCGAACCGGCGTGCGGCTCCCGCGCCTGCCGGTCGAGCATTTCGGCGAACGCTTCAGCCAGCCGCTTCTCCTGTTCATCTTCCATGGCTTGTCAGGTCAATGATACGGTGAAATGGTGCAGGAAACCACGGATCGCTCGGCCTGGCTGAGCCGTCTGTTGGTTCTCGCCGCTGCGGTAGCTTTGGGCTGGCAGTTGATGCTGCCGCCCGTGGTCGGTGTCGCGGATAACGGCGATTTCGGTAAGCTGATCGGCCGCTTCGGTCTCGGCTCCGGGCAGACCTTCGAGTACGCCGACACGACGTTTTTCTTCAGCGATCGATACCGCTACCACTCCGGGTTCAATTCGTCCGAACTCCTGCCGATCGCACCGGCCGTGGCGCTCGCGCGTGGAGGCTCGCTCGATCTCCGCACAATCGGCGCCATTCACGTCGCGCTCTTCCTGCTGGCCGTACTGCTTTTTGTTCCGCTCGCCGGTTGGATGCTCGCGGCCCTCGCCCTGCTGCTGTTTTGCGATTTCCTTTACGTGGGTTACTTCAACTCGTTCTATATGGATGTGGCGGCGCTGCTGTTCACCATTCTCGCCGCCGTCTTCTACCTGCGCGCCATGCGCGAGTGCCGCCCCGCCGATTCCATCGCACTGTTGATTTCGGCGATCCTGGCAACCACGTCCAAACCGCACTACGTGTTTCTCGGCACCTGGTTCGCCGTCCTGTTTTGGGTGGCGCGCGGTATTCTGTGTGCCGGCCGGAAGGCCGTGGCTGCGGCTGCGGCCGCCGTCCTCATCTTGACCGCGTGGGCGTCGTTTCGATTTCTCGCGCCCGAAGACTATGCGGCCAAGGGATGCTTTACCGTGATTTTCACGCAGATCCTCCCGCACTCCGCCGACCCCGACAGCGCACTTCGAGACCTCGGCCTGGATTCGTCATACCGGAAATGGAGCGGTCTGCAAGCCTATTCACCCGGCTCGCCGGTGGACGCCGCGGCTTTCTACCAGCCCTTCCTCGAGAAAACTTCGTACCGCAAAATCGCGCGTTTTTATCTGACGCATCCCGGCGATGCGTGGCGGGCTTTCCGCGCCGCGCTCGACGAAGCCGGCCGCTTCCGCTCGCCGCTCGGCAATTTCGACTCGCAATCCGGCCGGCTCGCCCGCCGCGCAGTACGAATCCTTCTCGTGGGCGAGCCATATCAAGCAGCGGCTGTTCCATCATCACGGCGTGCGCCTGTTTTTCGCGTTCGCCGCCCTCTCGCTGGTCACCCTGATCCTGCTCCTCCGCGCGCGCCCCATGCTGCCTGCCGGCGCCTTACCCGGAGCCGTCATTCTGATCCTGATGGCCGCGACCACCCTGGTCGTTTCAGCGCTGGCCGACGTCTACGACCAACCCCGCCACCAGCTCGTCTTCTTCGCGCAATTCGACATGCTGCTGCTCGTCGCGATCTACCTGGTCTCAAGTGTTCGCAGCGTCCAATAGTTCGCGGAACCGTTTGACGGCCCGATACACCAGGAGCGAAACCTGTTCGCGCGATTTCCCCAACTGTTCCGCCATCTCGCCCGTCGAGAGCCCTTGGATCTTGGCCAGCAGAATCGCTTCGCGATAATCGTCGGGCATCAGTTCGAGCCGCGCCAGCAGACGTTCCACAGCTTCCTGCTGGGCCAACAGGCGGCTGGGCGTGCGCGTATCGGCCGGCTCCGGATTGTGCGGGTTCGACTCCGGCCGGTACCGCCAGCCGCCGTTGGTAGCGCTCGAAGGCATGGGAGAGCGCCTCACCATCGCCGCCCTTCGCCTTCTCGATCAAGTCGAAGGTGGAGGTGGGCGAATCCATATGCGGTTCAGCCGGTATCAGTGGCTGACGAGCGCGCCTGCCCCCAACCGCTCGCGCACGCGGCGGGCCTGCGCCAGGTGCCTCCGCTCATGCGCGGCGATCTGTGCGAACGTCGCGCCCAATCCCAACTTCATCAGGGGCACGATCGGGGTAGGCACTTTGACGCGCGCCAAGTCGAGTCCGCTGGCGCGATCCAACTGGATCTCGAGCTGCCGTTGTAAATGTAAAAATGTCGGCAGGATCGCGGTCACCGGCTGGCCATGCAGCGGGACGAACCGGCGTGGCGCGGACACTTTCACTCGCGCCGGCGGCTCGGTCAGTCCGATCACGTAGCGCTCGATCGTCCCGTAATGAAACGGGCCGGTTGTTTTGATTCCGCGTGCCAGCCCGTCATCGACGGCCTTCTCGATGGCTCTGACCTCCCAGGTTCCCACCGAGATCAAGTGTGACAGGCACTCTTCGATCGACCACTCTTCAGGCGACCGACGCCAGTTGAAACGCGCCTCGTTCAGGCCCTCGGTGAGCTCCTTTGCGCCGGCGCTAATTGCTTCAAATTGTTGATGATATTGTGCAATTTCGGTATCTCCCACACTGGGGATTATACCGAAGCCGGTGAGGGGCCTGGCATCGCGGGCGGCTACCGAACCTGCTCGGCCTTCATCTCGCGCACCCGGATCAAGGCGATCTGGGCCCACGAATCCGTGCGATCCAGAGCGAGCGCTTTGCGATACTCCTGCTCCGCTGCGGCGAGATTATTGACCTTCTCGTACCAAAGGGCGAGTGAGCCGTGCGCGCTTTCGGAGTTCGGGCCGAGTTCCACCGCCCTCTGCAACACTATGCCCGATTGTTCCAGCAGTCCCATTTGACCGTATACCAGCCCCATCCACTCGTACACCTGCGAGCACGGCTGAAGTCGAGCGGCCGCTTCCAACCTTTTGATCGCCTCATCGAAATGACCCAGGCACGCCAGCGTTCGGCCCCATCCGGCATTCACATAATAGTTGCTCGGAAGGGTCCGCTCAGCGCGCTCGAGATAGGAAGGCGCAAGGTCGCAGCGGCCATGCCGGATCAAGATCTCGGTGAAGTTGAGCAAGGGACGGGGATTGTAGACGGCTTTGGCAGCCGCCAATTCCAGGAGCTTGTCGGGCTGGCCCCACAACTGATTGCGGTCGTAACAGAGTTTGCCGAAGACCAACCCGAATAGCGCGACAATGCAGGCGCCCGAGGCAGGGGAAAGGCGCAACCGCGATCCCACTTCGCATCCGATGAGAATCAAGCCCACCAGCGGCAGGTACATCCGGCGTTCGACCAAGGCATCGTCGACCGGAACGATCGATGAGGTAGGGGCCAACCAGATCAGAAACATCAGCAGGCCGAAGCAAAATAGCGGATACCGGCGGCGCCAGATGACCGATACGACCACCAGCACAGCCAGCAGGATCATGTAGTAGATCGCGCCGTGCTCCAGGATGGTGTGCGACGTGGGATAGTCCTGATCGACCGATTGCCCGACGGGGAAGACTACCAGCCGGACATACGTGAAAATGGCGCGCGCCTCGGTGAACGCGTACTGATACCACTTGAACGTAACCACGGAGAAACCTGCGGACTGTGCCGTGGCCAGCGAGCGAAAGACCAGTACGGCTGCGGCGATCGCGCCCGGGCCCATGAGGCAGTAGAGCCGCCAATTGCGTTGCAGCCCGCGTAGCGAAAAAGGCGTGGGCCAAAACAGATCGGTGAGAACGAGAATTCCGGCGAGGCTTACGGCATTTTCCTTGGTCTTCAAACCCAGACCGAAAAAAGCCAGGACGAGCAATGCCTCCCACCAGGAGATCGATTCTTTCCGGCGATACAAGAAGACGACATACGCCAGCAGCAGGAATAACGAGACCAGGCTCTCCGATCGTCCGGCGACGTAACTGACGGACTCCGTCTGTAGAGGATGAATTGCGAATACCAGGGCTCCGATGATGGATGCCACGGCTGCCGCTCGTTGAGACCATCCGGCTTTTGTCAACAGCCGCAACAGAACCAGGAGCACCAGTCCGGTATTGATGAAGTGAATCAACAGATTCACGAAATGGTAATGGAACGGGTCCTCGCCCCAAAAGTGATAGTTCAACCAATACGAGAACATCAGCGCGGGGCGCCCGCCAGAGATCCAGCCCGATAGCAGTCCATGACGTGTGATTGTGCAGAAGGGAAGCGACCGGTCGTCAAATACAAAATGCCCGTTTAACGCCGGTGAGTAGAGATACAGAATACCGAGAAATGCAGAAATACACGCAATCGCTACCGTTCCCGGCGCAATACGGCGAGGGGGCGGAGGTTTGGAATCCGGGCTGAGGTTCTTTCGGCGCACTTCACGAACTTTCCTTTTAGAACATCCGGTCGGATCATGTCTGTGCGAGAGGGCACATCGAGAGTAGCTCCGTTATGGCGTGGAGTCGCGAGTCTTTTGTTCTGCGACAATTAGCGCGTAGGCAGCGATTGTGATGTGCCGCACACCTTCTTCATGGATCCGTTGTGAAGGGACCGGTGGCTCGTGATGTTGCCGAAGCAGCTCGGCCGTGGTAGCTGTGGGGTTCGCGGTTTTGTAATGAGCAACGTTGCGCGCTTTCCTGCCGTCTATACAATCGTGAAGTCCGGGGCGATCTGGGGAATAACGCTCGTCGCCGCCGCCTGTATGGGCGCTGCGTACAGCGACTATCTCTCGGCCAAGCAGAAGTTCGATCTCATCGAAAGCGGGCGGCTCAAGGCCGGCGCCCGCGTGCAGTGGAGCCCCCGCGAGCTAAATGCCTACGTCGAGAAAGAAGTCCCGGCAGGAGTCCGCAATCCCAAGGTTCAGGTGAGCGGTCCCGGTGTGGCCACCGGCACTGCCCTCATCGATTTTGGAAAACTGCGGCGCGCGCAGGGCTATCAGCCGGGGTGGCTGATGGCGAAGCTGCTGGATGGCGAGCGCCCCGTCAGCGTCACCGCGCGCATCCGCTCGGCTGCCGGCCAAGCCACTGTGGATGTCGAGCGCGTGGAGATCTCCGGTATTGTGCTGGACGGCGGAACCCTCGACTTCGTGATCCAGAATTTCCTGCTCCCGATGTATCCGGATGCCGCCATCGGCCGCCCGTTCGAACTGGGGCATCGGATCGAAAAGGTCGATGTCGCCCCGTCCGCGATCGGCGTACTGATTGGGAATTAGCGCGCCGCAAAAATAAACCGGCACTCCCTCGCGGGAAATGCCGGCTATTTTCTTTTGTATTCTTCGCTACGCTACGGCCGAACCTTTGGGCGATGCGCCCGCTGCCTGAATCTTGTTCTTGCTCCCGAGGGGACGACCACGCTTCTTGACCGTAATCTCGGACATCCAAGACGGCGGTCTGCCCCTGCGGCGGCCGCGCCCACGCGCCAACCGCTCCAGGCTTAAGATCGCTTCCTCAATCTGTTGACGTTCCTCTTTCAGTTCTGAGAGGATTTTGCTCACATCCATACTTTGCCCTCCCGGCCGGCCACGGACTCGCCGCGGACGAAATGTGGGGAATCCTTAATGATTCCAGTATACACCTCGATTTTCCCTCCAATGACAAAGTATTTTCAATGGATCGACAAGAATTTGCGTGAAATTTCGCGAACAAAAGTACCTAACCTCCGTAGTACATCTCGCCTGATTGGTTTTTCCGGCGCTTTTTCCAGTAAAAATAAAACGGCAAGCCCCCCAGGATCAACGTGATGCCCTCGATTGCCTGAAGCGGCTTGTCTATTGCCGTCGAGACGATCAATACAAATGCCCCGACTATGAAAAGTACCGGTACGGCAGGGTAGCCTAGTGTGCGGTATGGCCGCTCCAGATTGGGTTGTTTCTTACGCAGCACGATCACCGCGGCGGCTGTCATACCGTACAGAATCCAACTGGCGAAAATTACAAGGTTGAACAAATCGTCGTATTTTCCCGAGAGCACCAGCAGCGCGGCCCAGGCGTTCAGCACCATGATCGAAACCCCCGGGGTGTGATACTTCGGATTGACGCGTGCGATGGCGGAAAAGAAATAGCCGTCGCGCGCGGCGGCGTAGGGCACGCGCGAGCCCGAGAGGATGGAACCGTTCAAGGCCGCGAAGATGCTGATCATGGCGGCGATGGAGACCGCGTTGGCGCCGGCGCCGCCGAAGATCTTGCCCATCATGTCGGCGGCCACGCGCGTCGCGCCCGCCACTTCGCGCGGCGCCAGCACGTGAAAATAAGCGGCATTTGCCAATAAATAGATGGCAATTACGCCGGATGTTCCACCGATCAGCGCCAGCGGCAGGTTGCGCTGCGGGTTGCGGATTTCGGACGACACCATGCTCACATTGTTCCAGCCGTCGTACGCCCACAACGCTGCCACCAGGGCGGCGATGAATCCGGCGAAGGTGAGGGGTACGACCGGACCGCCCGCCTCCGGTGCGGCCGCGCGACCGAGTCCAAGGCCGGCCGCAATGATGAACGCAATCAGCGTCACCTTCACCACGGTCACCGCCACCTGAACGTTGCCGCCCAGTTTCACGCCGTAGTAATTCAACCAGCCCAACAGCAGGATCAGTACGATGGCGAAGATCTGCCCGTAGCGGATTTCGAGCGGCCCGCCGTGTTCGCCGAGGGGCACCGGCACTTTGTAGAAAACCTTTTCGAGCAGCGGAAAGAAATTGGATAAATACAGGAAAAATCCAGTGGCAAGGGTAGCAATCGAGCCGCTTTTCGCCACCCACATCTGGGTCCAGCTATAGAGGAATCCCCAGATCGGTCCGTAGGCCTCGCGCAGAAACGCGTACTCGCCGCCGGCCTCGGGTAGCGCCGCCGCAAGTTCGGCGTAGCTCAGCGCGCCGGCGAGCGAAAGCATCCCGCCCACCACCCAGACCGCGAACACCCACTCGACCGTGCCCACGCGCGAGATCATGGTCTTCGGCACCAGGAAGATGCCGCTGCCGATCACCGTCCCGACTACGATCGAGGCCGCGGCCCAGGTACCGAGGTCGCGCTTCAATTCCGTCCGCGTTTGAGCTTTTTCCATTGGCTTTTATTCCTCGGCGGTGGTGCGCCGCGGCGGAAGATGGGGCAGTCCGCCCGCCGGTTGCCGGACCAGCACCTCTTCCGCGGGCGGCTTCGGCCGTTCGAACAGCGAAGCAATCAGCGCCACTCCGAATGTCACGATGGTGCCGATCGGCACGAACCAGGTGAAGGCGATCGGCGTCCGCAATTTCACGAAGAGGATCGTCGCGAGCCCCGCTACCGTGCCCGCTATCGCCGCCGCCTCACCCGGCTTTTTCGTCAGGACTCCCAGCAAGAATACCCCGAGCAGCGCGCCGAACGGAATGGACGCGATGGTGAGCCCCGCCTCGAGCACCGATTTCGAATTGCGCGCCGCGACCCCGATGCCAAGCAGGATCAGCCCCCACGCGACCGTTGCCAAGCGGGCGATTTTCAGCGCCAGGAGATCGTTCAATTGCGGTTTGCGGGCGCGGATGAAATCCACCACGGTGGTCGATGCCAGCGAATTGAGGGCCGCGCTCAGGTTCGCCATCGCAGCCGCCAGGATGGCTGCGATCGTCAAGCCCGCGATCCCCGGCGGAAGATTGTTCCACAGGAACTGCGGATAGATGCGGTCATTCTGCACCGGCGGCGGCTGCCCGGTGTCGCGGTAGTAGACGAACAGCAGCACGCCGATCAGCAGGAACAGCGTGAACTGGAACAGGATGACGGCCCAGCTCACCAGCAGCGCGGTGCGGCTTTCGGATTCGCTGCGCGCGCTCAGCAGGCGCTGCACCATTAACTGGTCGGTGCCGTGGCTCGCGGTAGTGAGAAAACATCCGCCCACCAGGCCGGCCCAGAAGGTGTAGGTGCGGGAGAAAAATTCCATCGTGGGAGCGAACCGGAAATCGAAGATAGTAAATTTATGGGCAGCACCGGCCACCGCCGCCACATGGTCCCACCCGCCTGGAATCTTCCCCAGAATTACGAAATAGCTGAGGACGGCGCCGGCCACGTAAAGCGTCATCTGGACCACGTCGGTCCAGATCACCGCCGTCATGCCGCCTTCAAAAGTGTAAAAAAGCGTGAGCAGTACGATGAGCGCGATCGACGTTCGTTCCCCCGTACCCAGTACGATCGCCACCACCAGCGAGATAGCGTACACGCGTACACCTTCGGCCAGCGCCCGCGTCACAAGGAACATGGAGGCGGTGAGTTTGCGGATGCGTTCGCCGAACCGGCGGCGCATCAGCTCGTAGGCGGTGAACATTTCGCCGCGGAAGTAATGGGGAAGGAACAGGAACGAAATCACGATGCGGGCCAGCAGGTAGCCGAGCACGATCTGCAGAAATCCCAGGTTGCCGGTGTAGGCCAGCGCGGGCGTGCCCACGATCGTCAAGGTGCTGGTTTCGGCGGACACGATGGAAAGCGAGATGGCCCACCACGGCGCCGTCCGCCCGCCCAGAAAGTAGTCGCGAAGGCTCTTCTGTCCCCGCCGAAACTGCGCGCCGAACCACGTGATGCCGGCCAGATACCCCAGGATGACCGCCAGATCGAGGTAGCGCATGATTCGAGCGACTTCCAGCATACCGTTGATCTGCTATGATTTGTGATTCGGAACCAGTCGAACCGAAACGGAGTCGAATCGGATGCGGCGCTGTTGGGTCCGCCAACGCCGGTTCGGGGCCGGGGTTGTGAACGTGATCGGCAACCCGGGGCTATCAAAAAGAAAGCGCAGACAGGCAGGAGGCACAGTGATTAATTTGTTCAGAACCCTGACCGGCATCTCGGCAGTCGCCGTGTTGGGTGCTGTCGTGACCGTCGGGACACCACAGATTGCGAGCGCGCAGGGGGCGGCCGCCGCAGCCCAAAGTGCGCTTCCCAAAAAAAACCTGAAGGATCAGGGGGAATACGACATCTACAACGAGGTCAGCAAGGACGTCCTGGGAAGGAACTTCCCCAAGGCCCTGACCGATCTCGCCACGTGGACGCAGAAATACCCCGATTCCGAATATAAGGATGAGCGCCAGTACTTTTACATTCAGTCCTACAACGGATCGAACCAGCCGGCCAAGGCGCTCGACGCCGCGGCGGAACTCCTGAACAAGGACCTCAAGACCTCACTCGACCCGAGCACGATCCTGCAGGTGTTGTACGCCACGGCGGTGAGCGCCGCCAAGATCACGGCGTCGGATTCGGCGGCGGTACCCACGCCGCAGGAAGTGGCGACGGGCGAGAAGGCCGCGCGCCAGTTGCTCGATTTCGCCAAGGACTTCTTCGCTCCCGAAAAGAAGACGGCCGGCGTCAGCGAGGCCGATTGGAACAAAGGCAAGAGCGACGTGGAGACGGTGGGCAAGGCGGCGCTGCTTTCGATTGCGACCTTCCCCGCGACGCAGGCCATGAAGCAATACGCTGCCACCAAGGACGCGGCTCATTGCGCCACGGCCGAAGGAGTGTATACGAAAGTGCTGCAGGAATATCCGGAAAATGCGCAGATCTCCTACGCGCTGGCCGGCGCGCTCGGATGCCAGCAGAAGACCGACCCTAATAAGGTGCAGCAGGCCGTCTACGAGTATGCCCGGGCCGCCGCGCTCGAGCCTGGAAAGGGCGGTCTCGACCCCGCCGGCCGCAAGCAGGTGGACGATTACCTGAAGCGCATCTACACCACCGTCCACGGCAGCGATGAAGGGCTCGATAAGCTCAAGCAGCAAGCGATGGCGTCACCGCTTCCGCCCGCCGGCTTTCATATCGAGACGATCGCCGAAATCTCCACCAGGAAGGAAAACGAGTTCAAGGAGAAAAACCCGCAGCTCGCCATGTGGATGGGGATCAAGCGGCAGTTGACCGAACCGAACGGCGACCAATACTTCGAATCCACGTTGAAGAACGCCGATGTGCCGAAGCTGAAAGGCACGTTGATCGAAGGCAAGCCGGCCTGCCGCTCGAAGGAATTGCTGGTAGCGATTTCCGAGCCCGATCAGCAGGGAACGCCGCGCGCGGAGATCACGCTGAAGCTGGACGCGCCGCTGACCGGCAAGCCCGAGCCCGGCGAGATCCAGTTCAAAGGCATACCGTCCGCATTCACGCGCGAACCGCTGATGCTCACGATGGACACCGAGAAGGCCGGTATCGACGGTCTGAAGGTGACCCCCTGTACGCCCGCTCCCGCCGCGCGTCCCGGCGGCGTAAAGAAGTCCGTCCCGAAGAAGAAGTAACCCGCCATTTCGGTGGCAGGCTACGAAACCTTCCGCGCCGTCTTTGCGCGGAATTTCGTTGCCTGCCACCGAAATGCCCGTCGCGCACAATTCGGAAGTTGTATTTCGAGGTTGTGTAGCCTGTCCCCGAATTAGGTTCGAGGTGATCGGGCGGACGGTTCGCTCTCCGGCTTGGCGTTAGCCATCACCAGGCTGAACACTAACCGCTCGACGGTGCTCAGAGAATTCCCGGCGCCCTTCAAATCGCGGAAGTAGTGCCGGAAATTTGCGGCGGACGATGTGAGCTTGCTATACGCCGTAGTGGTCCGAACCGCGGTGGCTGTCAGCACCGCCGTCAGAACCCCGATCATGTAAGCTCTTCGAATCATCCTACAGCTAAGACGACTATGCCTCAGTAAAAGTTAGCGTTCCTGAATGTTAAGGACGCAAACTTTTGTCCCACGCCACAACTGTCCAGCCTGCAACTACTTACGTGCCCAGGTAATTTTCCTCTGCTACAATAAAGCGAAGCAAACATATGCCGCTGTACGAATATAATTGTCACGGTTGTGGCAAGAACTTCGAGGTGATTCAGAAATTCGCCGATGAACCGCTGAAGGTGCATCAGGAGTGCGGCGGAGAGGTCGAGCGCCTGATCTCCCCGTCGGCTTTGCAGTTCAAAGGGTCCGGCTGGTACGTTACGGATTACGCCCGCGGCGGCAGCAAACCGAACGGCTCTTCCTCCAAGTCTGAGGGCGGCTCCGAGAGCAAGTCCGAGAGCAAGTCGGAAAGCAAATCCGAATCCAAGTCCGAGAGCAAAACCGAAACCAAGCCGGCGGCCAAAACGGAAACCAAGTCCGAAAACAAATCCTGACGCTGCGGGGCCTGCTATGCCCCGGCGCGTATCTTGTCTCCGCCGTCTTTGCGTACCGTCTCGGCCCATCTGCGTAGCATCGTGTCCGCCCTTCCCCCCGAGACTGCGTGCAGCGTGCGCGACTGCGTGCGGAATTCGTACTTATTGACCGTGCAGGCGCAGATCCCCCGATCCGACCGCAACAGCCGTCCGAACACCACCAGACGCATCGGGCAGTTCTCGTCGAGCAGCACCGGCCAACTGATCGACACCTCGATAAAGCTGCCGGTCTTGAGCGCCTGGTCCGACCGAAACGCCACCCCGGTGCTGCTCATGTTCAGCGTCTCGCCGGACCCGGAAGCCACGATAGCCTGCTGCTCCAGTAGCTTATACCGGACCTCCCGCTGCATCGGAAATCGAACCTTTTTCCTCCGTTCGTTCTTTTCTCTTTTGGCTGGCCGCAACATATTCGGTTCCTCCGGTTCCCAAGTTCCCGGGATGTCCTAGTGCACTCTCCCTTCCGAACTAGAAGTATTTTGTTAGCAATAACTTACGGACCTATTTATCAGGGCTCTGTCCACCACGTGTGCATCACGGCGCGCCCGTGCTGACTACCTCGTTGACAGTGCCGGGGGCGAACCGCGTGTTTTCCAATCCCTGCTTCGTGTACTCTGAGAGAATCCCGCGCATGAAGCGAATAGCCTTGTTCGTCCTGCTCGCCGCCTCCCTCATCGGGGCGCAACCTCCCAAGCCCAAACTGATCCTCGCCATCGTGATCGATCAGTTTCGCTATGACTACCTGACCCGTTTCCGCGGCGAATATCACGCCGGCCTGGACCGCCTGCTCACCAAGGGCGCAGTCTTCACCGCCGCGCGCTACGAACACTTCCCCACCATCACCGCCGTGGGCCACAGCACGTTTCTCTCGGGCGCTCTGCCCTCGACGAGCGGCATCATCGCGAACGACTGGTACGATCGCGAGGAACGCCGCAAGGTGACCAGCGTCTCCGACAGCCGCACGAAACTCCTCGGCGGTAAACCTGACGCCGAGGGCTCCTCTCCCCACCGCCTCCTCGTGGACACCGTGGGCGACGAGTTGAAGATGGCGAACAACGGCCAGTCGCACGTCGTCGGGATCTCGCTGAAGGACCGCGCCTCCATCCTCCCCGTCGGCCGCATGGCCGACGGGGCGTACTGGTTCGATACCAACACCGGCAACTTCGTGTCGAGCACCTGGTACTTCCCTGACCTCCCGGCCTGGGTGAAAGAGTTCAACCTCAGCCGTCCCGGCGATCGGTTTGCCAACACCATGTGGCACACGAAAAAGCTTCCCGCCCCCGGGCCCGCTCTCTACACGGCGATCGAGGCCAGTCCCTGGGGCAACGAAGTCATCGAAGCCTTCGCCGAGAGCGCGCTCGGCAACGAACAACTGGGCAAGCACGCCGGCACCGATATCCTGGCCGTCAGCTTCTCCTCGAACGACTATGTCGGGCACACGATGGGACCCGATTCGGCCGAGGTCCACGAAATGTGCGTGCGCACCGACGCGCTCCTCGAGAAGCTCTTCCAGGCCGCCGGCCGCGCCGCCGGGCCGGAGAATGTGCTGGTGGTCCTCACCGCCGACCACGGGGTCGCGCCCATGCCCGAATTGAATAACCAGCGCAAGATGCCGGGCGGCCGAATTCCGGTGGGCACGTTTTCGAAAGCCATTCAGGCGGGATTGGTGCAGAAGTACGGCGAGGGCGCGTGGGTCCTGAGCGACTCCGAGCACTCCATCTATCTCAACCTCGATCCGATCGCCCAGAAAAACCTCAACCGCGCCGAAGTCAACCGCGCCGCCGCCGAGTGTGTGTTTGCGCTGCCGCACGTCTTCCGCGTCTACACCCGCGAGCAGCTCATGCAAGGGCTCACGCAGGACGACCCGGTGGCGCATCGCGTCAAGGTCAGCTTCAACGCCCGCCGCGGGCCCGACGTGGAAATCCTCCTCGAACCCTACTGGATCTTCCCCGCCACCGGCACCAGTCACGGCACTGCATTCAGCTACGACAACCACGTTCCCCTGATCTTCATGGGCCGTGGCATTAAGCCCGGACGCTACAACCACGCGGCCGCGGTCAACGACGTGGCGCCTACGTTATCCGAGATCCTCGAGGTCGAAACCCCCGCCGGCTCGATAGGCCGCGTGCTTTCGGAAATGTTCGAGCCGTAACGGCGCCGGCGAGGGGTGTCCCGCTATATAATTGAGTTATGGATCTTCGTCCTCTCCACGACCGCGTCCTCGTCAAGCGCCTCGACGAAGGCGAGCAGCGCAAGGGCAACATCATCATCCCCGACACCGCCAAGGAAAAGCCCCAGCAGGCCGAAGTCATTGCCATCGGCAATGGCAAGTTGCTGGATACGGGCGAACGCTCCGCCCTCGAAGTCAAGCCCGGCAACCGCATCCTCTTCGGCAAGTACTCGGGCGCCGACATCAAGATCGACGGCAACGAGTACCTGATTTTGCGCGAAGACGAGATCCTCGGGGTGTTGGAATAGGGTGTGCTACCCTTAAGGCTAAACACCAGCTCAGGAGTTTGTTTCATGTCTTTACCGTCAGGGCTCAGGCCGCTCATGGTCTGCTCCGCCCTCCTTGCGTTCACGCAGTTGGCCCCCGCGCAATCGAAGGTCGCGGTGATCAACCTCCAGCGCGCCGTCCTCGAGTCGGCCGAGATCAAGGCCGCCAGCGCGGTTATGGAAGCCAAGTACAAGCCGCGCGCTAACCAGGTTGAGCAGTTGCAGCGCGAAATCGCGGCCATCTCGCAGAACCTGCAGACCAACGCCGGCAAGCTGACGCCGCAGGCCGAGTCCGACCTGAACGCGCAGGGCACCAAGAAGCAGCGCGACCTGACGCGACTGCAGGAAGACCTGCAGGCGGATGTCGACCGCGAGCGCAACGAGATCCTCTCGAAGAGCGCCGGTAAGATGACCGATGTGGTCAAGAAGATCGCCGAGGAGAAGGGCTTCGATATGGTGGTGGACGTTTCCAACACCGTTTACTTCAAGCCGGCAATGGAGATCACCAACGAGGTCATCGCGGCCTTCGACAAGGCTTACCCGGCTCCCGCCGGAGCCGCTGCCGCGCCCGCAACCAAGAAATAGCCGCCTGGCGCGGGCGATTCGAACTGGCTGGGGAACTCCAAGGACGGACGGCGGGTCTAATCTAGAGGACATGCCCGGATACCTGGATCAGTACGGCGTTGGCGAAGAGCGGCGCGAGAAGAAGATCAAAACCATCGTTTCGTGCGCGGTGGCGGTCGCAGTTCTGGCTGGCATTCTCTTCTTCGTTTTCCACAACTACAGCCAGGAACGGCAGGCCAAGCGGTTCCTGGAATTGCTGGCGGCGCACGATTACAAGGGCGCATATGCCACCTGGAACTGCACCGATGCCAAGCCCTGCACGGGGTATCCCTTCACATCGTTCATGCAGGACTGGGGCCCGGCGAGCGGCCACGCGGATGTCTCGGGTTATCGCATCGCGCGCAGCCGCTCCTGCGGCACCGGCGTCATCCTGACGGTGACTTTCAACAAGGGCCAGGAAGAGAAGCTTTGGGTCGAGCGGAACGACTTGGCCGTCAGCTTTTCCCCCTTCGCCGGCTGCCCCGCACATTAGCAAAATCGCAATTTTACACGGCGCGCCGGCGAGCGATCATTCTAGAATAGATACGGAGCTAGTGCAGCGCACATGGGAACGATAACGGCTGGTTTGGAAGGCGTGATCGCCGGCGAATCCGAGATTTGCTACATCGACGGAAACCAGGGAATCCTCAGCTACCGCGGATACAACATCCACACCCTGGCGGAGAACGCCATCTTCGAAGAAGTCATCTTCCTCCTGTGGAACGGCTGGCTTCCCAAGCAGGCGGAGTTGGATGCTCTCAAGCGCGATCTTGTGGCCGAGCGGTCCCTCCCGGCGCCCGTCGTCGATTTCCTCCGTGAGGTTCCGAAGTCCAACCCCATGGATGTGCTGCGCACGGCCGTCTCCATGCTCGGCGTATGCGATCCCGAAGCAGCGGACATGTCGCCCGAGGCCAACCATCGCAAGGCTGTCCGCCTCATGGCGCAGACAGCCACGATCGTCACCACGTTCGACCGCCTGCGCAAGAATCTTCCGGTAGTGGAAGGCGACCCGAAACTCAGCTTCGCCGCCAATCTCCTCTACACGCTGACCGGCAATCGTCCCGACGACGTGATGGAGCGCGCCCTCGACGTCGCCCTGACGCTGCACGCCGATCACGAGCTGAACGCCTCGACATTTGCGGCGCGCGTCACCGCCGCTACGCTCTCGGATATCTACTCGTCGATCACGAGTGGGATCGGGGCGCTCAAGGGTCCGCTCCACGGCGGCGCCAATCAGGACGTGATCCAGGTGCTGCTGCAGCTCGGCGACGAGCACGAAGCCGTGGACCGCGTGAAGAGCATGCTCGCCAGGAAAGTCAAGATTCCCGGTTTCGGCCACCGCGTTTATCACACCGAGGATCCGCGCGCCACGCACCTGCGCGTGCTTTCCGAAGAGCTCGGCAAGCGCACCGGCCACGAGAAGCTGTTTGCCCTCTCGACAGCCATGGAGCAGACCGTCAAGGCCGAGAAGGGTCTCAACGCGAACGTGGATTTCTACTCCGCGTCGACATATTACTCGCTCGGCATTCCGGTTGACATCTTCACTACGATTTTCGCCGTGAGCCGCATGTCGGGCTGGACGGCGCACGTCCTGGAACAGTACCGGAACAATCGCCTGATCCGCCCGCGGGCCGAGTACAAGGGCAAACCCGACGGCCAGAAGTGGATCCCGATCGGGGAGCGTTAATATGGACGAGCGCGCGTTCTACACGGAATCCGACACCACCAAGCCGATCAGCCTCAACTGCCCGTACTGCCGCACGCAGGACAGCTACGACCTGCGCTGGGCGGTGCGAAAAAAGAAGGATCGACTGCCGCCCGGCGCCGACGAGCGCGACCGCGCCAAATACGCCAAGGCACAAAGCTACATGGTCCTGATGGACGATAAAGTCGCGTGCAAGAATCTCCGCTGCCGCAAGCGATTCGATGTCAGCGGGGTCAAGACGATGGCGTTCCTGTAGTCAAGAAAATCCTCACCGCCGAGACGCCGAGACCGCCGAGAAAAATGTAAGACTTTATCAGAGTGTCTTTGTGTTCTCAGCGCTCTCGGCGTCTCGGCGGTGAATGCTTTACTTCTTGTCCGACTTCTCCCCTTCCGGCTTCGCCGTCTCCGATTTCGGTGGCGGCGGTTTGCGGTAGACCGTTTCGAACTCCGGCTTCTGGTGCACCATCACGGTCGTCGTGTTCGACTGGCTGGGCACGGTGCCGCCCGGGGTGTACGGCACCAGCGACTTCGCATCCGGGTCCTTGGTTTCCGACTTGCTCTCGCGCACGAATCGCCCGCCCGGCTGGGGCGGGCGGACGTCCAGACGGTCGATCTGCTCGCGCGAGATCGCCGTCTGTTCATTCTTGACGACTACCACCAAATGGTCGTCGGTGGCTTCATCCATGGTTCCCAACACGGGTTGCATCGACCCATGTTTGAAAACGCGGATCTCGGTGCCGGTTTTCAACTCGCGCACCTTGGCCCAGGGGTCATCGGCGGCCCACGCCGCCAGTGTGGTCAGAAACAAAACGAATAAGCTTCGCATGGCTTTACTCGGCACCCGAGCGCAGTCTAGCACAACGCTGTTTTCGAAGGGAGTCGCCCTTCGTTAGCGGCCCGCGCGCACCACACGACAGGTGTGCGGCCCATACTGCCAGGCGCTAAACTTTCACTGGGAGGCTTGGATGGCCGAACAGGACAATTCGCACGACAGCGTGCACCCTCGAACCGCGGTTCTCACCCGGGGCTTCGACCCCAGTCTGTCGGTCGGCTCGGTGAGGCCGGCTGTGTTTCGAAGTTCCACTTACGTTTTCGAGAGTCCGGAAGCCGCCGAGCACGCATTCGCCGTCCTCTCGGGCAAGATCGCCCCTACCGAGGGCACGCGCGCCGACCTGATCTATGCCCGCTTCTCGCACCCCAACGCCGAAATTCTCGAGGATCAGATCGTGCCGCTCGAAGCGGGCGCGCGCGAGGCCGCCGTTTTCAACTCGGGGATGGCCGCCATCATGACGGCCTGCTTCACCTACGCGCGTCCCGCCGCTACCATCGTCTACACCACGCCGCTCTACGGCGGCACCACGGGTCTCATCCACAGTTTTCTCGAGCCCTTCGGAGTGCGTGGAATTCCCGTGCGCTCGGGCGACTCCGCGGCCATCGAAGCCGCCATCCGCGATGCCAGGAACCTGTGCATCGTGCTGCTCGAAACGCCCGCTAACCCGACCCTCATCATGACGGACATCGAGCGCACCGCCGAGTGCGCCGCCAGGCATCCGGACAAGCCCGTCGTCATGGTGGACAACACGTTCCTCGGGCCCACGTTCCAGCACCCGCTGCTGCTGGGCGCCGACATCGTCCTCTACTCCGCCACCAAATACCTGGGCGGATTCAGCGATATGGTGGCGGGCGTCGCGATCACCAAAGACCCGGAGATCACGCGTAAGATTCGCAGCCGCCGCAACATGTTCGGAAATATTCTGCCGCCCGACGAATGCTGGATGCTCGACAGCCGCCTGCCTACGGTGGCGCTGCGCATGAATCGCCAGAGCAAGAACGCGCAGCGCCTGGCCGAAGCCCTGGCCGGTAATCCGCGCTTCTCCAGGGTCTACTACCCGACGCTGTTCGACGATCCCGAGCAGAAGCGCATCTACCAGAAGCAGTGCGACTATCCGGGCGGCATCTTCTCGCTCGAATTCAAGGGCGGCAAGCCGGCATCGTTCGAATTCCTGCGCCACCTTCGCATCGCCAAGAACGCCGTCTCACTGGGCGGAGTGGAGACGCTGGTCTGCCACCCGAGGAGCACCACGCACTCCGGCATGAGCGCCGACGAGTTGGCCGAGAGCGGCGTCAGCGACGGCCTGGTCCGCGTGTCGGTAGGAATCGAAGACTGGCGCGATCTGCTGGCGGATTTCGAGCAGGCGCTGGCGGCGATCGGGTAAGGCCGTCTCTGCGGCGCGCGGCGCACACGCGGGTAGTGTGGTCTAGCGGGGAGATGCCTCTAAATCTTTATGGTCGTGTCTTGAAGGAGTCCATCATTGCCCTTTCGCCGGAAAGTGATTTCTCCCCTTTTGAGGTATGTAACCGCATGCCGACAAAGCCGACGTTTTCCCGAAAGCATGAGGTTGCGAAAGATTTGGGCCTGTATGGATTCGTGCCGTTTTGCTGCTTTGAAAACGATGATGCCCTTGTGGGTGCAGATGGTGAAGCGGTGCTCGTCCAGTCTACCTTCAACGGTCACCAGTATGCTCTTCTGAGCTTGTGCATACTCCATAAGGGCCTCGTCGGTGATCCGTTGGCCACGAAGCCCTGGGACGTCGCACACCCATTCCGCTCGAACTTTTCCCCAGCCCTTAATTTCTTCAGCCAATTCACCTTGCAAGCACTCGTCAAGCAATAGGCGCAGATCTGTCGTCAATAGGGCACTCCACAACGAGCTTTGCAAATCCGATGGCATCCTTAATCTGCTGAACCGTGAGTCGCGGGTAGGAGCGCAGAGCGGCCTCTACGTCACCGTAGTGTTCGACGGCGTCTAGCACCATGTAGACGGGAATTCGAGTGCCTCCAATGCACGGAGCACCGGCCATTACATCGGTATCGATGCTGATCGTGGGATACTCCCCTGCCGCCAACTGAAACGATGCGGAAAGTGGGACATTGTATTGCCGCACTTCGGCCTCTGGCCTACGCCGCAACGTTATTGCCATCGTCCAGTCCTCGAGAATGGCAGTGGCAAACCGCCATGGATCGGTTAGGTCGTACCTTCGAGAATCACACCCGGATCTCCGATGAGTGTGAAATACAGTGCGCCGAATCGCTGGCGCGGCGGCATACGCTCGGACATCAAAAACCTCTACAGGATCACTTGGCGATGGTGCGACCATGAACTTCGATCCTTTCTACTTGGAGCTAAAGTACGGAACCCCAGTTTTCCCGATCATCTGTTCGAGAGTCTTGGTCTTGAGTTCGGCCCTTTCGATAATCTTTTTGATTCGTCAGAAAAATCTGTGGGTGAGTTCTGGCTCGGGCAGTTTGCCAAGTGAATGATAGAGTGCCAGTTCGGTGACTCGGAAGGTTCGGAACCCATAGGATCTTCTCATAGTGACTTTGGCTTTGTTGTTCAGA
>JBGPHT010000116.1:0-23664 GCA_041484525.1 Bryobacteraceae bacterium | reverse complement strand
ACCAATACCTATCCCGCCGGCCTCAAGGTTTCCGACCAACAGATGGCTGAACTCCAACTCCGGAGAGACAAGTTTCACGGCGATTGGAATTATAGGCTCGTGCCCAGAAGTTGATACAGTTAATGTTTGATAGCCACTTAGCGGACAAATTCGGCGGCCTGATTGAGACCGGTTCCTATCGTTACGATCCTCGGGATTATCACGGGCCGGCGCTGGCCTGGCTGACGCTGGCTCCGGCGCGCGCGATGAACGCGCACCGGTACGTGGAACTCACCGAGACCACGCTGCGCATTGTGCCGGCATTGTGCGGGGTGCTGCTGGCGATGATGCCGCTGCTGCTGGCGGACGGCATCGGGCGGTGGCAGGCGGTCGCGGCGGGGGCTCTCACGGCCATCTCTCCGGCCATGGTTTACTACAGCCGCGATTACATCCCGGAGATGCTGCTCACTATGCTGACGTGCGCCACGATTGTCAGCGGGTACCGCTACGCGCGCAGCGGCAAAGCTCTGTGGGCAATCGCCGCAGGCACAAGCGCGGGACTGATGTTTGCCGCGAAAGAGACCGCCGCGATCGCGATCGGGTGCATGCTGGTGGCGCTCGCCGTTACGGTTCGCCGAAGGCCGCACAGGGTGTGGCACTGCGCGGCGGCGCTCGCCATCGCCGTGCTGATTCCGCTGGCGCTGCTCGGATTCGCGGATACCTGGCGGGCGGCGATCGACTACTCGCAACGTGCATTCCGCGCGTCCGGGCACCGCCATCCGTGGAACTATTATTTGTCGCTACTCACTTGGCGGCATGATGGCGGCGGACCGATCTGGAGCGAGGGGTTGATTGTCGCTCTGGCGATCGTGGGTGTAATTCCGGCGATCGCGAGAGGATCGTCGGACGCCCGGTTGCTGCGGTTCCTGGCCGTGTATGCCGGCGCCATCACGCTGGCGTACTCGCTGATTCCGTACAAGACGCCGTGGTGTATGCTGGGGCCGCTCGGCGCGATGATTCTACTGGCAGGCGCGGGCGCCGTCGGGCTGCTCGAAGCGTTGCGCGGATCGTTACGCGTCGCTGTCGCGTGTGTGCTCCTAGTGGGCGGGTTGCATCTTGGCTTTCAGGCATGGCGCACGTCGTTTCCTTTTTCGTCGGACCCCCGGAATCCATATGCGTACGCGCAGACAGGGCGGGACGTGTATGCGGCGCGGGACAGCATTGAGAAACTCGCGCGGAACCATCCGCAGGGTAACGACATGCTCATTCAGGTGATAGGCGCGGAGAATCTCTGGCCGCTGCCGTGGTATCTGCGAACGTTTCCGCACGTGCAATGGTGGCGCCGCCTGGGCCCGGGATTTCATCCGGCTGACGTGATCCTGCTGACGCCTGACATGGAGGCGGCCCTCATCCATGAGATCTACGAAGTGCCGCCGCCGGGTAAGCGTGAATTGTACCGGCCGCTGCTGGATCGGTACGTGGAGTTGCGACCGGAGTTGGAACTGAGAGGCTGCGTGCGCGCCAGCCTGTCTGCTCCTTGATACGTTAGCGGCCGTGGACCAGCAAGGCTAGATCGACGGCCATTGCCATCGCGAGATAGCCGGCCCGATTGGGATGCAACTTGTCGCCAGGTCCGCCCGTCGTGCTGTCCGGCACGAATTCCGCGCGCAGGCCGCCGGTTTGCGGATCGAGTGTGGCTTTGTCGAAGTCGGCTACTCCGTCGAAGAGTCCGGATGCGCGGATGAATTCGTTCAGCGCCTGACGCTTTCGATCCTCCTGCTCAGACCCGTGCGCCGCGTTGGTGCTGCCGAGCGCCGAGATCACGGTGGCGCCGATGATTCGCACCCCCGGCACTCGCGAGCGGATGCTGCCGACGATCTTCTTCATGCCGGCCTCGACCGCCTCGACCGTGGCGTTGGCGTTGACACTGAAATCGTTGATCCCTTCGAGCCATATCACGGCTGACACGCCGGACAGGCTGAGTACGTCGCGCTCCAACCGCTGTTGTGCGGACGGCCCGCCGGCGAAAGGTTTCTGCGCCGAATACTCCGCCGGTCCCACGACCTGATTTCCGCCAATGCCCGCATTCACCACCGAAATTCGATTGCCGTAAACCGCGTGCAGGCGACGTGAGATCGCGTTCGGCCAACGGTCATCCCCATTCAGCGTGGACGCTGTGCCGTCGGTGATCGAGTCGCCGAAGGCTATGATCGCCTGCGTCCCCGCGGGCGCCATCATGTCCAGCGCGTCCAGAAAATACCAGGAAGTAGTGGTGAAAGGAAACGCCGATTCATCCTCCGACTGACTCTTCGCGCCGGCTCCGGGCCGCGTGATGTAGGACGTCGTCAGCGCCTTGGCGTGCCAGGTCATCGGGCCGCTCTCGCCCGCGACGTGAAAACTGACGGCGAGCTTTCGACCGCTCAGTTCCACCTGCGCGGGCGTGCGTACGAATGGCAATGGCACGGGATCGCTCCACACCAACTCGCCGGCTGGAATCGTGACGCTCGGCTTGCCGCCGAAGCGCACCGCCTGGTTCGTCCCGGCCACGCCTGCGCCCGCACTCATCTGCAGGCCGGCAAATACGCCATCGATCGTCACCGGCTTGGTCCCGAACGCATTCGAGAAACGCAGACGCGTCTGCCGGCTCCAGATGTCCGGCTGCACGATCAATCGGAAGGTCTGATCGTGCGCGCCGGTGGCGGCGGAGGGAAATGCGAATCGCAGGTCAGGCTGCGCCGAGGCATTGCCGACGGGGTATGGACCATGCATGGAGGCCGCCCAGCTCGTGATCCATTTCTCGGACGGCTGTGCCGAAACGTGCCAAGCGAGTCCGCAGAGTACGACGAGCCGCCAGCGCATAACGGTGTTCCGGTTAAGGCCTGGGCGGCTGCCATCCTGCGACCACGGCCGATTCGCGGCGCCGCTGCGAGCCGCCGCTCACCCGGGACGCGGCGTTCATGTTGCGCGAAGATTCCCGCACCTTCAGAGTGGCTGGCAGCCGGATGGTGATGGCTTCAGCGCCGGCGGAAACGCCCTCGATGCGGTTCAACAGGACCTCGGCGGCATGGAATCCAATATCGTATGCGGGCTGCAAGACGGTGGTGATGGCGGGCGTGAAGAGATCATCCACGGTCAGCTCATCGAAGGTGGCGAAGGCGATGTCCTCGGGAGTCTTCAGCCCTAGATCGCGAAGTGCGCGAAGCGCCGCGAGCGCGGTCGGCCCGTTGGTGCAGAAAATCGCGTCCGGCCTCGGACCCGGATCTGTGAGACGCGCGCGGCAGATGGCAGTCACGTCGTCCGGCCGCAGGTTGCCTTGCCAAATCAGGTCATTCTCGGAAGCAATCCCGGCGCGATCGAGCGCCTGTTTGTATCCCAGGACCCTGCGCCGCTCGTTCTTGAGGGACAGCGGGCCGGTCACAATCGCGATGCGCCGGCTGCCCATTTCGATCAGGTGCTCGACGCCCATGGCAGCGGCGCTCAGGTCCTCGACCGAAACGGAGTCGACTGGAACGCGATCGGGGATGCGGTCCAGGCACACCATGGGGATGCCGGCATCGAGGATGCGCGAGAGCTGGCTGAGCGGAGTGGGAGCGGAAGCGATCACCAGTAGAATCCCCTCCACGCGTTGCGAGCGCAGCAGCGAGAGCAGCTCCTTCTGCCTCTCGGCGTCATCGTCCGAGTTGACTGCGAGCAGGGAGTAGCCGCGCTCGCGAGCCGCCGATTCCGCGCCGCGGATGACTTGCGGGAAGAACGAGATGGTCATGTCGGGAACCATGATCCCGAGAGTCCGCGTCTTGCTCGTCTTCAAACTGCGTGCGACGTGGTTGGGGTGATAGTTCAGCTCTTGAATAGCCGCCAGCACCTTGAGGCGAAGCGGCTCGCTGACCGGAACCGATCCCGTGATGACGTGCGACACGGTGCCCACGGAGACACCGGCGACCTCCGCAACTTTTTTGATGCTGGGCATGGATTAACGGTAAAGTTGGACCGCTAACCTACAGGCTACAACTTTTTCAGGCGGATATTCTTAGCCTCGATTTTCATGGGAGGCCCGCGGTGACACTGAATTCCGATGAGTCCGTCCATTTTGCGGCCGGTGGTATCGTCGTCGATCAGCGCGCTCATGACGCGCCCGTTGAGCAACTGCACCAGGTTGTTGCCGCGCACGATGAGGTGGAGGTCGTTCCAGCCGTCGGCGTTGATCAGCTTCTTCAGCTCTTCGCCGTCGCCCAGCGCGCCCACAAGAGCGGGTTTCTTGCCGTCGCCGATATAGGTAAACTGGCCGCGCATTGCCAGGAAGCCGCGGCCGCGTTCTTCGTAAATCTGGCCGGTATACCGCTGCTCGCCATCCATGTCGGCCTGGTAGCCCTTCATGGCCCACTTGAGATCGGGGAGTTCGACGCTGCGGAACTGGATACCGCTGTTGAATCCCGTAAGGCGGTATTGCAGCCTCAATTCGAAATCGGCCGGACTGCCGCCGCGCCAGATCAGAAAGGTATTCTGGGCGGGCTGCTTGTCGGTAAGGGTTTGCCCGACAAGGGCGCCATCTTCCACGCGCCAGAAGCCCGGTTCGCCGTCCCAGCCAGCCAGAGACTTGCCGTCGAAGATCGGCGTGAAGCCCGATTCTTCGAGGGGCGGAATGGTGGGGCCGCGGCCGCCGCCGCCACCTCGCTGCTGCGCGTGCAGACAAATGACGAGGGCGAGCGAACAGCCGATGGATACTGCCTTACGTGTGATTTGAAGTTGCATCAGTGACTCCGGAGCGGACGGTAACCCAGGTTCGATTGGCGGCCGACGCGAGGACGGCATCGGTCACATAATCCGTGAGCAGGGCCTCGGCGAAAGTGGGCGCAGCGCTGCGGCCTTCGCCCAGGGCGCCGAGGAAATCGGCCACCTGGTGGATGAAGGTGTGCTCGTAGCCGATCTGCAAACCGGGCACCCACCAGTGCTTCATATAAGGATGATCGCCATCCGTGATGTGGAGGCTCCTCCAGCCGCGCGCGCGCGCTTCGTCGTTGTGGTCGAAGTACTGCAGGCGGTGTAGGTCGTGCAGGTCCCATTGGATGGAAGCGTTCTCGCCGTTGATCTCGAGCGTGTAGAGCGCCTTATGCCCGCGGGCGTAGCGCGTGGCTTCGAAGGTGGCGAGCGAACCGTTCTGAAAGCGCGCCAGGAACAGGCTGGCGTCGTCGATTCCCACCGGCTCCACCTTGCCGGTGATATTGTGCTTGCGGCTCTTGATGAACGTCTCGGTCATGGCGGACACTTCGACGATCGGCCCGTTCAACCACATCGCGGAATCGATGCAGTGCGCCAGCAAGTCGCCGGTGACACCGCTGCCGGCGACGCTCACGTCGAGCCGCCACAGCCCTTCGCCGCCCTGCGGCAGATCGCTCGAGATGGTCCAGTCTTGAAGAAACTTGGCGCGGTAGTGGAAGATCTTCCCCAGGCGTCCCTCGTCGATCATTTGCTTGGCGAGGGTGACGGCGGGAACACGCCGGTAGTTGTACCACACCATGTTGGGCACGCCGGCAGCGTGTACGGCGGCAGTCATGGCTTCCGATTCGGCGGCGTTGCGCCCGAGCGGCTTCTCGCACATCACCATCTTGCCGGCTTTGGCGGCGGCGATCGCGATTTCCGCGTGGGTGTCGTTGGGGCTGGCGATGTCGATGAGATCGATCTCGGGCGACTCCACCAATTTCCGCCAGTCCGGCTCGACCGACTCGTAGCCCCACTTGGCCGCGAAGGCATTGGCGCGCTCCGCGTTGCGGGCGCACACGGCCTTCAGCACCGGCCGGTAGGGGACATCAAAGAAATGGTTAACCTGCGAGAACGCGTTGGAATGGGTGCGCCCCATGAACCCATATCCGACCATCCCGATGTTGAGGTTCTTCATCTCAGTTCCACCCATGCTGGCTGCGGACCGCCAGCATCACACGGAGCACGTCGTTCCACACCTTGGGGCTCAGCATCACGGAGTTGGGAAACATGCAGCCGTCCCAGCAGATGTGCTCGAAGGCGCGGGTCGGCTGTCCAGTGTCGTCACGCATCCAGGCGCCGGCGTCGCGCACGATATCCAGTCTGCCGTTGGGGTCGCAGGGCTGGCAGTGGCGGCCCGTCTTGTCGTGCGAGCCCTCGCCTTTTACGGTGCCGTCGTTCTGGGCGACGTGAAAATCGAACGTCCACGGGCGCAGCGCGCCAGCCATCTTACGATACGCTTCTGCCAATTGGCTTCCGTCGGACCAGTCGAAGCCATCGGGCAGCAGCCGATCTTCGGGCGCGTTATAACCCATGGTGAACAGCATGGTGTGCGCCATGTCGGCCTGGAAGCCGACGGTCTTGGGACGGTCCACCATCTCGAGCAACTGCACGTTGCGCCGCCAACTATGCATGCCGGCCCAGCAGATTTCACCCTCCGCGGCGAGCCGCTCGCCCGCATCCGCGGCGATGTCCCCGGCCTCGCGGAAAGTCTGCGCGATGCGCTTCGTATTGGCTTCGGGGTCCTTGGCCCACTCGGCGGGGCTGGCGGCGGAATCGATGCGGATGATGCCATATTGGCGAACGCCGAGGTCGCGCAGTTTGCGCCCGATGCGGCAGGATTTCTTCACTTGCGTGAGGAATCGGCTGCGCTCGGTTTCGTCTCCCATGGCGGAACCACCGCCGGTGGGCGGCCACACCGGAGCCACGAGCGAGCCGGCGCGCAGTCCTTTGGATGAGATCTTCTCCGCCAGGCGAGCGAGATCGTCATCCGACGAATCGATGTCGGTGTGGGGCAGGGAAAGGAACAGATCGACGCCGTCGAAGCGGACGCCATCCACTTCGGCAGCCGCGGTGAGATCGAGCATCGTGTCCAGGTCGATGGGCAGCTCAGAATCGGGTCCCTTCCCAACCAACCCCGGCCACAAGGAGTTGTGAACCGCCGGATATCTGTTTGCGGTGGTCATTCAGACAGGCTCCACATTGAAACGTCTCAAGCGTGATAAGCGTATATCAGCAGTCCCGGCTTGTCAAACTTTTAACCCGACGGGCCGGATTTTAATCGGACAGTCCGCACGAGACACCGGTAAAATGAAGCAGACCAGTGGGTAATGAGGTCGCCTGAGGTAACCAAGCTCGCATGGGTAACGCCTTCACCAGAACCGGAACAGCACCAATGATACACCCGGCATCCAGATTGGCTGCACGTGGATTCGCTGCGCTGGCGCTCGCCTGCGGGCTGTGCGTCGCGCAGGATCCTCAGGCCAAGTCCGATGCGGATGCATCCAAGATCGAACCGCTCAAGCAATCGATCACGGTGAATGCCAACATCACTACCGAAGTGCCGGCGTCGATCGTGGAAATCGGACGGCCGCAACTGGAGCAGCTTCCGGGAGTCAACCTCGACGACCGGCTGCGGTACGTGCCGGGGTTCAGCATGTTCCGGCGCTCGTCGAGCCTGGCTGCGAATCCCACCACGCAGGGGATTTCGCTGCGCGGCCTGGGATCGTCGGGAGCCAGCCGCACGCTACTGCTGTGGGATGGAATTCCGGTGAATTCGCCGTTCGGCGGCTGGATTTATTGGACCCGCCTGGCGCCCGACGACATCGAGCGCATCGAGATGTCGCGCGGCGCTTCCACCAGCGTGTTCGGCGACAAGGCCATGGGCGGCACCATCAACATGTTCTCCCGGCAGCCGGAGCCGTGGCACCTGACGCTCGATGCGGACGGAGGCAACGCTGGCCAGGCCGAACTGTACGGCGGCTTCTCGCACCTCTGGAAAAAATTCGGCGTGAGCGCGCACGTGCACTCGTTCACGACGGATGGCTACTATATTCTGCCCGAGGCTAATCGCGGTCCGGTGGACCAGTTGGCGGGTGTGGAATTTGTGTCCGGGGTGATCCGGCTGGATTATCTGGCGGCGCGCGACAAGTTCTTCCTGCGGCTCGACACACTGGCGGAGCAGCGCAAGAACGGCACTCCCCTCACTCCCAACTCGACAGGGCTCGGTTCGCTGGCGGCCAGTTGGACGCATGATCTGGCGCACGACGGCTTCCTGGTTTCCGCCTTTCACACGCGCGAAAACTATCACGCCTGGTTCTCATCGATCGCTGCCGGCCGCCGGACGGAGACGCTGTCGTTCATGCAGCATGCTCCCTCGGATGCGACGGGCGCGGCCGCGCTGTGGCGGCATACGGTCTCCCGCTGGAGCGCGATCGTAGGCGGCGACTTCAATCGGACGGCCGGATACAGCGCCGATTACCTGATTCCTCCGGGCCTACGGTTCGGCGAAGGCGAGCGTTTTTCGCGCGGCTTCTTCGGACAGTGGAACGGAGCTGCCGGACCGGTGAAACTTTACCTGGGAGCCCGCGAGGATTTCACCGGAATGGGGAATTCGTTCTTCAGCCCGAATGCCGGAATCGCGGCCGGCAAGGGCCTGCTGCGAGTCCGTGGGTCAGTGTACCGCAGCTTTCGCGCGCCCACGCTCAACGAAATGTACCGGACGTTCCGCGCCGGCAACAGCCTGACGCAGGCGAACCCGGATCTGGTGCCGGAGACGCTGTTCGCGGCGGAAGGCGGTTTCGACCTGGTGGGTGAGAGGCGGCGCCTGAGCGTTACCGCGTTTCGTAACGCGCTCGACAACGTGATCACCAACGTCACGCTGAGCACCACGCCTGCGCTCATCACGAGGCAGCGGCAGAACGCCGCCTCATCGACGACGCACGGCATCGAGGCGAATCTTCGGCAGTCGTGGGGATCGCACTGGCATGGCGAACTCTCGTATCTATTTGCGGATTCGCGCTACTCGACGGGATTGCGGATTCCGCAGGTGGCGAAGCAGCAGGGGTCGGCCGGCCTTTCCTGGGTGGGCCGGAGGACGTTCCTCTCTGCCGGCCTGCGCGCGTATTCGCTCCAGTTCGAAGACGATATCAACACACTGCCGCTCGCAGGCTACTCCACCATGCAGCTTGCGGCGCGGCACCAATTGAGGCGCTCGCTTTCCGCGCACTTCGAAATGGAGAACGCGCTCAACCACCAGTACCTCACGGGCCGGACTCCCGCGCCGCAGATCGGTGCGCCGCGGCTGTATCGTGTGGGACTGCGCTGGGACGGGCCGGTGCGATGATGCCGATGCAACTCACGAAGAGGGACTACGCACTACTGTGGCTGCGGGTGGGAGTCGGCGGCATGGTATTCGCGCTGCACGGATGGGCGCGAATTTTTCGCGTCTACAACTATCTGGTGCTGGGACAGACCTGGAGTTTTGTCGGTCTGGTGCACCGCATTGGATTCCCGGCGCCCGGATTCTTCGCCGTGGCTTCGGCAGCGGCCGATTCGCTGGGAGCCGCGCTGTTGATCGCCGGTCTGTTCACCCGTTGGTCGGCAGCGATCATGGCGTTCAACATGGCCGTCGCCGTGTATTTCGAACTATCCAAAGGCGGCAGCGGAGCGGAATTGCCCGGAGTGTATCTGGCGGCAGTCCTGGCGGTGCTTTTGGGTGGGCCCGGAGCATTCTCGGTGGACGAAGTCCTGAGCCGCCGCAAACGCAAAGCGGGCGCGGCGGAACCGGTAGCGCCGGGTGTCGCCACCGGCGCGGCACGCTGAAAGCGCACTTCCTTACTGACTGAGGACGAGAACTCCCCACGGCTTCTCGCCGACCTTCACCTTCTTGACGATGTTGCCGGTTGCCACGTCCACGATGGAAACGTCGTTCGAGGGGCCGTTGGCGGTGTAGAGCAGCTTTTCATCCGGCGAGAGCGCGATGCCCCAGGGGCGGTTGCCCACTTCGAAGGAAGTCAGTATCTTGTCCGCAGCCGTATCGAGCACCATCACCTTCTTGCCGCGTCCCGTGCTGATATAGAGGCGCGAGCCATCATGCGTCATCGCGAGTCCCATAGGCTTCAATCCTTCACCCAAAGGAATCGTGTTCGCGACTTCGAGTTTCGCCGTGTCGATTACGCTCAGCGTGGCATCGTTCTCATTCGTAATGTAGGCGCGCGAGCCGTCCGGTACGAACGCGATGCCGCGCGGGCGGCGGCCGACCTTGATCGTCTTGAGGGCCTTCGCGGCCGCGATATCGACCACCGTAACGGTGCCGCTCTCCTCCGACGTGACGTAAACGAATTTGCCGTCGGGGGTGATGGTGACACCTTCCGGTTCGTCGCCCGTGGGGATGGTGCTGAGAACCTGTCCGCGAACCGGATCGACAAAGGCCACGCCGCTGGCGTCTTCATTCGAGACGTACAGCAGGCCGTCCTTACCGACGGCGAATTGCTCCGGATCGGAACCGCCGGGAACCTTGCGCAGCATCTTGTTCTGCGCGATGTCGAAGACACCGATGCCGTCGGCGCTCTTGTCGGGCGGCGGCAGCGTGCTCTCATCCACTCCCGGCGGCGCAAACGGCGAACCGCTCAGCGCCACAAAAATCAACTTCCCGTCGCTGCTGGGATGAATCCCGCGGGCGCGCTTTCCGATCGGCACGGTAGTGAGCGCCTCCATGCGAACCGGGTCGATGATGGTGATGTCGCCCGAACCTTCGTTGCTGATGTAAACGCGGTACGTGGGTGCAGTGGGAGTGTGGCTGCAAGCCGTGAGGAGGGCCAGCAGGGGGAGCAAAGAGAGTCTGTTCATGGATACGTGAAGTTTACAGCCGCGGCAGTGGATGGGGCAACATGCACCTGCTGCGTCTGCTGCCCGAGTTTCTCGTGCCAGACGGCCACGGTGTAATCGCCGGGCGGAACGTTCTTCAACTCGAAGGCGCCGTCCGCGCCCGTCACCGCGAAATACGGGTGCTCCACTACGCCGATGTAGGCGTGCATCCAGGCATGCACATTGCACTTCACGGGGATCATGACTTCCGCCCGCGGGAAGCGATGCTCGACATCGGGAGTCCCCGGCGATTGCTGCTGGTTCCACTCCCGATTGTTCTGCGGCATGGGATGGACATTGTGCGAAACGGTGTCGCTGTTTTTCAGAGAGAGCGTCTCGCCCGTCTGCAGTCCGATCACGCGCGGGACAAACAGGCATCCGCGTTGATCGAGAGCCACGGCCTGTTTCGCCGGCTCGAACTTCTTGCCTTCGAGGCCGGCCTGGATGTAGACGAAAGCGTTCAGCAGAGCGCCATTCTTTCCGGTGACTACCGGTTCGTTGTAGACGGGACGGCCCTTGTGCGCCTGCTCGCAACCGGCTTCGGAGTCCATCGAGATGAGCTTCCGGGCGGGCTTGGCGCCATGGAACGCGATCTTTCCGCTCACCGTTCCCGCGGTCGCGGGGTCCACGTGGAAATACTCGACGGGATTCGAAGCGACCTTCGTGGCCTCCACCGTTTTCGGTGGCGGGGCCTGTGTTCCGCACGCGGCACTCAACAGCGCCACGACTGCGGGAAGCGCCTGTTTCATCGAGGGGACAGCGGCGCCTGCGGGTTGCCCGGGCCGAAGTGTTTCAGCAGGACCAGGTTCTCCGAGTCGCTCCGGTTGACCAGGGTCACGCCGTTCGAAGCCGCCGCGGCGCTGACGAACAATTCGTCTTTCGTCATCTGGCCGTAACGGATCAGCGTGGGCGTCTCCACCTCGTGCTTGCCGATCGTGCCGTAACCTTGCACCACGATCAGGCCGTAGGCGGCTGCGTCCTTGATCGTGACCGAGCGGCCGGGAAGCACGGTTAGTTCCTTGGCTGAGTAGTAAGGCGTCGAGAAGACAATCCACGTCTCGCAGTAGCCGGCTTCCGCCATATCATCGACCGGGCACACGGGCATGGGCTCGAAGTGGCGATGTTTGGCGAACTCGGGGTCGGTGTTGGCATCCCAATCCAGCATGTCGAGGAGATATTCGAGATCGTTGTGATGCTCCGCCGGGACGTCTTTCACCATCAGGTCCCACGGAACCATGCGCCCTTCGACCAATGACTGGTACATCGCAAAGACATCGGAGTTGACTTGCGGCTCGTAAGTCACCAGCGAGCCGGGAGCGTGCAGGATACCGGGATCGATCTGCCAGCCGGTTCCCGGTTTCAACTTATACGCCTTGGAGTGATAGAGGATACCGTTGTCACCCTCGTTCCAGCGCTCCAGGCAGCGCCGGACATCGGCGCGAGTGGTGCCGGGTTCCAGACCCATGAAGGTGTAGGGGAAGTTGTTGCCCTTGAAATTGTATTGCGGAGGGAAGTAGTAAGCCTCGGGTTTGCCCTTCTGCCCCACGCGCGCGGCGAATTCATCGGTCTGGTGCAGATGGTGCGGAATGGGTCCCAGATTGTCGAAGAACTTGCAGAGTAGATTCCACCCGCCCTCGCGTTCCATCACATCGGAGCCGAGAAAAAGGTCGCCGGCAGCTTCGATAGCTTCCTTCAGCAGGACCTTCTTGCCTTCAAACTCGATATAGCTTAGACCTTCATCGGCGGCTGTATGCGGGCCGTTGGCGGCCTTGGTGGTGGAGGAAAACCAGCGTTCGTCGATTCCGCCGCGATGCGCGCCCAGGATGTATAAATCGCGTGGGTCGAGCTTGAGGCGTCCACCCGGCATCAGGAATGAGCGCGGCACCCAACAGGGTGCAAGGCGAACGAGCCCCTCCCCCGCCGCGAGGGCCTGTCGAATTACCTCTGGGTTCGAAGTCGCACTTCTTACAGGATCGGAATGATGGCGAGCGCTCTTTTCTACCTGCGGGGTCATCCCTGTCGCAGCTCCTTCTCCGATGGTCAGTTCGATTCCGGGTGCGCGAGCCGCGGGCTGGAGTCGAATGAGCTTCTGTGAGGGTACTGCCTTCCTGGCCGGCCTGTCAAGGTTTCCAATTGCCCTTCGGTTTTTGCTTGACACCCACTCGCGGCGGATATATGCTAATGCCACTATCGGGTATTTGATACGTTTCAAGGGGAGGGGTATGCTAGCGACCAGGATGTCGCGGGTTAGTCGGAGGCTGCACACGGCGCTCGTCGCGTCGAACGGTTCCAACTCGATCGCCACTACTTCTGTGCAAATGGTACCTGCAGACCGCCCGCGTTTTCATTTCCAGCCGTTTCTCAGCCATCATTCCGGTCTAATTCCTTTTCCGTATCGTGACTTCAATCGGGCTTCATCGCAACAGGGGCGAGGTAGCAAAACGTGGAGGTTAAGCTTATGAAGTACATTCGCACGCTCGTAATGGGAGCTTTCTGCCTGTTGGCAGTGTTGCCAACAGCTAACGGCCAGAGTGTAACTGGCCAGATTACCGGCACTGTGGTCGATCCGGCGGGCGCCATCGTCGCCGGCGCCAGCGTCAAGTTGACCCAGGATCTCACGCAACAGGTTCGAGGGTTCACGGCGGATTCGACCGGCTCTTTTGTCTTCACGAACCTGGTGCCGGGAGCCTACAGTATTCACATCTCGCAGCCGGGCTTCAAGGCTTACGAACAGAAGGCAATCCCCGTCGCCGCGCAGGAGAGAGTCGACCTGCATGAGTTGCGGCTCGAAGTCGGCGACGTGACCAGTTCGGTGACCGTCGAAGCCGCCAGCGTGCACGTAGCCACGGATAGCTCCGACCGTTCCATCGACATCGGCCTCCGCCAGATTGAAGACACCCCGACCCGCGGACGTAATCCTGTGTCGCTTATCATGACGCTGCCCGGCGTGCAGACCCTCGCCTCGAACGACTATCGCGGCTGGTCGGGCGGCGGCATTCCTGCCGTCAACGGCGGCCAGATCGGACAGGTCATCCTCAACCTGGATGGCGCCTCCAGCCAGGATTCCGGCAACTTGAATCCCGGTTACATTTCGCCCAGCGTAGATGCTATTGGCGAAGTGAAGCTGCTGGTGTCAAACTACACGGCCGAGTATGGCGGGCGAACCGGCGGCCAGTTGACCTTCAGCACTAAGAACGGGACCCCCCAGTTCCACGGCTCGGCGTATTACTACTGGCGGCACGAGATGTTCGACGCCAACGAGTGGTTCAATAACAAGCTGAACGTGCAGAAGCCGAAATACCGGTACCAAAATCCCGGCGGCACTGTTGGCGGTCCGCTGATCATCCCCGGAACCAGGTTCAACAAGAGCCGCACCAAGCTGTTCTTCTTCTTCTCGTTCGACAAGTTGCGCAACAAGAACACCATCGACAACAGTTTCACCATGCCCTCGGCACTCGAGCGGCAGGGTGACTTCTCGCAGACCGTCACCACGACTGGTGCGCTGATTCCGGTCTTCGATCCCACCACGGGGGTGGCGTATCCGGGCAACAAGATTCCATCCGCCCAGATCAGTAAGGCCGGCCAGGCGATGCTGAACCTGTTCCCGCTTCCCGACCCCGCAGGCCTGGGGCTAGACCCGACCGGTCAGCGTCGCTACAACTACCGCGCTATCCTCCCGCAGTCGCGCCCGCTTGACGACAAGATTTTACGCGTCGATTACAATGTCAATTCGAAGCTCCAGACCTTCGTGCGTCTGTTGCAGGACTATCAAGCCGTGGATGGCTACGCCGGCACGGTCGGGCCCACCGGCGGCAACTGGGGACAGTTCGAGCATAGCTATCACGTCCAGGCGGCGGGCGCTCTAGCCACGGCGGTTTACACGTTCTCGCCCACCCTGATTAACGAAGTAAGTTGGGGCGTCAATCGCGGCAGGCAAGGCGTCAACCCGATCGACCAGGTGAATTCGGCGGCGGTGGGCGGAACCAAGACTTACGCCGACAACCTGCTTCCGCTTAAGGACGTGAATGGCAATGCCATCACGCTACCCCGAATCTATACTTCGAGTAACATTCTGAATCTTCTCCCGCAGGTCAACTTCGGCCTGCCCTCCGGCTTCAGTGCGCAGTCACCGGGCCAGGGCCTTTCGCAGGGACCCTCATTCGGTCACGATCCTCGCTGGCCATTCACCGGCACGGATATGCTGCAGACCGTCACCGACAAGATCACCTGGCTCAAGGGCGGCCATAACGTGAAGGCCGGCATCTACATCGAGCGCATGGCGCGCAACGTGAGTGTGTACTCCACTTACAACACCGCCGGAACTTACTACTTCGGCTCAGACCGCTCTTCGTCGAACGACACCGGCTATCCGTACTCCAATGCCCTCGTCGGCAGTATCTTCGCCTATGGCGACGATAACAAGAAGCAGGTCAACCACGCGCGCTACACCCAGATCGAATGGTTCGTGCAGGACACTTGGAAAGTCAGCCGCCGCCTCACGCTGGATCCGGGCCTGCGCTTCTTCCGCGTCGGCGATCTGTATTCGAAGGGCGCCACGCTTGGCTTCTTCAGCCAGTCGGCGTACAGTTCCAGCAAGGCCGGACAACTCCTCTTCCCGACTCTGGTAAACGGACAAAAGGCGGCGATCAACCCGGTCACAGGCGCCATCTTCCCGTATGTCCGCCAAGGCACCTTCGATACCTCCTCGTATGCTGCGAACGGTACGCCGTGGTCGGGCATCCAACAATATGACAGCCATTTCTTCCACACCCCGCCGATCCAATTGGGACCGCACCTCGGGTTTGCCTGGGACGTTTTCGGAAACGGGAAGACGGCTGTTCGCGGCGGCTACGGGATCATCGTCGGCCGCAACTGGACCGTCGACAATATCGGCGCGACCGGGGCCGGTACCGGCCCGATGGCGGCGCCGCCTAATTTCCTGTCACCCACTATTCTCTACACCAACTTCACCAGTCTGGCCAACGCTCAGCCCTACTACACGCCGCAGAACATTCTCGGCGGATCGCAGGACCAGGGGACCCAGACCACTTACAACTGGAGCCTTGGCGTGCAGCGCGATATCGGGCACGGCATGATCGCTGAAGTCTCCTTTGTAGGTAACGCGCTTCGCCACGGCTACGGACAGTGGACCGATTTCAACGCCGTTGCGCCGCTTACCGTCTGGACCCCGAAGGACGGCGCCATCGCGAAATTCAAAGATCCGACGAGCACCGGCTTCTACTCCACCAATCTCCTTCGGGCCATGACGGAATATGCAGGATTCGGGCAGATTCCGATCTGGACTTACAGTAATACGAGTTCCTACAACTCGCTCCAGGTGCAGTTAAACCGCCGCGTCGGCAGGTTCCAGTGGAACACTAACTATACATGGTCGAGGACCATCACCTTTCTACAGAACCCCACTACAAATCCGATCAGCCAGTACATCGACACCAAGATCACCAAGAACGTGGCCAACCGTGCCCACGCTGTCAATTTCAACTTCGGCTACGATGTTCCGGATGGCAGCCGTTTGTGGAACAACGCCTTCACTCGCCAGATGCTGAACGGATGGCACCTCAACGGCAACGGTGCTATCTATTCCGGTACACCCTACACGGTCGGTTGCGCTGCCACGAACCAACCGGCACTGTATTGGACCGGCACGCCGACCGGCGGCATTCCGTTCCGCTGCCAGATGGGAAGCAACACCTACCTCCCCTCCGGTCAGTATCCCTCGAAGACGGAGGACCCGGGGTTGCAGGTGCCGTTCAACGCCGCCAACTTTACGCTGCCGGCCATCGATTCGCTCGGCATCGGCAATACGCCTCCAACCCTGACCTACGGTCCGGGTGCGTTCAACCTCGACTTCTCAGTCGCAAAAGAATTCCGGCTGGCGGAGCGCAAGACTCTTGAGTTCCGGGTCGAATCCTTCAACACGCTCAATCACTTCAACCCCAACAATCCGAACACGTCGCTCACGTACAACTTCACTACTGGGGCGCAAACCAACTCAAGTTTCGGCGTGATCGGTGGCGCGCAGGTCCAAGCTCGCCACGCGGCCATGTCGGCGAGATTCAGATTCTGACGCCAGCAGTTCTGACCTAACCTAGCCCCGGTAAGGCTGCCAGCAACTCGCAGGCAGCCTCGCCGGGGTGAAATGTTGTCAGGCAACGACACAAGCGTTAACCACCGGTGTAAATTGATGTAATACGGGGCGCGACGGCGGCCCGAATAGACGCGAGGGACAGGGATGCGAAGAGTACCGGTTTTCATTGCGATCGTATTTGGATGCATGCTGGGCTGGGGCGCGGACTGGTTGACCGACGGCGGTGACGCCAAGCGCACCGCCTGGCAGAAGGATGAGAAGATCCTGTCGACCTCGTCCGTCAGGGACATGAAGCTTCTATGGAAGCTGCACCTGGACAATGAGCCGCGTCAGATGCACTCGCTATTCCCACCGCTGATTGTCAGCCGCGTGACTACGCCGAGCGGACCGAAAGAGGTGGCGATCGAGACCGGGGTCTCGGACAACATCTACGCCATCGACGTAGAGAAGGGCACGCTCCTCTGGACGAAGCACTTCGTGAGTACGTGGACGCCGCCGGCCAACGGCGGTAGGGGCGGCGGCATCCTGTGCCCCGGCGGCATCACGGCGACGCCGGTAGTCGCGCCCACCAGCACGCCCGGCAAATATACGATCTATGCGGCGTCCTGGGACGGCATGCTGCACCAGTTGAACGCCGGCGATGGCGAGGATGTGGCGCCGCCGGCGAAGTTCATGCCGCCCAACGGCAAGCCGTACGCGCTCAATCTGGTCAACAACGTAATTTACACGCACACCGCGCAGGGCTGCGGCGGCAATCCGAACATCGTGTATTCATATGACCTCGCCACCCACAAGGTCGGCACCTGGGGTCCGGCGGGCGGCGGCATGTGGGGCCGCACCGGTCCCGCGATCAGTTCGAGCGGCGTCATGTACACGGGGACGGGCGATGGACGCTGGGATCCGGAGAACGGAATTTACGGCAACGGCATTATCGGCGTGAAGCTAAATCCGGAAACCAAGGCTCTCGATCTGGTGGATTATTTCGGGCCGTCGAACGCGGAGTGGCTAGTGAAGCGCGATCTCGACATGCAGGTCACGCCCGTGATCTTCAACTACAAGGGCAAGGAACTGATGGTGGATGCCGGCAAGGAGTGCCGCATGTACCTGATGGACACGCAGTCGATCGGCGGCGACGATCATCGCACGCCGTTGTACCGCAGCCCGCTGCTCTGCAACGAGGACGTCAACTTCGCGTCGGCGGGCATCTGGGGATCGCTCGCGAGCTGGGAAGATGCGAAGGGCACGCGCTGGGTGCTGACTCCCATCTGGGGCCGCAAGCATTCGCAGTTCAAGGCGCCGATCGAAAACGGCGAAGTGAAGGACGGCGCCATCGTGGCGTTCAAGGTGGAAGAGAAGGGCGGCAAGCTGCAGTTGACGCCCGCCTGGATCTCGCGCGACATGAACCGCGCCGAGCCGCCGGTGATCGCCAATGGAGTGATCTACGCGTACGGCAACGGGGAAGATACCGACCAGGCGTACGCGGATGTCGGGCTGGACGACGTGGCGAGCCGCCGCATTCCGGGATCGACGCGCGCGGTGTTGTACGCTCTGGATGCGCAGACCGGCAAAGAGCTGTGGTCGAGCGGAGACCAGATCGTCTCGTGGAACCACTGGAGCGGGCTCTCGATCGCCAACGGAAGGGTCTACATCGGCACCTTCGACAGTAACCTATATTGCTTCGGAATCAAGAAGTAAATGTCCCCGATCGAAACGCTCCTCCGTGGAATCCTGCCAGCCCTGCTGACCCTGGCCTGCGCGGAAGCCCAGACGCCGGACTCCGCCGTCACCATCCAGTCGCTCGAGCGCAGGCTTGCCGGACAAAGACACCTGCTTATCGATTGGGCCGGGCTCACGCGCTACGGCAGTGTGGATGCCGAGGTTCGTGCCCCTAAATCCGGAGAAAACCGCGTGGTTTTCCTGGGCGACGACATCACGGAGAACTGGGTGAGCGGCGAGGCGCAGTTCTTTCCAGGAAAGCCATATTTGAATCGCGGCATCAGCGGTCAGACGTCGCCGCAGATGCTCGTCCGCTTCCGGCAGGATGTGATTGCGCTGCAGCCGAAAGTCGTCATCATCCAGGCGGGGACAAATGATCTCGCCGCCCTCGTGGGTCCCATGACGCAGGGCACGCTGGCGGAGAATTTCATGTCGATGACGGAACTCGCCAAGGCGCACGGTATTCGCGTGGTGCTGGCTTCCGTGACCCCGGTTTGCGACTGCTACAAGAAGCAGACCGGCCTGCGTCCGCAGGGAAAAATCATCGGCCTGAACGGCTGGATTAAGGACTATGCTGCGGAAAGCGGTTCCGTGTATCTGGATTACTACGCCGCCCTGGCGGACGGGCGCAATTTCAAAAAAGAGTTGACCGGCGACGGGCTGCTTCCCAACGCCGCTGGTTACACCGTAATGGCGCCGCTCGCGGAACGGGCGATCGCGATGGCGCTGGGCAAGGAATGAAAGGAGTTCGGTTTATGCGAAGACTGGCTGGTGCAACTATCGTCTCGTTCGGCTGCGCGTTCGTTTGGATGGGTGCGGCGCACGCCCAATTCGGCCGGGGAGGCGGATGGGCGACAAGCGGCAGCGATGCGCAGCGTTCGTTCTGGGTCAGGGCGGATCCGAAAATCTCGAAGGACAGCATGCAGAAGCCGGGCTTCCAGTTCCTGTGGAAGATCAAGCTGCCCAGCGATCCTAAGCAGTCGAACTCGATGGCGCCGCCGGTCCTGCTCGAGGGCTACATCGGATACCGCGGATTCCGGTCTCTGGGATACGTGACTAGCGGGCCGGACAACATCGTCGGCATCGACACCGACCTCGGCCGTATCGAATGGCAGAAGCGTGCTGCGGCGCAGCCGGGTTGCGCTAGTAACGCCAGCCTGACGCGACCTGCGGCGGCAGCGTTTCCGGGAGCGCCTGTGGGGCGCAGCGGTGGGGGCGGCCGTGGTGGCGCTGCGGCGAAGAGCGCGGTTGGAAAACCAGGCGAGGGTGCAGTCACGATACAGGAGGTTGCGGCGAACGCGGCTCGCGGTGGTGGAGGTTTTCCTGTAGCGCCGCCCGCCGGGCGTGGCACTCCTGGCGCTCCTGGTGCCCCAGTCGCTGCCGGCCGTGGCGGTCGCGGCGGACCGGATGGCGGCAGAGGCCGCACCCCCAACTACCTGCATGTCCTCGCGAGCGACGGCATGCTTCACAATATGTACGTATCGAATGGCGACGAACCGGAACCGCCGGTGAAGTTTCTTCCGCCGAACGCCAACGTTCAGGGTTTCATCCTGGTGGATAACGTGGCTTATGCCGCCACGACCCCGGGCTGCGGCGGCGCGCCGGATGGCGTGTGGGCCCTCGATCTCGCCTCCAAAGAGGTCGCGAGCTGGAAGCCCGCCACTGGTGGAATCGCGGGATCGGCTGGTCCTGCGATCGGTCCCGACGGAACCCTTTACGTCGCCACCGCAGGCGGAGATCTGGTGGCGCTCGAACCGAAGACCTTGAAGGTCAAGGATTCGTACCGCGCCGGTCAGGGCTTCACTTCTTCGCCCGTCATCTTCGAGTACAAGGAACGAACGCTCATCGCCGCGACCACCAAAGATGGACGCATCCATCTTCTCGACGCCAAGGATTTTGGCGGTGCCGGCCATCAGACGCCGCTTTACCAGACGCCTCCCGCGACCATTGCGGCGAACTCCAGTCCCGGCGCTCTCGCCAGTTGGCAGGATGCGGCGGCGACCCGATGGGTGCTGGCATCATCCGGCGGGACGGTCGGGTCATGGAAGCTGGTGGAGCAGAATGGCGCTCTGACGCTGCAGGCTGGTTGGACATCGCGCGAAATCGCTTCGCCGCTGCCGCCAACGATCGTTAACGGCGTCGTGTTCGCGGCCAGCGGCGGTTCCTCGAACGCGGTGGTGTATGCGCTCGATGGCACGACGGGCAAGGAGCTTTGGAACAGCGGCAAGAGCATCACCTCCTCGATGCGTGGCGGGGGGTTGTCCGCCGGTAGCAGCCAGGTGTATCTAGGGACATATGACGGCACATTCTACGCATTTGGTTTTCCGATCGAGCACTAGGATCCTGGCAGTGTTCGCGATTTTCGCCGGCAGCGCGTGGGCGCAGTTGCCGGACGGACCGGGTAAGGAAGAGACCGAGAAGCTGTGCAAGCAGTGCCATGAGCTGGAGCGCTCGGTATCTCTTCGGCAGGATCGCGCGGGCTGGCAGGCGACCGTCGACAAGATGGTGAGTCTCGGCGCGCAGGGCACGGACAAAGAGATACAGGCGGTTCTCGATTACCTGGCCAAGACCTACCCGGGCGATGAACAGCCGAAGCTCAACGTGAACAAGGCCACCGCTATCGAGCTGGAAAGCCGGCTGTCGCTCCGGCGTTCGCAGGCTGCCGCAATCCTTGACTACCGCACCAAGAATGGCGCGTTCAAATCCATCGAGGATTTGAAAAAGGTTCCCGGCATCGACGTGGCGAAGATCGAGGCGAAAAAGGACGTGCTGGCGTTTTAGCAGATGGCTGAAACCTCCTACCGCGGCCGCCGCGCCGCCTCGATCGAGAACGATCGCCTGCGCGTGACCGTGCTCGTAGAGGGCGGCCACATCGCGGAGATCCTCGACAAGCGCACCGGCGTGAATCCCCTTTGGACGCCGCCCTGGCCTTCGATCGAGCCCTCCACCTACGATCCAGCCCGGCATCCCGAGTACGGCAGCGGCGCCGAAGCGAGGCTGCTGGCCGGCATCATGGGCCACAACCTGTGCCTCGATCTCTTCGGCGGCCCGTCGCCCGAGGAGGCAGCGGCTGGCATCACCGTCCACGGCGAAGGCTCTGTGGCGCCCTATGAAATCGAGCGTGCGGATGATGCCCTGCTGACACGAACGTGTCTCCCGTCGGCGCAGCTTAGCTTCGAGCGCACGATCGAACTGCACGGCGGCGCCGTCCGCATCCGGGAGACAGTCGAGAACCTCTCGGCATGCGACCGTCCCATCGCCTGGACCCAGCACGTCACGCTCGGTCCTCCGTTCCTCGATCGCGGCGTGACGGAGTTCCGGCTGCCGGCCTCGCAATCCATGGTCTATGAGCACGAATTCGGCGTCGGGGACTATCTACGCACCGCCGCCGTCTTCGAGTGGCCGATGGCGCCGCTCTCGGGCGAAGGCTTCGCCGACTTGCGCATCTTCACCAACGCTCCCGTCTCGAGCGCGTTCACCACGCACCTGATGGACCCGCGGCGCGATGTCGTGTTTTTCTCCGCCTTCCACCCAGGCCTGAAGCTGGCATTCGGGTACGTCTGGAAGCGCGCCGACTTTCCCTGGATGGGGATTTGGGAAGAGAACCAGAGCCGCGCCAATCCGCCGTGGAATGGCAAGGCGTTGACGCGCGGCATGGAGTTCGGCGCATCTCCCATGCCGGAATCGCGGCGCGCGATGATCGATCGCGGCACCCTGTTTGGGGTCCCCACTTATCGTTGGCTGCCGGCGCGCAGCCGCGCCGAGGTGGAGTATTGGGCTTTGGCCGAAAGCGCGGATTCGGTTCCGGAAGCGCTGGCGTGGCCGAAGTGACGGGGCGGAGATCTACTCCATCAGCGCTCTTAGGGTCTCGCGCGAGACGGAGCGCAGCGCCACTCCGAACGGTTCCTGGCCGTATATCGCCTTTTCGGTGACCATGCGCAGGCGCTGGATCCGCTGCTGCGCCACGTCGAAATCCATGAAGCCGAGCACGGTGGCGCTCACGAACTCATCCGTGTCGCGGCCGGGATAGAACGTGTGTTTCATCCGCAGCGCACCTTCGATGCGCGCCCGCGCCATTCCGTTTTCCAAGGTCACCACGGTCATGCGCATCGACTCCTGTTCGATACGGCTGCGGTTCACGATCGACGTATCCTCGGTCTGCGGGTAGAACCACTGGTAGAACTTCTTGGCGATCTCCGCAGGCACTTCCCACGAAGTACGCAGTGCCACGGGGCTTGTGGGCAGCAACTGCTTCGACTCCGGCCCGCTCAGAACGATCCAGTTCTCGGATGGAAACTCGCGCCAGGAACCGGTGCGGTTGCCGCGCGCAGTCAGGTGGAACACCATCGACGCCGCATCGCTTTGCGGCGGCACCGATCGCGGGCGAGGCTTGATCGCCGGCGCGCCTCCCACGATGTGGAGCTTCTGCGCCGTCGCTTCCAGCATCTGGATCATCTTCTCGGCCTCGAGCGCATTGCCGATCCCGAGCCCGCCCACGCTGCTGCGGTCCGGCGCCAGGATGTAGACGTGCACGTCGCCGACGCCGAGGCCTTTACCGTAGAAATCGTTGTAAATTCGACGCCGCTCCGCCTTCTCCTCGGGCGACGCCGAACCGTTCGCTTCGACGGTCTCGTTCGAACTCGTCACCGGCACGTAATATTGGTTGAGCAGCTCGATCGCCCGGTTATTCGAGAGCGGACCCGCTCTCAGCCCGAAGGCGCCGCCTCAACAGCGGCCGGTGTCGATCTTGCCGTCGTAGGTGAACAGGAAAACCGCGCGATTCTGCTGCTTCGCGAGCGCCTCGGCGGCCAGGATGCCCGGGGCCCAACCGATCTCGTCGAACCGTTTCTCCTGGCGCGTCGGCTGCAGTTTGTGGACCTGCTCTTCCACCGATTTGACCAGCTTGTCATCCTTCAGCCAGACCTCGGCTGCGGTGGCACTTCCGATGAGAAACGTACTCGAAACAGCTATGCAGACCCAGTTGCGCATCGCGTTTCTGCTCGCTGCTGCGATTATACATCGCGGGTACGCGCGGGCCGGGTGTGCGACATAAAAGTGGAGCCACCCGGCGCAACCTGATTTTTGACGGCCCGCAGCGTCCCGAAGCAAAGGGCCTCAAGGACGGGCAATCCCGCAACGGTCAAGATGTGCGTTCGCCGCACAGCGGCCAGAAGCCTTGCGTATGTGTACGCTCAGACTCTTGTCGTTTTGTTGAGGATGCGTGGGTCTCTCCACTT
>JBGPHT010000115.1:0-23777 GCA_041484525.1 Bryobacteraceae bacterium | reverse complement strand
CTGCCGCGACGGCCTTCTTCGCCGGAACTGCCGCGACGGCCTTCTTCGCCGGAACTGCCGCGACGGCCTTCTTCGCCGGAACTGCCGCGACGGCCTTCTTCGCCGGAACTGCCGCGACGGCCTTTTTTGCCGGAGTTGCCGCGACGGCCTTCTTCGCCGGAGCTGCCGCGACGGCCTTCTTCGCCGGAGCTGCCGCGACGGCCTTCTTCACGGGAGCTGCCGCGGCCGGTTTTTCAGGCGCCGGTTTCTCAGGTGCCTTTGGGGCGGAGGCTTTCTTGACGGGCTTCTTGGGGGGAGTCTCGGGCCCGGCGGCTCCCACGGGTTCGACTACGACAACAGTGACCGATTCCGCTGCGGGCGGGATGATTGGTTCCAGTTCATCCTCTTCCTCGTCCTCTTCAGCGTCGTCGTAATCGTCGAGCTTGGAATCCAGCTCCGAGTGCTCTTCGTCGTCGTAATCGTGGAAGTCTTCCATCTCTTCTTCGTCCTTCAGAACCAAAGTCGGGCGATCGAACATTAACCAAGCCTCCTGTATTCAGGGCGCAATCACCCATAGAATACCCCTTTTTGATCGGGAGGCAATAGCGAAAACGAGAGTTAGAAAGATTTTTCACCGTGTCCGCACGCATGCGGACATCGGCTGTCAGAGCCTGCGCTACTTCCCGCTCTTTGCCAGAATCACGGCCGGCTTGGACGTCGAAGCCGTGGTTTTGCGAGCGCCCGTCCCCGGCTTGGTAAGAGTCGTATGCCGCACCGTCGTCGTCCGGCGCACACCCGTCCGCACGGGCGCAGGCTCCGGCCGCGGCGCCGCCGGAATCAGCAGCCTGTCGCCTTCCACGGTCTCGGCGTTCGCTAGTTTGTTGACCGCCAGAATGCTGCTGGTGCTGATCCCGTACCGCTTTCCGATCGACGCCAGCGTTTCCCCCGTCCCCACCCGGTGCATCCGCCAGGTGTCGCGGCGCCCTTCCGGAATCAACTGCAGCGCGGTGGTCAACTGGGTGCCGGTTCCCTTGGGTACGTGCATCGAGAAGGCCGCCGGCGCCGTGCCCTTCAGCACCGCCGGATTCAGCCCGGCCAGCTCCGGCAGCGGCGTGTCCGTGATGTCCGAAATCAACTGCATGCTGGTGGCTGAGGCAAGCTCCACCGTGTCGTACTCGAGCGGCGGCTCCATCTGGATGCCCTCGAGGCCGTACTCCGCGGCGTTCTTCTCCATAATGGTCATCGCCAGGATGATGGGGACGTAGTTCGTGGTCTCGATGGGCAGCACGCCGATGCGCCGGAGTTCCCAGAAATCCGCGTATCCGGTCTGCTCGACCGCTCGTTCCACCACCCCCGGCCCGCAATTGTACGCCGCAATCGCCAAATACCAGTCGCCGAACTCGTTGTAAAGGTCATGCAAGTGCCGGGCCGCCGCGCGCGTCGCCTTCTCCGGGTCCATGCGCTCGTCGGTCGACGCCGTCCGATTCAGCCCGTATTGCTGCCCGCGCCACACCAGGAATTGCCACATGCCGCCCGCCGCCTTGCGCGACATCGCCCGCGGGATGAATCCCGATTCCGCCTGCGCCAGGTGGATCAGTTCCTGCGGCACGCCCTCTTCATCCAGAATTCGCTGGATCATCGGCCGGTACCGTCCCGAGCGCTCGATCCCCGCTACCACCGTCCGGTGCCCTCGGTTCGAAAAATAGTTGATGTATCCCAGCACCGCATCGGTCACGGATAATGGCAACTGCGAAACCGTCGACGCCACCTGCTCGCGCACCCGGTCCTTGAGGCTGGGGTCGAGCGGGAATGTCATCTGCAGAATGTCTTCCAGCGGGGCCTTTTCGAACTTGCCTTCCTCCACACCCGCCGCCGCGCCCAGTCCGGCAAGATCCATCCGGTGGATCTGGTCCACCAGTTCATCCAGGTGTTGCTCGTAGGGACGCCGGTCCGACTGGCTCTCGGCCGTAGCCTCCAGCATCAGATCGATGGCTTCGTCGAAAAGCTGCCGGGCCCCCGGGATGTCTTTACTCTGGTAAAACCTTTTGCCGCGCTGGAATCTCTGGTCGGCCCGCAGCATCAATGAATCAGCGACCGTTCGACGAGCGGGAACCTGCGGTGCGGAGACAAAGAATGCCGGAACATTCTTCACATAAAGGTTGGGCTGGACCAGCGCCGGGGGAGCGATGTCGATTGCAGTGTCCGAGCGGGGAGCCGGCGGCAGGAAATGGGTTTGGAATCTCGACTGCTGATTGAGTCCGCATCCGGCCGTCGTAACGGCTATAGCGACCAGGGTGAAGGAGAATAGCGTTTTCGTTCGATCCATCCAATAGCCTCGAACTACAGAAAATAAAGCTACTTCCGCGAACAGTGCCGACTCTGGGCTAAACCAGACTATAACACTTCTGACGTGCTGGGCAACCGCCACTCCTCCGAAGTGGTACTCCAGTGTGTCTAAGTGGAACACCCTATGACGCCTTTTGCAATCCGGCGTCATTTCAAAATACTAAGTAAGAGCCGCGAGCAAAGCGAGCCACTCGTCCCTGACCCGCTGCCCTTGCTTCCTATTCTTCCTCTTCTTCCTCGCCCGTCTTCGCCGCCTTAGCTGCCGCGATGATCTTATCCGCCTGCAACTGCGGCACGAAATCGTAGTGGTCGAACTCCATGCTGAAGGAAGCCCGACCCTGGGTCATGGCCGTTAAGTCACTTTGATAGTTTAACATCTCAGCCATGGGCACCTGGGCGCGGATGAACTGGGTGGCCCCCTTGGTGTCCATTCCCGCGATGCGGCCGCGGCGCCCGTTCAGGTCGCCCATGAGGTCGCCCGCGTACTCCACCGGCGCCTGAATCTCCACGTTCATGACCGGTTCGAGCAGCGATGGCTTGGCGTGCTGCATGGCCGCCTTGAAGGCCTTACGGGCTGCCAGCTTGAATGCAAGCTCCGAGGAATCCACGTCATGGTACGACCCGTCGTAGACGGTCACCTTGAAGTCCACCATGGGGAACCCCGCCAGGAAGCCTTTCTCGGCGGTCTCCACAATGCCTTTTTCGACCGCCGGGATGAAGTTCCTGGGGATGGAGCCGCCGAAGATCTCATTGGCGAATTCGAATTTCCCGCCGCGCGGCAGGGGCTCCATCTTGATCCAGCAATCGCCGAACTGCCCGTGGCCGCCAGTCTGCTTCTTATGCCGCCCCTGGACGTCGGCAGTCCCGCGGATGGTCTCCCGGTAGGGGATCTTCGGCGCCTTCAGCGTCACATCCACCCCGTAGCGCTTCTTCAGCCGGCTGACCACGATTTCCACATGCTGCTGCCCCGCGCCCGCCAGTAGAAACTCGCGCGTCTGCGGATCGCGGTAGAAGCGCAGCGACTGGTCCTCCTCGAGAATCCGGTGCACCGCGTTCCCCATGCGGTCTTCGTCGTTCCGCGACTTCGCCTCGATGGCGAACGCGATCGAGGGCTCCGGCAGCTTCACCTGCACATAGGTGACGTTCAGTCCCTTGTCCGCCAGGGTGTCGCCCGTCAATGTGTCGCGCAGTTTGGCGATGGCGCCGATATCGCCCGCGTGCAGTTCCGTCACCGGCTGCAACGTCTTCCCCTGCGGAATGCTCAGGTGCGCCAGCCGCTCCGTGGTATTGCGTGTATTGTTTTGTACACTTGCGTCGGTCTTCACCACGCCGGTGATGACCTTAAAGAAGGTGATCCGCCCCGCGAACGGGTCGGCCGTGGTCTTAAAGACATACAGCGAGCACTGATCGTTATCCTTGACCTTCTTCGTGCTCTCCGCCCCGTTGACGACGGCCCGAACACCCTCCCGTTCGGTGGGCGCCGGCACGTTGTCCACGATGAAGTTCAGAATCTGGTCGGTCCCGATGTTGTGCAGCGCCGAAGCGCACATCACGGGAAAGATGCGCAACTCCCGCACGCCCAGCCGCAACCCTTCGACGATGTGCTCCACGGGCAGTGTTCCGGTGTCGAAAAACTCCTCCATAAAGGCGTCGTTGCCCTCCGCCACTATCTCGACCAACGCCTCATGGGCTTTCTGCGCCGTCTCCGCCAAGTCCGCCGGGATCTCACCTTCCTTGCCCTTCCCGTCGCCGTCCGGCGTGTAGGTGTATGCCTTCATCACGACCAGGTCGACCACGCCTTTGAAATCCCGCTCCGAGCCGATCGGGATCTGAATGGGTACGGCGGCGCGCCCGAAGTTTTTCTGCACGCTCTCGAGGGCCCGCTGAAAATCGGCGCGATCGCGCTCCAGTTTATTAATGATGACGGCTCGCGGAAGCTTGTCCTCCTCTGCGAAGCTCCATACCTTCTCCGTCTGGACTTCGACGCCCGCCACGCCGTCCACCAGCACCAGCGCCGCATCCGCCGCCACCAGGCTGGCGCGCGCATCATTAATAAAGATGTTGTACCCGGGGGTGTCCAGGATGTTGATTTTGGTCTTTTTCCACTCCGCTACGGCGATGGCGGTAGCGATCGAGATCTTGCGGTGGATTTCCTCCTCGTCATAATCGGTGATCGTATTGCCTTCATCCACGCGCAGCAGCCGATTGGTCGCGCCCGCGGTGAACAGCAGCCCGGCGGTGAGAGTCGTCTTCCCGGAATCGCCGTGGCCCACCACACCGACGTTCCGAATGTCCTTGCCTTCGTAGACCTTCACGGATTCGCTCCTGGATTTAAAACGGCATATTACCACGGTCAGCGGGAAATGGTGCAGCCGTTTCGCCGCCCGGCTAACCTACTCGACCGGTCCATCGTCTATAGGGGGAATAGGAGCGCGCGGGCATGAGACTCGTATGGACCGTGGTGGTGCTTTCATCGGTTGGGCTGTCGCAACAGGGACGCCCTGCCGAATCCCGTTTGGATAGGGAACAAACCCGATTGGAGCAGCAAGCGCAGCGGGAGCTGGACCGGGCCCTCCGCGACCGCGCGTTTCGGCACCTGGACCGCGACGAGGAGCAGTCCGTCCGCGATCGGGAGCAGGTGCAACGGGATCAGGAACAGTCACTGCGCGATGCGGAACAGGCAGTTCGCGATCGTGAGAATTCGCACCTCGATCGGGAGCAGTCCGTCCGGGACGAGGAGCAGGCGCGACGCGATCAGGAACAGTCACTGCGCGATGCGGAACAGGCGGTGCGGGATCGAGAACACTCGCACCTCGATCGGGAGCAGTCAGTTCGCGATCTTGAGCAGTCGCACCGGGATCGGGAGCAGGCACTGCGCGACGGGGAGCAGGCTGAGCGGGATCGAGAACATTCGCACCTCGACCAGGAGCAGGCACGACGCGATCAGGAACGGGCACTGCGCGATGAGGAACTGGTGCAGCGGGAGGGTGAAAGGTCGAACCTCGATCATGAACTGGCACAGAGGGATGAGGAGCAGGTACAGCGGAGCCGTGAACTTTCGAACACCTTTCGGGAGCAGGCAGCTCGTGAACGGGAGCGGGCTCAACGGGACATGGAGCGAGCCGAGCGCGAACGGGCCCGCGTGCGCGTCATTTGGCCGTAGGTGATGACGCAATAGCGGCGCCCGGTACCCGCGCCAGATGCACTGCCGTCGAAGGAGGACCCGCGCCCTCGGAAAGCGTCGGCGGCCTCGCGCCGGTCTGGAGCAACTGCAAAAAGCCAAGGCGCGCAGCACGGGCCTGGCACCGCGGAAGCGCACCAGCAAACCGGCTCGGCAAGGTAAGTGAACAAACGATGTCTCGCCGGCCCTTGCCGGTCAGCGGCTCTCCTTCGACTTGTCCTCGATAAGACCCGGCACACACCACATCAGGAGCACTCCCACAGGGGCGACAGTCTCGCGGCGCGTTTGATAGGACTTCACGTGGTCCGGCAAAGGAGAGCGGGCGACCGTCATCGATGTACGGGTGCAGGCCGTTGTGGGTTTCGGTGTCGCTACGCTGGCTGGCGACATCGCGATGAGCCGATCGGGCAGGTAGAGAGTTTCGGGATCGATCGGCTCCGGCTCGCCTTTCTCGCCGAGCGCGGAGGCGAACCGGCCTGCGGAGGTACGCGGCAGTTCCGAAGCTTCCCGGTGCCCAGGCTCGACCCCGTCCGCGACTTTGCGAATATTTTTCGTCCCCCGGAATCAGAGACATCGCGGCGAAACGGACGCGCGCCGCACGCGGTTTCTTGCAGCCGCGCGCGATCATGGACAGAGAAGGAGAAGTTCTTGCGGGAGTCCCGCAAAAAACAGGATCTAAGCCGCCTGTTTTCTGCAAAACTTTGCGGGACTCCCGCAAACATCCCATGAAAAACGAATTGCAACCGGCCACAGCGGGGCTCGACCTGGGTATGTGGCTTGGCCGTCGCGAAGCGTATGGCATCATCGCGGGAACCTGTTCGGCCGCCGAGGTCGCATCCTTGCGCGAGATCCGGCAACAGAATCTCTTCACCTCGCACGCTCGCAGTTGGGACGAATTCTGCATCAACCTCCTCCACGTCTGCCGGCGGACCATCGACGACCAGATCGCCAACCTGGAAGAGTTCGGACCGGACTTCTTCCGTCTCTCCCAAATCACCCGCATCAGCGCCGAGACCTATCGCGCCATCCGCGCGGAAATCACCACCGATGGCCTGCGCCTGGATGGGCAGGTGATCGCGCTCATCCCGGAGAACAACCGCCGGGTCTCGGCCGCCGTCGCCGCGCTGCGCAAGCGGGTCAAGCCGAAGCCCGCGCCCGGGCCGCCGTTCGACGCCGCGCTCGAACGCTGCGAAGCCGCCGTCAAGCTGCTCAGCCGGGTGCCGTGCAGGATCGGGCTCGATCAGAAACAGGCGCTCGCGGAGGTGGTGGGCCGCCTGCGCAAAGCGGCCGCGGGACTCGGCGTGCAGATGCTGTAGTCGAAACGCCCATGTCGAGGGTCTTTGAAGTGCGCGCGTCCCGGTGACACTTCTGATGACTCTCACCCGGCCGCGGGCGTCTGCGGCGATTCTCGATTCCACAGCGGCGTTCGCGTGGTTGTGGGTGGTGGCGCGGGCTGCCGTCCAATCGATCACGATCGATGAAGCCGATACGTACCTGGTGTTCGCCGGACGGTCCGCGCCCTCCCATTGGGAAGCGGCGGCGAACAACCACATGCTGAACTCGATGCTGATGCGGTTGTTCACGTCGCTGTTCGGCGTGTACCACCTGACGGTGCGATTGCCCGCCCTCATCGGGGCAGCGGTGTACATCGGCGCCGCGTGGATGTTGGCGCGGCGGATCGGCCGCGGTGGATGGCTGGCGTGGGCGACCTTTGTATGCCTGACGTTCAACCCGTTCGTGATGGACCACCTGGTGGCGGCGCGCGGCTATAGTCTGGCCCTGGGGTTTTTATTGTTGGCGATTGCGTGTGGCAGGCCCTCCGGTCTGCCCTACGTCTCTATCTGCCTTGCGCTTTCGTTTGCGGCGAATTTCTCGTTTGCGTTGGCCGACGCCGCGGTGATGCTGTTCTTCCTGCTCTGGCACTGCTCGGAGGCGCGAACTCTGCGGGAGCGGGCGCGCATCGCGGCGGAGTGCATCCTCCCGGGACTCCTGGTGGCGGCAGTCCTTACCGGACCGATGCTGATGGCATGGCCGCGCGGCGAGCTCACGTGGGGCACAACTTCGCTGGCCCGGATGCTGCGCAGCGTCGGCCGCGATTCGTTCTACCGCTTGAATCCATATCTCTTGAATCCGCCGCTCTACGAGTTTGCGGCGCGCTGGCGCCGGCTGATTCTGCCGGCGTTGGCCGCAGCCTGGCTCTGGCGGGTGGCTGTAGTGGCGCTTTCCCGCGAGCGCCGGCGCAGCCCCCGCGCTCGCCGGATGCTGTGGCTGTCGGCGCTGGCGCTCGGCTCCGCGCTCCTCGCGATCGCCGGCCACTGGGCTCTCTTCCGCATGCGGCACATCCTGCTGCCGCTCGACCGCACCGCGGTCTACCTGGCCCCACTTCTCACACTGGCGGCGGCCGTGCCGGCGGCGATCCGCATCGACACGCCCGCCGGACGGGCCTCGCGCCGCGCCGTGATCGCGGTGCTTTCGGCGATGGCGTGCTACTTCGTCCTGTGTCTGCGGCTCACCTGGTTCAAAGAATGGGAGTGGGACGCGAGCGCCAAGCAGCTCTACTCCGTCGTCTCGTATTACCACCACCGCTACGGCGTCCGCGAGGTCGCGACCAACTGGCGGTACACGTCGGTGATGAACTTTTATGAGGCCGCATCCGGCCACGAGAGCTTCGCCGTTCTCCCCCAGTTGGAACAGTACCCGCCCCGCATGCCGGTGTATGTGCTGTATCTGCCGAGCGACCGCGAGTTCGTCGAAAGCCAGGGTTTGAAAATCGTCTATCAGGATGAAGCGAGCGGCGGAGCGGTCGCCATCCATCCTGGCATTTGTCTCGCGGCCATTCGATAATGAAAGCACTGTGGGCAACGTCGAACAGTCGATCGTGGATCTGAAGGACAGCCTGGAGCGGGAGATCGGAGTCCTGAAGCAGGACATGCATCAGGGCTTTTCTCATTTAAACGATCGTTTTGACACCCAAGCCGCACGGCTGGAGCGGCATGCCGGTCTGTGGCAGACTGGCGCCCGATGGAGCGCTCGGATGGACGCTTGGGCGGAAAAGGTCGACGCTGCTCTCGAGGCGAAAGACCGCGAGCTTGCGGAACTTCGCGAGCGACTGATCAAGCTCGAGCGAAAGTCGGCGTAACCGTTACTGCCCGCCGCCCAACTGTCTTAAGTTCTGCATCACGCTAATGAGCGCGGGGACCAACGTGACCACGAATAGCACGGGCAGAATGAAGAGCACGATGGGGAAGATCATCTTGATGCCGGCCTTGCCGACGGCGGCCTCGGCACGCAGTCGTCGGCGCGTGCGCAGCGCGTCGGCGTAAACTTTCAGCGCCTGCGCCAGGCTGGTGCCGAACTTTTCACTTTGTATGATCATGGCGGCCAGGCTCTTGATGTCTTCGACGCCGGTGCGGCGCACGAACTGGGTGAACGCCGTCGAGCGCTCCTGGCCGGCGCGCACCTGCATCACCACGGTGGCGAACTCGCCGGCTAGCTCGGGGTAGATGTACTCCATCTCCTCGCTCACGCGCATCATCGATTGATCGAGTGCCATGCCGGTGCCGAGCACGATGCCGAGCAGGTCCACCGTATCGGGCAGCGCCTCCTGCAATTTGCGGCGATAGCGTTTCACTATGCGCTGCAGCACCATCTTGGGCAGCATGAAGCCCAGCAGGCCCGCGGCCAGCAGTCCTCCGAGCATCGAACTCGGCGGGTTGCCGCGCTGCAGCCACAGCATCAGCCCGACCAGAGAGAACAGGAACACCAGCGTCAGGATGACGTAAACGGCGGGGGCCGATGGGCGGCGGATGCCGGCCTGGCGGAGGAGTCTCTCGGAGCCGCGCACCCAATCGTCGCCGCCGGGGACGAGGGCGACGAGGTAGAGGAAGCGTCCGAGCGGGCCGCGGCCGGCCTTGCGGCGCACCGTTTGCGAGGCGACCACGAGCGCTTGCGATTGCAATTGTTCCAGGCGATCGCCGAGCGGATCTTCCTGGTTGCGGAACAATTCGGTGCCGGTCCACACCAATAGCGAGAGCGTGCCGCCGGCCAGCAGAAAGAAAAGGAGGGCGCCGATCATACGCGGATGTTCGCCACCTTTCGGATCACCAGGATGCCGACGATCTCGGAAATGATCGCGTAGGTGAAGAATTTGGAGCCGAGCGGATCGGTCCACAGCAGCCGGATATATTCGGGTTTCAGGAACCAGAAGCCGAGGCCCACCACGAGCGGCAGCGCGCACAGCAGACCCGCGGAAAAGCGCTGCTGCGCGGTGTGGGCTTTGAGCTTGGCGGCCATGTTGAGGCGTTCGCGCACCAGGCTGGAGAGGTTCTCGAGCACACCCACCAGGTTGGCGCCGGTCTGGCGCTGCAGGATAAGGCCGGTGATGAAGAACTTGAAATCGATCAGCGGAACCCGCTTGCCGAGGGCGTGCAGCGCGGTCTCGACCTGCGAACCGAGCGCCAGCTCTTCCATCAGCTTTTTGAATTCCATGCGAACAGGGTCGGCGGTTTCGCTGGCGATGGTTTCCAATCCGCTGTGGATGTTGTGGCCGGAGCGCATGGTGCGGGTGAAGAGGTCGATGGCGTCGGGCAGCATCTCTTCGAACTTGTGGAAGCGCCTGGCGCGCACTCGCAGGATATAGAAGAGCGGTGCGAACCCGAGGAGCAGAGCCACCACCAGGCGGATGAGCAGCAGGTCGCCGGCGCCGGCAAATCCCATGAGGAAGAAGGCGCCCACGGCCAGCACAACGCTGATGCCGAAGACGTCGGCGGCGCGGTATTTAAGGTTGGCCTGTTCGATGGTGACCTGCAGCCGGCGCAGCACACCGACCCAGGTAACCAGGTCGCCGAGGAAAGCGAAACGCCCGCGATGTTCCTGGCGGACGAGTTCGCCTGGGCCCTTGCTGCGTCCGCGCATGTGGGCGCGCAGTTCGCGCAAGCGTCCGCTGAGAGCTGTCGCCTGCTGATGTTGCGGGACGGTCCAGACGTAGTAGCCCACGCCGAAGAGGGCGGCGGAGAAGATGAGGAACGCGACTACGATGAACACGGGCCCCCGTTTCTCATTTCTCCTTCACCTCATGCTCCTCGGTGAAGATCGAGGCCGAAAGATGAATACCGTAAGCCTTCAAGCGATCCAGGCAGAGGGGGCGAGCGCCGTTACCGTGGAACTTGCCGAGGACCTTGCCGCGGGGGCTGATGCCGGTGCGGTCGAATTCGAAGATGTCCTGCATTTCGACCATGTCGTTTTCCACGCCCATCACTTCGGCGATGCCGGTCACTTTGCGGGTGCCGTCGGCCAGGCGGGCACAGTGCACCACGATGTTGATGGCGCTCGCGAGCTGCTGGCGGATCACTTTGTCGGGGACGTGCTGGCTCGCCATCATCACCATCGTCTCCAGGCGCGAAAAGGCGTCGCGCGGGGCGTTGGCGTGCACCGTCGTCATGGAGCCGTCATGGCCGGTGTTCATGGCCTGGAGCATGTCGAGGGCTTCCGGGCCGCGCGATTCACCCACGATGATGCGGTCGGGACGCATACGGAGAGTGTTAATCACCAGGTCGCGCTGCGTGATCGCGCCGGCGCCTTCGATATTGGCGGGGCGCGTTTCCAGGCGGACCACGTGGCTCTGCTGGAGCTGCAATTCGGCGGTGTCCTCGATGGTGACGATGCGCTCCTCTTCCGGGATGAAGCGCGAGAGCGTGTTCAGCATCGTGGTCTTGCCCGATCCCGAGCCGCCCGAGATCACCACGTTGAGGCGCGCTTCCACACAGCCGCTCAGGAAGTCCAGCATGCCGGTGGTGAAGGTCTCGTTCTTGAGCAGATCCTCGGTGGAGAGAACCTTCTTGCCGTAGCGCCGGATCGACATCACGGGGCCGATCAGGGAGAGCGGCGGAATGACGGCGCAGACGCGCGAGCCGTCGGCGAGGCGCGCGTCCACAATGGGGGAGGAATCGTCGATGCGGCGGCCGACGGCGCTGACGATGCGCTCGATGATCATGCGCACGTGGGCCGCGTCCTTGAAGCGCACATTGGTTTCGACCACGCGGCCGGCGCGCTCGATGTAGACGTTGTCGAAGCCGTTGACCATGATGTCGCTGATCGACGGATCCTTGAGCAGCGGCTCGAGCGGGCCGAGACCGAAGACTTCGTCGAGGATCTCTTCGATGAGTTTTTCGCGCTCCCCCAGTGTCATGGGGAGCGACTCATCCAGGATCAGCTTCTCGACCACGATGCCGATCTGCCCGCGGACGCTCTCCTTATTGAGGTCCTTGAGCTGATCGGGCGTGAGCGAGTTCAGGAGCTTGTGATGCACCTGCGACTTCAGCTCGAACCAGCGGTCGGCGCCGGAACCGGGGCGCGGGATTGTGCGGCTACCCAAGGGTGATCATCTCCTATGCGGTCTTGGCCATGGTCTTCTTGCCCGCGATGGCCTTGTCGACGAAGGCGCGGAACATGCGGTCGAGCTCGGGCGATTGCTCGCGGTTGGCGACGAACGGGCGCGCCTTGTTAATCGACGCGAGCACGGCAGGCGACGGCGGGATGCCGTAGAACACCGGTTGGTTCAAAGTCTGCTGGATCTGGTCGAGCGCGGCCATATTGGCGTTGACCTTTTTCGAATAGCGGTTGACCACTACCTTGATCTGGTCCTGGTTCAGGCCCATCCGCATGAGGAAGGTGATGTAGCGCTGCGCGTTGCGGATGGACGGGAACTCCTGGTCGATGACGAGGAACACAGCGGCCGAGACCTGCGCGGCGGCGAGCACGGTTTCGTTCGAGATAGCGCGGCCGCCATCGATCACGATGGCGTCGTACTTCTCGATCAGGAAGGTGGCGAACTCGCGGAACATGTGGTCGCTGAAACTGGGGTGGTGTTCGAGCGCGTCGGGCGGACCCACTACCAGGAAGCCGAGCGGATCGCGCGTCACGTAGCCTTCGAACAGCGCCTGGTCCATTCGGTCGAGATTCTCGGCGACCTCCATCAGGGTGTACTGCGGGGCGGCGCCGATCTGCATGGCGACGTCGTTGCCGACCCAGTCGAGATCGATCATGACGGCGGACTGCTTGCGCTGCGCGAGCACGCTGGCGAAGTTGACGGCGAGCGTGGTGGCGCCGACGCCGCCCTTGGTGCCGATGAACGTGTAGACTTTGCCGAGCTTGGATTCACCGCCGCTCGAGCCGTGGCGCGGCGCGCGTTCCAGTCGCTGCATGGCATCGCGAAATTCGGTGCGCTTCATGGGCTGCATCAGGAACTCATTGGCGCCGGCGCGCATGCAGGCGATGACGGTTTCGCCATCGGCGTGGAAGTTGGAGGCGATGATGAAGAGGTCGGGCGCGGCCTGCCTGACTCTCTCGATGGCCTTGCCGGCGGCTTCAGGGTCGCCCGAGATATCGACGATCAGGCCGGCGTGGGGAATGCGCTCGAGGTCCTGGAGAACGCGGATATAAAGGTTGGCGGCGACCTCCTGATATTCCGCGGCGACCTTGGCGTTGGGAATGTTGAGCAGGTTGTCGCGCACCATTTCGCGAAAGTGTTCATCGCTCGAGGCGACCAGAATGGAGAGGTTAGACATGGGGGCTCCGGGGTTGGAGATTGTTCACCGCCGAGACGCCGAGAGCGCCGAGAGCACAAAGAAACAAAGCTTGTTTGCTTCTCGGCGGTCTCGGCGTCTCGGCGGTGAATATAGGCCTTCTCATGGCAGACAGTTGCCGGTTTCGTCGCAGCCGGCGCTTTCCATTGGGATGGTGGTGCGGAAGTCGGGCATCGTCACCGGCGCGAGTTTGAAAAGGGTAGCCAGTCCGCCGAATTGGAAATTCGCGATGCTCACGCTTACGGTATCGGGGTGGCAGGCGGCGCTGCAATCGCCGTCGCAGGTGAAGGGGGCGAGGGAGCCGCTCGCGGGATCGCGCGAGAAATATTCGACGGTGATGCCGACCGAGTTGTTCTGGAATTGGGCCTGGTTCACCATGCGCGGGGTGTGCGACTGCATCCATTGGACCACATTGCTGCCGTCCGCCATCCAGCAGTGCGTGGCGGCGTAGCGGGCGCCGTCGCGCGTCAGATCGGCGACGCTGTGCCAGATCCAGAGCATCTCGGCGGTGAAGAATGTCATGAACGTCAGTGGCAGAATCACACCGGCGTAGAGCAGGGCGAATTCGAAAGTGGCTTGGCCGGACCGGCGGCGTCTCATGTCGCGCCTCCGAAGGGGACGGTGACGGACGGGCGCAACTGGATCGGGTCGAGCGTGATAAATGGAATGCGCGGCTGCACCGGGTAGCCGGCGGGGATCGAGACGACAATGAAATCGGGGCGGCGCGCGCCGGCCGCGGCACCGCATCCGGAGGTATCGCACGCCGTCAGGACGCCGGTGGGATCGAGGCACTGCGTGGTCACCTGGAACATGTCGGGCGTGAGGTTCGCAATCGAAGCGGCGCCGGAGCCATCGGGCGTGCCGGTGATGGCGAACTGGATGGCGGACTGGATGGCGGTGTCGCCCGAATCGGGACAGAAGTTGACGGACTCCTGCGTGGCCACGTAGCGCGCAGCGGCGTAGACGGCCTTCTTCAGCGCGTAATAGGTGTACGTGATTCTGCCGAACTGGATCATGCCGACGATCAGCAGCAGCATCACGGGGATCCACAGCGCGGCTTCGAGGACCATGTTGCCGGATTGGAAACGGCGGCGGCTCATTGGTGCAGCACCACCTTTCCGGGTCCGCTACCGACCTGGCCGGCGGGGCATGCGAGGGCGAAGCGGTCGTCCACGTAACCCTGCTTCACGGGCATCGGGCTGCCGATGTATTGCACGGGGAAACGGCCGTTGAGGTCGCCAGGGTCGGGGAACGAGCCGTCCGAGTTGGGCTCGACCAGAAACTGGCGGAAGCCCAGAATGGTCATGGTCTGAAGGGTATTGCCGGCGAGCGTGTCGACGATGGCCACGGTGATGACGCGCTTCCCGGTGCCGCTGTAGTTGGCGTAGAGATCGGCGAGGCCGCTGGTGGTATCGGTATCGGGGGCGAAGGAAGCCGAGAGATTTGCGAAGTCGGTGACGGAGGTGACGCAGGCGTTCGGCTGGGTGGCGGTGTCGAAGCGCGAGTACATGCCGCAGAGTGCCGCGGCGACACTCGATTGCACGGCGCGCGTCGCGCAGGCAGCGGGGGCGGCGCTGGCCCACACGACTTCGACGGAATCGTTGATGGCGAAGCAGCCGAGCGGCACGCTCGAACCGGTGGGGTTGACGCCGGTAGAGGCGGGCACGCCGGCGGCGCCGCTGCGGAACAATTGCTGCGTCTCGTCGGCGGTCGCGTTCGACGCATCGTAGCGATTCAGAATCAGGTATGGGACGACGATTCCGGTTCCCGCGAGGGGCCCGGGCGCCGGATTTCCGGTGCAGGAGTAGGCAAACGTGAAGACCTGCCCGCCGAGCGGATCGCCGAAGCCGAAGTTCACGGTGTCCGAGGGGTCGCGCGCCTGCACGGCGAAAGGCTCGACGCCGCAGACGGAGCAGAGCGGCGCGCTGACGCCAGCGACGGCCTGCGCGGCGATCGGCGTCTTGCGCGATTCGCCGCCGGGAAGGAGGCTCCAGAAAAGCAGCGGCGCGTCGGCAGTGAGGCTGATCGTCACGTGGCGCGCGGTGGCGCCGTCGGCTTGGGTTGAAGAACCCTGCGCGGCATCCGCCACGGCGGCGTAGTAGGCCGGGGCGTTGATGGTGCTGGTGAGATTGCCGGAGGATGCGCCGATCTGAATCGAGCCGAAGTTGTAGGTGTTGGCGGCGAGGACCTGGTCGGCGGACGTGGTGGCGTTGCCGAGCGACGCGTCGGTGCCGATGAGCTGCTGGGCGGCGGCGATCGCGGCGGAGTTGGCGGCCTGATTGAGCTCGCCGCGGACGAGATAGAGGCGGCCGAGGTCGAGCGCGAAGCCCATGAATGCGAAAACGATGGGGACGAGGATGATGAGGAGCGGGAGCGACATGGCGCCGTATTTCGGGGACAGGCTACACAACCTCGAAACTCGCGGCGCTGGAACTTCTGGTCCACTCGAGATTCCAATTCGGGGACAGGCAACGAAATTCCGCGCAAAACCGGCGCGGAAGGTTTCGTAGCCTGTCCCCGAATTGGGGCTATTTCTTTGGTAGCTGATAGCCACTGGGTCCTACATACTCCGGCTTGTTGGATTTCTTTTTCGTAGCCTTGTCGTCAGCGACGGCAGGGAGAAACGTGTCCGGCATGTCGGGCAATTTCGCTTTTTCGTCCGGGCTCAAGGGGCGGACGAAATGCGGCGTGATCACAACTAGCAGCTCGTCGGTCGATTTCTGCGTACCGCGAGTGCGGAAGAGGTGTCCGAGGATGGGCACATCGCCCAGGCCGGGGATCTTGCTCACCGTTTCGATGACGCGATTGTCGATCAGGCCGGCGATGGCGAAGCTCTCGCCGTCCTTCAGGATCACTTCGGTTTCGGCGCGGCGCTGCGAAAGCGCGGGGATCAGGAAACCTTCGAGAGTGACGGCGTTGGCGTAATCGAGCGAGCTGACTTCGGGCGCGACTTTCAGATCGATCGCGCCCTGCGGCGTGATGGTGGGGCTGAAATCGAGCTTCACGCCGAACGGTTTGAACTGCACCGTGACGACAGGCGCGGTGGCGCCGCCCGTGGGCGTGGTGGTGATGGTCGGATACGGGAACTGGCCGCCGGCGAGGAAGCTCGCGTCCTTGCCTTCGAGTGCTATGAGGTTGGGCTCGGCCAGGATCTGCAGCAGATTGCGTGCTTGCAGGGCTTTGATGGTGGCGCCGAAGTTGAGGTCGGGACGGAAGGCAAAGAGATTCAGGAGATCGCTAAAATTGACGGTCTGTCCGCCCACGGGTTGCAACTGGCTGAAGCGCGGGCTGGCGAACTGCTGCGTGCTCGAGGCGCCGACCAGCTTATCGTTGGTGCTGAAAAGATTAAATCCGATTTGCGTGAGTGCCACGCGATCGATGGCGGCGAACTTCACCTGCAGCAGGATCTGGCGCGGCTCGGGCGGAGGCGGATACTCCAGCAGGTTGATGACGGTCTTGGCACGCGTCTGCGCCAGGCTGGCAAGGCGTTTGGCGTCGTCGGCGCTCTTGACGCTGCCGCTGAGGACGATGGTCTCGCCGGTGCCGGTGACGTGGATCGGCGAGCCGGCGTTCTGCAGCATTTCGTAGTGGAACCGGTCCCAATCGGAGTTGTCCTTGACGACCGCGATCTCCCAGCGGGCGGGCTCGGCGCCGGCTTCCCAGACAATCAAAGTGGTGCGGCCGGGCGTCTTGGCGTTGACCATGACTTCGCGCGGCGAGACCACGATGGCGTCGGCGATCTTCGGCTCGGCGATCGCTACGCGGCTGATGTCCTGCTGGAATCGGAGCAGCTCGCCGCGGCCTTCCACCAGCGCCATGTCATGCGCGGCCGGCGTCTGCGCGCGGCAGAGTACGGCCGCGGCGGTCGCGAGCAACAGCGTGTGCGCCATCTTCATCGAAACAGTTCCTGCACGTGTTTGTCGCCGCGATAGACGTCCACTACGACGCGCGGCTTCTCCGGCTCCTTCTTAACTGGTTCCTTTTTCGATTGCGTAAGTTCCTGCCAAAGGTTGGGATCTTCGAGCTGCGCCTTGCCGCCCACGCGGCCCTTCTTAGCCATCGCCAGACGCGCGTTGATGTTGGGGTCGAGCACCTCGGCGTTGACGGGACCGGCGTTGAGATCTGTCGAGCTATCCAGCGGATTGCGTACCGAGAGGCTGATGCGGCCCTGATTCTTGGCTAGTTCCAGCTTCTGCCCATCCGCCGGAGTGAGCAGCAGCGTCACCACCGGCACCTTGGGTGCGCGCGGATCGACGGTCTGGCCGGGCTGCACGATTTTCCCGGTGGAGAGCACCTTGACGTTCTGCAGGATGATGGTGGTGGTGGCTTCGGCGAGGCTGCCGGGATGCGTGAACAGGACGTCGACGCGCGAGTTCGGCTGCACCAGGCCGGCCACGCCGCTGACATCGGTGATCTGCACGGAGACGGCGCGGAAGCCGGGCTCGATAGTGGAGGAGACGCCTTCGGCCGAGGTGGATTCGGAGAGCCTGGATTGCACCACGGGCTCGTTCGCGCTCAGCGGGTAGAGCAGCACGCGGTTGACGGCGCCGCGGGTTTCGAAGATGACGCCGCGAGGAATGGCGCGCTCGGGGAAGTTGACCAGCTTGATGTCGCCCTGGCGGAGGAGCGTGCCGAGCGGCATGTCGCGCGCGGCGACCACGACCTTCACTTGCTTTTCCTGTTGCGGCGCGAGGCTCTTGGCGTAGACGAACCAGGACAGGAGCGCGGCGGAGATCCAGGCGCCGGCGAAGAGTAGCAGCGTTTTCTGACGGTCCATTCAGTCCTCTCCCCTGGAGATTCTGCCGATGTTCTGTTGTAACACGACGTACATTGCTAAGTTCCGCCTGCTGCCAGCAACGTGGCGGTTTTGTCTTGATATACAGGCTGCCAGCCGATCTGTTCGAGGGCCGCGAGCAGCGGGGCATCCGTGGGTAGCAGGGCGTGTGTGAAGTGGAAAGACTCCCACCATTCGCGCCATCCGGGGCGCACCTGGACGAGGCGGCCGTAGTCCTTGAGGAACTGGGCGCCGTAGAGATCGGAGCGGCCGTCGAAGAAGACGGGCAGCGTACCGTTAGAACGATAGATCAGGTAGCCGCCGAATTTATCGGGGGCGAAGAGGCGCGCGCCGGCTGGAATGCGATCGTAGGCGGCGACCGGAAAGTCTTCTGGCGGGAAGCCGGCGGGGACTGTTCGCAGCAGGGCGAAGAGGGCCACGAGAACGACGGGGATCAGGGCGTAGCCGCGGAAGTTCGCGTCGATGGCCCGCAGGCGGGCGGTATACGGGCTGCGGAACGACGCTGCGATGGCGGAGTTCGCGATGGGCAGGAGCAGCAAAGCGCTGAGCGGGAGCGCGCGGGCGGAGCGGAGTGCGAGCGCGGTGATCAGGATGGAGAGCGCGAAGTGGTGGTAGCGGCGGAGCGTCAGGGCGAGCGTGCCGCCGATCATGCCGAGGATCAGGGTGGCGATGATCTGGGTGGAGCCGGGGGCGTGGAAATCGAAGGATTGAAATTCGCCGATTCGGGAGAGGAGGGCGGAGTCGGTGAGGTAGCGGTAGATGTGGGCGTAGAGATGATAGCCGTAGGGATTCACGAGTCCGGCGAGGATGGCGGCGAGGGAGGCGTAAAGTAATTTCGGGGACAGGCTACACAACCTCGAAATTTGGGGTTCAATTTCGAGGTTGTGTAGCCTGTCCCCGAAATTGGCGAAAACCACCGGGGCGAAAATGAAACTCGGATGCACGTTGGCCCACACGGCGGTGACTACGAACACCACCAGCAAATTCACCCGACCCCGTTCCGCATACCACATCGTCCACAGCAGAAACAGCCAGCCCAGCACATGCGGGCGCGCCAGCCAGTGGATGTTGCAGGTCGAGAGCAGCAGCGGAGTCATGGCGCAGGCGATCAGGAAATCGCCGTGCATGGTCCAGTGCAGACGGAACCACAGCCAGACGCCGGCCGAGATGGCGACGGTGTAGAAGAGCGCCACGCCGCGCAATCCAAGGGAGCGATGGATTGTGCCGACGGCGACATCGGAGAGCCACTCCCAGGCGAACCATGGCTGGCCGGCGCGAGTGAAAGAAAACGGGTCGGTGCGGGGAAGAGTGCGCGTGGCGAGGATGCGCTCGCCCGAGCGGATATGCCACCCGGCGTCGGAATCGCGGAAGAGGTTCTGGTATCCCTGGAACAGAAACAGGCAGTAGAACGCGGTCACACAGGCAGCCACCAGGGCCACGTCAGGCGCTAACCAGATCGCGGGCCGCACATCGAGGTCCCGGTTACGTCGCGGGGGTGCCGATGCTGGACAGATCGCCCGTGATGCTCTGGTACAGGCTGACGATGCCCTGCGAGAGCTGGTTCACGGTGGTGATGAGGGCGAGCCCCACGGCCGCCACAATCAGCGCGTACTCCACCAGGTCCTGGCCCTGCTCGTCACGGATAAACTGTACAACTAATGCTTTCATTTTTCCTCCCCGGCCGCCCGGGCGGAAGCGGTTTTTGCCGCGTCCGGCTGCGAATCTTTCAACGGCCCCACGAACAACCCGCGGAACCCGGCCTTCATCCGCGTCCAGCGCGATTCGGCCGGTTTCAACTTGAAGGCAGCGGGGCGCCCGTCCAAACGGGACACCAACTCCAGGTTCTTCAGGGCCGCGATGTGTGACTTATTATAGCCGAGCGCAACTTGTAATTCCTGGCGGGCCTCCGGGAAGTTCCCTTTTTCGATCAGGACCGCCGCCAGATTGCTGTGGGCGGTGGCGGGGTCGGTGACGGCCTGCCAGGCGGCCACGGCCTCGGCTGCGGATCCCTGCCCCGCCAGTGCCAGGGCGAGATTGTGGCGCGCGGTTTCAGAGTGCGGATTGAGCTTGAGGGCCTCGCGGAATTCAGCCGCCGCCTCGGCGGGTTTCGCCTGCATCAACAGGTTGTAGCCGAGATTGTTGTGGAGGGAATCGGACGCCGGGGCCAGTTCGAGAGCCTGACGGTGCGCGGGCTCACCGAGGGGCCACAGGCCGGATTCATCGCGTAGGATGCCGAGCCAGGAAAGGTACTCGGGGCCGGTCGGCGGACGGGCTTTGAGAAAAGCTTCCATGCCTTGAATGGCTTCGGCGCGGCGGCCGGTGTCGCGCAGAGTGCGGGTGAGCGCGAGGCGCACTTCGCCCGACTCGGGGAAACGCTCCGCGGCGAGACGGCATATTTCGAGTGCGACATCGTGATAGCCGCGGCCGGAGTACGCCTGGGCCAGGGCGAGGCGGGCGGGTATGGCGGCGGGATCGGCGGCCACTTTTTCGCGCAGCGCGCGGAGCTGATAATCGCCATCGCCGGCATCGATGGCGTTCTGGATCTGGTGGTCCCAAACCGTGGGACGGGCGACGGCGGTCGCGGTCGGACGCGCGGCGGGGGCCCGGACGGCGCGGGTCTGACGGACGCAGGATACGGCGAGCAAAGCCAGCGCGATGGCAGCGAAAAGTTTCAAACGGACTCCAGCTTTTCGAGCAGCAACTCGTCTCCGACCTGGGTGCGCGACTGCTCCGCCATTCCGGCCGGGAGTTCCAGCACGGAGTGGGCGGCGAGGCAGGCCGAGAGCCGCCAGGGCGGGACGGCATTGCGCACTTTTCGAACTTTCTTGCTCTTGTCGAGGTACACCAGGTCGATCGGGAACTTCATAAAGAACGTGTGGACCGACTCGCAGGGCACAATCCAGAGCCCATCCCCCGGTTCGAAGCGTTCGTGCTTCAGCAGGCCGGTGCGCCGCTTGGCACTGGTGTCGGCCATGTCCGCAAAACTCGCCAGAACGGTGTCCTTGGTCTGATTCCGCACCAATAGTTTCAATTTTGAAGACTATAACACGGTGGGAGGACGGATTGTTGCGGTGAAGTTCAGGTTGCGCGGGTTCGGTCCACGGGCACGACGGTGTACCGGCGGATGCCGAGCAGCACAAGCCCGAGCGGGTCCGCTTTTTCCACGGTGAGCGTCGTGCGCCTAAACGTGATGCGATGGCGGCCGGGACCCGACGCGGAGTCGGCGGCGAACACGACGGCGCCGACTCCTGCGCGTTAGGTCATGCCCGTCGCGCGGTCCATCGCCGCCGCACGAGTATCAGACCCACCAAGGCTCCGGCCGACAGCGTCAGAGGGGATGGTTCCGGCACTGTCGTCACACTAAAAGACCGGAGGTCGGTATTACTTATCGACGCTCCGGCCTCAGCACCGAATTGCTCTCTGTTGGATACCTGGCCGAGAAGATGAGGCGCGATGTTGCCAGCGACGAGCACACCATCTATGAAGAAGTTCGCTCTGTTGTTGTTGATATCGAGAAGATATGTGTGGAACGATCCCGCGATAGAAGGGGGTGTCAGGCTTGCACCCGGACTCGATCCTCCGTTTATCTCGAATCCTCCGTCGGCTAACCCCATTACGTATGAGTTGGCATTATTGTCGACCAGATCCAAGTAGTACCCTTCGCGGGGCGTTCCGTCACCAAGATGAACGGAATTCGAGCTATTCACCCGGAGACTTGCTTGAAGAATAGTGTATTGCGAAAAGTCGAATACTTCATGGGCCGCCCAGTACTCTGCTCCATGAGTCGTGTCATCGTGCAAGAGACCGCCGGAAACCGAGAATGTAGAAGTGCACCCGTCGCAAACATAGGTGAACCCTTGGGATGGTGGCAATGTCCCCAGGTTCGCATCGTAGATAGCCCCAGCATAGGCTACCGGGACAGCCAAACCGATCAACAGAATCACATGTAATCTCGGCATTTTCTCCTCTCCTCGCCGCTGTGCACGACTCGCCCCAACGGTGTGTTGAGAGTATTGATGAGGTCATTTGGAACGGCAAGCTTGATTCATGTATTGTTCCGTGAAATAACGTGAAGAACCGGCGTGAAGAGTTTGCGACGTGTGTAAAGATAAGGGACTTAGGGGTATCAATGCCGGGCGAGTTCTACCAATTCGACGAGTTCCGGGTCTATCCAGGGAAGCGTGAACTTTGGCGGCGTGATGCATTCGTCAACCTCACGGGGCGGGAGTTCGACACACTATTCGTGCTGGTCCGGCGGCCCCAAAAACCACTGGACACCGATGTCTTCGCCAACGAGGTCTGGCGGGATACGAACGTCAACGATTACGAGAACCTCAGGCAACACGTCAAGTCCTTGCGGAAAAAGCTCGGCAAAGACCAGACTGGGCACGACTACATCCGGAACGCCAGGAACCAGGGATATTATTTGGCCGCAGACGTGACGTTCCACGCAGGCAGCACGCAAACTCATTCCGCGGAGATTCAGCCGGAGACCCGGGAACCCAGCGTTTCCCCAACCGTCGTGTCTCGGCGTTCTATCGTGTCTCGGCGTTCTATCGTGTCTCGGCGTTCTATAAGGTGGGTGACGGGGATCGCGATGGTGGCAATTGTCGCGATAGCCCTCGTGCTCTCCGGCAACTCTCCGCGAATCTCCCGGCCGCGTCCGTACCTCGGGCGCCTTCTGGCGCGATCCACTTCCGAGGGCAGGAGTCCCAAACTCATCGCATTGAGCCACAGCGTCAAATATCTCGCACTCACGGCCGGTGGCGACAAGCTGTTCGCAACATACGGGCGTGGGCACAGTCTATCCATTGTTAACCTGGCTAACGACCAGGTGACGACAGTGAGCCTCGCCGACGAGCCCGGTCCGCTTGCCGTTTCAGCCAACGGCAAGCTCTATATAGGCTCTTCGGTCGACGGCATCATGGTGATGGACATAGTCAGTCAGCGCCTCCTTCCCGGCCACATAATGACCGGCGGACCCGTCTTCGACATGGCCATGACTCCGGATGGTTTGAAACTCTTCCTGGCTATGAGCAACTCCGGTTTGAAACGCCTCTCCACTCGAACCCGGCAAGTCAGCCGCATATCGGGCCAGGTTTGCCCGGAGAACCTGGAGATGGACCCCCAAGGGAAACGGCTATATGTCGCTTACCAATGTGCAGGGCCATCGGGTCGCCGAGGGCACGATTCGGTTGAGATTTTCGATGTAGAGACGGAGGCTAGTGTGGGGATTATTCAGGGTCTGGCGATGGTCGGGGGACCTCTCGCATTCTCGCCCGACAGCACAAAGGTCCTCCTCGACGGTTCGGACGCCTGCTGGAATCCGGCGTACGATCACCTTGGCTGCAGGACAGTCCCGAGCCATGAGATCCATCTTTTTCGCACCTCAGACCGGCAGCGCCTTTCGAGCTTCGGCCTCCCATCGTGGAAAGTGCCGAACGGCACGGGGGGGCCGACGCGGTTCCTGGACAATTCAAGGTTTGTAGCTTGGGTCTTTCCGTTCGGGTTATCGACACAAACACAAGTTCCGTCCTGGAATTGCTTAACCTAGACGGGGAGGCAGAGGACGCGATCGTTTTCGCGCCAGACAACAGCAGGGTGTACCTTGGTTCCGGATCGGGGAAAATTCGCGTTCTGGAACTGGAGCATGACTCCTGCTCGCCCTCGCAGGCGGGCTTGGCCATGTTTTATCCGGTTGACGGCAGCTTGGGGGATGCTGCTGGTCTTACCACACCGGAGACTGCGTGGAACCTGGATTATGCACACAATCAACGTTCCGAGCGCTGGCCCCGCTCGGCTGATGCTGGCCGTGGTTGAGTAAGTCAGTTCGATTTTCGCTGCTTCATCACCCTCCTGAGAGTCTGGTCCCGCCGAGCCCCGCGCCGAAGTT
>JBGPHT010000114.1:0-24217 GCA_041484525.1 Bryobacteraceae bacterium | reverse complement strand
GTGCCCACGACCTCGCTGCTGACGACCCAGAGATCTTCCTGTCGCTCCCGTTTCTTGCGGGTTCCCATGGCCATGCAGTATAGACGCCCAGAACATTCGCTAGGTCACATGTTTTCGCGACTATTACCACAGGCTGTTAGGGATGGTGTCTTCTCTTCGATCATGCGCAGAGAACCGCGCCCGCATGGCGGGGAAAATGCTCGCGACTGTGCTGGCTGACTGCACAGGAAGCTCCTGAGACGGTAGAATAGGAACAGCCATGCACGCAGCAAACAACATCTCACTTCCTGAGCCGTTGCTGGCGGAAATCCAGAGCGCGGCCCACGCGGAACACCGCAGCGTCGATGAAGTACTCATCGACGCAGTGAAGCGGTATATCGAGGAGCGTTCGTGGACGAAGTTAATGGGCTATGGCACGGAGCGGGCGAAAGCACTCGGCCTCAAAGAGTCCGACATCGACCGGCTCATTGCCGAATCCCGGGCTGAGCAGCACGGCAGTTGATCAGCGCCACGCTCGATACCAGCGTCTATATCAGGGCGCTGCATTTCGGCGGCCCGGCAACCATAATCATCGGCCACGCGCGGGCTGGAAACATCCGCATCGACATTTCGGACGCGATAGTGGCCGAGACGAACCGCGTGCTGCGCGACAAGTTCCAGTGGGACGGGTATATGCTCCAGGATGCACGGGAAAAGCTGCTCGCACTCGGTAATCACGTCTCCCCGACCGAAACCCTGCACGTCATCAAGGAAGATCCCGACGACGACCGCATCCTCGAATGCGCTGCCGCCGCAAAGTCGGACTTCATCGTCAGCGAAGACAAGGATCTGCTCCGTCTGGGGCAATTCGGTAATGCCCGGATCGTATCGGTCCGGTATTTCATCAATCTGGCGCTCACGCCAGGGAAGACGCCATAACCCTACGTCCGGCTCGGCCGGCACCCCCGGCTTTCTTCGCGGGGTTTAGGGCGACGCCTTCTTCGCACGCGCAGGTTTTGAGGCGGGAGACCCCTCGTCAGCGCCCCCGCGCGGCCCGCTTGGATCAAAGCCGCTTGAGTATGGTGCCGATTAAAGCCGTGTAGGCTATAGCATATATAATGTAGGGTGGCGCCGGGTTCGCTCATCTCGCAATTGAACATCAGGATACCCTCCGGCACGGCGGCCGGAAATCAACCGCTCCAGATTGTGGTTGCGGGTATTGCATCGCCGACTGGTGCATTTTTGCCAATTGCGGTGCCCTGAGCAAGGAGATTAACGATCAAACCATCCCTGGCCATGAGCCGGACTCCGGGGGCTTCACTTTCTGGACGCCGCCGCTCGATCGCTCGATCTGGCACGCCGGTGATGGCGCAAGCAAACGCCCCCGTGTTGCCTGGCGGGAAAGATCCCGGCCTGGTTACTTTCCGGGCAGGAACAACTTATTTCTTAGCCAGGACGCGCGTAGCCTGGCTCACGAGATCCTTGGCTTTAGGAAGGCTCTCGATGGCCTTGTCGATTTCGGGATCTTCTTTCCAGCCGGCGCGATCGGCGGTCTGTTTGTCGAAGGCGCGGGTGAAGATCTCGGTGCGAATCTGGTCGCGGACCCAGCCCTGGTTGGCGTCGAACTCGGCGTCGGCGAACGTCAACTGCTGGGCGCGCGCGAATTCCTTGAAGCGGTTCAGGGTGGCAGGATCGGGCGTCCAATCGGCAGACAGGGTAGGCTTGGCGGCGCCGAAGTAGGCGTTGCCGAAGTGGTAGAACAGTCCCATGTTGAAGCGCCGCTGGAAGACAGTCAGGTGCGGGCCGGGATACTTCTCATCCGGCGTGATGCCGCCGCCGCCCAACACCTTGCGTCCGCTGTCGGTGGCCTTGATATCGTCTGTCTGGATATTCTCATTGCGCTTGGCGTAGTAATACTCGAAGAACGACTGGTGCGAGTAATCACGCTGAATGAGGCGGCCGCTGGGCGTGTAATAGTGCGCGATGGTAAGCAGCAGGGCGGCGCCTTCGGAGAGCGGGAACTGAGCCTGCACCAGGCCTTTGCCGAAGGTGCTCTCACCCATGATCCAGGCGCGGTCGTGATCCTGCAGGGCGCCCGAAACGATTTCCGAAGCCGATGCGGAGTGCGAATTCACCAGCACCACGATGGGGTACTTCTGAGCCAGCGGATTGCCCTTGGCGCGGAAAACCTGCTCCTGCTCGGCGCGGCCGCGGTGCGACACCACAACCTGGCTGTTGCGCAGGAACCGCCCGGCCACGTTGACGGCTTCGGTCACCAGACCGCCTGGGTTTTCACGCAGGTCGAGGACCATGCCGGTCACGTTCTCCTCACCCATGCGGCGCAGCAGATTCTCGATGTCGCGGGACACGTTCTGCGCCTCGAAGCTGGTGATGTGAAGATACGCGATGCCGGGCTTGATCCAGAAGGCATCCACGATACTGGTCTCAATTTCGCCGCGGGTTACGGTATAGGAGACGGGTTCGGACGAGCCCTCGCGTCGTACCGTCACCTTGACCTGGGTGCCGCGCGGACCGCGCAGCATGTCGGCGACCGCGGCGGAGTCCATCGACGCCGTAACCTTGTCATCCACAGCCGCGATGGTGTCGCCGCGGCGGATGCCGGCGGTCCAGGCGGGTGAATGCGGGAAGGGCTCCATGACCACGACCTTCGGGCCATCCATCGAGATCTGCATGCCGACGCCGAAATACTGCGCCCGCTGCTTGCGCTGCATCTCGCGGTAGTTCGCCGGATCGACGAAGCTGGAGTGCGGATCGAGGGTGCTCAGCATCCCCGGGATGGCACCCTGGTAGAAGGCCTTTTCGGAAGACACCGGGTCGGCGAAGTTCTTTTCGACCAGGGCGTAGGCCGAGGCGACCGACTGCATGCTCTTGCTGAGCGCGTCGTCGGAAGTGGTAGCCGCACGGGCCATGATGCTGGGGCCGTAAAACGGCGCCAGCAAAGCGGAGCCGGCAACTAGAGTTGCGGCGAATGCAAAGTTTCGGATTTTCATGATGTTGGCCGGTGGATCTGCGCCTGGCAGGGCTCTCCCGCTACCGCCCGGGGCGGTTCCAGTACGAGGTAGATCGTACAGCGGGTGGCGCGAATGCTAAGCTCCCTTCCCTAGACCTATGATACTGCTTCGGCACACCTTTTGCAGGTGGCCTCTGTTAGACGGACGGGCGGCGCGGGGGTTTGGTTGCAGGATGGGGATTGTAGGGAGGGCGAGGGGCCGACTGCAGGCCTATGGGCGCCAAAAACAAGCCCGCATACCTCAGAACGCCGTTTCAAGATCACGAGCCGCACAACGAACAATGATGGAAGTCCGAGCGATTTGAAGTACGCGCTAGAAAGCCCCACAGACAGGGCCTTCGCTTTCGCGAGGTACCGGGACCAAGCCCACTGCCAGCGGTATTGCTTGCCAGTTGTGGACGCACACCCAGTTCCAGCAGAGCCGCCCGGCGACGGCGCGGATAGCCACATATGATGTTCGTTGTCGAATGGGTACTTGGGACGGACTTCGGGGCCCACGTCCGAGCGCCGCACGTCTACGGGCCGCGCGCTCGACGGCCAAGTCGAGCAGGCGACGACGGGCGACATCGAGTTTTGTCCGGTGGCGGCTTAACTCGACACCGGTGATAATGGAAGTGGGATTCCCTATGCTCGATTGGACGATCTGCCCGGCAGTCGAACGGCACCCCCACAAAGTCAGCGGCGCGTGGCTGTTCCGGGGAACTCGCGTGCCAGTTTCTGCTCTCTTTTCGAATCTCGAAGGCGGCGCCACGGTTGACGAGTTCATCGAGTGGTTTCCCGGCGTACCCCGTGAGCAGGTGAACATCGTATTGGAGCACGCCTCACGCAGCTTGGGGGATCCGGTGTCGGCGTGACGCATGCCCGATGAGGATACTCCTCGACCACAACACGCCTGCGCCCCTACGGTACTGCCTGATCGGGCACCACGTGGAAACGGCCTATGAACGCGGTTGGGCCGGACTGACCAACGGCGACCTCCTCCGAATGGCTGAGGAGGCCGGCTTCGAGGGAATGATCGCGACAGACAGGGGAATCCGCTACCAGCAGAATCTTGCCGGACGCAGGCTTGCACTCGTCGTGATCGACACCAATGACTGGACGCGAATCCGGAAATCGAAATCCGTGGTCGTAGATGCGATCTCCGGCATCCCGCCGGGATCCTTCCTGGAGATCGAAATTCCGTTCGACTAGTTCTCCGTCATCACGTCAGAAGTATGTGCGTTAGACGGCCAATTGGGCCACCGCCCCCGGATTATTGAGTGCGGGGGCCAGCGAACATGAAGGACGTTATGTTGAAGTAGTGTTCGACGATCGGGCCGTGAATAGAGCGACCCGTGCGCGGTGCCCTTTGCACAACTTTTCGTCGCTGGTGTAAAGGACGGAGTCGGTCACTTCCGCCAACGCGATGTACGCAGCGTCGTAGGCCGTAAAGTTGTGCCGCAGCTCCCAAATACGGGCCAGTAAGGGTATATGCGAATAACGCTCGGCGGGGAGCGCCGCCAGTGCCGCAAGAAATTCCTCGCTGCGATGCGAATCGACGCGCCTGCCTGCAACCAGCCTTCGAAGAGCACTCGCTACTTCCACGTCAAGCAGATGCGGCACGATGAACGAGTCCCTGCTCTCGGCCAGATTGCGCCGGAGGGAATCGGCCAATGCGCCGTTGGTGAGGAGTTCCACGACTACGGACGCATCCAGAACGATCATCGCGCATCCCGCAATTCGCGCAAGATCTGCGCGGCGCTCCGCTTTGCCTGGATCGGCCTTGCCCGCTGAGTAAGTTCCAACCACTCCCGCATGCTCGGGCGCTCGGCCGTACGCTCCAGTTCCCTCTTAATGAAATCGGAGAGGCTCATGCCCTCCCGAGCCGCACGCGCCTTTAAAGTGTTGTGTACCTGGTCTGGAACGTCTCTGATCTGAATCATTTTCGACATGTTCCCAGCATACAAAAATGTGCAACACATGTCGATGCGAAAGCGGCTTGGAGCATGGCGGTCTGCCCCACCCTTATACTGAGTGGGAAACCAGTGGCAGCCATTCTCGAAATCCGGAACTTGTCGTGTGCCATTACGGGGCGCTCGATCCTGCGCGGCATCTCGCTCGATGTGGCGGAGGGAGAAACGGTGGTGCTGCTGGGGCGCAGCGGCTCGGGGAAGACGACGCTGCTGAAGACGGTGAACGGAATGGTGCGGCCGACCGCGGGCGAGATTCGATTCGAAGGCAAAACGGCGAGCGAGTGGGATCCGATCCGGCTGCGGCGGCGCATGGGGTACGTGATCCAGGATGCGGGCCTCTTTCCGCACTGGACGGTCGAGGCCAACGTGGGGCTGGTGCCGCGCCTCGAGGGCGCGAGCCCGGAGAAAGTCGCGCACCGCGTGGAGTTTCTGCTCGAGGCGGTAGGGCTGCCGCCGGCGGAGTTCCGCACGCGCTATCCACGGCAGCTTTCGGGCGGGCAGAGGCAGCGGGTGGGGATTGCGCGCGCGCTGGCGGCGGATCCCCCGCTGCTATTGCTGGACGAGCCGTTCGCGGCGCTCGACCCGATCTCGCGATTCGAGTTGCAGCGGCAGTTTCTGGAACTCCGCCGGACAGTGCGCAAAGCGGCGCTCTTCGTGACGCATGACGTGCGCGAGGCGCTGATGATGGCGTCGCGGATCGCGCTGCTGAAAGACGGCGCGCTCGACCTGCTGGCGCCGCCGGACGAATTCCGCGCGGCGCATACACCCGAGGCTTCGCTGTTCCTGGCCAGCCTGGAGGAGAGATGAACGAGATCCTGGCGCTGTCGCTCGAACACCTGGAACTGGTGCTGATCGCGGTGTTGGTGGCGTCGGCATTCGCTTTGCCGGGCGCGGTGATGCTGGCGCGGCGTCCGCGAACTCGACGCTGGGCGGTGGCGCTTGCCAACGTGGCGCAGACCATCCCCAGCCTGGCGCTGTTCGGATTTCTGCTGCCTCTGCCCTTCATCGGAGGCATCGGGAAACGGACGGCGATCGTCGCGCTCTGCCTGTACGCGGTGTTGCCGATCCTGCGCAATACGCTGGTGGGCATTCTGGGGGTGGACGCCGCCGTGCGAGAATCGGCGGTGGCGATGGGGATGACGGAGCGGCAGATTTTGTGGCAGGTGGAACTGCCGCTGGCGGTGCCGTCGATTGTGGCGGGGCTGCGGATCGCCACCGTCGCCACCATCGGGACGGCTACGATTGCCGCGGCCATTGGGGGCGGCGGATTGGGTGTGTTCATCTTCCGCGGCATCGCCATGGTGGACTCCCGCACGGTGCTGGCGGGCGCGGTTCCGGCGGCCCTGATGGCATTGGCCGCAGACGAGGTGCTGGAATGGTTCGAACGCCGATTGTCGCCGTCCTGAGTCTGACCCTGCTTGCACTGCTGAGCTGTGGGCGGCCGGCGAACGTCGTCGTGGTGGGGTCGAAGAACTTCACCGAGCAGGTGGTGCTGGGAGAAATTCTGGCGCAGCACATCGAGCAGCGCTTGGGAATTCCCGTCGTGCGCAAGCTCAACCTGGGGGGCACGCTACTGGCGCACGAGGCACTGGTGAATGGCTCGATCGATCTCTACCCGGAGTATACGGGGACGGCCCTGACCGCGATCCTGAAGCAGCCGGCGGTGCGCGACGCGGCGGCGGCGATGGAGAGCGTACGCGCCGCCTATGCCCGCCAGTGGCAACTGCGCTGGCTCGATCCGCTGGGCTTCAACAACACGTTCGCCATGATGGTGCGGGGCGACATAGGGCGCGCGGCGAAACTCTCCACGATTTCGGACGCGGCTGGGAACCGCGCCTGGCGCATGGGCGTGGGGTATGAGTTTCAGCAACGGCCGGATGGGCTCGACGGCTTGCTGAAAACTTACGGACTGCGGCTCGCGACGAACCCCGTCACGATGGATCTGGGGCTGCTTTACCAGGCGCTGGCCGGCGGGCAGGTGGACATGATCGCCGCGAACTCGACCGACGGACTGGCGGGTTCGATGAATGTCGCCATTCTGGAGGATGACCGCCGCTACTTTCCTCCGTACCATTGCGCGGTCGTCGTGCGAGAAAGTACGCTCGCGCGCCTCCCGAAACTAGGCGGGATTCTACTCGAGTTATCAGGGAAATTCCCGGATAATGTCATCCGGAAATTGAACTTCGAGGTTGATGGCCGGCATCATCCGGCTAGCCAGGTAGCGGCAGATTTCCTCCGTTCTCAAAACTAGTAACCCTTTATTTTCATAGCATAAGATGATGTGCTGATTCGGCCCAGGTACGTCTGGTACCCACATAGTACAGCCGGCACTGTGCACAGACGCACAGGCATTACAATATGGATTGTCAGGCAAATAATGCCAACCCTGAGAATACTTTCGCTATCAGGACTCGCCGGAGGGTTTCTACTGATTTCTCCCAAGCTGCGGGAGGATCTGACTTTTTACCTGGGAGCTTTCGTCGGCGAGCTCGACAAATACAGCCCCTACTCTTATGTGGCGCTGGGATTCGCGGTCATCGGGTTTTTCATGATGTCGCTGGTGCGGTCGTCGGCGCCGCGGTAGACATCAGCTTGCCAACTCTTCCCGAATAGACCTGGCCTTCGGTTTCCAACCCAACTCGCGCGTCGCTTTCCCGGCGTCGATCGACTGATCGAGCGTCAAAGCGTCGGCGAGCGGCCCCATGGTTTTGCGGGCAACCTCGAGGGAAATCGATTCCATCCGCGCTCCGCGGGCGGCGGCGCGTGCGATTTCGGCCACGGGTAGGGACGGCCCGGCGGCGGCGAAGTAGAGCGCACCGGCTGGAGCATGTTCGAGAGCCAGGAGGTAGAGATCGGCCAGATCGTCCACATGGACGAATGGCCAGTGATTCTCGCCCGTGCCCACGTAACGCACCACGCCATGCTCACGCGCGGACCGCGCAAAGTCTCCCGCGAATCCGCCGCCGCGGCCGTACACCATGGCCGGACGAATCACGATACCTCGGATTCCCTCAGCACGCAGCACTCGATTCTCGTGCGCGGGACGCCAGGCGACCAGGGGCGGCGGATTCAGCGGCGTGGCCTCGTCGGCGATGCAGCCGGCGGTGCTGCCCAGAACCCAGATGCCGCTGGTGTACAGAAACGGCTTGCCGGAGCCGCGCAGGCCTTCGACGGCGGCTTCGACGAGGGTGCGGTCGAGGCGAGGGGACTCGGGTGAGGATTCCATGGCGAGATGGATGACGCCGTCCGAGGCGCGCGCGGCGGAGGTGAGGGTGGCGGCATCGCGCAGATCGCCGCGGACCGGAGTGGCGCCTAGCGATTCGAGCTTGCGGGCGGCGGCGCTGGAGCGGGCAAGGCCGGTAACGTCATGTCCCGCGGCGCGCAGCTTCTCGAGGACCACGCCGCCGATGTAGCCAGTACCGCCGGTTACGAAAACGGTCATGAACTAAGAGATGCGGCGGCCGTGCGTTCTGTTACGAATGGCCCGCTATGGCTATACGGCGCGTGCTTTGCGCCCGGGCGCGCCGGTTTCGGACTTGGCGGGCTTGCGCTCGGCAGCGGTCAGTCGCTTCACCTGGTCGGTGACGCAAACCAGGAACATGGGCTGGCGCGCGTTCTTGAGCAGATCGATGATGCGGTTGGGCGCCTCTTCGAGGTAGATGGACTTGCCATCGGTCAGCAAGTGGATATCGGACGAAGCGGAGAGGGCTTCGCTCAGGCGCTTGCCCGTGTCCTTTTGCAGGAACCGAAGCACGCGCCGGATTTTCTGCAGCGAAAAACCTTTGCGCCGCAGCTCGGCGATCACGGAAATCTCGACGACCTCCTCCGGCTGGTAGATGCGTTTGTGGCCGTCCTGGCGCGGCGAGACGACATTACGTTCGTCCCACCACTGCAACTGCCGAAGACTGACGCTGCAGATGCGGGCGACTTCGCTGCTGTTGTAGCCCTGCGCATCCGTGGTGGAGGCCGGCCGAGGTTTCCTGGCTTTAAACATTCTGCGCCACTTCCGTTGTTAAATTAGTGCCACTTTGGATTGTACATGCACCACCGCCGGTGTCAAGCCGGCCGGTGAGGGCGAGCAGGGGCAGAGGAGCCCGGTGACGGATTCTGTACGGTCACCGGCCCCGGGGAGCGGGCGTGTGATCTATCGTGTCCTGCTCGATCGCATAACCAATCGCGGCATAGCCCTTCAGCCTGCGCTCGTACATCCTGGCCAGCATCAAAACGTAGTTGTCCACATAATCGTAGACCTGCACAAATCGCTTGTTGTCGTGGAGACGGTGCAATCGGCCCACATACTGTTGCAGTGTGCCCTTCCAGGAAATCGGCATGGCCAGGAATAGCGTGTCCAGACGCGCGTCGTCAAACCCTTCTCCGATGTAGCTTCCCGTCGCCAGAATCACTCGCGATTCGTTTTCCGGCACTGCCGCCAAGGCCGCCGACGTTTCCCGACGCTGCTTCTTTCCCATGCCTCCCTTCAAGACGAAGACGTGCTTGGCGACGCCTGCAAGCTTGGCTGCGAAATACTGGAGATGCTCTGTTCGGCCGGTCAGAAGCAGCGGGCACCGTCCAGATTCTATGGCGCGCATGATGTCGCCAGCGATCGTCTCGTTGCGCGAGGCATCGTCGACGAGCGCGGCGTAGATGTCCTGAATCGTGACCTCGGTGAGTTCCGGCGCCATTCGAAATTCTGTATGGCGGGGAGTGACCTTGTGCTCGAAGGGAGTCGTTTCGGTCATCGTCTTGGCGCTCATGCTGAACCGCACGGGGCCACACTGCATGTAAACGATCGGATGGTGTCCGTCTTTCCGCGTCGGCGTGGCGGTCAGGCCGACAACATACTTGGCCTTCACCTGCCGCATCACCTGTTCGAACGTGAAAGCGGATATGTGGTGGCATTCGTCGACGATCACCTGGCCGTACTCAGCAACGAAGTCCTTCACTTCGTCTTTTCGGTACAGGCTTTGGATCACGGCAACGTCTACACAACCTGTCCGGTCCATTTTGCCACCACCGATATGCCCGATCGATTTGGCTGGCAGATCCAAGAACATTCCAAGACGTTCCTGCCACTGATCGAGCAACTGCTGCCGGTGAACAACAACCAGAGTGTTGACCTTGCGTTTCGCGATCAGCCACGCCGCGACGGCGGTTTTCCCGAACGCCGTCGGAGCGCAGAGGATACCTTCGTCGTGGGCGGCGATCTTCGCGACGGCTTCCTTCTGAAACGGCCGAAGCTGACCTTGGAACGCCGCTTCAATCGCCGTGCCCGCGTACCGTTCGTCCCGAACTTCGGGCCGGATTTTGTGCGCTTCGAAAAGAGCCAGGGTCTCCGTCAGACATCCACGAGGCACAGCGATATGCTGGACAAATTCCTGGCCGCATGCGATTACACGTGGCTTGTCGTACGTCGAAAGCCGCATGGCCTGAGCCTTGTAAAACTCAGGGTTCTGAAATGCAGCCAGCCGGAGTAGCCGATTCAGCATAGCTGGCGGCAAATCCTTTCTTTCCACGTAAACAAGGTTCGCGCGAACGATCTGAACAGTCTTTGGGAGCGGCCCTTCGATCGGCCTCTCCTTCCGCTTGCGGGAAGGTGGCAAAGTCCACGGGTCTTGTGCATCCTCATCATCGGCGATGCTCATCCGGACTCCGATCAAATCGCCTTTGCGCTGAGCTTCCGCGACGATCTCCGCCGCGACGCCGACCGGCATTCGCCGGATCGTCGAAAGGAACTGCCACTGGTCAGGGTACCGGCGGAAATCGGAGTCAATGAATACGCTATTGCCCGCGTTGCGCGGCGCAAACTGTAGGGGGAGTGCAATCAGGTTCCCGAGCCCTCCCTTGGGCATCGTGTCCTGGTTTGGGAAGAAGCGATCGTAGGAATCAAGGCCGGCCTGATGCCTCCGCTCCATGGTTCGCGTGAGCAGCACGCATCCCAGTTTGCGCGCGGCGATCGCCGGCAGCGCACGGTCAAAGAAGATCCAAATGTGGCCGCCCTTCCCGGAACGAGAACGTTCCAACGTAGCGGGCACGTTCAGTTCCTGGCAGGTCTCCAGGAAGGCCAGGGAGTCATACTCCCAAGTTTTCTTGTCGAAGTCTGCCGCGAGGAAGCAGCACGTTTCGTCTGGCAGGAGAGGGTACACGCCAACGGTTTCTTTGCCCAAGAGGTGGTTCTCGATGACGGCGTCGGTCAGCGGGATGAACTTCCGAGTCTTCTGATCGACTTTCTTCCGCTCCTCCGGGCGGCTTCTGTTGATAGCCTTCCAGTCCTTAACGACCACCGGCATATATCCGTGCCGGCCATCATCGTTCTCCCATCGCCGAGCGTAGACATCTTCTCTCCCGCGAAACAGGCTTCGAAAGAGTGCGATTCTCTGTCTGGCACGTTCCTCCTTGTCCAGCGGGGGCGCCGGCTCAACGGTCTTGGTTGAAGGCGGATTCTCTGGTGCCAGTTGCGGAATCGGAATGCTGTGAACTGCCAAGAGCCGCCGCAGGCGAGCATTCTCCTCGCGGAGACGAATGTTTTCCTGCTCTGGAGGTTCGAATGGAAGAGATTCCGAACCGTTCTCAGTCATACCGCGTTTACCGCTCTGTGCGCTGTGCCCGCACTTCTTCGAGGAACTCCCGTACCCCCGAAAACACCGCGGCCACATCTGTCGGGAGCCCGCATTCCTCCGCCAGGGCGTGAAACGGGATCTGCCAATCCGCTGGTGGCGGAATCAAACCCAGGGGCAAATCGTGGGTTCCTCTTCTGTCGAACGTCAGTCGCAATGCGTCCAGAATCCTCTGTTTATCCAGTCCACCCGCCCCAATCAGGAGAACCAGGTCCACCAAATCCTTCACTCTGCTGTTCGTAGCGTTCCGCGGGAGCGTGTAGGCGTGAATCTTTTCCGCGAACTGCTGTTCGCGAGCGATCGTCCGGACCCGCGACGATTCGATGCCAGCGAATCCCAGCCAGTCCGGGCAGACGATTGTTTCCAGAGGCTGCATCACAACGTCACCAACGCCGGCGTCCAGGTGGAATCGAGCGAAGATCCGTCCGTCCATTCGAGCTTCGACGGGATAGCGGGCCCCACCGTACGACGCCGCGGTCAAATCCATAACGCGTGGTCCGATCACGAATTCGAACCAGTCACCAAGAGAGATGTCAGCCGCTCTCTGCAGCATCTCCCGTACAACCTGGTTCGTGTCGCCACCCGCCACTGTTGCTGCCACCACTCGCTGCAACGTCAGGTCGATGTCCACGGTCGATCGAGCAACCTTGAAGCGTAGCTCCAGCGCATAACCGCCCTTCAAAACCCAGGGCGCTGGTTCTTCCCGGAACAGCCTTGCCAGCAGGCGGTCGAATGACACCTGCCGGCGGAGGCGGTTGAGATCGACCCGATCAGTCAGAGAGGCCCGCTTCAGGCGTTCTTCAAGAGCCCTCCGGAATGCTCCTGCCGTCGTAAATGTCCTGGGTGACGGCATTATGCAACTCGCCGCAGCACTCCCTCAACCATTTTGCGCGCCGGTCCGATCACTCGCGCGTTTCGAATCTGTTGACGAGTAATCAGGCCGCGGTCGAGAGCGTGCCTTAGTGCCTGGCGGATGAAGTTCCGCTCGACCGTGCCAGTTTCGATCAGGTCAAGAATCGTCCGAAGAGGGCGCGTAAACTTGAAGCCCTGAGCGGTCTGTACGTCGCTCTCGGCCAGGTCGGCATAATGGAGTACGAGGATACCGGGAATATCGCTGTTGCGCCGGAAATCCGTCGGAACGGTCATGTGAAGTTTCGCCGGATTCAGATCCGACAGATCGTAGAGGCTGAGCGCCGTATGGTGGCTGTATACGCCCTCGACTTCCTCGTTCCGGTTCCGGGACCACAGTGACCACAGGACAAGGTCGGGCCGATCGGCCGTCGGAAAAAGAGCGAGCCGGTAGATACCGCGGTGCTCGCGGATCCAGTTCCCTACCTGCACATGATAAGGGTGCGTGTTTTCGGCGAATCCGGCCGCCTTGGCCTGCTTGGTGGTGAAGAAACCTTGCTGCTGCTCAGCGAACTCGAAGAGCCGTCGGGACGCTTCACGGTGAGACTGGGCCATAACACAATACTACAACTTTCTTGACGTCCCAACAACCGCAGACGATCGGGAGGTTGCCTATGGCCGGACTGCAATTCCGGCAAGGTTATGCTTTAAACCACAGGGCGCGAGGCGAACAGGCAGTCCGACAATTATCTCTGGTGGACTTCGAATTCTTCGGGATGATATCCTCGACTCGTTCAGGACCGCGGACCTAAGCGCGGAAATGTCAACGGACCGACGGCATGTCTCGACTCGCGGGTGTGTTCGAGCAACGATCATGGCTCGCACGAGTCTGGTCCGGCGGTAATTCGCAATCCCAGATTGTCGGTACCGCGTTCGCGGTGGACAACCAACACCTTTTGACGTGTGCCCATGTCGTGATGGGGGCCGGCGTCAACGGCCCCGGCCAGCAGGTTTCCGTCGATTTCCCGTTGCTGGGCAAGCGCAGCCGTGCGCTGGTGATCGAGGACGGCTGGCGGCCCGTTCCGCGTGACGGCGATTCGCAGTCGGCCGGCGACGTAGCCGTGCTTCGGCTGGACGACGCCTCTCTCGCGCTCGATCCGTTGCCTCTTCGGCGGCGCGAGTCGTACAAAGGCCTCAGCTTCTCGTCCTATGGGTTTCCCATTTCAAACCCGGAGAGCGATGCGGCGCATGGGCGATTGGGTCTTCGCGTCGGACAAGACTGGGTTCGCCTCGAGGCGGATTCCGCGGCGGTGGTCGAGCCCGGTTTCAGTGGCGCGCCGGTTTGGGCGGACGACCTGGGAGGCGCGGTGGCCATGATCCTGACGCGCAAGCAAGGCGACGGACGGATTGCTTACGCGATGCCGCTGGGCGTCATTGCGGGCTTCAGTTCCATCGTGGCTGCCGCCCTGAGCGGGCCTGCGGATCCTCTGGCGTGGCTGGACCGGATCCCATCGAATCTGGCGGCGGACGTGCTCTCCTTCAGCTCCGTGATCGAGGAGCGCACGCAGGATTTCGTCGGCCGCGAATTCGTCTTTGCCGCTTTGGATCGGCGGCTGAACGATCCGAAGTTTCCCGCGGGGTACATCCTGATCCGTGGCGAGCCGGGCATCGGCAAGTCCGCGATCATGGCGCAAATCGCACGGACGCACGGGTACGCGCACCATTTCAACATCGCGCGCGATAACGTCCGCTCACCGGAGCTGTTCCTGCGTAATGCCTGCGCCCAACTCATCACGCGGTACGAGTTGCCGAGAGACAACCTCCCTTCGGGAGCCGGCGAGAGTCCGGAAGCGCTGAAGACGCTGCTGGCAGAGGCTGTGGAGAGGTCATCGGAACGTGGCGAGCAGCGGGTGGTGCTCCTGGTGGACGCTCTGGACGAAGCCGAGGAGCCGGCGCGAGGCGTCAACCGGCTCTTCCTGCCCGGCCGTTTGCCGCCTGGCTGTTACGTGATCGCCACCATCCGGGACCGCGTGGACCCGCATCTCGACAGCGAGCAGAGAGCGGATGACATCGTGCTCGAGGAAAAGACCTCCGACAACGAGAGAGATGTCAGGAAGTACATCGGGACTTTTGTCGAACGGCACCGGGATGTGATGAAGATCCGCCTGGCGCAGTGGCAAGCCACCGAGGAGAAGTTCATCGGGATGGTGTGGGACAAGAGCGAAGGGAACTTCATGTATCTGCGCCACGTGCTTCCCGAGATCGTCCGGCCAGAGCGCAGCGAGCAGTTCCTGGGCAAGATGGATGAGCTTCCCTCCGGCCTGTTCAACTATTATTCGCGGCATTGGAATCTCATGCGGGACCGGGATCTGGCGCGGTTCCGGCGATTGCAGCGGCCGATTCTCTGCGTCCTGGCAAAGGCGCGCCAGGCGGTAGCAGCCGGGATCGTGGCGGAATGGATCAACGAGAGTGGCAGTTTCCAACACGTGGAGACGGATGAGGTAGAAGACGTCTTGGCGGAATGGGCCGAATTCCTCCACGAAGAACCCGGCGATCCGCCGCGCTTGCGGTTGTATCACAACACCTTTCTCGAGTTCCTGGAGCGGGAGGTCAAGCTCGACCGGTACGCCCGCGCCATCGCGACTGCCATGGCCGGCAAAGTGGAGTGGGATGCCCAGTGAATGGGCCTTTCCGGCGCTTCAACGACTATGATTTCCGGCATTGGGTGGTTACCCAGGCGGACGCCGGCGAAAGCGAATTGGTCCACCGTCTGTTCGCGCATCAGGATCGCGAGGGACGCAATAGCTGGTTTTCCGCACGCGAGCAGCGCAACGAAGTGGAGGGATACGCCGCCGATCTGGAGCGCGCCCGCTCGTTGGCGGATTCCGCGGCCGCGAAGCGTTCGGACACACAGCGGAAAAGCGTGGGCTTACAGTGCCGCTACGCGTTGATGACCGCCCTGATTCGAGACCTGGCTTCGAATCAGCGTCCGGAACTGTCTGCGCGCTACGTGCAGGCGGGAATGTGGAGCCGGGATCAGGCGCTGGCGTGGGCCCGCCTGGCGCCCGATCCGCAAATGGGGCTGCGAGCGGTCGCGGATGCCCTCCGTGGTGACGAAGGCGCACGGCGCCACGAGCTGGCACGGCTGGCGCTCGATACCGGCGCCACCATACTCGATTCCGATAACCGGGTGCTGGCCGTCGCCAGGCTGGCTGCGGATCTGCCGATTCCGCTGCGCGGCCGCGCGCTCGAGATCGTGGCGCAGGAGAGCAATGAAGGAAGCCGCCTCGGAGGTTTGCTTGCGCTCGCACCGCACCTTCCGAAACCATTGCGCCTGGAAGCGCTACGGATCGCTGAAGAGTTTCACGATCGCGGGATAAAGGCGCAGGCGATTGCCGCCGTAGCGCAAGCCCTGGAGGAACCGGAGCGCTCGCAAGCGTTCCGGGCGAGCCTCTCCGTAGCGTGCGCCGTGGCTGCCGAGTCCACTGACGAATCCGCCCTCAATGCACTGGCCCGCTCGCTGCCGCGCGACTGGCTCTTCGAACTGTATCGACTGCTCGAAAGCGAATCCGCAGACAAGGCCAGCGCTGCACTGCTCCCCATCTTTCTGGAACGCCTGGCGGAGGAGGAGCCTGGAGCGGCTCTCGAGCGTGTGCCGAAGCTCCCGAAGTGGAAGCGGGACGATGTCCGAATCGCGGTCGTACTAGGGTTCGTTCAGAAGGGCATGTGGAGCGAAGCCGCGGATGCGGCCGCCCAAGTGCCGGCGTTTGTGCTGGAAATGCGAAGCGACGCCTGGGGGACCATTCTGCAAACCGTCCCTGAGGCGGAGTGGGGTCGATGGGTCGATCTGTTCCGCCCACTGTCCGCGCACCGCCGGATCGACACCATTCGGGGAATGCCGGAATCCTCCGGTATTCCAGGACCGCTGCTGCGCCAACTCGCGGGAACCCTGGACGGACAACCAGAGTCATCGGAGGCCCTGGCCGCCGCCGCACGCGCGCTTTCTCCTGCCGAGCTCAGCGGGATTTTCGAGACGTGTCTGTCCGATGCGAAGCGTGCGACCGGTCGCTTCACCGATCTGGCGGCATTTCTATCGTTGCCCCAGGTGCGGCGCGCCTTGGATGCCATCGCCGCCTCCAACTCTTCCATACGCGATCCTTTCGAAGCACTGCTGGTCCGGCTGGCTGTGCTGGGAGAACCAGACGAAGCAATCTCGCGCGTAGCCGATCTCCGTGATCTGCTGGAGTCCCGGCGAGCCGAGATTCTGGGCCGGCTGGCTGCCCACGTTCCCGACGACCGCCTTGGCGCCATCCGGCGGGCGACACGGCCGCACAACGTGGTGACCGAGTGCGCTCGAACCCGCGCCGCGCTGCTGCCATGGCTGAGCGCAGCAGCAGCCGGCGAAATTGCAGCGTCCGCCGCCGCCCTGCGCAATGTGTGCGATCGCGTTTCAGGACTAAGCGATATGATTCCCGGCCTGCCTGCCGCCGCCATGGAAGAAGCAGTCAGAAACCTGATCGCGGCCCTGCCTGATTTGTATTCGTCTCCCTCGCTCGACCGGGACAAGACCCTGCAAAAGGGTTTTCGCGCGCTCTCACAGGCGCTGGTCCACTGTCCTTCGCCGGAGGTGACCGAGCAATCGATTTCTCTGGCTTGCGACCAGCGCTTTTCAGCCGAAGACCAGATAGTTTTGCTCCTGGACCTCGCCTCGGCAGGCGGTACTTCGGAGCATGTGCGCGAGTCCCTGACGAGGGCATTGGGCATAGCGGCCGGGGACGCGGAGCTAGCTTCCATCTTCGGCGCCGGATTGACCACCGCTCACGGGCCAGTGCTCGGCGACTTGCTCGCCGGCCTGCACAAGCCCGGGCATCTGGTGAGCTTCCTGTCGGCCGCTGCGGGCCTGTTGGATAGCAGTTCCAAGGATCTGGCGGCGAAGCGAGTCGCGGCACTGGATGACGCGGAGGCCCGGCTCTCCGGTCTCAATAGCTTGCTACGCCACCTGCCCGAGCCGGAACGTGAGAGGTTGGCCTTACAGGAGTTGGACCGGCAAGCGGAATGGTCTTACGACCCCGAATTCGTCGTGTCAGCCTTCGGCGCACTCGCTCTTCATGTTCCGAAGGCGCGGAGGCCACCAGCGGATCAGCTCATCGCCACTTTCAGGCGCTTGCCGGCGCGTTCGAAAGTGACATTTGCCGGCCATCTGGCGGGGAACGCGGATGTCGCCGTGCAGGTCATGCAAGAGGCGTTCGCAGCCGCGCTTCGCGTTCCGGAGCGCGACAGACCGGCCGCTATGGTTGAACTCGCATCGTGGCTGGACCCCTCGCAGATTGCCAACGTTCTGGATGATCCGGAAACACAGGGCAATGCGGCGCTGACTGAGTCCCTGGCGAGACGGGCGGCTGAATTGAGGAACGCCCAACTGGTGGTGAAGTGCCTTTCCGCGGAGCACAACGGATCCGCCCGTTCGAAGTTGATTGCGAAGGTTGCACCGGAACTGCGGCTGGATATGTTGCCCGCGGTCGCCACGCTCGAAGACGAATCATCCTTGTATCAGGGCTTGAGCGCTCTGGCAGTGCGGGCAGCAGAATTGGGAGACATCAGTCTCGCGCTTCATTTCCTCGGTCGGAAAGGGAGCACACGTTCCGGCGGCGATCGAACGCTCGAAACCGTCTATCGATTGGCCCCGGCATCGTCGGCAGCCTTGCTGATCGACAGGGCCCGTGAAATGCGTCCCTCGGAGCGTGCGTCTGTCCTCGTGGAATTGGTCGGCCGGGTGCCTGCCCGCACGCGTAGGCCCGTGATCCAATCGATTGTCAAGGACATCCAGGATCGGTATACCCCGAGTCACGAGCGATTGCACGTCATGCGTGCGTTGACTCCTGAACTGACCCGCCTACCGATTTCGGAGATCGTTTCGATGTGGACAAGCTCCCTCCGTCAAAGCGCGACGAGGGGCCGCGAGGAGGTCCTGGTTGACGTACTTGCGTTCGCCCCCATCCTGGCCGCACGTTTCGGACGCGAGATTGCACTGGAGCTGGACGAGGCCATTCGACTCGGTGGAGTCGATTCGTGGCCGTAGGGCGGGCCGCCGAAGCGATCGATCTGGACGAGGCCATTCGCCTCGGGGGAGTCGATTCGTGGCCGTAGGGCGGGCCGCCGAAGCGATCAATCTGGACGAGGCCATTCGCCTCGGGGGAGTCGATTCGTGGCCGTAGGGCGGGCCGCCGAAGCGATCGATCCGGACGAGGCCATTCGCCTCGGGGGAGTCAATTCGTGGCCGTAAGTTGGCCGCCGCAGCGATCAATCCGGAAATAGTTTGTCGGCCAGGGCGACGAGATCGTCAGGCATAGCCGCCGGCGCTGCTGTCGTGCTGACTCGCTCGATCCTGTCTACCGAACGCGGCTGCTGAGCAGCGCGTGCCTTCACTGCCGTGGCAAGCGCCTGGCCATTGGCGGCGGCCTGAGTCTTGGAGGCCGCCGTCTTTTCGGCGTCCGAGGCCCGCCCCTCCGCTTTGTCGGCTCGCTCCCGGGCGTCCTGCACCCGCTGCTTCTGAATGGTAGTGCCGAAGAGGGCGCCGGCAGCGGCAAAAGTGACCGCCTCGAGCGAGCCCAGCACGGAGAACAGACGCGCCCATTCGACTTCTGTGGCTCCGGTGTGGAACGCCATCCATGCCAATAATCCCAGCCACACGGCGAGTATCAGGATGGCGGCGGCCAGCGCCGCTCCCTCAAGCTTGACTGGGCTTCCACTCTCACTCATGTCGACCTCCTGTTTCGCGGTCCGGCATCGACTGGCGAACCTAAAATTGTAGTCCTTCCGGGGCCATTTTCGGTTTTTGTACCAGGACTTATTGGGCGGATTGGGAATTGGATTCCAGAGCGCGCGGCTGTAGAATTCAGTTACAAACAAAGACTCCCGTATTTGTTTGCCCGCAGGGAGCGGGCGATTGTGGACATTGGGCCGGAAACGGATGCGCGCGGACTGGACTTTCTCACCGGCGAGCCGGTGGAGGGCGAGTCGCTGGCGCTGCGTCTGGCGCGAGGTCCGCTTTTTCCGGAACAGGCTCTCCAATATGCGATACAGATCGGCGACATCCTAAGCCGGGCGCATGGGCGACGGCAGGTGCACGGCGCGGTTTCTCCGGAGACGATCGCGGTGACCGATTCGGGTGCGCGCCTGCTGCGGGCGACAGGTGCGGCGCGCTATCGTGCTCCGGAACAGATCGCTGGGGCGGCGCCCGATGCGCGCAGCGACATCTTCGCCTACGGTGCACTGCTGTACGAGATGGCGACGGGGCGGGCGCCGCTCGCCGGTGAAGCCGGCTCACTCGATCCGCCGGCGTTGACGGACGGCACGCCGTTCGGCGCGGCGATCCAAGGGGTAATGGCGGCGTGTTTGCAGAAGGACCCGGAGCGGCGGCGGCAGCGCATGCAGAATGTCGTCACCGAGTTGAAGCTCGCCGGCCGGGTGCTGCCGCAGTTAGCGGCTGCACGGCGGCGTGGGGCGGCGAAACGTCCGCGGCGCTTGGCCAACGCCGCGTGGGGCGTTGCGGCCGTAATCCTGGCCTCGACCATCGTCGCCGCCGCGCTCTACTTTCGCGAGACGCCGGCCTCCGCGGTGTTCCGGTTCGAGGTTCAACCGCCCGAGCATGCGGCGTATCCCAGCCCGCCCGCCATCTCGCCCGACGGCCGTTATCTCACGTTCTCCGCTGTGGGGCCCGCGGGTAAGCGGATGCTGTGGCTGCGTCCGCTCGACGCGCTCGACGCCGCCCCGATTGCGGGAACAGAGGGTGCCTTCGCGCCTTTCTGGTCGCCGGACAGCCGCGCAGTTGGTTTCTTCGCCGATCGCGCGATGAAGAAGGTCGCGATCGCGGGCGGCGCCGTCGAGAACATTTGTGCCACTGCGGCCATGACGGGCGGCGGCGCCTGGAATCGCGACGGGACGATCGTTTTCGCGCCCAGCCTGAGCGACGGTCTGTACCGCGTTGCGGCTACCGGAGGCACGCCCCAGCCGGTGGTGCGGCTGAATCCGAAAGAGTCCGAGCTCTCGGCGATGTGGCCGCAGTTCCTGCCGGATCAGCGCCACATCCTCTATTTCCTGCTGACCGGCACTGCCGCCACCACGGGAATTTATGCCGCTGGATGGGACGGAGCAGAACGGCGCTTTCTCTTCGCGTCGGAAACCAACGCGGTCTACTCGGGCATCGCGGGCCGGGATCCTTCGGGCAAGGGTTATCTGTTGTACGTCCGCGGCTCCGAACTGGTGGGGCAGCCGTTCCACGCTTCCCGCCTGTCGCCGGCGGGCGAACCTGTCGTGCTGGCGGACCGCGTCGGCGCCATCCGAAGCCTGTCGCTGGCGCCGGTTTCGGTTTCGAACAACGCCATCCTCGCTTATCAGAGCGCGGGCACGCCCACGCACCAGTTGGTTTGGCTGGATCGCGCCGGGACGCCGATCGGAATCGCGAGTGAGCCCGGTGAGTGGGGACCGCCGCGAATCTCGCCGGATGGGGAGCGTGCGGCGGCGGCGCGGCTCGAGCCGGGTGGAGAATATGCCGCACTGCGGATTGTGGACAGCGGCGGAAATTCGACGCCGTTCGCGCCTGTGCCATACCGCGAGGGCACGCCCGTCTGGTCGGGCGACGGCTCGCGCATTGCCTTCATGGGCGACCCGCAGGGGACTTTCGATATCTTCGCCGCGAACGCGGCCGGGGGCGGCAATCCGGAGCTGCTGTACAAAAGCGAGAGCGCCAAGTATGTCACCGATTGGTCGCGCGACGGCCGCTACATCCTGTTTTCCAGTTTCGGCCAGGACACGCAGGCGGATGTGTGGGCGTACTCGGTGGCCGAGGGCCGCGCTGCACCCGTGGTGCAGACGGTGGCATGGGAGGGATACGCCACGCTTTCACCGGACGGCAAGTGGCTGGCGTTCGTATCCCGCGAATCGGGCAGCGAAGAGGTATACGTGCAGGCGTTTGCGCCTGGCGGCGGCACGCCCCGCCGCTGGCACCTGTCGGTCGCCGGCGGCGGCCAGATGCACTGGAACGGCGATGGCAGCGAACTGTTCTATATCACGGCGGGCGGGAGCATGATGCTGGTGGCGATTCATGCCGCGGGCGACGAGTTGACCTTCGATGCGCCGCAGGCGCTCTTCCAGACGCGTCCGATCCCTCAAACATGGAACTTCTTCGATGTTTCCCGCGACGGCCGGCGATTTGTGATGAGCCTGCCGCTCGAATGGTCCAACGCGCCGATCACGGTGTTGACGAATTGGACGGAGAGGGTGAGGTAGCTTATGAAGATTCGGGAAGTTGCGCGGACGATCTCCCCAGTTTGCAGGCCGTTCCGCGATCTAACGGTAATTCAGATGAAAAATTCTCATTTAGGTATTAGCCGTCGGCATACCCGGCGGGCAGGACGGCATAAACGTCTGCCGGGCGGCTTCTTGGCTGAGCAACCCATTTGGAATCAAATACTTATAGCCAACCTAACCAATACCGGATGGTGCTATAATGGTTTTGTAGTTGCCTCCCTGTTTTAAATCAGGAAATCTTTTATGACCCAGCGCAAGTATTGGCCATTGGACTACGACCCGGAAGGCGAAATCTACGATAGTCTGTCGTGGGACCTTCCCGGTTTCCGCCGCCACCGCCGGACTGTGACGCGTGGCCCAAAGGTGCGCCCGTCCGCGCGGAAGTCTGACTAGCGAATTCCATTCCGTGTTATTTCCGGGCCGGCGCCGGCGGGCCCGGAACTCGATTGATTCACTCCACTAGTCCGTTTTCACTGAAATTATTGGGCGAGAGCGTACATTTTGGCACGTCTTCCGGTAGAAACAGCAACTTCAGGTAATCCTTACATCACGTACCCGCCTTTGCGGCCGGCCTAAATTGAGTGCCGCAATTGATTCCGCACGAGTTGCCTGCATTGGCGCATCGGTTGCATATGAGCAAGCGAGGTTTTTTGAACTATGAAAGCTTTCCTTGCGACCACGTGCATTGTGACGGGCGCCTTGCTCGCCGGCGGCTGCGCGACTAAGAAGTATGTCCGCAATACCACCGCGCCGATTCAAGCGAAAGTAGATCAGGTGGGCGAACAGACTACGCATAACTCGCAGCAGCTTGGCGAGACTCGCGATCAGTTGAAGCAGGTTGACGAACGGGCACAGAGCGGCATCAGCTCGGCGCAAGAGAAGGCGTCGAGCGCCGACCAGCACGCGGCTGCGGCCGATCAACATGCGGCTACCGCCGATCAACACGCTCAGGACGCCATGACCCGCGCCAACCAGGCGCAGCAGAGCGCAGACAACACCATGAACACCCTGCGAAGTGTCGTGGCTAACATTGACGACTACAAACTGCAGACTTCCGCGACCGTTCCGTTCCAAGTGAACAAGTACGCGATCACGCCGGACGGAAAAGAGGGCCTGGACAAGCTGGCGGACCAGGTGAAAGGCGACAAGCGCTTCTTCATCGCAGTGGAGGGCTACACCGACAGCACCGGGTCGAAGGAGTACAACGAAGCGCTCAGCAAGCGCCGCGCCGACTCCGTCGTGCACTACCTGGTGACTGAGATGAATGTTCCGATCTACCGCATCCACATGATCGGGCTCGGTCAGTTGAAGCCGGTCGACGATGCCGCGAACCGCGCCGCGCGCGCCAAGAATCGCCGCGTCGAAGTGAAGGTCTTCAGCGCCGATCCGGCGGCGGGATCTTCACTCGGAACGAGCACCCCAACCGGCGCGCCTCCCGCCGAGCGCACACAGTCGCAGGTTGTGCCGCCGGTCATCCACTAGCCTTTTGGCTTTCTTTCAGCCTTCGTGTTTAAGCGGGAGCTGCGCGGCAGACGCGCATCTCCCTTTTTCTTGTGCGGGCCTGGCGCGGAAAGTCTGCCACCAGATATAGAGGCACACCAGGTCCGCGAGGACGACGATGATCGCACCGGTAAGGGAGAGTGCCTTGGATTTAGTGGGCGCTGACAGCGTTCGCAGGGCGCTGCCGATGGCTTCGCCGGTGAACTGAATGCCCAGCGCGCCGCTGAGCATGAGCACCTTGTAATCCTTCTGCTTCGCCGCAATCAGCATGCCCCACAGGAGCAGGTCGAGAATCGCGGCTCCGAAGTTCAGGTCCCGCAGCCACGGCGCCATCCACGCACCCGTCACCACTTCCGTCTTGTAGTGAACCCCAAACGAGATTGCGGCCAAGAGAAGAGGCCCGCCGATGAGGCAGGTGCGCAAGACCCTGCGTGATTGCAAGGCGGCAGTGGCGTAAGAGATGAGGCTGACTACCACCGCGAAGATGAGGACCTGCGTCAGGACCTCGTTGATCCAATAATAGTAGGCCGGCCCGCGGGGAGCCACGTCCATCTTGAGATATCTTGCGACGTTGAGGGGGACTTCGATGAACGCGGCCAGCAGGCACGCGACCACATAGGCGAAGACGAACGGGAAGCGGCGATACCAGCCGCGCAACAGCGCGGTGATGGTCAGGACCTGCAGGGGAATGCCAACCGCCCAGAACGTCACCTGGATCGCGAATCTCATCCAGTCTCAATTCTAGGCCGGGCAGCGGTGTTTGAGATACGGAATTTTGGCTCTATGCGGCCAACCCGCCTTCCCACGGATCGGGAGGAAGCGTCGGACCATGCGCCACGAGGCCGCCTTCCCACGGATCGGGCGGAAGCGTCGGACCATGCGCCACGAGACCACCTTCCCACGGATCGGGCGGCAGCGTCGGACCATGCGCCACGAGGCCGCCTTCCCACGGATCGGGCGGCAGCGTCGGACCATGCGCCACG
>JBGPHT010000113.1:0-24328 GCA_041484525.1 Bryobacteraceae bacterium | reverse complement strand
TCATCTTGTTCACGTCGTCGATACAGTTGGACCATTTGTTGGAGATTGCCGGTACGCTCGGCGTGGAAGCGGACGCTCGCCGCACGCTGGCGGAACGCGTCGTCATTGCATCGATCGGCCCGGTCATGACCTCCGCCCTGATCGCACAGGGCTATCCGCCCGACGTAATCCCCAAGCATCCCAAAATGTGGGCGCTCGTAAAGGCAGCGTCCGACGAGGCCGCTCCGATCCTTGCCAAGAAGGTGAATCGATAGCGTGCCTGCGATCTCGGGAACCGCGCGAGGCGATTCGCCGCACTGGTCGCTGACTTACTCAACGATCGCCCCGCGTGTCCTGGGCGAAGATACTCGATTGGAGCAGCAAATAAGGGATCGCGAAATACCAGACCAGGGAATCCGAAAATGTAGATAGTCTTGTAGCTGATGGCAACCTGATGACACTGAACTGCCGGTGACATTTACCGCCTATGGCGGCGCGAAGACCGTGTACCTGTGGGCGTCGGATGCTGGCGGCACTAACACTAATTGGTTGGCGCGCGGTACCTGGAAGGTGCCGTAGACGAGTCATGTTTATCCACCTTCACTACGTCGCTGGTTCGCATGACTCGGGTAGACGCGTGGACTGCTACAGCAATTTCAACAATCGGCCCCACCGTACCCGGCGAGGCCCGGCAGGCTTTCCATGCGGGAGGTCGCCGGCCTCTTGATACTCGGACTCGTAGATCAGAAGAGGCTTGCCGATAACGCCGGCAGAGCCGACAAACCCCCAATACCGGCTATCAAGCGAGTTGTCCCTATTGTCGCCCAGAACAAAGTATTTTCCTTCCGGCACTACAACCTCCCCGTTCACGATGTGCTTGTCGAGCATCTCGCGGGCGGCCGACGCCAAGCGACTGTCGGGTTCGCTCGGGAAGTTGTCCCGGTAGGAATCCACGTATTCGGTTTTGTGGACTACATACGGCTCCGTGAGCGCGGTCTCATTTCGGTAGACGACTTTCCCGACAATCCTGATGCGGTCTCCCGGAATACCAATGACACGCTTTACGAAGGTCTGACGCCGATCGATCGGATAGACGAATACAATCATGTCTCCGCGTCCGGGGCTCGGTCTTGGAAAGCGTCGAACCAGAATACGGTCGCCGATAAGGAGCGTGTCCTCCATCGCACCTGTCGGGATCACAAACGCTTGGACGAAGAAAAGCGGAAGGGTTGTTATGGCGGAAAGCGCGATCCATGGCAAGGCCGAGCCGCGTTCGGACCCGGCGATCGCGAGCGATCGACCCGCGAAGAGAAACAAAGGAATGAGAACCGCTATCAGCGCGGCTGACGCAATGATTCCCGGCACCCCCGCCGTGAGGCTGCCGGAGCGGAATAGCGCAAGCGGGAAGAGAAGAAGCTGGGCGGCCCCGTAAAGGGCGAATCCATAAGCACTCCACACTCGTCTACGCATGATGCCAATGCCTGCAATCAGCGGAATCAGAGCAAAGGGCAGGAGGACAATTTGCCCCATTAGTGCAACGGTGGCAGCGAGTCCCGCCATCACGAACGCCACAACGTATGCGATGCGCACGATCTTAGGCAACCGGGAACTCCGATAAGGCAGTAGTGTACGTCACTTGCCAGACTCTGCTTGATACATGAGTCCCACCTCTTGTGTAGCATACGGTAACAGCTCCTTACCGAGTCGGCAGAGTCCGCCGTTTCGGGCGGGACGTGTGGCAAGCACGGCGAGCCGCGTCCAAAAGGAGCTAGCCTGAATACGGATGCTGACGATCGGCCATTCCAATCGGCCACTCGAAGAGTTGATCGCCATGTTACAGGCGCACGGGGCCGATCTGCTGGTGGACGTACGAACCATCCCCAAATCGAGGCATAATCCCCAATTCAACAGCGATGCGTTGCCGCAACCGCTGGCCGCGGCGGGGATCGGCTATGTCCACATGCCCGGCCTCGGCGGGCTGCGGCATCCGCGCCCGGATTCGCCCAACACGGGGTGGCGCAACCTCAGCTTCCGGGGCTATGCGGACTACATGCAAACGCCGGAGTTCGAACAGAACCTGAATCAGCTACTGAAACGAACGCAGGAACACCGGGCGGCCATCATGTGCGCGGAAGCGGTGCCGTGGCGGTGCCATCGTTCGATGATCGCGGATGCGCTGGCAGCCCGGGGGGTTGCGGTTTTCCACATTATTAGTACGCACAAGGCCGGACCGCACAAGATGACGGCGTTTGCGCGTATGGAGGGGGATAAAGTGATCTATCCACCGCCGGCGCTCGAGCTGTTCGAGCATTGAACGATGCAGCAGCGGGATTTCACGCAGCAGAATCTGCGTCTCCTCCCCCATCTACGACGGCGGTAAGAACCCCTGGCTGCCTGACGGAGTCTCCAACAGAAACATAATGAAAGGTTTCAGGGTCTGATTGCCGCGATGGAAGTTTGGATGGGCGAGTGCAGTGAGTCTATCACTTTTGGAGAAAGCATTCATGCGGATTCCTTCCTCGGTTTTGGGTGCAGGGCGGTACCTGGCGGTTTTGGCTCTTCTCGGGTCGCTGATCCTGACGAGCGCTACAAAGAAGACCGAATTCACGGTGCACGATAAAGCGTTTTACGCCGATGCGAACACCGTGAGTTTCGTACGTCCAGGCCTGACGATCAAGATCGTATCGGCCAAGATCGACACGGACGGAACCATTAGCGTCGACTACAAGGTGACGGATCCCAAGGGTCTTCCGTTGGACCAGGCGGGGGTCACGACACCGGGCGCCATCTCGGTGAGCTTCGTGGCGGCGTACATTCCGCCAGGCCAAACGCAATTTTTCGCCTACACAACACGCACCCAAACGAGCCCGATCACGAAGGCCTCGGCTATCCAGGCCGGCGCGGATTCGGGCGGGACGTCGAAGCTGGTCGGGGACGGCGAGTACCTTTACACGTTCAAGGCGAAGGCTGCGGCACAGGGCGGCGGCGCGTGGGACAAGACGGCGGTGCATCGCATCGGCCTTTACGGATCGCGCAACCTGACGGAATTCGACCTGGGCACGAACTTCGACTCCGATACCTACACGTTCACGCCCTCTACTGGCGCGCTGGCGACCGGCCGCGACGTAGTCCGGACGGCCTCCTGCAACAAATGCCACGATCAACTCGCGTTCCACGGCGGCTCGCGGCAGGGGTTAGAACTCTGCATCATGTGCCACACTCCACAGACGACGGACCCGGATACCGGCAACACGGTGGACATGAAGGTGTTCGTCCACAAGATTCACATGGGCAGCAGCCTGCCGAGCGTGCAGGCGGGGAAGCCGTACCAGATTATCGGCTTCAGCGGCGTGACGGATTACTCGACGGTGAGCTTTCCGTCGAACGTGCTGCGCTGCGAATCCTGCCACGAGGCGCAGGCGAAGACGGGCGCGACGCAGTCCAATGCGTGGCTGACGAACCCGAACCGCGCAGCTTGCGGTGCCTGCCATGACAACGTGAACTTCACGACCGGTGAGAATCACGTGAGCCTGCCGCAGGTTTCGGATCGGGAATGTTCCAACTGCCACATACCGCAGGGCGAGCTGGAGAAGGATGCGTCCATCCGCGGCGCGCACGTTTTCCCGCAGGAGTCGACGGCGAATCCAGGTCTGTCGTTCTCGATTTCGAAAGTAGCCGGCGGAGCCGGCGAAAAGCCGACGGTCACATTCACGGTGAAGGACGCGAACGGCAATGGCGTCCCGATGAGCGCCCTGACGACCACCCCCAACCGGATAGGGATCGTGCTGGCGGGCCCGACGAACGACTACGGGTATACGAACTTCGGCGCCGACGTGACCACCCTCGGATATGTTTCCGAGAATCCGGCTCCGGCCGCCAAGTGCGCGGGCGACGGCACCTGCACCTACACGTTCACGCATGCCATTCCGGCGAACGCCACCGGTACGTACTCGGTGGGGCTTGAAGGCCGGCGCACGTTCACGATTCTTCCAGGCACGCAGCAGTCGACCGCGGTAAACTACGGCGCCAAGAACGTAGTATTCAACTTCTCGGTGGACGGCTCCAAGGTGCAAGCGCGGCGGCAGGTGGTGAGCATCGATAAGTGCAACCAGTGCCACACCACGCTTTCGCTGCACGGCGAGAACCGCAACCAGATCGAGCAGTGCGTACTGTGCCACAACCCGAGTGGGGATGACAGCCCGGTGCGGGGGATCGCGACCAACCTGGCCGACAGGAAGCTGCCTCCGCAGGGTATCAACTTCGCCATGATGATCCACAAGATCCACACGGGCGAGCAACTGGCCGAGTTCGGAGCCAGCTACATCATTGTTGGAAATGGCGGCAGTCATAACGATTTCTCGGAAGTCCGCTACCCTGCGATGAGCCCCACCGGCGCGGTCGGCGACACTGCCAAGTGCTTCATGTGCCACGTGAACAATTCGGAGGCGTTCTTCCCGATCGGGAAGAACGCGGTGGTCGACCAGCAGGGCAAATTGAGCCCGGCCAACGCAACCACTTCGGCTTGCACGGCGTGCCACCTCAACACCTCGGCACTGGCGCACGCACTCTCGCAGACCGACACCAAGTTCGGCGAGAGCTGCGATGTGTGCCACAGCCAGGGGGCGGCCTTCGACGTCCTGAAGGAACACGCGGGGAAGTAATGTGAGAAGGAGATGACTGGATCATTTCGGCTGCTGCCCCCGGCGGTGGCGTTGGCGGCAGCCCTGCTTCTCACGTCTGGCGCGGGGGGCGCTCAGGATAAGCCGGGCGCTCCCACGCCAACTCCAGACGCCAACAAGCCGGCGGATTACGTCGGCTCGGAGACCTGCCAGGGGTGCCACGAAGATACCTTCAAGGCGTTTCAAAAGAATCCGCACGCAGTAGTGGAGAAGGACAAGAAGCGCGGCTGGGAAACCAAGGCGTGCGAATCCTGCCACGGACCCGGCAGCAAGCACGTGGACTCGCTCTCGCCCACCGACATCAAGCAACCCGCCAAGCTCAAGCCCGCGGACGCAGACCGCATCTGCCTCACCTGCCATCAGAACCAGGCCACGCATGCGGGACGCATTAACAGCAGTCATGCCAGGAACCAGGTGAGCTGCGTGGCGTGCCACTCCATCCACAAGAACGGGCCGTACGGGCTGGTGGCGCGCAAACCAGCGGACATCAACGCGCTCTGCGCCAGTTGCCATACGAACGTGTGGGCCAGTTTTCAGCGGCCGTACAAGCACCGGCTGCCAGAGGGCGCCATGTCGTGCACGGACTGTCATAATCCGCACGGCGGCGTTTTGGCGAAGGGGCTGCAGTCATTCCGCGGCAATGATCCGGGCTGCTTCAAGTGCCACGGCGATAAGGCCGGACCATTTACGTACCAGCACGCGCCGGTGCAATTGGAAGGCTGCATGACCTGCCACCAGCCGCACGGTTCGGCGAACCCGCGGATGTTGACGCGCGCGCAGGTGCAGTTCGTTTGCCTGGAGTGCCACGCCAACCTGCCGGCGCCGACGGCCCCGGCCAACGGAACGTTGGGGACGGTGCCGCCGGCCTTCCACGACCTGCGCAGTCCGCGCTTCCAAAACTGCACCATCTGCCATCAGAAGGTGCACGGCTCCTATGTGAACCGGGACTTCCTCAAATGAGATGGCTGCTGGTTCCAATCTGGATTCTCGGGGCGTTCGCGCAGCAACCGGCGGCACCGGCCAAAGCAGCAGAGCCCGCGCCAGCGCCCGCGCCCACGGCCGACGACTGGCTGACGGGCGATGTCGAATTCGGGTATCGCTGGGTGCCGGGTGTCGGCGGCAACTTCCAGTCGTATCGCAGCATCGTGAACCTGGGGGAAGGGCCCAAGCTATTGGGACTGAATTTCACGATTGCCGATCCGAAGCAGAAACTGTTCGACCGGATCGATGGGCGGATGTATAACTGGGGTGGCGATCCCTACAACACGGCGCACCTGGGCATTCTCAAGCGCGGCGTCTACGATTTCAATTTCAATTACCGCAACATCGCGTATTTCAACGCGCTGCCGTCATTCGCGAACCCGTTCGCGCCGGCGGGCTTCGACGAGAATTCGTTCGACACGCAGCGGCGGTTTACGGATTTCAGCCTGGACATCTTCCCCGGAAAACACATCATTCCCTACCTGGCATATAGCCGGGATCACGGGCAGGGACGGGGGATCGCGACGTTCGTCCAGGACGGTAACGAGTTCGCCGTTCCGGACACGCTCGACGACAACACGAATAATTTCAGAGGCGGAGTACGCTTCGAATACAATCGCTGGCACCTGACCGTGGAGCAAGGGCGCACCAGCTTCGACGACGACCAGGCGCTGTATGAGAACGTCTTCAACACCGGCAACCGGTCTACTCCGTTCCTGGGGCAGCCGCTGACGCTGAGCAAACTGACCGCGGCGTACCGTATCAACGGCGACGCCAATTACACGCGCGCCATGATTACGGCGTCACCGCTCTCCTGGTTGAACGTTTCCGGCCAGTTCCTGTACAGCCAGCCGCAGACCAACGCCACCTACACCAGCGCGGCTACCGGGAATTTCGTGGCAATCAGCCAACTGCTCTTCTACAGCGGGCAGACGGACTTGGGAATCGGGGCGGCGAAGCAGCCGCATGTCACGGCCAATGCCGGCTTCGAGATGCGGCCGTTCCGGCGGCTGCGGATCATCGAGTCGTGGATCACGGACCGCTTTCACGACGCCGCGCTGGGGACCTTCGCCACGACCATTGTGCCCGCCGCGCCAGCGCCGCCGGCCACGACCGCGGCCTCGCTGCCCGCCCGCCAGATCGTCAACTACAACCAGAACCAAGTGGACGTGTTGTACGACATCACCTCGAAGATCACGCTGCGCGGCGGCTATCGGCGCGTCTGGGGCGATGCCACGGTTCCCGCCGGCCAACTAAGCCAGCTCGGCGACTATGTCTCGGGGCAGTTGGGCCGGAACGCCGGGATCGCGGGGCTGACGTTCCGTAAGTCGCAGAAGCTGTCGACGAATCTGGACTTCGAGGGGGCGTCGAGCGATCGCATTTATTTCCGCACCAGCCTGAACACCTATTACAAGGTAAGGGCCCGGGCGCGCTATCAGCCCATCACGTCGCTTTCGTTGCAGGCCAATTTCGCGCTGCTCAGCAATCAGAACCCAACTCCGGGAATCAATCTTGACTTCCTGGGGCTCGATGGTTCCCTGGCGCTCTACTGGACGCCGGCGAGCGGCAAGCGCATCACGGCGATGGGCGAGTACGACCGGTCCACGGTTCGGTCGAATATCAACTACCTGCTGCCGCCATTCTTCACACCGTCGGTTTCGGCATATCGGGATTTTGCGCACACCGCGACCTCGGCGGTCGACGTGATGCTTCCGGGTTACGCCGGGCTGGCGCCGAAGCTGACGGTTGGCGGATCGCTGTTTATCTCGTCGGGCAGCCGCCCCACACGCTATTACCAGCCGTTATTCCGGATGTCGGTCCCGGTATCGAAGCGCGTGAACTGGAACACCGAGTGGCGGTATTACGGCTTCGGCGAAGCCTTCTACTTGTATGAGGGGTTCCGCGCGCAGGTGATTCAGACGGGGCTCAGGGTGAGCAAATGAGACCAGCGATGGCGATGGTTCGCGTAATAGCGGCGGGCGCATTCATGGCCTGGACCGCGCGGGCGGCGGATATCATCCCGGGCGACGCGCGCCGGGGCGAGCAACTATTTCAAAGCGAGCAGTGTATCCAGTGCCACAGCCTCAAGGGGCGCGGTGGCACACTCGCGCCCGACTTGGCCAGGCGCATCGGCCGCGACTATACCCCGACGGTGATGGCGAGCCTCATGTGGAACCACGCGCCGCAGATGTGGGCGGCGATGAAGAGAACCGGCATCCAGAAGCCCACTCTGACGCCGGCATCAGCGTCCGACCTGTTTGCGTACTTCGTCTCAGCGCGCTACTTCGAGAAGCCGGGCGATGCCGGGCGCGGCAAGGCGGCGTTTGCGGCCAGGCACTGCGCCGAGTGTCACGGCATCCGGAGCTCTCCCGCAGGCGGCGGCCCTCCAGTGGCGAAGTGGGAATCGCTGGCGGATCCGGTGGCGCTGGCACAGCAGATGTGGAACCACGGGGCGCAGATGCGCGAGGCGTTCGCCAGGAAGAAACTGGCCATGCCCAAACTGTCCGCGCAGGAGCTGACCGACATGCTCGTCTATCTGCAGCATCTGCCGGAGACCCGCAATCTGGCGCAGAATTTTAGTTTTGAAGGCGCGGGTACCGGCGAGCAGCTTTTTACGAGTAAGGGATGTGCGGGCTGCCACACCGGCAAACTGGCCCTCGAAAACCGCCTGCGCAACCAGACGCTGACGGAAATCGCGGTGGATATGTGGAACCACCAGCCCGGCATGCAGAACCCGCCGCCTAAACTCACGCAGGAAGAGATGCGGCAGATCCTCGACTACATCTGGGCACGGCAGTATTTTCTCGGTCAGGGAAATGTCGCGGCTGGGCAGAAGGTGTTCGCCGAAAAGAACTGCGCCGTCTGCCACAACGACCCATCGAGCGGCGCGCCCCAACTGGCCAAGGGCAAAAATGGGTATTCGGACATCACGATGGTCTCGGCGCTGTGGGAGCACGGGCCCCGCATGCTCGACCTGATGGAGCAGAAGAAGCTGGCGTGGCCGCGCTTCACGGCCAGGCAGATGTCGGACCTCATCGCGTATCTAAATTCACTGTAGACGGGCCGTTCGTCCCTAAGTGACCATACCGCGGCGCACCGCGCTCAGCACGAGATCCGCGGTGCTGTGAAGGTCCAGCTTTTCCATGACGCGCCAGCGATGCGTCTCGACCGTGTGCAGGCTGAGGTTGAGCCGGTTGGCGATCTCCTTGTTGCTGTTGCCCTCCGCCAGAAGCTGGTAGATCTGCCGCTCGCGGTCCGTCAGCAGTTCGAAGCGATCGTTGATGTCGCGCGCATCTTTCAGGCGCGCGAACCCGTTCTGGAATAGCTCGGCCACCGCCGGACTGAAGAACGCCATGCCCTTCTGCACCGTGTAGATCGCCTGGATCAACTCGTCTCCGGCGGAGTTCTTGAGCACGTACCCGCGTGCCCCGGCCTTCACCGCGCGCATGATATAGCGCTCATCGCTATACATGCTCAGGATGAGGACGGCGGTCTGCGGCGAGTGCTTGAGGATCTGGGACGTGGCCTCGATACCGTTCAGCTCTTTCATAGCGACGTCGACAATCGCGACATCAGGTTTGTGCTGGCGGGCGGCTTCCACGGCTTCGATCCCGGAGCTGGACTCCGCCACGATATCGAAATCCGCGTGGCTTTCGAGAATATGTCGGAGACCCTGGCGCATCAGGGTATGATCGTCCGCCAATAGAATTCGAAGGGGCATTATGCAGTAACCTCATGCGGAGCTTTTCGATCCGTCGCCGGGACCGGCGGAAGTGGGATCCGTACGGCGATCCTGGTGCCTCGGCGGGGCGCGGAATCGACGACCAACGTTCCCCCGGCGATCGCGGTCCGTTCGCGGATCCCCAGCAGTCCCAGGCCGGTATTCTTCGAAGGCATTCCCTGTTCGTTGAGTTCGAATCCCCGGCCGTTGTCATCCACTTCGGCCGCGAGATACCCCGGAAGCTGGCACACCGACACCCGCACCCTACTTGCTCCGGAATGTTTTTCACAGTTGTGCAGCGCCTCCTGCACGATGCGGTAGACGCACGTCTTGACCGTGTCGGGGAGTTCATCGGCGACGTTCTCTTCGGCGAATTCGCCGGCGATGCCGCTGCGGCGCATGAAGTCCTCAAGCTGGAATTGCAGCGCGGGCACCAGGCCGAGGTCGTCCAGCAGGGCGGGCCTCAGCAACAGTGAAATATTGCGGACCGTTTGCACGGTGCGGGCGGCCAGCTCGCGTGCGCGCTGCAGGCGCTGCCGCAGAACGTCCGCCTGAACGCCGGCCGCGCCCTGGGCATGGGTGATCTCGATCTGGAGCAGCGCCAGTGTCTGCCCGATCTCGTCGTGCAGCTCGCGCGAGAGGCGCCGCCGCCCTTCCTCTTCGATCTCGAGCAGCCGCGCCGAGAGCTGCTGCAACTCGCCCTTGGCCTGCTCCACTTCGGCATAGTGCCGCTCGGCCTGCTGCTCCAGGTTTTCCGCGTAGCGTATGCTCTGGCGCGCGACCACGAAACTAAGCAGGACGCTGAGCGCCAGCATCAGGAGAAGACGCTCGATGGCGCTGGTGCGCGCCTCGGCAAACTCTCTCTCTCCCTCCTGCAGCCGCTGCTGATCGGCTGCACTGAGATCGATCAGAGTGTTGTACAACTGCCCGCGCCGCGGTGCAATCTCGCGCTGCAGGAATTCGAACTGGCGCGCATTGGTTTCAAGCAGCATGGTTTCCGGCAGAGGCTCGACCACTGCCCAGAACTCGCCCAGGCTCTTGCGGAGCTTGGGGACGATGTCGGTTCCGGTGCGGCTGCGGGCCAGGAAATTCAGCACCTGTTCGTCGTCGGCCTTCAGCGCTTCAATCTGGGATCGCAGCATGGCCGCTTGCTCGGGCGTGGTCTGAATGAAGAAATCGCGCACATCGTTGCCCGCCAGCCAGAGGTTGCGGCGGAGCGTGGTCAGAGCGTTGTCCTGCTCCACGAAATGGCGATAGATTTCCAGGTGCTGTTTGGAAACGCCGATCTGAATACGGTAGGCCTCGATCGCCGAGAGGACCAGCACCAGGATCACGGCGCCATAACCGGTCCGCAGCACAGTACGTTTGCTGAACCGTTCCCTCACGTCCTTGATCTTATCTCCGTATCGCGGCGGCCGCGATACAACTATTGTCGTTGCCCATGGATAGAATCGAAAATACAGGATATGTTGTATGTCGAATCGCCCAAATATCCCCCTAAGATAAGGACAAGAGGGTTTGACACCGTCCCGCATGGCGCCGGGCGGATCAGCCTGTAGTGAATAGCTGTTGCCTCCCGGGCAACAACACCGCAAAGGGGCAGGTGACGCACCTGCCCCTTTTTCGTTGCCGCCTGCCGCGCAAGCTGATAACACTGGAACAGGTCGTGATGAACGTTTTGGCATTCTCCGGCGTGGTATATGGCGTTTCGGCGGTAGCCGGTTTCCTCGGCTCGCTCACGGGATTGGGCGGCGGAGTGGTGGTCACGCCGGTGCTGACTCTGCTCTTGGGTGTCGACCTTCATTACGCGATGGGCGCTTCGCTGGTGTCCGTCATCGCCACTTCCTCGGGCGCGGCGGCGGCGTATGTGCGGGAAGGCCTCTCCAATATCCGGGTGGGAATGTTTCTCGAGATCGCGACGACATTGGGAGCGGTCGGGGGAGCCCATCTCACGGCGGTCGTTCCCGGCAACTCGATCGCCGTCATCTTCGGCCTGGTTCTCCTGTATTCGGCATGGCAGTCGCTGCGTACCCTCGAGTCCCTCTTCGCAGCCGAGCCCGACCCACTGGCCACGAGGTTGAAGCTCGACTCGAGTTTTCCCGGGCCCGCCGGCGCCACGCCGTACCATGTGCACCGCGTGAAGACGGGCCTCGGTCTGATGTTCGGCGCGGGCCTGCTCTCCGGACTGCTGGGAATCGGTTCGGGAGCCATGAAGGTGATCGCGATGGACCGGGTCATGCGGATCCCCTTCAAAGTTTCCACCACTACCAGCAACTTCATGATCGGAGTAACGGCGGCCGCGAGTGCGGGCATCTATCTCAGCCGCGGCTACATCGACCCGGCCCTGGCTATGCCCGTGATGCTCGGCGTGCTAACGGGATCGCTCGCCGGCGCGCGGCAATTGATCGGCGCGCGCACGCGTGGTCTGCGGCTGATCTTTGCCGGTGTCATCGCCATAATGGCCGCGGAGATGATCTACACCGGCGTCAGCGGGGGGCTGAAATGACGGACGACCGCCTGGAACAGATCATCGGCAAACTGCTTTGGGCCGGTGTATCGCTGGCCGCCGCCGTCGTACTCGCAGGTGGCGTGTGGTACCTGGCGGTGAACGGCATGGCCACGGCGGATTATCGCAGCTTCCATCGGCAGGCGGGCGGGCTCGATGGTCCGCAATCGTTGATCCTGGCGGGACTGCTGATCCTGATCGCAACGCCGGTGGCGCGTGTGATCTTCGCGCTCGTCGCATTCGCGCTTGAGGGGGACCGGATGTTCGTCGCGATCTCGGCAGTGGTGCTGGCAGTCCTGCTGTATAGTATCGCAGCGGGGTTGTTACTGAACCGGGTTGCGCAGAGTTCCGATGCCCTCGATCTCCACTTCCACCACGTCGCCTGGCGACATACGGCGCGTATTCCCCGGCGTTCCGGTGTAGATCACGTCGCCGGGCATCAGGGTTACCCAAGTGCTCACCCATCTCACAATCGCCGGGCAATCGAAAATCAGATCTGACGTGGATTGTTTCTGCACCACTTCGCCGTTCATCCGCGTTTGCAGCATCAGATTGCCGTAGCCGGCGCCCGCCAGGATCGCCGGCCCCAGCGGCGCGAAGGTATCCGACCCTTTGGCTCGCCACCATTGCAGGTCCTTCTTTTCGCCGTGCTGCCAGTTGCGCTCGCTCACATCGTTGCCGCAGGTCACGCCGAAGATGGCGTCGCGCGCCTCCTCCTTCGAAGCGTTCCGCACTTGCCGGCCGATCACCACCACCAGCTCGCCTTCCGAATGGACCTCGCTCGCATCGCGCGGAATGACGATTGGACCATCGGGATCCTGCAACGCTGAAATGGGCTTGTAGAACATGCCCGGCGCATCGGGCTGCGGCCGGCTGCCGAGATGGCTTTTGTAATTGAGACCTACCGCCAGTATTTTCGTCGGCTGGCATGGGTAGAGCAGCTTCACCTCTGAGAGTTTCCGGGTGACGCCGGTTTCAGTGGGGCTGCCAAAGAGGTCGCCGCGGATCTCGCGCACAGTGTCGCCATCGAGGATGCCGTAGGAGGAGCCCGAGCCGGAAGAATAGCGAATGTATTTGGTCACGTCCCGCTATTGTAACTTGCGATCGGTCGAGCCGAAGGGCGGCGCGATCCCGACCACGCGGGCATAGGCAATCAGTTGGCCCAGGTGCTCGTGCAGGTGTCCGGCAGCCTTGAACAGGGCGGCGCGAGAGAACCGTTGAAGTTCGGGATCTTCGCCAGACGATCGAGGTCGTCATCCGATGCCTTCACGGCCGCCTGGCGCATCCTCTCGAACGATTGTTCGAGCAACTTCACGATCTTCTCGCGGTCCACGGTCGAGGTCTCCCAGGCATGAGCGTCCCGTCCCAATTGGGCGTCCGCAGGCGGGCGCACGCCGAGGAACAAGGCATACACGAAATTGGAGCTGGCGATATGCAGCAGCACTTCGCTCGTGGACCGCACACCTTCGCCCGGCCGCCAAGCGTACTTTTCCTGCGGGATCGCCTTTGCCAGTGCCACGGCCTTGGTCTGCAGCTCATCCAGTTGCGCCAGGAACTCCTCACGGAATCCGGTAGCCGCCCCGGCGGGAACGCCAGACATCATCAATAGCAGAACGCCGATGGTCTTCATGTTCACCCGCACTTTCTTTCCAGCCCGTCCGCGGCTAGTGGGCGGTATCCCTCTTCGGAAACGCGCGCCACGCACTCAGGCAAATTCTTCGGAAGGATTTTGCTCTTCCAGCCGCTGCCCAGGATGAAACTCACCATCATCGCGCGCGGGCCGCGGAATCCTGTGTGTTCGAACTTCAGCAGCGTGCCGCCGGCCACCGGCTCCAGTACAAAGCGGGCCACCGTCTGGATACCGCCGCCCGCCCAGGTGAAGGCCAGGCGTCGCGGCGGTTCCAGCTCGATCACCTCGCAGTTCACGATGCCGTCGAACCCGGGCTGCGGCTTGGTATGAAACTGGAACCGGTGCCCCAGCTTCGGCGCGAAATTGTTAGGCATGAGCCAGTCTGCAATCGCGGCGCTGTCGGTGAGCGCGGTCCAAACGCGTTCGGGAGGGAACGGATACGTTTCTTCGAGGTGGATGTCTCGTTTCATGAATGTCGCTCCAGGTAATCGCCCAACTTCTTCAGGCGTGTCTTCCAGAACCGCTCGTATCGATCCGCCCAGTCCGCCACTTCCTTAAGGGGCCCGGGAACCAGGCGGTAGACATGATACCGGCCCTGCCGCTCTTCCTCGACCAGGCCGGCCTCGCGCAACACTTTCAAGTGCTGCGAAACTGCCGGCAGACTCATGTGGAACGATTCGGCCAGCACCATCACGGTCAATTCGCCCGCGCGCAGCCGGTCCAGGAGTTCGCGCCGCGTCGGGTCTGCGATGGCTCGAAATACATCTACGGTCACGGGAGGACGTGCCACTGTTGTTCCCGTTCGATGATACTTAAGTTTATTCTTAAATGTCAAGAAAATTCGAAGATCGGTTGCCTGGATTGCCACCCATGGGTTCGTGCGCTACAGTTTCAAGAGCCATGTCACGTAGCAGCACCCTGGCCTCGGTTCAGATCGACGTAAGCGAACAGCCCGAACCGGTGCGGCGCATCGCACCCGAATCGCCGTTCCGCATTCTGGTGGCGGGCGATTTCAGCGGCGGCGCCGGACGCAACCGCCGGCCGATTCCCGTGGACCGCGACAATTTCGATGAAGTGCTGAGCCTGCTGGGGCCGGAGCTGCGTCTGCCCGTTGGCGGACAGGAAGTGGCGCTGCGTTTTCGCGAGCTGGACGATTTTCATCCCGACTGGATCGTTCGGCATTTGCCGGAGCCGCAAGCGCAGCCGCAACGCCCCGAGCCGCCCGCTGCACCGCCCATCTCGGGCGCGGAACTGCTGCGTCAGATGATGGGAGAAGCGGCGGCGCCCGCGGCCGCTGCGGCACCGCAGAACGACTGGAACCGGATGATCGACGAACTCGTCGCGCCGCACACCGTGCCGAAGCCGGATCCAAGCGAGGCTGTGCGAACCGCTCAGCGCGATGCGGCCCGAACTGTCCAAATGCGTGCTTTGCTGCACCATCCCAAATTCCAGGCGCTCGAGGCGGCATGGCGCGGACTGTTCTTCCTCATCCGCCGGCTGGAGACCGGGGAAGATCTGAAGATCTCGCTCATCGATCTGCCGCAGCGCGACCTCGCCGGTCCGGCCGGCCTGATCGATCTCGAGCGCGCGGTCATTACAGATGGCACTGGCACGCCCGGAGGCGAACCGTGGGCTGTCATCGCAGGGCTATACGATTTCGGCCCGGACGATGAACCGGCGCTTACCCGGATCGCGGCCGTGGCGCGCGGTGCGGGGGCGCCTTTCATCGCCGGTCTCGCAGCCGGCGTGGTGGGGCTGACGCGCGTCTTTTCCGATCTGCGCCAGTCGACTGATGCTCGCTGGGTCGGACTTGCGCTGCCGCGCTTCCTGCTGCGGCTGCCCTATGGCAAGGCAACTGACTCTACCGAGAGCTTCGCGTTCGAAGAGATGCCATCGCCTCCCGAGCACGAGCGCTACCTCTGGGGCCACCCGGCGGTGGCGTGCGCATACCTGTTGGGAGAGGCCTTCGCGCAATATGGCTGGTCGATGCGGCCCGGCGCGATCGATGAGATCGCGGGGCTGCCGCTTCATGTATACAAAACCGATGGACAGTCGGAGTTGAAGCCGTGCGCCGAGGTGTGGCTGACGGAGGATGCGGCGGAGCTTCTGCTGGATCGCGGCTTCATGCCGTTGGCGTCAATCAAGGCGACGGACCGCGTGCGGCTAGTGCGGTTCCAATCGATTGCGGAGCCGGCGGCGCCCCTGGCCGGCCGGTGGATTTAGGGAGGACTTATGGATAGTCACGTGAAGCTGCTGGGGATTCTGCACGTCGTTCTCGGCTGCCTGGGTGTGCTCGGCGCCGGCATCATTCTAATAATCTTCGGCGGACTAGCGGGCATCGCGGGGATGACGGATCAGTCGCCCGACGCCGCGCTCGCGGTACCGATTCTCGGCGGCATCGGCGGCATTATCGCGGTCATCGTGCTGGTGGTTTCGCTGCCGGGCCTGATCGGCGGCATCGGCCTGCTTCGACTGGCGCCGTGGTCGCGCGTGTTCATGATCGTGATTTCCGCACTGGAACTGATCCACATTCCGATCGGCACCGCCCTCGGGATCTATGGACTCTGGGCGCTGACGAAGCCGGAAACGCAGGCGCTCTTCGTGAGGCCGGCTTACCAGCCCGCGCCGCACTGAGCGGCCTGACCTAGAACCCTCTCCGCACCAACTGCGCCACGATCAACGGCTGGGATGTCGGCTGATCCGCGCCGCCTTCGTTCTCGAGCGTCACGGCTACGGCGCCAGTCGCGTCCGGATCCACAGCCCCGTGCTGCATGTGCATGGCGCTGCCGTCGCCCGTCGACTGAAACATTCCCGCCCGCGCCGGCTTGCCGGTTTTGGGAATGATCCACATCTCGTAGAGCTTGCCTGCGGGCGCCGGAGGCAAGCTCGACGCAATCAGCAGCACGCCGTACGACGGATGCACGAACACCTTCCCCTTGGGTTTCGGCGTCTCCTCACCGAACGAAACTTCCTTCGTGTCGGGCGCGCTCAGAATCGCGAACGCTTCGGTGAGCTGCGTCAATTCGATAGTCTGCTGGCGCAACTGGTTCCGCAGGCGCACGGCCTCTTCGGCGAATCCGCGCTCCCGGGCGCTGAAGTAGATCGCGCCAAACACGCCGAGCGCGGCCACCGCCGCCCACGCGGGCGCCCATCCGAAGGACCGATGCTCGTAACCCACCGATGCCAGAATGCGCCGCCGCAGTTTGGGTGAAGGCGCTGCGTCCGCCACGCTTACGCCCAACAGCGCGGTGATGGTCCGCGCCCGCTTCATTTCCGCCATACAGACCTCGCATCCGCGATTCAGGTGGTCGCGGATCTCGCTCCGCTCCGGCTCATCGGCCACGCCCATCGCGTACAATTCATAACATTCGCGGAGTTCTTCGCATTTCATGCCGACACCGCCGCACCCAGTTCATCGCGCAGATTCTTCAAGGCCGTGCGCACCCAGGTCTTGACCGTGCCGAGCGGCTGGCCCATCCGCTCCGCCATTTCCGTTTGAGAGAGCCCCTCGAAGTATGCCAGCTCGATCGCCTGCCGCTGGTTCGGCGAGAGCTTCTGCATGGCCACCTTCACCCGCCGCGCTTCGTCCGCCAGCAGCAGGTCCCGTTCCATGTCGGTGTAGAGCGCGGGATGCTCGTTCTCCTCGAACTCGAGGGCGTTGCGCTGGCGGCCGGTGGCCGAGCGCAGGTAATCGATGGCGCGATTGCGCGCCACCGCGAGTAGCCACGGACCGATCGATCCCTTCTCCGCATTGAATCCCTGGACCCGGTTCCAGACGCGCAGGAACGTCTCCTGCACCAGGTCCTCCGCCACGCCGGTATCGCGCACCACGCGCAGAATCAGGGAGTACGTCACGCGGCCGTAGCGATCGTACAACTGCGCCAGCGCCTGCGGATCGCGGTGCTGGAGCCGGTCGACCAGGTCCGCGTCGGCTTCCGGCGCGTGAATGGCTAGTAGTAGAGGTAACAGCATCATCAGGTCATCTCCGCGGACCGAAGCCGCGAGGGCGGCGGTCTTTGGGCGCGTCTCATTTTATATACGAGGCGAGGCCGCGATCAAGATTTAGCTGCGCGCAGATTCCGTTTCGCGAATGCGCGCGAGCACGCAACCCGATAGAAGCCGAAACGCAGTCGAACGTGCATTTTTTTCTTGACTTTCGCCGCGAACAACCTTATATATGAATCACATTGCGATTTTCGAATCGCAAAATTTGATGTTAGGGAGAATCAATCGATGAAGAGCGCAACGAAGAAAGCCGCCCCGAAAAAGAAAGCTGCTCCGAAGAAAAAGAAGTAGCTTGGGCGCGCCCTGAAGAAGGGCAGCAAACAGGTTTCACTCCGAGGCCCCGGTTTTCGGGGCCTTTTTCATTGTTAGAGACTTTTCTATCCGGTTTTCCTCTTCCCCCTCCCGCCCCTTCCGCTGCAGCAGAACCCGGAACGTCTCGCCCATGCCGAACAACAGCGTCTTGAGCTGCATGCGCCGGCGCAGTTCGCCCTTCGCGTCGCTCGCTTGAAGTACCGAAGCGAACTGGTCCTCTTCGCCCGCCGCCAACAGCGTCTGCGTCAGCGTCTCGAAGCGTTCCGTCACGAGTCCAAATCCCGCGCCCGCTTCTTCGAGCGCCGTGAAGTTTACGTGGGCCGTGATGTCGCGGTCGCCCGGGTCTTCGAGTACGTTCTCACGCGCCGTGTGGCGGCGGTAGCCCATCAACGTGCCGGCGGGAAACCTTGTTGACTCATGGCGTGTAAAACCGTAATCGATGGTTAACAGGTACCCATGCGTGAGGATATGGGCCGCGCGCTCGAGCCACCCGAGCGCCGCGAGATTGGCTTCATACCAGCGGTCTTCTTCCGGCGGAGGAAAATAGGACCGGAGGTAATGCTCCACTTCCGCGCGGACCGGATCGCCGGCCTCCCAGCGGAAGACGCCATCGGCGAAACCGACGAGCTGCTCGCGGAACGCGCCGCCGCGGTACACCGATACCTCCACGGGAAGGGCGTCGAAGAACTCGTTCGAGAACACGACGCCGTGGAAGCTCACGGGCAGAACGCCCGAGTCGACGTCGATCGGAATGTACCGCCATTGGCTCAAATTGTTCGCCATCTCACGCCGGCCCGCGCCGAGTTCCACCACGGTGAAGTCCGCGGGCGAGCCCAGATCGCCGTGAAGCTGGCGGATGCGCGCCGCGATCAGCAGTCCGAATACCGGCTGCATCTGCTCCGCGGTGAAGAAGTCGCCCTCCTTGCCGAACGGGTCGCGCTGCCGCCGGTAGTATCCGTGCTCGGGATGGTAGAGCGCCACCTCCATGAAGCGGCGGAAGGGAACCGGACCGCCGCGGCGGATCTCCGCCTCCAGCACCTCGCCCGCCGCTGTCATGCCGGCGAGTCCCGGTTCTGGGGCGTGCGGATGAACATTTCGACCAGGTAATCGTGCATGCAGTCGTAGAGGTAGCGCTGGAACGTCCATGGGAATTGCGGATGCTCGATGTCGCGCAGGTGGACGGGGGCGTAGTAGGTGTGCAGTTTCAGGCCGGGGTCCTTGAGCTCGATCACCAGCTCGATGGCGCCGTTGTGCTCGCGCGCCGAGAACTGCAGCATGGCGTGCTCGTAGCGGCGCGCCTCGGCCTGCACTTTCTCGAGGGCGGTCACGCACCTATGCTAGCGTGAAACAAAAGGTACCGGATGCCGCTCCCGCCCATCGTTCGCGTCAAACTCAGTTCCGAAGCCGCCGAGTCCATCTCGCTCAGTCCGGTGGTGGTCCAGGAGCTTCCAATGCGCGAACTGGTGGAGCACATTCTCGGGCTCACCGGCAAGGATGAACCGAGAATCCGCGACCTGCTGAAGCGCGGAACCCTGGTGAGCGGCGCCTCGCGCTTCCGCTGGGCGGGATGGGAAGCCGATGCCGACGGCCTGCGCGACCTGCTCGCGACCTTCCCCGATCCCGACCCCTCGCGCCCCTTTGCCGCCGGGCGCTGCGTCCGCACCCTCCTGCGCGGCGGCCGGCAAACCATCGAGATTCCGCACGAAGCGGCAGCGCGCAAGCCGCTCTTCCAACGCCAAAGCTTTTGGGACCTGCTGATGCAAGTGGTGAGCGCCTCACCCGCGGCTTACGCCAGCTACTCCTACCGTGAGCGCGCCGACCGCTACCTCCGCGAGTTCACGACGGCCGAAACCGGCCAACTGCGAGACGCTGCCAGCTCGGTGAAGTACAGCATACTTCGGGACCAGATCCGCAGCGTAGGATTCGTGCAGGGGGAGTTATTCGTCGTGCGCTGAAGCACGCGGCGCAGGCCGCTACTCCTCCGGCAATTCGCCCGTGTCCTCGGCTCGATTCTCAAACTTCGTCTGCGAATGCAGGAACACCAGGTTCACGGTACCTACAGGCCCATTGCGCTGTTTCGCCAGGATCAGCTCCGCCAGCCCGCGCAAATCTTCGCGGTCGCGGTGATAAACCTCTTCCCGGAAGATGAACGCAACCAGGTCGGCATCCTGCTCGATCGATCCCGAGTCACGCAGGTCGCTGAGTTGCGGACGGTGGTCGCCCTGACGCGTTTCCACGGCGCGGCTCAACTGGGAAAGCACCATCACCGGAACATTTAATTCCTTCGCCAGCATCTTCATGCCGCGCGAGAGCGCGCTGACCTCCTGGTTGCGGTTCTCGAATCGTCCGCGGCCAGTCATCAACTGAAGGTAATCGACGATCACCAGTCCGATGTGGTGCCGCTCCGCCTGCAACCGCCGCAGCTTGGCATGCATGTCCATCAGGTGCACGCCTGGCGTGTCGTCGATATAGAGCGGCGCTTCCACCAGCTCGTGCAGCGCCTGGTTGAGTTTGCGACGCTCGTCCTGGCTCAGGTATCCGGCGCGGAACCGCTGGCTATCGACGCGCGCGGCAGCGCACAGCATGCGGGTGAGCAGCGACTCCTTCGACATCTCGAGCGAAAAGACGGCCACCGTCTGCTTCAGCTTGAGGGCCACGTGCTGCGCGATGTTCAACGCCAGCGCCGTCTTGCCCATCGATGGGCGGGCCGCCACGATGAACAGATCGCCGCCATGCATGCCGCCGGTCATCTCGTCGAACTTGGCGAACCCCGTGCTGAGGCCTTTGATCCGCTTACTGGGGTCGAGGAAGGCGCTGATGCCGCCCTCGTAATCCTGCAGGATCTGCTGTGCGTTCAGCAGGCCCGCCTTCACGCGCGCATCACCCAGCTTGAGCAGCGTGTCTTCGGCGCCCGCCAGAATCTCGTCCGGCTGCTCTTCGGCCAGCAGGGCCCGGTTCATCATGTGCTGCGAGGCGAAGATGATGCGGCGCAGCAGCGCCTTGTCCTTCACGATCCGAAAGTAGCTGTCGAGATTCGGAATCAGCGGCAGGCCGTCGTCGAGCGAAACCAGATAGCTGAGCCCGTCGCAGGCCTCGAGCTCGTTAAACTTCATCAGCTCGTTGGCGACAGTCACGCGGTCGATCTTTTCGCCCCGCTCCTGCAGATCGCCCATGCGTTTGAAAATGCGGCGATGCTTCTCCAGGCTGAAGTCGTCCGGCTCGAGCGTGCCGGCGGCCTGGACGTAGAAACTATCGTCCAGTAGAATCGAGCCGAGTACGAATCGTTCGGCATCGACATTCGTCGGCAGACCTTTGTCGATCGCGTTGGCGTTGGTCCCGGACATGGCGTGAATGAACTAGCTTAGCCGCACCAACCTCGGCGGCGCATAAATATTATTTGAGCTCCGTTTTGTGTCGTTTACGTTTCGGATAAACCGGGCGCGGAAGACCGTAACGACCTCTCTCCAGAACTGCTTTGTCATCAGCGTGCCCCAACCTGATTTCCGCAGAGGCCCGCAAATATCCACAGTTCTTGGACAGCTTTTCTCTGTGGTGCCTCCCTTCCGGCGATAATCGGCAGGTAGGAGGGAAGTGAATGCCCGAATGGGTGCTGTCAAAAGACATGTGGCACGACATTTTTGCCATGGGCGCGCCGCTCATTGCGAAGGTGCTCCGACCCGTCATAGTGTACGTCGCACTGGTGGTCCTGCTCAGGATTTTCGGAAAGCGCGAGTTGGCGCAGCTCAATCCGTTCGACCTGGTGGTGCTGCTCAGCCTTTCCAACACCGTGCAAAATGCCATCATCGGCAACGACAACTCCCTGACGGGCGGCATCATCGGCGCCGTGACGCTGCTGGTCGTCAATTACCTTGTGGTACGGTATCTTTTCCGTCACCGCCGCCTGGACCAGTGGTTCGAGGGCAAGCCGACCGTCCTGGTGGAACACGGCAAGCTCGTCAAGGGCGCATTGGCCAAGGAGTTGCTGACGCGCGCCGAGCTGGTTACGGTCCTCCACCGCCAGGGCTTTTCCGGTCTGGAAGAGGTGGAGCGCTGCGTTCTCGAGCCAGGCGGCACGTTCTTCATCCAGCGCACGGATCCGCCGGTCGAAGAACTCCAGCACCAGGAGCTGCTGCGCCGCCTGGATGCGATCGATACCCGGCTGGCGCGGTTGGCCGGCGAACCGGCAAGGCCTGACCCGCACACCTTATAATAAGGATCGGAGGAATGGCCGAGTGGTTGAAGGCGGCGGTCTTGAAAACCGTTAGCGGGGTAACTCGCTCGGGGGTTCGAATCCCTCTTCCTCCGCCAGCGCAACTTGGGTGTCTAGCTCACGCGGGTCTTCGAAGTACGGCGTCGAGCAAATGCGCAGACTGAGTAAACCCATACCCAAACGGCGATGATCCGTGGTGTCCGCCACCCGATGGGCGGGGATGGCTTGTGGAATCAAGAATCGAAGGTCGAACTGTGGGGCGGCCGGGAGTTCCACGGAGCGAAGGAGAACGCCGTCTTCGAATCGATTCCACCGAGCGACGGAACGGCCGTTGGCTATCAGCTCGATGTCGATCGGCGGTTGATTGGGACTTCGGAAAATCAAGAAACTCAATTCCAAAGTCAAACTACCCTTCGGAGAAGTGCGCGGCGCGAGAGTAATCCGCGCTTCCTCTCCATCGCTCCAGCCCCCCCAACCCTCCAGGATGGACCAGCCCCAGGAAAGATACTGCGATCCACTGCTGGAGGCGGGAAACTCGATTTTCTCTCCCAGGACGTATTCAGGATAGTCAGGGTTCGGATTGAACCGCGAATGGCGCACCTGTGCGGAAGGATGCGTGGAAGGGCCGCCCATCGATTCCACAACGGACCAGGCAAGGTCCGCCTCGCCGCCTGGTTTAGAGACGCGGCGCAGCCATCGGTCGAGTGCGTCCAACCGCTTTTCGCGCGGCTGGGTATCCCAGGCCTGCGCCGCAAACCGCAGCACGGTAGGCCGCGCCGTGCTTGCGCATTTACACCACGGCTGATCCAGGAACTGTTGCCACATGAATGTGTCGGTATGGATCCCTTCCGGGGTCGTCCGCCAACCATACGGGAGGCGGCGATAAGCGTCCAATGTATGCCCTCCAGATGACAGGCTGAAACCCGATCGACTTGTCTCCAGCCACTCGCGATCCAGGGGATGGTTGAGATCGAAGGCCAGTATCATCGCCTCCTCAGATGGGTCGATCACCATACAGCCCGCGCTGGCCAGATCGGCCCGCTTCAGAAGGCCGGTCAGATGTTCGAGATGGGACGGGAGCCAGAGATCGTCGTCAGAGAGGTAGCATACGCACCGTCCGCGGGCGTTCGCCAGGACCGCGTGGCGATGCAGTTCGCCGTTTCTTGCACCTTTCGGGAAATCGAAAAACCGGATTCGGGGATCAGCCCCGGCCAGATCGGAAACCAGATCGCGAGTCACTTCTGGAACGCCGTCGCCCACGATCAGGATCTCGAAATCCTGCATGGTCTGGCCTTGCACACTGGACACTGCGTATCGGAGCGTTTCGCCGTGAGTATGGGTGGGGATCAGAACCGTCGCTTCCATTGTAGTCAGACGCCAGTAGCCGCCCGCGCCGGAAGGCAACCTGCCAACCAGTACACCTTTGAATGTTAGCAGGGCAAAATCGGGCTGCGAGCCTCGAAGGGCAGGGCCCGTTCCAATTTAAGCCGCCCTGGTTCCGTCGAATCTCATGCTGGTAGGAGCAAATGAATCCGTGCAGGTGGCGTTTCAACGGCGACAATTCGCGTACGTGCCGCTGCGCATCCAGGCAGATCCACGAGTATCTGGCAAGATCAGACTACCCGCGATGGCCCGGCACGCCGTCACCCTGTGTCGTCCGTCAAGGTTGCGTTTTCGAGGTTCGTTCAGGTTAGGGCTTGTTGCCTGTTCCTGCACCGCCACCACGAAGTCGTCGGTTCAGATAGCCGAACAAGGGCTCGTTTTGCAATACCCGATTCTGCTGGCGAAGCGTACTATTGTCAGCCAGAAGGCGTTCCAGGTTGCCCTGAAGTTGGTTTGCTCGCTGTTCCAACTCTGCCATCGCCTGCTGCAGTTTGGCAGCCTGTTGGTGCTGCTGGCAGGTCTTGGCCAAGGCAGTGTCCAGTTGGCTGCGCATATCGTTCAGCGCAGATGCGCGTGCGTCTAATTCGACCGTGAGTTTCGAAATGGCCTGATCCTTCTCGTGCATGCCAGCCAGGCGTTCGCCGGCGGCTTGTTCTAAGATAGAGGCCCGTCGCGCCATGTCCTCCATGTTGGCGAGTGCAGTGTCCAACTGGCTGCGCATATCGTTCAGCGCAGACGCGCGTGCGTCTGATTCGACCGTGAGTTTCGAAATGGCCTGATCCTTCTCGTGCATGCCAGCCAGGCGTTCGTCGGCGGCTTGTTCTAAGATAGAGGCCCGTCGCGCCATGTCCTCCATGTTGGCGAGTGCAGTGTCCAGTTGGCTGCGCATATCGTTCAGCGCAGACGCGCGTGCGTCTAATTC
>JBGPHT010000112.1:0-24939 GCA_041484525.1 Bryobacteraceae bacterium | reverse complement strand
GGCCTCGGAATTAACATCGCACGACGGCAGCGAGCGGTAACCTTTTGACGAGTGGTGACGTTACTTAGTCATCTCCCCTCGTGCGCGTTTTTCGAAGGTCTTCGCTCAGAAAAACCCACCTTTACCACAGGCTGCTAGATGCGCCAGGGCGGGACCGAAAGGGTCAATAGCCCAGTGCCCAACAACATCCTCCTTACCCAAGGTAGAAAAATGCGAAGAGATTTTGTCCACCACTGTCGGGCCGAGCTTCTCAAGCGCTTCTACGATTTTCAGTGGGTCCGGGAATGTCTCGTCCTGGAGAGCGGCGAGGAGCGGCTCTGCTGTTCTGTCAGCCACGGCAGGTCCTAGGTTGCCGAGCGCCAATGCAACCAGCATCCGATTTGGAAAATTCGCATTCTCAAGCGCGAGCAGAAGCGAATCCACGACCTTGTCGGCCGCCGTCCCGAGATTTCCGAGCGCGAGTGCAACAGCTCCTCGGTCTGGAAAGTTTTCGTTCCCAAAGGCGCTGAGGAGCTGATCCACCACTTGGTTCGCCGCCCTCGGACCGAGATGCCCCAGTGCCCATGCGACACCGCCTCGATCAGGGTGCTGCTCATCTCGCAAATTCTCAAGGAGCGGGGATAAAACGATATCTGCGATTCCAGGGCCCAGCCGGGCCGCGAATACTCCGTCTCCAATCAAGCATCGTAAACCTGCGTCTGCGATCAATAAACTCTTCACTGCGACGCCGACATGGCCGTACGCGACCTCAATTCTGGCTTCACAAGCAGCCGTCCAAACGCCCCAAAGAACCAGGAACATTTCTCGGCGTGCGTGGGTGAACTCTGGCGTGTCGATACGAGTCTCCGCTAGAACCCGGCCAGCCAATGCAAGCCGCGGCAAGAGTTCCTTAGTGACGCAATTGGGATGTTCGTCGCACAGCAGCATGCTTAGTCGCTTTTGGTCGGTATACAGTCCTCCCAGGAGCACAATGACCTCATGCCATTGGGGGTCGAGGGACAACTCGTCGGCGAGGTCTATGGCATCCTCACGCTTCGCGAGCGCAACCGCCGTGAGGTATTCTTGGAAGGTACGGTGCAGAAACATCTTCTGCCCTTCACCAACACTCACCAATACGCCCAGGCGGACGAGCCTGTTGATCCGCCTGTCGCTTTCTTCTTTTTGTTCTCCAGACCCCAGGCGCTGGCCAGAGTCTTGTCACTGAACTGCTCTCGAAGCTGGAGCTTCCAGGCGGCTTCGCCCAATTGGTCCAGGTAGTTTTCGCGGTCCCAATCATCAAGAGAAAGCGCTTTCCGATCATCTCTCAACCAGTCAAACATGAGTCCAGTGAGGGCTCTTTTATAGAGCTCGGCGCGTCTCACCGGCAGTTTTGCATTCGGTTCCTCGAAGATGCGGCAGATGAGAGCGAGAAGCAGAGGAATACGCGCCAAGCCACCTATTTGATGGTGTTTCTGAAGCTCTTCCGCTAGTTGCGTCAGTCGCGAGTTGTCGTTCTCAAACCACGTCGCCACAAACGCGTCGATCTCATGGGGCCTGAAAGCCAAGATCTCCACCTCTGTGGCTCCTGACATGATCCTGCCGCCGTAGCGCGCACTGCGGGAAGTCAGCACGATTCGGCCTTTGTATCCTTGCGCGAACTGTTCCAGTCTGTCTTTGAGCAACTGGCGCGGATCCTTCGATCCACCTGGCTCATCGGCCCTGACTTCGTCCCACGCATCCGAGAAGAAGCGTGATGCGATTGGATCGAAATAGGGTAGCGAACCAATCGATCAAGGGGCGCTCAAGATCCGCAATTTCCAGGCAAGTGCACACAGCCTGTCGCAAGCCCTTCTCCGTAGATAGGGCGCTGTCCACATCAGTGAGGCGAAGGTAAATCGGAATCTCGGCCAATGCCGACGGGTGTGCGCCTTCGTCCATTGAGTTTTGCGCTAAACGGGCGAGTCTGATGGCTTCGTGACGTAGCAGCCATGTCTTGCCGAAACCGGGATCGCCGAGGACGATAGTATGGCGGAAGCGCTCTCTGTCTTTCTCATTATGCGGTTCGCGCGTCAGTCCCCAATCCAGGATTTCAGGAGCGGCCTCGCGCTGGCCGAAATCCTCGCTCAAACTTTTGAATTCTGGGCGGGAGCGATGCGGCAGGTAATCGTTCACATCCAAACCGGCTGCCCGCAAACGTTCCTTCTCGTCGGACCGCCATCTGTCGAAACCTCGCGGCTCGATCACCACCTCCACGCTCTGCCGGATGCCATCAAAGCCTTCCTCTTTTTGGAAGTGGCTGGGGAAGTAGCGCGGGAGCTCACTGCAACGTTTGACGAGGTCAGACAGGTAGCCGTCAAGCAGCCGCCGGAGACCTGGTTTCCTGACCATGGCAGGCGAGGACATTGACCACCTGAATTCGGGCCGATACTGGTTCCGCGGAATGTCGATTCTCAAGTCCCACTTTTGGCCGTCATCTGCTTGATAGAATTCCGCAAGCTTCGCCCGTACTTTGCCCGCCACGGCTCTTACGAATTGGGTTTCGTCTTTCGTGGCAGTTGCTGAACAACCGAAACATTCGACCGCAATGGCCGCTTCCTTCAGGGACTCCCCACTTCCAGTTGCTTCGCTTTCGACGACGAATTTCAGAAACTGAGCATGTTGTCCACCCTTGCGAAAAGGCCGACTCGATAGCAACTCCTACAGATGGCTACGAATCTCTGCCGTACACGGATGTTCTCCTAAGCTCATGATGTCACTCGATTTATTGTATTGCACCCGCCTGGATGAGGCGGGGTGGTCACCCGTAGAAACTTATGCAGACACGGGGATTTCCCCTATGATTTCTGTGAGTGATAGAGAGATTTCCATTCTAGGCGGAATACATGGATCTTCCCGAATGCATCGCTACCATTAGACGTTACACGGAAGGGGAGGCGGACCTCCCTCATGTAATCCCGCAGACGACGGCACCGTGGGCGGTTGCGTCAACGGAGTTGTCCGAGGTGTTGGAGGACGTGGTCATTTGCGCCTCGAACTGCACGCCGGATTCGCTTCAATACGTAGTCGAGGACTATGAATCTGTCGTCGAGACGCTGGACGATCTGGCCCCGATCCTGTACCGGCCGCACATCACGCTAACCCACGCCCTCCTGCTTGCTCACTCGGGTCGCTTCGCGGAGGCCGACCACACCGCCACCGATCTGTTGAAGCTACTTGAGAAACGACAGCGCAAGGCGGATGCGACGTGGGGCTCAACTAACTTGGTGGACATTGCCTTGACCGAGGCAGTCAAAGGACGAATACTCGACTGGAGCGGCCACCCCTCGAAATCCATGGTTCGCTACAAAGCCGCGCTGAATGCTGTGCGCCAAAGCGAGAAAATCGAATTCCAAACTTTCGTGCACGGCTTGTATTACGAGGCTGCTTTCCGCGACCGTAGGATCGGTCTCGCGATGCACATCCATGCGGTTCAGCGGCAACTTCGAGAGCACCTTCCCGGACAGCGCTCGGCCATTCTTGACCGGCGCCTCTGGCAACGGGGGCTAGCCTCCAGACGGTGAGGGGCGATCAGGAAATTCGATCAAATATTGAAGGGGACCAAAATGATCACTGACGTCGAACTTTACTACTATCGATGGGACGAACTTATCGACAAGGAACTCAGGATAGCTATCGAGATGGCGCGTGAGATCTACGGCGATGAGAAGGCCGCCGACGTTCTTGAGTGTACGAAGCGGCAGCTCGGACTCTTACTAAGGCCAGCAGGTAGAGTTTCTGACATTCCAGGTGAACCGATTATCGAGGTCTCACTCGACGATGTCATCGCCAAACGTACGTTGGATGGTCTTCGGGCTTTCATCGGACAAGCGGTGATCAATGCTGCGCAAAGTCTAGGCTCGGCGCGCGACGTGGCTCGTTTCCTCGACCTGCCTGCCCGTGGAATTGGTCGGGTTCTGGCAGGCGTTACGGACTGAACTCCGGTGCGTCATCAGGATCCGGGTAAACAGCCTCTTCCCACATTCGGACGATGAGTCGAACGGCCGGATCGTTCAGTCGGCAGTTTGCGAGCCCTTCTAAGGGCGCCGCGATCTGGTTTTCTCTTCCAGGATGTCGTCGAGGACTATCAGGCGTCTGACCGGAGCACTCTTGATGACGTGCAAAGCCGGCTGAAGAATCACCTGACGCCCTTCTTCGGAGAAATCCGCGCGACGGAGTTCTCTACGCAGCACATCAAACGGTACGTCGCGGCGAGGCGTAAGGAAGAAGCGCAGAACGCGACGATTAACCGCGAACTTGCCATCGTGCGGAGGGCGTTCAGCCTTGCGGCCAAGTGCGATCCGCTCAAGGTCGCGCGCGTCCCGCACGTCCAGATGCTCAAGGAGAGCAATGTCCGCACAGGATTTCTCGAATATGAGGGGTATCTGGCGCTCCGAAACGAGTTGCCCTGGTATATCCGACCCCTGTTCGTGACGGCTTACCATGTCGGCGGGCGGCGCGGCGAACTCACCCCCGTCCAGTGGCCACAGGTAGATCTCAATACGAACCAAATCCGCTTGCGGGCCACGGACACGAAGAACGAGGAGGCGCGAACGCTGCCGATCTACGGCGACATGCGCGAGTGGCTCCTCACCGCGAGGAAGACCCGCGACGAGAAGTTCCCGAAGTGTCCGTGGGTTTTCTATACCGACGAGGGGGAACGGCTCTACTGGTTCTACAAAGCCTGGGAATCGGCGCGCGTGCGAGCTGGCGCTCCCGATCTGTTGTTTCACGACTTGCGCAGGTCCGCCGTACGCAATATGGAGCGGGCAGGCATCACGCGGAAGGTAGCGATGTCCATATCCGGCCACAAGACCGAGAACATTTACCGGCGCTACGACATCGTCGCCGAACGCGACCTGTCCGACGCGACGGCGCGCATGGATCAGTACTTCACTGTGATGAAAGAGCAGTCGAACAAACGGTTGGAATCTGCGAAGTCCGACGCGACGGGCACACTTTTGGGCACACCAGAAGATTCAGCGGAGCCTGAGCCGAAGACACCGTCGGCGGAACCAGAGCCGAACCCATAGAACTGAAACGGTTTGTGCGAGAAGAGAATTGGTGGGCCCTGATGGATTCGAACCATCGACCAACGGATTATGAGTCCGCGGCTCTAACCGCTGAGCTAAGGGCCCAAGTTACTTAGTGCGTGACACTTATGTTGGGGAAATCCAAGCAACCGTCCTTCATTTTAACCATTTCTTCGCACCGTTGAACCCCTCGGAGCCGATTTCCTGCCACCCGCCTAAAAGAACCAAGTTCCACAGAACATGAATTTCTATATAACATCTCTGATAGAGGCGTCTATCGACGATGGTGGGCAAATCTCGAAGGTTGATGATATACTGTTATTCGACTTCAATGTGAAATAGAGCTTCTTTTTCGACGAGAGTAACAGGTTTTCGACGGGATGAGACTTGAATTTGGCCCTATCGCGGTCTTCCAGGAGAAGATAGTCCTCAAGGACACCAGACTGGCCGGCTGGGCGGCCCTCGTCCAAGCGCTCGCGCTTCCGGTACCCGTCCGGCAGCCAAGTTGTGTGTCGGAACTGCATGTCAGCGGCAGTCGTCGGGAAGACGGAGGGTGGACCGTCTTCGACAAACGCTACTGGCCCGGCGACACCTTTGCCGATCACCTGACCTTTGCGCTTCGTCACGAGCCGATCGATCTTTTGATCCTGAAGCGGGCGTTCCAGGCAGTGCCGGCCGGAGACGTAGATGCCCTCGTCCTCGCTGCGCCGACCGGCATTTCGGCGCGACGCGCGTGGTATCTCTACGAGATTCTTACCGGCCGCAATCTTTCTGTGGACGATGCGCCCAAAACCGCGGCGATCGATCTTCTGGAACCCGAGGCGTACTTCACAGGCAAGCCGCGTCTATCGAGACGGCACCGCGTGCGCGACAATCTCCTGGGGATCGGCCAGTTCTGTCCCGTCATTCGGCGCACCAAGGCCCACACTGAACTCGTGGGATTCGATCTCGCGGCCAAGGCTCGGGAAACGGTGGGCAACACCGGTGCACATTTGATTACGCGCGCCGCCAGCTTCCTGCTTCTGGCCGATAGCCGGGCAAGCTTCGAGATCGAGGGCGAGCGTCCGCCGCGGAACCGGCTGGAGCGATGGGGCCGCGCAGTCCTTCAAGCCGGCAGGAACCGGCTCACGCTGGACGAAATCATTCGTCTTCAGCGCGTCCTGATTGAAGATACGCGATTCGTGCGCGCGGGCCTGCGTCCCGACGGCGTCTTCTTGGGCGAGCGCGACCACTACGGCGATCCGATCCCGGAGTTCATCGGCGCCCGGCCGGACGATCTGGGCGATCTGATGAGTGCCCTGCTGGAAGCCAACGACCGCATGCGCGACGACGGCGTTGACCCGGTGCTGAAGGCGGCAGCGACCGCCTTCGGTTTTGTGTACATCCACCCGTTCGAGGATGGCAATGGGCGTGTGCATCGCTGCATAATCCACCACGTCCTCGCTGAGCGGAAGTTCACACCGCCGGGGATGGTGTTCCCTGTTTCATCGGTGATGCTGGACCGCATCGATGATTACAGAACGACCCTGCAGAACCATTCGGGCACTCTTATGCCCTTCATCGAATGGCGGGCCACTCCCGAGCGCAATGTGGAAGTGCTCAACGAAACCGACGACTTGTATCGCTATTTCGACTGCACCGATGAGGCGGAATTCCTGTATGCGTGTGTCAGACGCACCGTGGAGCACGATCTGCCGCACGAGATCGACTACCTGCGCCGCCACGACGAAGCGATCCGACGCATCATGGATGCGGTTGAGATGCCCGACCGGGTGGCTGAAAATCTCGTCATGTTCATCCGACAGAACAATGGCACGCTATCCAGGAAGCGCCGTGAAGGCGAGTTCCAGAAGCTGAGCGACGACGAAGTTACTGTGATCGAAGGCATTGTCAACGATGCGTTCGCAGGTTTCTGAGACAAATTAGATCCATAACTTCAAAACGGAATCCTCCTTCGTTGTGGACCATGTCGCGGGCGCCCTTGCGATTACGGTAGTGTGTCTGACCACCGCCTGCGCCAGCCTGCAGGAAGCCGCGCGGACACAGGGCTGGGGAAATCGGACCGAACCTTCGCGACACGAAGAGCTCGCCAACTTGCCCTTCCCCGAGGGCTATCCCACGGCGGGAGCCAGGGCGGCATTGAAGGATGAGTTGCTCTTTGAACGTGCGGTCCAGTCCTATCTGTGGGCCCAGCCGGCGCTGAACATGTATGGCATGAAGGAGGGCTCGGAGAAAACGTTCGGTGCGGGGTACAACGTCTTGCCTGTCTTCAAGGAGCGGCTGAACGCCAAGACCTTGATCACGACGCCGAACTCGGACGTGATTTACGCGCTCGGCTACCTCGACCTGCTCGACGACGGTCCCATGGTGATCGAGGTGCCGCCGGGACTGCAGGGAATCCTTGACGATTACTTCCAGCGGCCGATTTGTTCCGAGGGGCCGATCGACGGAAAGACCTGGTGCGGCGATGTGGGGCTGCCGGGGCCGGACAAAGGCAAAGGCGGCAATTATCTGATCCTGCCGCCGGACTATCACGCCAAGGTGCCGCCGGAATATTTCGCTCTGCGCTCGCGCACCTACGGCGTGTTCGTCTTCTGGCGCGCGTTCTTCCGGGATCCCCAACAACTGGACGCGCCCGTCAAGCTGATCGAGCAAACGCGCATCTATCCACTGGGCAGGCAGGCGGAGGCCAAGCCGATGCAGTTCCCCGACGCTTCAAAGACGCCTGTGAACATGCTCTATCCGATTGACGGGAGCGCGTTCGACATGTTGGCACGGTTCGTCGAGCGCGAGTACGTGGACCCGGCCGACGCGGACATGAGGGGAATGTTGGCGAGCATCGGCATCGTGAAGGGGCAGCCCTTCAACCCGGACGCACACACGCGTGAGATTCTGGACAACGCCGCGCGGACCGCTTACCGCATGGGACGGGTGATGGCCTACGAGCCGTCGCCGCTGGTTCCGAACGCGCGATATTACCCGGATCGGCAATGGACCAACGCCTTTCCGGGCAACGCGGAATTCTCCGGGCCCTCGTTCACCTATCTCGACATTCGTGCGGGATTCTTTGCGCTAGCCTGTTCGGCAAGTCCGGGCATGGCGGTGAGTATGGTCAACGCCGGCGCAAAATACCCCGCGACGTTCACGGATGCTGACGGCGATTATCTCTCTGGTGGGAAGGCGTATCAGCTCGATCTGCCGCCCGGCATTCCGGCATCGATCTTCTGGTCGGTCACTGCCTACGATCCGGAGAACGCCTCGGGTCTCGACAACGGGCAGCCGTTCCCGTCGATCAACACGATGGACAAGCCGCCCACCAATCCGGATGGCTCGATCCGAATTTACTTCGGGCCCGACTCGCCGGGCAACGGTAAGAACTGGATCAGGACGGTCCCGGGCAAGGGCTTCTTCGTGATTCTCCGGCTCTACGGTCCCACGCAGGCATTCTTCGACCGGACTTGGAAACCGGGCGACATCGAAAAGGTGAAGCAGGCAAATGGCAAAAGATCAGAGTAGCGGCCGTGAATTCGTCAGACTGCAGCAAGCCCGCGAGCAAGTCCCCTGGAAGAAGTGGGGCCCCTACCTGAGCGAGCGACAGTGGGGCACGGTGCGCGAAGACTACAGCCGGGACGGAAATGCGTGGGACTATTTCAGCCACGACCAGGCGCGATCGCGCGCCTATCACTGGGGTGAGGACGGTCTGGCGGGGATCAGCGATGAAAAGCAATTGTTGTGTTTTGGCGTAGCGCTGTGGAACGGCCGCGACCCGATTATCAAGGAGCGCCTGTTCGGCCTCACCAACAGCGAGGGCAACCATGGGGAGGATGTCAAAGAGTATTACTTCTATCTCGACAGCACGCCGACGCACTCGTACATGAAGTACCTGTACAAGTATCCGCAGGCCGCTTTTCCCTACGATGACCTGGTGCAGACGAACCGGCAGCGCAGCCGTACAGATATGGAATACGAGCTGCTGGACACCGGCGTCTTCGACGACGATCGCTACTTCGATGTGTTCGTGGAGTACGCTAAGAACACGCCGGAGGACATCCTGATTCAGATCAGCGTGTGCAGCCGAGGGCCCGAGGCCGCCACCATCCATGTGCTGCCGACGCTCTGGTTTCGCAACACGTGGACATGGTGGCCCGGTGTGGCCAAGCCGGTATTGAAAAAGGTTCCGGGCAGGGACGGCACGAGCGCGGTGACAGCCGCCCATTCCGGGCTAGGCGAGCGCTTCCTGTACTGCGAAGCAGATGTCCCGCTTCTGTTCACGGAGAACGAAACCAACAACCAGCGAATCTTCGGCAAGCCCAACGCGGGTCCGTATGTCAAAGACGGAATCCATGAGGCCGTGGTGTCCGGCCGTCAGGACGCCGTCAACCCGGAACACACGGGGACGAAGGCATCGTCGCACTACCAGCTCACCGTGGATGCCGGCAAGGCGGCCACCATCTGGCTGCGGCTGAGCGACCAGGCGCCGGCCGCGATCGGCGATCCGTTCGGAAGCCAGTTTGCTTCCACGATGCAGACCCGCCGGCGCGAGGCGGACGACTTCTATCGCGACATCACTCCCCCGCGGGTGAGTGAAGATGCGGCCCGCGTAATGCGCCAGGTATTGGCCGGGATGCTCTGGACCAAGCAATACTTTGGTCTGGATGTAGACAAATGGCTCACCGAACACGATGCGGACCCGATGCGGACGGGCGGGCGGCACGTGCGGAACAGCGAGTGGTTCCACATGGTGAACGACCACATCATCTCGATGCCGGACAAGTGGGAGTATCCGTGGTTCGCCGCGTGGGACCTGGCGTTCCACGCCATGGCGCTCTCCACCGTGGATGTGGATTTCGCGAAGTCGCAGCTCGACGTGTTGCTGCAGGAATTCTTTTTGCCTCCGAGCGGCCAGATCCCGGCCTACGAGTGGAACTTTGGCGACGTAAACCCGCCCGTCCATGCCTGGGCGACGATCTTTCTGTACCGGACGGAAGAGGCCCTCCACGGCGAGGGCGATATCGAGTTCCTGGCGCGGGCATTTCGCAAGCTGATGCTGAATTTCACCTGGTGGGTGAACCGGAAAGACCGTTTCGGCAAGAGCCTGTTTGAGGGCGGTTTCCTGGGACTGGACAATATCGGTGTCTTTGACCGCAGCGCGCCGCTGCCCGGCGGCGGCCATCTGGAGCAAGCCGATGGCACGGCCTGGATGGCGCTGTTCTGCCAGAACATGCTGGAGATCAGCGTGGAACTGGCGGCCGACGATCCCAGTCACGCCGACATGGCGACGAAGTTCGCCGACCATTTCCTATGGATCGCGCGCGCCATCAATCAGGTGGGGGACGGCGGCCTGTGGGACGAAGAAGACGGGTTCTACTACGATGTTCTGCGCTTTCCCGACGGCCGTGCGAAGCGCCTCAAGGTCCGATCGATGGTGGGTCTGCTGCCCCTGTGCGCCACCACCGTTGTAGAGCCGTGGCAGCGCGAACGATGTCCGCAAGTCACGGCGGCATTGTACGAGCGCGTGCGGCGAATGCCGGAACTTCTCGAAGATATTCATCCGACCGGACCGGAGCATCGTGGCGTGGTGGATCGCGGCATGATCGCGATCGTGAACCCGCAGAGGCTGCGCCGGACCCTGTCGCGCATGCTGGATGAGAACGAGTTTCTGAGTCCTTTTGGGATACGGGCGTTGTCCCGCTACCATGCCGAGCATCCATACGTCTTCACAATGGAGGGTCAGGAATACCGGGTGAATTATCTTCCCGCCGAATCCGACACCGGTCTGTTCGGGGGCAACTCCAACTGGCGCGGTCCCGTCTGGGTGCCGATGAACGCGCTGGTGATTCGCGCGCTCTTGCAGTTCTATTGCTATTACGGGGACAACTTCAAGATCGAGTGCCCCACCGGCTCGGGCAAACTGATGAACCTCTTTGAGGTGGCGCAGGAAATCACCGAGCGGCTGACCCGAATTTTCCTGCGGGATGAGACCGGGCGCCGGCCGGTCTACGGAGGCACCGAGAAATTCCAGACCGATCCGCACTGGAAGGACTACGTTCTGTTCTACGAGTACTTTCACGGAGACAACGGCGCCGGCCTGGGAGCGAGCCACCAGACCGGCTGGACCGGCGGCATCGCGAAACTGATCGAGATATTTGGCCGACTGGACGCAGCGCAGTGTCTCGCGGCCGGCAAGAGAGGCACGTTTGCAAAGCACGAACCGGCAGGGGAACACGATGTCCAACCGGCCTCGGTATCCCACCCTGTTTGAGATCAATACGTGGGTTTGGCTTGCCGATCTCAGCGCGGAATCCGGAACCGCGGTCGACTTGCGTTCGGTACCGCCGGCGGAGTGGGATGCCATCGCCGCGCTGGGCTTCGACGCCGTGTGGTTGATGGGCATTTGGGAACGAAGCCCCGCCGGTATCGCCATCGCCAATCGGAACAGCGATCTGCTGGACAATTTTCGCCGGGCGCTGCCGGATTTTCGTCCAGAGGATAACGTGGGATCTCCGTATTGCGTGCGCCGATACGTGGTCGACAAGCACTTGGGTGGTCCGGAGGGCCTGGCTGTTGCGCGTAAGGAACTGGCCGCGCGGGGCGTGCGCCTGATTCTCGATTTCGTGCCGAACCACGTGGCGCCGGACCATCCGTGGGTCCTCGAGCACCCCGAGTTTTTCATTCGCGGAGATTCGGACGACGTGCGGAGCGATCCTGCGTCCTTCATGGTGGTGGAAGGTTCGGTCTTTGCCTGCGGCCGCGATCCCTACTTCCCCGCATGGCCGGACGTGCTGCAACTGAATGCCTTTCAGCCGGAGCTTCGGAAGGCCGCGACGGAAACTGTTTCAAGTATCGCGGGCCAGTGCGATGGCGTACGCTGCGACATGGCGATGCTTTTTCTGAACGCGATCTTCGAGCGCACCTGGGGCAGCCGCGCCGGTCCGCGGCCTGCCACGGAGTACTGGACTGATCTGATTCCCGCCATCAAGCGCGAGTATCCGGATTTCCTTTTCATTGCCGAGGCGTACTGGAATCTGGAGTGGGCGTTGCAGCAGGAGGGATTCGATTTCTGCTATGACAAGAGGCTCTACGACCGGTTGGAGCATGGCGATGCGGAGGGCGTCCGGATGCATCTGGTCGCCGATCTCGGCTACCAGGAGAAACTTCTTCGTTTCCTCGAGAACCACGACGAGCCCCGGGCGGCCGCGGCATTTCCAGCCGCCAAAGAACGCGCCGCGGCCGTAGCCATCGCGACTCTTCCGGGCGCCCGGCTTTTCCACGAAGGGCAGTTTGAAGGGCGAAAGGTAAGGCTGCCCGTGTTTCTGGGCCGCCGCCCCTTGGAGCCTGTGGATAAAGAATTGCAAGCTTTCTACACGAAGCTCCTCAAGACTATCGATCGCCCGGTATTTCGCGACGGCCAATGGACCCTCTGCGAGCGTTCGGGCTGGCCCAACAACGCGAGCTTTCAAAACCTCGTGGCGTGGATCTGGCTCAAAGACGACGATCGATATCTCATTGCGATCAACCTCAGCGACAGCGCCGTTCAGGCGCGTGTTCAGGTGCCGTGGCTCGACGTACGCGGAGCAACCTGGCGCCTGATCGACAGCTTCTCAGGCGCTGCTTATGACCGCGCCGGCGACGAGATGCTGAGCGCGGGGCTATACGTGGAACTGGGGCCGTGGAACTACTGCTTCTTCCTGATGCAATCGACGGATCCCCGGCCGTCACGAAACTCCATTCACTGAATCCAAACAGCGTCGACCCGGATCAATCCTCATAAGGGTTGAACGAGGACTGCGTTCGCCCATTTTTCGCGGGCCACGTGACGGGAAACTACGCCATGAAAGCTACACAACTGCTCCACGATCTGGGCCAGAGCATCTGGCTCGATAACATCACGCGCGACCTGCTGGACAGCGGCACGCTCGTGCGCTACATCGACGGGTTGTCGGTAACAGGGCTCACGTCGAACCCGACGATCTTCGACCACGCCATCAAGAACAGTTCCTCTTACGATGCCGCGATACGCGCCGCGCTGGGGAAGGGAAAATCCGGCGAGGCGCTCTTCTTCGACCTGGCGATCGAGGACCTCACGCGCGCGGCCGACTTGTTCCGACCGGTCCACGCGCGGACGAACAGCGTGGATGGGTGGGTGTCGCTCGAGGTCTCGCCGCTGCTCGCCTACGACATGGAGAGCACCCTGCGCGCGGCCAAAGAACTATCCGGGCGGGCGGGACGGCCGAACCTGCTCATCAAGATCCCGGGCACAAAAGAAGGACTGCCCGCCATCGAGGAGGCGATCTTTGCGGGCGTGCCCGTCAACGTGACGCTCCTCTTTTCGCGCGAGCAATACCTGGCGGCCGCCGAGGCGTTTCTACGGGGCATCGACCGGCGGCTCGATGCCGGGCTCAATCCCAATGTCGGTTCCGTCGCTTCGGTATTCATCAGTCGCTGGGATGTGGCGGTGGCGGAGAAGGCGCCGCCGGCACTGCGCAATCGGCTGGGCATCGTCATCGCCAAACGCACCTATCAGGCGTATCGCACTCTGCTCAGCTCGCCGCGGTGGCAGCGCATCTACAATGCCGGCGCACGTCCGCAGCGGCTGTTGTGGGCCAGCACGGGGACCAAGGACTCGCAAGCGTCCGACATTCTGTACGTCAAAGCACTGGCGGCGCCGTTCACGGTGAACACCATGCCCGAGGGCACGCTGCAGGCACTCGCCGAGCACACTGACCTCGGCGCGCTGCTGCCGGCGGACGGCGGCGACTGCGAAGAAGTCCTGGAGCAGTTTGCCAAAGCCGGCATCGACGTGGATGCGCTGGCGGCCCAACTTCAGCAGGAAGGCGCCAGGTCGTTCGTCAAATCGTGGAATGACCTGATGGGCGTGATCGAGTCGAAATGCGGCGCACTCAGCCAGTCCGTGCGCAAGGCCGGGTAGAAGGAGCGCAGGATGGAAGTACTCGCGGAACCACTCACCATTAGTCCGGCTGTCGAACGTCCAGCGTGGAAGGCTCTCGAAGCCCACCATAAGAAGGTCCGGAAGTTGCATCTCCGGAAGTTGTTCAAGCAAGACCCGACACGCGGCGAGCGATTGACGGCCGAGGCTCTGGGCATCTACCTCGACTATTCGAAGAATCGCATCACGGACGAAACGCTGAAGCTCCTGGTTCAACTGGCCGACGAATCCGGACTGCGAGACCGAATTGCCGCGATGTTCAATGGGGAGAAGATCAACGTCACGGAGCAGCGCGCTGTCCTGCATGTGGCGCTGCGCGCGCCGCGAGGGACATCCATCGTGGTGGACGGCCGCAACGTCGTGCCCGAAGTCCACGCCGTGCTCGACAAGATGACCGGCTTCTGCAACCGCGTCCGCAGCGGCGATTGGAAAGGGCACACGGGCGCACGCATTCGCAACGTCATCAACATCGGGATCGGCGGTTCCGACCTCGGACCGGTCATGGCCTACGAAGCGCTTCGACATTACAGCGATCGCGGCATGACGTTCCGCTTCGTTTCGAATATCGATGGCACCGACATCCGCGAGGCGGTGCGCGATCTCGACCCGGCCGAGACCCTCTTCATCGTGTCTTCGAAAACTTTCACGACGCTTGAGTCCATGACGGATGCTCGCACGGCTAGGGAGTGGTCGCTCGCGGGTCTGGGGGGCGACGAACAATCGATCGCCCGGCATTTCGTAGCCGTCTCGACGAACGCCTCGGAAGTGGCGAAGTTCGGGATCGATACCGCCCACATGTTCGAGTTCTGGGACTGGGTTGGCGGGCGCTACTCCATGGACTCGGCCATCGGCTTGTCGACGATCATGGCCATCGGCCCGGATCATTTCCGCGCCATGCTGCATGGCTTTCACCAGATGGACGAGCACTTCCGCAACGCGCCGTTCGAGCGCAATCTTCCAGTTCTGACGGGGCTCCTGGCCGTCTGGTACAACGACTTTTTCGGCGCGCAGACGGTTGCGGTATTGCCTTACGAGCAGTACCTGAAGCGGTTCCCGGCCTATCTGCAGCAGTTGACGATGGAGAGCAACGGCAAGCACGTCACGCTCGATGGCGCCCAGGTTAGCTGCAACACGGGGCCCATCTACTGGGGCGAGCCCGGGACCAACGGACAGCATTCGTTCTACCAGTTGATCCACCAGGGGACCAGGCTCATCCCTTGCGACTCTATCGCGTTCGGCCAGGCGCTCAACCCGATTGGCCGGCAACACGACATGCTTCTGGCGAACGTCTTCGCGCAAACCGAGGCGCTGGCCTTCGGTAAGAAACGCAAGCAGGTCAAGGACGAAGGCACGCCCGATTCGCTAGTGCCGCACCGGGTGTTCGAAGGCAATCGGCCGTCGAACACCATTCTCGCGGAGCGGCTCACGCCGGAAACGCTAGGCAAGCTGGTCGCGCTCTACGAACACAGCGTCTTCACGCAGGGCACAATCTGGCAAATCAATTCGTTCGACCAGTGGGGCATCGAGCTGGGGAAGGCGCTGGCGCAGCGTATCATCCCCGAACTCGAGAGCGACACGCCGCTCGGCCACGACAGTTCCACTAACGATCTGATCCGCCGCTATCGACAGCTCAGGGAAGCCGCATGATGGAAGAGGAGACACACATGCAACTGGGAATGGTCGGTCTGGGACGAATGGGAGCCAACATGGTGCGGCGGCTTCTCAAGGGAGGGCACCGCTGCGTGGTCTTCGACTTATCGCCGAAAGCTGTGGAAGAGCTGGTCGACGAGAAGGCCGAGGGAGCCGCCGATCTCGGGGACCTGGTCAAGAAGCTGACGAAGCCGCGGGCCGTGTGGCTGATGGTGCCGGCGGGAGTTGTGGACAAGACGATCGCGGAGATCGAGCCTTACCTCGATGCAGGCGACATTCTGATCGACGGCGGCAATTCCTACTACGTCGATGATATCCGTCGCGCCAAGGAGCTCGCGAAGCAGCGCATCCATTATATGGACGTGGGGACGAGCGGCGGTGTGTGGGGCCTGGAGCGCGGTTACTGCATGATGATCGGCGGTGAGAAGGATACCGTCCAGCACCTGGATCCGATTCTGAAAACTCTGGCGCCGGGGGTAGGTGAGATTCCGCGCACGCCGGGCCGCGAGAAAATTGGCGGCACCGCCGAGCAGGGCTACTTGCACTGCGGACCGAACGGCGCCGGCCACTTCGTCAAGATGGTCCACAACGGAATCGAGTACGGCCTCATGGCCGCCTATGCGGAGGGACTGGGTGTTCTGCGCGACGCCAACGTCGGCCAACAGGAACATGCTGCCGATGCGGAAACGACGCCACTGCGTAACCCAGAACATTATCAGTACGACCTGAACTTGCGGGACATCGCGGAAGTGTGGCGTCGCGGCAGCGTGATCGCCTCATGGCTACTGGACTTGACCGCGGCCGCCTTGGCGGAAGACAGCGACCTGGCGTCGTTCGCGGGCCATGTCTCGGATTCGGGCGAAGGACGTTGGACGATCAAGGCTGCTATCGACGAGGCTGTGCCAGTGCCGGTTCTGTCCGCCGCGCTCTACGAGCGCTTCAGTTCTCGCGGCGAATCCGACTACCAGGACAAATTGTTGTCGGCGATGCGCTACCAGTTCGGCGGGCACCGCGAGAAAGTGGCGGGGAAGTAGCCATGAGCGAAGCCGCATCCGACGCGCTGGTGTTCTTTGGCGCCACCGGCGACCTTGCCTACAAGAAAATCTTCCCCTCGCTACAGGCGATGGTGAAGCGCGGCCACCTGAACGTGCCCGTCATCGGCGTTGCCAAGGCCGGTTGGAACGTCGACCAGTTGCGGGCGCGCGCGCAGGAGAGCGTCGAGAAGCACGGCGGCATCGATCGCGAGGCTTTCGACAAGCTGTGCGGCTTGCTGCGCTACGTCGATGGCGACTATCAGGACGCCGCCACGTTTCAGGCGATCCGCAAAGAACTCGGCACGGCGACGCGGCCGGCGCACTACCTCGCGATCCCGCCGGTGCTGTTCGGGCTGGTCGTCGAGCAACTCGGGAAATCGGGCTGTGGCAAAAACGCCCGGGTCATCGTGGAGAAGCCGTTCGGGACCAACCTAGCTTCGGCGCGCGAACTGAATCGCATCCTTCTGGGAACATTTCCGGAGGACGACATCTTCCGCATCGATCATTACCTGGGGAAGCGGCCCGTGCATAACATGCTCTACTTCCGTTTCGCGAACTCGTTTCTCGACCCCATTTGGAATCGCAACCAGGTGGAGAGCGTGCAGATCACCATGGCGGAGGACTTCGGCATCCAGGGGCGGGGCGAGTTTTACGATCGGACCGGCGCCGTCCGCGACGTCATCGAGAATCACCTCTTCCAGATCCTCACCAACCTGGTGATGGAGCCGCCGGCCCGGACCGACAGCGCATCCGTACGTGATGAAAAGGTTCAAGTCCTGAAAGCCATTCCGCCCGTGGCCGAGCACGACCTGGTGCGCGGGCAGTTCCGCGGATACCGCAGCGAGAAGGGCGTGGCGCCGGATTCCCGGATGGAGACCTTCGCGGCGATGCGGCTGGAAATCGATTCGTGGCGATGGCAGGGTGTTCCGTTCTATATCCGCGCGGGAAAGTGCCTGCCGGTTACGTGTACGGAAATCGTGGTCCGGCTTCGCCGCCCGCCGGGAGTCTTTTCCTCTGCTGATCTGACGCAGAACCATATACGCATGCGAATCAGTCCGGAGACGACCATCGCGCTGAGCATGATGGTGATTGCTCCAGGGCAGGAAACGGCCGGACAGGAGGTGGAAATGCTGGCGAGCCAGCACCCGCGCGCGGGCGAGATGGACGCCTATGAGCGCGTGTTGGGAGATGCCATGGCGGGAGATTCCACGCTGTTTGCCCGCGAAGATTATGTCGAAGAGGCGTGGCGCATCGTCGATCCGGTGCTGAAGGCGAACACGCCGGTATACGATTACGAACCCGGCAACTGGGGGCCTGAGGAGGCGGCGCAGAGAGTGGTTCCGCCCGGGGGCTGGCATAACCCGGTGGTGGAGCAGGAGCCGGTGGGCGGGGTGGTGCAGACAGCGTGACGCGGATCCTGATTCTCGGCGGCGGCTTCGCGGGGGCTTATACAGCCCAGCATCTGGAGAAGCGCCTCGCCGGAGTTTCAGATGTTGAGATCTTATTAGTGGCCAAAGAGAATTTCGTTCTCTTTACGCCTATGCTCCACGAGGTTGCGGGGAGCGACGTTTCCGTCACCGACGTCGTGCGGCCGCTGCGGAAAATGCTGCGCCGCACTCGTCTGTTGGTTGTCGACGTCGAGTCCATCGACCTCATCAGGAAACAGGTCCGCGTCGTGCATCCCGGTCCGGCGCGCGCGTTCGACGTGGCCTACGACCATCTCGTGCTGGCCCTCGGGGCGGTAACGAACTTCTACCGCACGCCCGGCGTCGAAGCGCATGCCCTGACCATGAAGACGTTGGGCGACGCCATCCTGCTGCGGAACCGCATCATCGAAGCGATGGACGTAGCTGACAACTGTCCGTACGAAACGGAGCGCAAGGCGATGCTGACCATGGTCGTGGCGGGCGGCGGTTTCGCCGGCACAGAGACGGTAGGCGCCGTGAACGATCTTCTGCGCGAAGCGATCCGGTTCTATCCCAACCTGAGAGAGGACATGCTGCGGGTGGTCCTGGTCGAGGCGGGCCATGCGATTCTCCCGGAGTTGGGCGAAAGCCTTGGCCGCTACGCCCAGCAACAGCTCGCACGACGCGGAGTCGAGATCCACGTGCAGACCGCCGTCACCAGTTACGACGGTAAGGAACTGACACTCAGTGATGGTACGACAATCGAGGTCCGGACCGTCGTGTGGACTGCCGGTATTACACCGTCACCGCTGTTGTCACGTTTGCCATGCGCCATCGAGCGGGGCCGCATTCTGGCGAATGAGTGTCTGCAAGTGCCGGGGTGGCCCGGCGTGTGGACGCTCGGCGATTGTGCGTTCGTGCCGGATGTCCTGAAGCCCGGCAAGTTCTGTCCGCCCACTGCTCGGCACGCCACCCGCCAGGCCGCCGTGCTCGCCAAGAACATAGTGGCGACGATGCGCGGCCAGCCTCCACGGCCGTTCCGCTTCAAGACGATCGGCCTGCTTGCCTCCATCGGCCGGCATACCGGCGTGGCGGAAATATTCGGCGTGCGGTTCTCCGGGATCATCGCGTGGTGGCTCTGGCGCGCCATCTATCTGAGCAAGCTTCCGGGCCCGCAAAAGAAGGTTCGCATCGCGCTGGATTGGACGCTCGACCTATTTTTCTCGAAGGACATCGTTCAAATCCCAACATTGCGGTCGCCGACCATGTCGGAGGCGGAGGGGCCTTCGAACGCCAACGCGCTGGAACGCGGGAAACGAGCATGAACTGGAGGCGCTCTTATGAAGACTGAAGTGCTTGTCGATCCCGAAGCAGTCGCGCAAAGGGCGGCTGCGATCATCTCCGCGGAGGCATGGGCGGCGGTCGCCGCGCGCGACCGCTTCGTCATGGCAGTGAGCGGCGGTCATACCCCGTGGCGCATGTTTCACGTGCTGGCAGCCCGAGACATGCCGTGGGCGGATGTGCATGTGGTGCAGGTGGACGAGCGCGTGGCCCCCGCCGGACACAAGGATCGCAACCTCACTCACTTGCGCGAGAGCCTGCTCGATCACGCCCCGCTGCGTCCCGAGCAGATTCATGCCATGCCCGTGGAATGGCCCGATCTCGAAACCGCGACCGAGCGCTACGCCGAGACTCTCGCCGACCTCGCCGGATCGCCGCCCGTGCTCGACCTGGTTCATTTGGGTCTCGGGCCCGACGGCCACACCGCTTCACTCGTGCCGGGAGATTCGGTTCTTTACGTCACCGACGCCGACGTGGCGCTGACTGGAGTCTACGAGGGCCGGCGGCGGATGACGTTGACGTACCCGATCGTCAATCGCTCCCGCGTGATCCTGTGGGTCGTGACCGGCGGCGCGAAAGTGGATCTGCTGAGCCGCCTGATCGACGCCGAGGTGTCGATCCCGGCGGGGCGGGTCAACCGCGACCACGCCGTGCTGCTGGCGGACCGCGCCGCCGCCGGACAGCTTACCGCCGGATATCCGGGAGGGCACTGACATGCGCATTGGAATCGCCACCGATCACGGCGGGTTCTGTTTGAAGGAAGAACTGATGGTCACGCTCCGGATGGCGGGGCACACGGTCGTCGATTTCGGCGCCCACGATTGGACTCCGGGCGACGACTATCCCGACTTCGTCATCCTGCTCGCTTTGGCCGTGGCCTCCGGAAAGGTGCAGCGCGGCGTGGCCATCTGCGGCAGCGGCGTGGGTGCTTCGGTGTGTGCCAACAAGATTCCGGGCGTCCGCGCCGCGCTCATCCACGACCACTTCTCGGCCCGTCAGGGGGTCGAGGACGACCACATGAACCTGATCTGTATGGGTGGCCGGACCGTGGGGCCGTCGGTGGCCTGGGACGTTCGTCGAGACTTTCTTGTCGGCCCGGTTCAGTCAAGCCGAGCGGCACCTGCGCCGCCTCGCTTAAAGTAACCGCCCTCGAAGGGCAGCCGATCGGCCAATAACGCAGCAAGGAGAGAGCGATGAGCGTCACCCAGGTAGCCGAACCACTGACAGACGTGGAGTTGGATCAACTCTGCATCAACACCATCCGCACGCTTTCGATAGACGCGGTGGAGCAGGCCAAGTCGGGACACCCGGGTACGCCGATGGCGCTCGCGCCGCTGGTCTACACCATCTGGAACCGCGTGATGCGCTTCGATCCGCAGGACCCCATCTGGCCCAACCGCGACCGGTTCGTGCTGTCGAATGGCCACGCTTCGATGCTGCTGTGGCCGGTGCTGCATCTGTCGCGGACACAGGCAGTGGATGCCGAATACGAAATTCTGGGACGGCCCTCGGTGACGCTCGATGATATCCGCCGGTTCCGCCAATTCGGCAGCCGCGCTCCCGGGCATCCCGAGTATCACTGGGTCTCGGGCGTCGAGACCACCACCGGTCCGCTGGGCCAAGGCGTGGCAACCAGCGTCGGCATGGCGATGGCGGAAAAGTGGCTGGCGAACCGGTTCAATGAGACCGGCTTCGAGATCTTCGACTACCACACCTACGCCGTTTGCGGAGACGGCTGCATAATGGAGGGCGTGGCTTCGGAGGCGGCGTCACTCGCCGCCCACCTGGGCCTCGACAACCTCTGTTGGATCTACGACAACAACCACATCACGATCGAAGGGCACACCAACATCACCTTTACAGAGGACGTGGCCGCGAGATTTCTGGCGTATGGGTGGAACGTTCTGCGGATCGGCGATGCCAACGATGTCGATCGCATCGAGCACGCGCTCGAGGTCTTCCGGAATACTCAGGGCGGGCCCACCTTCATCATCATCGATAGCCACATCGGCTACGGTTCGCCGCACAAGCAGGACACTCCGGCGGCGCACGGCGAACCGCTGGGCGATGAAGAGGTTCGCCTGACGAAGCGCAGCTACGGATGGCCCGAGGAGGCGAAGTTCTTCGTGCCCGAGAGTGTGTACGAACACTTCGCGGCGGGCGTTGGCGCAATGGGGGCGCAGGCGCGGCGCCAGTGGATGGAGCTCTTCGCTGCGTACCGCGCCTTGTACCCCGAACTCGCGAATGAGATCGACCGCATGCAGCGGCGCGAACTGCCGGACGGTTGGGACCGCAACCTCCCCGTCTTCCCGGCCGATGCGAAGGGCATCGCCGGGCGGGATGCCTCGGGCAAGGTGCTGAACGTGCTGGCGCAGAATATTCCCTGGTTCCTCGGAGGCTCGGCCGATCTGGGTCCGTCGAATAAGACCCTGTTGACGTATCCGGGGGCGGGAGATTTTCAAGCTGACTCGCCGGGCGGAAAGACTATCCACTTCGGCATCCGCGAGCACGCCATGGCGGCGATTGTCAATGGGCTCTCGCTTTCTAAACTGCGGCCGTTCGGCGCCACCTTCTTCATCTTCAGCGATTACTTGCGGCCCGCCCTTCGCCTGTCGGCGCTGATGGAACTGCCCACCATTTTCGTTTTCACACATGATGCGATGGGAGATGGTGAAGACGGTCCGACGCACCAGCCGGTGGAGCAGTTCGCGTCGTTGCGCGCCATCCCGGGGCTGGTCGTGCTGCGGCCCGGTGACGCCAACGAAGTCGTCGAGGCCTACCGCTACATCGTGCAACTGCGCCACGAGCCGGCTGTTCTGGCGCTGTCCCGCCAGCCGCTGCCGACGCTCGACCGCAGCCGGTATGCGCCCGCGTCCGGTGTTGCGCGCGGCGCTTACGTGCTGGCCGACGCTCCGGGCGGCAAACCCGAGGTGATCCTCATCGCGACCGGCAGTGAAGTCAGCCTCGCGGTGCAGGCGCACGAGAACCTAATGGCCGAGGGCATCCGCTCGCGTGTGGTCTCGATGCCGTCCTGGGATATCTTCGATCACCAGCCGCAGGAGTATCGGGACAGTGTGCTGCCGCCAGATGTTTGGGCGCGGGTGGCGGTGGAGCAGGCCTCGACTTTCGGATGGGAGCGATACGTCGGCACGTCGGGCCGCATCATCGGGATGAAAACTTTCGGGGCGTCGGCGCCGCTCAAGGAACTCCAGCGGCACTTCGGGTTCGAGCCTGACCGAGTGGCGTCGGCAGCCAGAGAGCTGTTGGGAAGGAAGTAAGCCGTGTCGGCCATACTCGATAGCGCCGTTTGTGAGCCAGCCAAACCCGACGACGGCAAGCCGGTCGAAAACTCCGGCCGAAGCTCGCCCATCGGCGCCGCGATGTTTCCCGGCGGCGTCAATTTCAGCCTCTACTCGCGTCACGCTTCCGGTGTGGAACTGCTGTTGTTCGACCGCGAAGACGATCCCCGGCCCGCGCGCAATTCGAATCGATCCCGCAGCCCACCGCACGTATCATTACTGGCACTTATTCGTGCCGGGCCTGAAGCCGGGACAGCTCTACGGATATCGGGTCGAGGGACCGTCCGATGCCGCGAACGGTATGCGGTTCGATCCCGGCAAGGTACTCCTCGATCCGTATGGTCGCGGAGTTGTGGTTCCCAAAAACTACAGTCGCGAAGCTGCACGCCTTCCCGGGGACAACGCCGCGACCGCGATGAAGAGCGTGGTGGTGGATCCGCGCGCCTACGATTGGGAAGGCGACGTGCCGCTCCACCGGCCGTCCTCCCGCACCATCATTTACGAAATGCACGTGCGCGGTTTCGCGCGCCATCCCAGTTCCGGGGTCGCCGAGAAGTCGCGCGGGACATATGCCGGTTTGATGGAAAAGATTCCGTATCTTCAAGAACTCGGCATCACCGCCGTCGAACTGCTGCCTATGTTCCAGTTCGATGCCCAGGATTGCCCGCCCGGCCGGACCAACTACTGGGGCTACGCGCCGGTCTCGTTCTTCGCGCCGCACCATGCGTACAGCTCGCGCCCCGATCCCCTCGGCCCGGTGGACGAGTTTCGCGACATGGTCAGAGCGCTGCATCGCGCGGGCATCGAGATCATTCTCGACGTCGTTTTCAACCACACCGCGGAAGGCGACCACCGCGGTCCGACCCTGTGTTTTCGAGGGTTGGACAACAGCGCCTATTACACCCTCGAACCGAATCGCGCGCGTTACGCCAACTACAGCGGCACCGGGAACACGCTCAACGCGAACCATCCGATTGTCCGCCGCATGATCCTGGACAGCCTCCGCTACTGGGTGGAGGAGATGCACGTGGATGGCTTCCGGTTCGATCTGGCGTCGATTCTGGCGCGCGATTCTTCCGGCCAACCGATGGCGAACCCGCCGGTGCTGTGGGATATCGAGTCGGCCCCGGCGCTCGCAGGCACGAAGCTCATCGCCGAGGCGTGGGATGCCGCCGGCCTGTACCAGGTGGGCAGTTTCGTCGGCGATATCTGGAAGGAGTGGAACGGACGGTTTCGCGACGACGTCCGCGCCTTCTTCCGCGGCGAAGACGACTCGGTGGCGCGAGTTGCCGACCGGTTTCTCGGCAGCCCCGATACCTACGGCCATGAGGAGCGCGAGGCGGAGCAGAGCATCAATTTCGTCACCTGCCACGACGGCTTCACGCTCAATGATCTCGTCTCCTACGACGGGAAGCATAACGAAGCCAACGGCGAAGGGAACCGTGACGGCTCGAACGACAATCGAAGCTGGAACTGCGGCTGGGAGGGCCCGACCGATGACCCCGAGATCGAGAAACTGCGCAGCCGGCAGGTGAAGAACTACCTGACATTCACCATGCTTTCGCTGGGTGTGCCCATGATTGGGATGGGCGACGAGGCGCGGCGCACGCAGCGCGGCAACAACAACGCCTACTGCCAGGAAACGAGACCAGTTGGTTCGATTGGACACTGCTCGAAACGCATGCCGGCCTGCACCGGTTCGCGCGTCTGCTGATCGCGCGCCGCCTCTTGCGCGACCCGGATGCGGAGCGCGAGCGCGTGAGTCTGAACGAATTCTTGCGCCAGGCGAACAAGGCCTGGCATGGCGTAAAACTCAATCAGCCGGACTGGAACTCCTGGTCGCACAGCCTGGCGTTCAGCGCAGAGCTGCAGAAAGAGAAGCTGCTCTTCCACTTGATTCTGAACGCGTATTGGGAGCCCATCGAGTACGAGCTGCCGGCCGGCGGCGGCCCGTGGCGACGCTGGATCGACACCACCCTCGACTCGCCCGAGGACATCGTCGAATGGCAAGCGGCGCCGCCGATTCCGGGCCAAAGCTATCCAGCCGGGCCGCGGTCTGTCGTAGTTCTCTATACTAGTATATCGTTTCACCAAAACATAACCGTAATGAATTGTTTCCTGCTATGCTGAGACATGGCAGGCAAGACCCGGCTTCCCAAGTTGGCCTTAAGTGTTGAGCAGCTATCGGAGTTACAGCAGTTGAGCCAGTCGCGC
>JBGPHT010000111.1:0-25129 GCA_041484525.1 Bryobacteraceae bacterium | reverse complement strand
CTCATCGTCGCCGGCACCAAGTACCGCGGCCAGTTCGAAGAGCGGCTCAAGACCATCATGAAGGAGCTGATGGAGAACCAGAACGCCATCATCTTCATCGACGAGCTGCATACGCTGGTGGGCGCGGGTTCCGCCGAGGGCTCGCTCGACGCGGCCAACATTCTGAAGCCGGCGCTGTCGCGCGGCGAGATCCAGTGCATCGGCGCCACCACGCCGGCCGAGTTCCGCAAGTCGATCGAGAAGGACCGGTCGCTCGAGCGGCGCTTCCAGGCCGTGAAGGTGCCGCCGCCCAACGAGAGCGACGCCATCAAGATTCTGTTCGGAATCAAAGACCGCTACGAGAAGTTCCACGCCGTGGCGTACACCGACGAGGCCATCGAGACCGCGGTCTACACTTCGAGCCGCTACATTCCCGACCGCTACCTGCCGGACAAAGCGATCGACCTGATCGACGAGGCGGGCGCGCGCGTGAAGCTGCGGCAGACCACGCTGCCGGCCGACCTGGCCGACATCCAGAAGCGGATCAAGTTCATCGTGCACCGCATGGAGAACGCCATCGCGAACCACGAATTCGAGAAGGCGCGCTTCTACTCCGACGAGGAGCGCAAGGAGCGCGAGAACATGCGGCAGCTCCGGGAGAAGTACAACCTGGACGACTCCTCGACGGGCTGCGTGACGAAGGACGATATCGAAGACGTGGTGGCGCGCTGGACCGGCGTCCCCATGACCTCTATTAAGGAAGAGGAAATCACCAAGCTGCTGCGCATCGAAGACGAGCTGCACAAGCGGGTGATCAGCCAGGAGAAGGCGATTTCGGCGCTGGCTCGGGCCATTCGCCGCTCGCGCGCCGGACTGAAATCCACCAGCCGGCCGGCCGGTTCGTTCCTATTCCTGGGCCCGACGGGCGTGGGCAAGACGGAAGTGGCGCGCGCTCTCGCCGGGTTCCTGTTCGGCAGCGAGAAGAGCCTGGTACGGTTCGACATGTCGGAGTACATGGAGAAGCACTCGGTTTCGAAGCTCATCGGCTCGCCCCCGGGATACGTGGGCTACGAAGAGGGCGGCCAGCTCACCGAGCGCGTCAAGCGCAACCCGTACTCGATCATCCTGCTGGATGAGATCGAGAAGGCGCACCCGGACATCTATAACATCCTGCTGCAGGTGTTCGAGGACGGCCAGTTGACCGACGGCCTTGGGAATCAGGTGGATTTCAAGAGCACCATCCTGATCATGACTTCGAACCTGGGCGCGCGTTTCCTCGAGAAGCGCGGCCACCTGGGCTTCTCGGCGCCTGCCGGCGAAGGCATCCCGGGCAAGATCGAAGAAATGGTGCGGAGCGAGGTGAAGAAGGCGTTCAATCCCGAGTTCCTGAACCGCCTCGACGAGATTATCCTGTTCAGCTCCCTGGCGGACAACGACCTGATCAAGATCATCGACCTGATGGTGGACCAGATCAATCTGAACCTGGTGGCCAAGCAGGTGAAGATCCGGCTGGGCTCGGACACCGCGAAATACATCCTCGAGAAGACCTGTGCCGACCGCAGCTACGGCGCCCGCCCGCTGCGCCGCGCGCTGCAGAAGTACATCGAGGATCCGCTCTCGGAAGCGCTGATTCAGGGCACTCTTCCCCGCCCCTCGGAGCTCGAAGTCTACCTGGGCGACACGGGAATCTACTATCGCCAACTCAGCCCCGAAGGCGAAGCCGCCGTGACGGCCGGCGGACCGGCGGAAGCTCCCTTGGGGACGCTGCTGTACAACTTCTAGTAGCTGTGAAGGAATCCGGATGGGCGCCGGGCCGCCTACTTGCCAGTAGGGTTCGGTGTGGCGCCTTCCCCGGTGCCTGAGGCGATGCCCCCCAGCTTCAGTTGCTCGATCCTCTGCCACTTCTGGTCCACCTGCCGCAGCACCGTCGACTGCCCGATGGCCCACAGGGAATCGTTCACACGCACCAGGCGCGCCAGGAAATAGCGGCCCTCGGTATTCTGCGTGGTCCACGTTTCGCCGCCGTCTGCGCTCACCAGGAACCCGTCATCGTGCGTGATCCAGCCGCGCCCCTTGGCATCGAAACTGACCGAGGTCAGCCAGCCGCTGACCGGGCTCTTCTGCGCCGTCCAGGTAAGTCCGCCGTCCTTGCTGCGCAGAATCTGGCCGGCAAACCCGACGATCCAGCCGTTGCTCGCATCCTTGAAATAGACCGAGCTCAGCGACCACAAGGCGGCATTGGTCTTGATGCCCTCCCACGTCTTGCCGCCGTCCTGGGTGCGCATGATGGTGCCGGCCCACCCGATCGCCCACCCGTGATTCGCATCCAGGAAGGAGATGCTCTCGAGCGTCTGCGTAGTGCCGGTCTTCTGCTTCTCCCAGGTTTTGCCGCCATCGCTCGTATGCAGAATCAAACCCTGGTATCCGGCCACCCATCCCGATTCGCCCACGAACGCGATATCCAGGAGGTGTTCCTTGGTGCCCGGATCGCGCGGCGCCCACGTCTTGCCGCCGTCGGCGGTAGCCAGCATCGTGCCGCCGTCCCCGATGGTCAGGCCGCGATTCGCATCCAGGAACGCGAAGGCGCGTAGGCGCTGCGGGGCCTTGGTATCGCGCGCCACCCACGTCTTGCCGTTATCGGTCGTGGCCCAAATGGCGCCTTGTTCGCAAAGAACATATGCCGTGGAAGGCGCGGGCGCAGCCCCGTCGCGCAGCCAGCAGGAGCGCTCGTTCGCCCCAAACGCCAGCAGCGGGAGAAGCGAAATCCCCGCCACACGAGCCGCTTTTGCCAGAATGGTCCACTTCATCGGTCTACCTGTGCCTCTCCATTGGTAACGCTGTCTGGCATGAAAAGGTTACAGCCAGGCCCGCTGTAATGAATTCTAACGCTGCGCGGTCAGCGCAGCACCTCTTCGCTTTGGCCGTGAGATTCCATCTGGCGAACGACCATACCGTGGTAGACCCCGCGGGCACGCATGAGCTCCTCGTGAGTCCCACGCTCGACGATGCGCCCGTCTTCCATCAGCAGGATCAGGTTGGCGCGGCGGACGGTGGAGAGGCGATGCGCAATCACGAAGGTGGTTCGACCGGCAAGCAGGTCGGCCATCGACGCCTGAATGAGTTGCTCGCTTTCCGTGTCCAGGTTGCTGGTGGCCTCGTCGAGGATGAGGATTTGGGGAGAGGCGAGGATCGCCCTCGCGATGGCCAGCCGTTGTTGCTGCCCGCCCGAGAGCTTGACGCCGCGCTCGCCGACCACGGTCTCGTATTCCTCCGGAAGCTTGACGATAAACTCGTGCGCATTGGCGCGGCGGGCGGCGTCTTCGACCTCGGCGCCGGACGCATCGTGGCGGCCATAGGCGATGTTGTCGCGAATCGATCCATCGAACAGGAAGACGTCTTGTTGAACGATGGCCAGCAGGCCGCGATAACTCCGCAGGCGAAAATCGCGGACGTCGCTGCCGTTGAGCAGGATTCGTCCGCTCGTGGTGTCGTGAAAACGGGCCACCAGATCGGTCACCGTGGTCTTCCCGGCACCGCTCCGGCCTACCAGGGCGACGACCGATCCGCCGGACACGGCGACGTCGAAGTCGCGAACCACGGGCCTACCCTCGCGATACTCGAACTCGACATTTTCGAACCGGATCTCGTCGACGATGCGCGGCGCGTCGCGAGCATCGAGACTGTCGGGCTTGTCGTCTGCCATCTCCAGCACTTCGAACACGCGCTCCATCGCCGCCAGCGACCGCTGCAGCTCGGAGAAGGAATTGACGATGTTCCAAACGGGGTTCAGCATCATGAACGTGTACCACTGGAACGCCATGATGTCGCCGATGGAGGCGATGCCGCGGAGCGCCAGATAGCCGCCGTACCAGACGATCACCACGGTGACGCTTCCCATCAGCAGGTTCCAGGATGTCCAGATGACCAGCTCGCGCCGCTGGGCGAAGAGTTCCTTGCGCAGCATGGTGTGGCGGCCGCGCATGTAGTCGAGCAGTTCCTGGATTTCGCGGCGGAACGCCCGCACCACGCGAATCCCCGAGAATGTTTCGCCCACGCGGCCATCAATCAGTTCCGCGTCCTTGCGGAGCGAACGGTAGATGGGCCGGATGCGCCGCGCGGAGATAAAGCTGATCGCCATGATACCCGGGATGATGGCCAGGGCCGTCAGCGCCAGGCGCCCGTTCAGCGCGATCAGCACGCCCACGGCGATGAGCAGGCGGATGGTCGAGATGGATGGCGAAATGATGGCCAACTGCAGGAGCCCGGTCGTCGTGTCGATGTCGCCCGTGAGCCGGGATAGGATGCCCCCGGTCTTCATGTCCCACAGCTTCGGCAATGGGAGGTGCAGCAAGCGGTCGAATAACGACCGCCGGAGCACCAGCATGACCCGCGTGTTCACCAGTCGTTGGCGGTAGTCCTTCAGGGCGTTGATCAGGTTGGAGACGATGATGAGCGTGAGAAACAGCGCGCCGGCGCGATTGAGGCGGGCGAGCCGCGCCGCCTGGTCCAGGCCGGTATTCAGGAGCACGCGGTCGACGATGAAACGCATGAAGAGCGGTTCCACCATCTGCAGCCCCGCGGCCATCAATGCGAGAACGAAGAGGGCGCCGACCGCGTAGCGATGGGGCCACAGCCAGCGGACGTATTCTCGCAGGTACTCGCGCCGTTTGCCGCGAGGCTTGCTCCGCGATTCCGCCGCCTTCCCGTCCGCGCCGTTTTTCGCCGGGTCTTCGAGGCGCTTCTGCTTCTCACCCGCTTCGGCGATTTCGTCGAGACGCCGGTGCTTGTAGTCCTGGACAAATGCCAGGTACCGCTGATGTGAAGAGCGAAGTCGACTCATGACGGTTAGCGAAGCAGGTGCGTCTTTCGATTATCGCCTGCCGCAGCCGTGTCGCAAAACGTTTCTGCGTCCGGACTCCCCTCGATCGCGTCCTCTTCAGTAGGGGGAGGAGCAGCTATGAAACGAGGCATTCTCGTCGCAGTTCTCACTCTGCTCGTATGGTTCCTGTCAACGCAAGGTGCGCAGGCCCAAGGCGCGCAGGCCCAAGGCGCGCAGGCCCAAGGCGCGCAGGCCCAAGGCGCGCAGGCCCAAGGCGCGCAGGCCCAAGGTATGCAGAAGTTCGAGCAGTTGTCCAGACAACTGAATCTGACGCCTGCACAGAAGGTCCAACTCATTCCAATTCTCAGGGCAGAGGCGCCGAAGGTGGAGGCGATCAAGGCCAACACCTCACTCTCGAGGGTGCAGAAGCTGGCTCAAGTCAAGGCGCTGCATGACCAGACTGATCCTCAAGTGAGATCGATTCTCACACCGGAACAATACCAAAACCTCCAGGAAATCCGCCGGAGCGAGATACAGCAGACGATCCGAAAGAAGCTGAATCAGTGATGCGTCAGGCCTCGAAGCCGCAGAAGGGGCAGTAGCGATCCCGATCGCCCACTTCGCGCTTGCACTGCTGGCAGGTCGGCCTCAGATTGCACTTGCAGCCCGGGCAGTAGTTGAAGCGCGCGCTCACCATGGCGCCGCATCCGGCGCAGTGATACGGCAACGGCTCTCGAACCAGGAAGTAAATGATAAAGCCCGTCAACAGCCATGCCGGCAGCAGCATGGTCACCAGCAGCGTCCACAGCGTCGAATTCATCCCGCGGCGCGTCGCATCCTGGTTTACATAGCCGATCAGCGCCATCACGCCAGTGACTGGAATCGCGATCGCAGTGACCAGGGCCGCGACGATCAGCATCCCCTGGTGCGCGTCGTGCCCCGGCGGCCACGTGCCGCCATCTTCGATCATCCCCATCCGGTTTGCCCCGATCGCCGCCACCAGCGCGAGCCCGTACAGGGCACCCATCAACCACCAAATCCATTGGGGCACCAGCCGGACCTCGTCGGCGAACCGGACTTCCTCGCGCTTCATCCGAAACCGGATCAGCCGCATCTTTTCGCTCAATGGATCACCCGCAATCTTATATTCGGACATCGTCAGTCCTCTCTTCCCTGCCCCACTTCTCGGCCAACAGAATCGCGACCGCCAGCAATGCGGGGGCCGCCCACCACAGCCCGAAGCCCGTCTTCCAGACCAGATCCGGAAGGCCGGCCGAGCTGCCCAGCCATCGAAATCCGCGCCATACATACGGCGCTGTCACAATCCCCATCGCCCACGACGCTCCGCAGGCGGCCCACACCATCCACCCGGCGCGCTTCGGCCCGCGCTCCCGGGCGCGCAGATACACGCGCATCTGGGCACGGCCGGCGAGTCCGGGCGGAAGCGGTACCGAGATCGCCCGCATCCCTCGCAGTGCCTGGCCGGTTGACGCGGCGATGCGCGCGCAGGCCGGACAGGTTTCCAAGTGCTGCTGGAGCCATACCCGATCCGCGTCCGCGATCCCCTCCACCTGCTCCTGAAGGATGAGGTGTTCGGCCTTGCTGTGCATCTCTCCGTTCATCCCTGCCTCCCTTCGACAAGTTCCCGCAGCTCCCGGAGGCCGCGGTAGAGACGCGATTTCACGGTGGACAGCGGCGAGCCAACCACGGCCGCGATCTCATCGAGTCCCAGGTCTTCCTGGAACCGCAGCAGCAACACCTCGCGATACACCGCCGGCAAGCGGCCGAGCAATTCCTGCATGCCCGCCTGCGCCTCCTGCTGCGCGAACAGGTCGAGCGGCGAAGGGCCGGCGCCGGGAAACTCGTCGTCGCCCGTCAATGCGTCCAGACTCTGGGGAGCTTTGCGGCGATGCAGGTCGATCGTCAGGTGGCGCGCGATGGCAAACAGCCATGTCTCGAACTTCGAGCGCCCGTCGTACTGATCGCCGCGGTCGAGTACCCGGATCCAGGTTTCCTGAAACAGGTCCTCCGCCGTTTCCGGGCTGGACGTGAGGTAGAGCAGATAGCGGAAGAGGCGATACTGATACTGCTCGATCAACCCGTCGAGTAGCTCCGGGTCGCGCCGCCGCAATCCTCGCGCCAGGGCCGTGCGATCGTCCGCGATCTGCGCCGAAAAGTACAAGCTCGTGGCGGTCATTCTACCGGATATACGGATCACCGCGCCAAAAAGACCCGCATCGCGGATTTCAGCGCAGGCCGCGGCGGCTCACCAGGTAGACGGCGTAGCTGCCCAGCCAATGCCCGGCCTCGTAATGCTCGCCTTTGATGCTGTCCAGGCCGGTCTCACGAAGCTTGCCGGCGAGTGCGGTGAGCGCCTTCGGGCGCGGATCGGAAGCGGGAAGTTTCGACACGATGCCTTCGAGCATCCAGGCACGGCTGAGGTTCAGGCCGACCAGGTGGCCCAGCTTGCCGTCGGTGACGTCGATGACTCGAGTAGGTTCCAGATCCACGTGGGGGAGGAACGCCGTGAACCACTGCGCGAATTCGGCCTGCGGCAGGATGCGGCGCACCACGTCGGCTTCGGCCAGACAGGGAGAGAGGAAATCTTCGCCCGAAGGTTCGTAAGCCAACGGACAATTCCGGTCCTTCAGATAGTAATCGCGCGCGCGCGATTCCACCAGCCGTCCGAACTCCGTGTTGCCGGCGATACGGGCGTAGTCGAGCATCAGGCCGATCGAAAAGGCCGTGTTGTTGTGCTCTCCGGCGCGAATCGGATGCTCGAGTTTAGGCAGCCAGGAAGCGATACGAGCGGTGACTGCCTGCTCGAGCGGGCGCAGAATAGCGCCCCACTGACGGGCTTCCGGATCGTCAGATTCCTTCAGATCGGCGACCAGTTGCAGCAGCCAGGCCAGCCCATAAGGACGCTCGAATGAACTACGGCCTTCGGTGTTGAGATACTTCACCTCCTGCGCAATGTTGGCGGCGGTGAGACTCTGCGCCAGCGTGCGGCGCGCGTCGGGCGCGAACGGGGCGTGGGGGAACATGCGGACCAGCCGCACCAGCAGCCAGTGTCCGTGGACCGAGGAGTGCCAGTCGTAGCATCCGTAGAAAGCCGGAGTCAGTTCACGCGGCGGCTTCACGTCGGCATCGGAGTTCAAGGAGTGCGCGATCTTGTTGGGGTACTGCTTGTGAACGCAGTCGAGCGCGAGCTTGGCGAAGCGCGCCGCCTGCGCCTGGTCGAATTGGGAATCAGCCATGAGACCTCCGCAAAGCGCGGCGCCGAGCAGGAAGAGCCGGGTCATCCCTGTATCTTAGCTCGCGGCGCCGGCCAGACCGGGAAGTACCTGTTGACGATCGGCAACAAGCGTATTACGCTTATCGCACACCTTTCACATCATGAAGCCGCCAGCCCGATTCGATTTAATTCAGGGCACGCTCGACCTCCTGGTGCTCCGCACACTGCAGGCCGCGCCGATGCACGGCTGGGCGATTGCGGATCGCATTCAAGAGATTTCGGAATATGTCCTGCGCATCAATCAAGGATCCCTTTACCCGGCGCTTCACCGTCTCGAACAAAAGGGCTGGATCAGCTCCGAGTGGGGTATTTCGGAGCTAGGGCGCCGCGCCCGTTTCTACCAACTGACTGAGGGCGGGCGCAAACAGCTCGAGACGGAGACGGATCAGTGGGGACAACTCTCCGCCGCCATCGGCCGGGTGCTGGCGATGGCCTGACGCCGCATGCACGTCATCATCTGGGGATTCGTCCCGCGTCCGGGTCGCGAAACCGATTTCGAAAACGCATATGGACCGGCGGGACTCTGGGTCGAGTTCTTCCGTAAGGGCGATGGCTATCGCGGGACCGAGTTGTTACGGCACTCACTCGAAGCCGGCCGCTATGTCACAATCGATCGCTGGGACTCCGCCGCGCATTACCAGAACTTTCGCAACCAACACGCGACTGAGTATCGCGCTCTGGACGAGCAGTGCGAACAGCTCACCACGGAAGAACGCTACATCGGCAGCTACGATACGTTTTGAGCGCAGCCGGATTTACTGAGGCCGCATCCAGGTATCCTCCATCACGTTCACCGAGGAGTTGAACGTCTGGCCACCCACCGTAAGCCGGACCATGTAAGTGCCCGGCTCGAGCAGCGGGCCGAGGACGACACCACCGCCGAAACCGCCTCCGCCCCCGCCTCCACCTCCGCCACCACCGCCGCCGCGGCCGCCCGCGACGAAGGGCACGCCGGTCGGACCGCCGCCACGGCCGCCACGTCCACCGCCAGCGCCGCCGCCCGCCGCCGCTTTGGCGCCACCAGGAGCATTCGGCGTCGCCGGGTTACCCGCGCCTGCGGCCTGCGCGCCGCCTGCCTCGGGTGCGGCTTGTGCCCCTCGGCCGCCGCCACGACCGCCGCGTCCGCCGCCCGCAGCGACCACCGGCCCTCGCATGTTCCATTGGAAGCGATTCATGCCGGCCTTGATCTCTACGTCCATCGTGCTCGCCACCTGGTTGTTCTGCAGAAACTCAACCTTGCCGGCGCCCATATCGGACTTGGCCCAGACGCTGATGGCCGTCCCTCCCTGCGGATTCTGCCCCTTGAAATCGCGATTGGCCGCATGGCGCTGCGCTTGTGGATCGTTCTTCCACAGAATGGCCGGGCGCGACTCGAACAGCACCGCTTCCTTGTTGCCGGGCGGCTTGAGCTGTTCGAGCGGCGAGATGTCGTCCGCGATCCAGATGGATCGTCCGTGCGTCGCGAGAATCAGGTCGCGATCCCGGGGGTGTATCAGGATGTCGTCCACACGGACGCTGGGCAGGCCGGTCATGAACTTCTTCCACGCCTTGCCGCCATCCACCGTCACGTATAGCCCAAACTCCGTGCCCGCGAATAGCAGGTTGGGATTGTCGTAGTCCTCGCGCAGCGCGTTGATGTTGCCCTTGGCGGGAAGGTCGCCGGTAACGTTCGTCCACGTCTTGCCGTAGTCGGTGGTCTTGAACAGGTACGGCTTCCAATCGTCGTTGCGATGATTGTCGAGCGCCACGAAGGTCGTGCCCGGGTCGAAATGCGAGGGCTCGATCCTCGAGATCTGTACGTAGCCCTTGGGCGCGCCCGCAACGTTGCCAATGACGTTGGTGAAGGACTCGCCGCCGTCCTGGCTCACTTGAAGATTGCCGTCGTCGGTGCCGATCCAGAGGACGCCCGGCCGCGACGGCGATTCGCGCACCTGCGTCACCAGCGAGCCGGCCGAGTAGCCGTCATGCTTCTCCGCCATCGGCTTGTCGCCCGGAACGCCCATGATCGCCATCTCCGGCGCCCACCGGTTCACGTTCTTGCTCAGGTCCGTGGGATTCATCCACCACGTGTCGCCGCGGTTGGTGGACTTGAAGAAGTACTGCGCCGCCATGTACACCACGGCCGGATTGTGCGGCGAGATCTCGAAGGGCGCGTTCCAGTAGAAACGCAGCGGTTCGTTATTGGCCGGCGGGTTCATCACGTTGGGCGGGCCACCCCGGCCGCCCCCGAAACCGCCGCGTCCGCCGGCAGCGCCCGCCGCTCCTGCCGCGGCTTCTTCGCCCTCGGGCGGCGTCACGCCCACCGGGGGGTTGGCCGCCCTTTGGATCTCATTCGCCGTGGGCGCGGTTGCGCCGCCTCTGCCTCCACCCATGGCCGGCCGGATGCTTTTTTGCGTACCGTTGCGCAGGTCGTGACGGCTCATGTTGCCGTCCTGCGATTCGGCGTACACGATGGCCCAGTCGGTCGGATCCTGGCGCGTGTAGAAGCCGTCGCCTCCCGCGACCGTGAACCAGTCCGTGTTCACGGGACCGGTGGTCGACCGCAGCGCGCTCGGCCCGCACCAGGCGTTGTTGTCCTGCAATCCGCCGCAGACGTAATACGGACGCCGCATGTCGGCCGAGACCTGGTAGAACTGTCCCACTGCGACGTCGTTGTGGAAGTCCCACGTGAAGCCGCCGTCGTTGCTGATGTCCACGCCGCCATCGTGTCCCACCGCCACCACGCGCGGGTCCTTGGGGTTGATCCAGACGGCGTGGTAATCGGTGTGCGAGCCGGTGAGGCCCTGCCACGTCTTGCCGCCATCGAGCGACATCTGGCCGGGGTTCCCGCCGACGAATACTTTCTGGTCGTTGACCGGGTCCACGCGAATCTGGCTGAAATAAGTTGGACGCTGATCCTGGTTGCTCATGAACGTCCACGTCTTACCGCCGTCATCGGAGCGGAACACGCCGCTGCCATTGGGATTGGGTGGACCGGCTGGACCGCGTCCGCCGCGTCCCCCGCCTCCTCCGCCGCCTTCACCGCCACCACCGCCGCGCGCGCCCGCCGCTCCCGCCGGCGCTTCGCCTCCGGCCGCACCCGATTCGGCGGCCCCGGCGCCGCGTCCGCCGCGCGCCGGACCACCCTCAGCCGTAGTGCCGCCGCCGGTGCCAGCGCTCGCGCCCGTCTCCACCTGGGCGTAGATCGTCGTGGGTTTGGCGCGGAAGATAGAAATCGCGATGCGGCCATAGATGCCGTCTTTGGATTTCGGCCAGCCCGGTCCGTCGATCTTCGCCCAGGTGTCGCCGCCATCGGTCGTCTTCCACAGGGCGCTGTTGAGGCCGCCGCCGTTGTAGCCCCACCAGGTACGCCGGCGCTGCAGGGACGCCGCGTACAAGATCTTGGGATTGCTTGGATCGATCGCGAGGTCGGTAAACCCGGTGTCGGCGTCGATGTACTTCGCCATCTTCCAGGTCTTGCCGCCGTCCGACGACTTGTAGAGGCCGCGGTCCGGATTGGGTCCGAACAGATGCCCGTTGGCCGCCACGTACACGATGTTCGGATTTGTGGAGTCCACCACCACGCGCGCAATCGACTGCGTATCGTCGAGGCCGAGGTGGCTCCAATGCTTGCCGCCATCCGTGGTGCCCCACACGCCGTCGCCGATCGACGAGCTCTGCCGGTTGTTGGACTCGCCCGTGCCGACGTAGACCACGTTGGGGTCGCTCGGTGCGATGCCGATAGCGCCGATGGATTCGTTCGGCATGTTGTCGAATTGCGACTTCCAATGGTTGCCGCCGTCGGTCGACTTCCACAAGCCGCCGGTGGCGAACCCGATATAGACGATCATCGGATCCTTCTCGGCGCCGGCAATCTCGTCCACGCGGCCCATCATCGTAGCCGGACCGATCGAGCGGAACTCAAAACCGCGTAATAGCGGATCGGTGGATGGGTTGGGCGGCGGTTCCGGCGGAGGTCCGCCACCGCGTCCCTGCGCCCATGACGGGCCGGCAACGACGAAGCAGGCTGCGGCAATCGTCAGTAACAACGAATAACGGCGGACCGAGGGCCATGCGAGCATACGTTCTCCTTTTTCTTGATCCCCGTTGGCACGACTGAGTGATTACAAGAAATGTATCATTGCACACGGCGTTTCGCAAACGGGGCCGATAGTAGATCCGTGTGAATTACGCCCGGCCGAGAAAATTGCGCAGCAATCCTACGGCGTCGCGCATGTCGCGCAGGCGCTCCTGCTGGTTCTCCGCCTCGCGCTCGATGTTGAGCGGACCCGTGAAGCCGATCTCCTGCAGGGTCCGAACGAAACGCTCGATTCCAACCGAGCCTTGTCCCAACGGCCGTTCGGTCCCGAGGGCACCAGGCACACCGGACGGCGGCCAGTCGCCATCTTTGCAATGCACCGATGCCACCTTCGGCGCGAGTGTGCGCAGCGCGGCGATGGGCTCTCCGGTACCATAGAGAATCATGTTGGCGGGGTCGAAGTTGATCCGCAGGTTGGGCCGGCCGACGCCGCCGATGAAGCGCAGCAGCACCTCCGCCGGCTCCTGGCCGGTTTCGAGCGCGAACGTCTGGCCGTGCCGCGCGGCACGATCGCAGATGCGCCCGACTAGATCGCGCACGCCGGCGTAGTCGGGATCGGCCGTGTCCTCGGGCACGAATCCGATATGGCATGCGATGCTCCCCACACCCAGCGCCGCCGCGAAATCGCTCAGCGCCAGGGTCCGGGCTTCACGCTCGGCCCGGCTGTCGCGGGGAATGAAACCGACGGTGCGCTGGACGGTGGGAATATCGGCATAGCTCTCCCCCGTATAAGCCGCGAACACCGTGACCACGGTGAAGTCCTCGCGAGCGAGTTCCGCTTTCCATGCCGCGGCGGAGGTCGCGGTCATCTCGACATCGCCCGGGATTCCCAACTGGCCGCAGCGTACGCCCATGGCGCGCATTTCGCTTACCTGGTCGCGGCCGGCCCAGAACATCACGCCGGGTTCGAGCGGCTTCAGATCGTGCATGGCAGTTTCTCTCCGTTTCGCTTTCTGGCTTCGAGCAGCAACAGCATCAATTTCACGGCATCCGCCGATTCGCGCGGCGGGCACAGTTCCGGCTGGCAACCGGCGCGGCAGCAATCGACGAAGTACTGAAGTTCGGCGGCGTATGCGTCCGGGGCGTCGGAACCCAACCGGTACTCGATCGTGTCTCGCTCACCGACTGCGGTGAAGCTCATCGAGAATGGGATAGCACCCGGATACCAGCCGCCTTCGATGGCAGCTACCGTTCCATCCGCATAGAAGAGGTTCGCGCGCAGCGTCTCATCCCAACCGGTGGCCGAGACGGCTTGCGGCTTTCCGAACAGGTGCAGGCAGAAATCGGCGTCGTGAATCAGGAGGTCGAAGGCGCCGCCGCCGCTGCGGGCGGGGTCCCGCAGCCAACCGCCCCAGGTGGGCGCGGCGCACTGCCGGCGAAAGACCACCGAACGCACGGTGCCCGCGCGCAGAGCGGCGTACTCCGGCCAGAAGCGGATCACCTGCGCGGCCATCAGCACGCGACCGCAGCGCGCGGCCTCATCCACCATGCGGTCGGCTGAGGCGCCGTCGAGCGCCATCGGCTTCTCCACCAGCACGTGCTTTCCGGCGCGCAGGGCGTCAATCGCGACCGGGGCGTGGAGGTCGGTGGGCAGGCAGATATCGACGGCGTCGATCTCAGGGTCCGCGAGGAGGGTGGGGATGTCGCGGTACTTCTTGAGGCGGGAGAAATCCAGGGTCTCGCCGGGGCCGCCGATATTGCCGGCGACGGAGGTCAGGTCACCGGTGAGCTTACGCTCGTCGCTGCTATAGACGGCCGCGAGTTCGGCACCAGCAACCGAACGCAGCGACTTGACGTGGGTGCTGCCCATGAAACCGAGGCCGAGGACCGCTATACGCATCGCGATCTATTGTAAGACAGGCCGTCGCAGTTCGTGGCCTGTCGCAGGCTGCCTGCCATGTGACAGGGCCGAAAAAAGCGCCCCCACATCGGGTGTTCTCGGGATCGCGGCTTTTCTCCAGGAGGTTTTCGCGGGCCGAGGCTCGGGGTTAATGGGAACACGCCGGGGAACTCACTGGCCGGCACAATTAAAAAACCGCTCCTTCACGATCGCGGCTCGGATGCGAGCCGCGACCGGGATGGAGCGGTTTGGGGTCTGCGTACAGCGACTAGAAGTTCAGCTTGAGGGCCAACTGAATCAGGCGCGGGCCGCCGAAGCTGGTGATCTGACCGAAGGTGGCACTGGTGAGGCCGGTGGCGGGGCCGTTCCAGTTCGCGTGATTCAATACGTTGAACATATCCGCGCGAACATGGATCACATAGTGCTCCTTGAAGGGGAAGTTGCGGCTGATGGCAATATCAAAGTTTCTGGAACCCGGATTCACGATCGCATCCCGCCCTTCATTGCCGTAGGTTCCCGCCGGTTGCACGGCGAACGCCGCCGGGTTGAACCACGCCGCCAGCGTGTGCGGCAGGACACCCGTAGTCTGAACCACATTGGGCCGGTCGGCGTTTACTCCGGTCAGAGAAACGTCGGTACCATCGGTGACGGTGGTGGGCTGCCCGTTGTACATGCTGATAATAGGCGAGACCTGCCATTCCCGGGTCAATTGACGGGTGATTCCGCTGCCAACTCCGGGGCTGATGGCAACCAGCGAAGTGTTGAAGATGTTCCGCCGGTCGAAGTTGCAGCGCGCCCATTCGGCCGTGCGATTATTGGGATTCTGGTAGTTATTGCCCGCCAGTTCGCCGCCGAAATCGTAAGTGCTGAGGCACTGCGAATAAGTGTAATTCACCAGCCAGTTGAAGTGCCGGGCGAACCGGTGCTCCACCGAAACCAGCAGGCCGTTGTAACGCGAGGTATTGCCATCGTCGGTTTGTACGATGCTGCTGTAAAGGGCGCCTTGCACCGGGTTCAATAGGGACAGCCCGCGCCGGGCGTTGGTGTTGGCGGTGGTGGCGCCGGGGCCGTAGACAGCCGGGTTGATTTCATGAGCTCCCAGAATGTGGTTGGTTTTGTTGCCCAGGTAATTGATGCTGGCCTTCCAATCCTTGGAGAGCTGACGCTGATAACTCAGGTTCCACTGCATCATGTAAGTCGCGGCAACGCTCTGCGGGATGGTGACATAGACGCCGGACGTCGGGAATAGCGCAGCGCCGGGGAAGGGGCTGCCGGGCTTGCCGGTGGGAGACACATAACTGGCCCACGGATTGGAGAACTGGCCGCTGGTCAACGTGACGGACGAAGCGTACGGCGGATTGGTGGTCCAGCGCTCAGGATAGAAGAGCTCGATGGAATCGTGAATCAGGCCGAAAGCTACGCGGACCGTCTGCTTGCCGTCTCCGGTAGGATCCCAAACCAGGCCCACCCGCGGAGACGTGGCCAGCCAGTGGTTGTTCGCGAATGTGTGGCCGTTCGGGTTGTTGGGGTCCGAAGCGAAGAGCAATCCCGCAGGCGAGGAGGGGTACCGCGAGTCCACCGTATGGTAGTTGGCGAGGAAAGCCGGAAGCGAGAACTGATTGCCGCGGTCCTGCTTATCGTATGCCGGCAAAGATGGCTCCCAGCGCACCCCGAAATTGAACGTCAGGCGCGGGGTGGCGTGGTAGGTATCTTGCGCGTAGAGCGCGAAGACGGTTTGCCGCATGTAATCGGAAAGCGCATTGCCGTCCGTAAAATTGGACATTTTGCCGAGCATCAGGTCCGCCAGGTTGTCGCCCGTGAGATTTCCGCCGAATGTGATCTGAGCGTTGGACTGTTGGTTGTTGGTGGAGTTGAACTGCTGCTTGCGGCCATCAAAACCAAATCCGAACCCGTGTTTGCCCTTGATCCAGGTGAAATCGTCGGAGACCTGGTAGGTGTTGATGTTGAAGTAACCCGGCGCGCACGTTCCGCAAGCTACGTTGAAGTAGTTGGTGATCGTGAGCTGGATGTAATTCGGGAGATTGTCGAACATGTTCACCCCCAGGTCGTTGGGGCTGAACAGGTTGGATGCCGATCCGCGGTTGTCGGCGCGCCGGTCGAAGGTGGCGTGGAATGCGTTGACCTTATCCGAGCTGAAGACGTACGTGTCGCCGATGGTCAGGGTGTGAGACCGGTCGCGGTTGCCGGGGGTGGGGCCGGTGGTGAGAGCGTTCTTACCGTCGAAGAAAGCCTGCGCGGTGTAATCGTAAAGGAAGTAGCGCCCGTAGAGGGTCTGCTTGTCGCTGTGCACGTAATCGACGCGTCCGATCCACTGATCGTCGGGGTTATTGGCGGGCTGGCCGTAAAGCAACAGACCGCAGGGATCGGGAGAGACGGGGATGTAGTTGTTCACCAGCTTGACGGCTGCCGCATCGAACCGGTTAACCGGGATCTGGTTATTGGGGAAGGGAGCGTTGCCGTTGTCGGGATCTTTGAGAGCCTTCAACGCGGTCTGGCAACCGCCAGTGCTCTTGCCGCCGTCCAGCACGCTGAAATCTCCTTTTAGAGCGGCTGCCGTGGGCGTATGAGCGGTCGTGGCCGACGGGTTGCTCCGCTGCCGGGTCCCCTGGTAGCCGCCGAAGAAGAATAGTTTATCTTTGATGATGCGTCCGCCGGCGACACCGCCGAACTGATTACGCTTCAGAGAGTCGCGCGCCGGCTGCGAGACAGAACCGGCCAGTGTGACCAGTCCCTTCGGCCGCGCGTTGAGCTCGTAGTTGCGGAGGAAGTCGAAGACGTCGCCATGGAAGGAGTTGGATCCGGACTTGGTGACAATGTTGACCACGCCGCCGGGGTGCAGACCGTATTGCGCCGGGATTGCATTGGTCTGCACGTTGAATTCCTGAACGGCGTCCGGAAAGGGAATTGGCAGGTTGACGTTGCTGAATGCGTCGTTGTTATCGCCGCCATCCAGCAGGTAACTCACACCATTGGCCTGGCTGCCGGCCACCGAGAACGTACCGGAAGTGTTGGACCCCTGTATGTTCTTGCTGCCCGTCAAGTCTCCCGCGGGCGCCGTGGTGCCGGCGCCGGTGAGGGTTAATAGCTGAGTGAGGTTTCTGCCGTTGAGCGGAAGCTCCACAATGCGCTGCTGGTCGATGACTTGGGAGATGGAGTTTTCTTTAGTCTCCACCATGGAAGCATTGGCGACCACTTCCACCGTTTCCGTCACCGCGCCAATCTGCATGATGACGTTCTGCGCAATGTTGGAAGCCACCTGTAGAGTGATACCGGTCTGGCGGTAAACTTTGAATCCGGCGGAAGAAACTTCCAGTGTGTAGGCGCCAACGGGCAGGTTCGGAAAGCGAAAAGCGCCCGACGCGTCGGTGGTGAAAGTGTGGAGCTTCCGCTTATCGATTTCCGTCATCTTTACCATGGCGCCGGGAATAGCGGCGCCGCTGGGATCGGTTACGCGACCGTCCACTTCCGCCACCGCAACTTCCTGCGCCCGGGCGCGAGGTAATGCGAAAAACATCAGTACGGCGGCGAGCGAAAGCCCGGCTGCGAGTTTTGAGCGATAGACTTGGTTCGCAGAGAACAGCATCGTTAATTTCCCCCTCGATCGGACATGGAACGTTACCCACATTGCATTAGGCCACTTGCCTCGGTGGCCGACTGGCCTCACATGACTGGAGGCCGCATGGTTCCTTAGAACCTCTAATGAAGACGTAATTAAGGCGTTGGTTTGCACGCTGAATTCCTAGACTGTATCCGGAGACGGAATCGGCAGGTTCTGGGAAGCGAATACCGGCCGGTGACGTCGGTGGCCGCGGGGTGCGAGGTTTGCCGACCGACTTCGATCATTTTGACCTGAGCGCCTACGATGGAGTGTCCGCTCGGGTCGGTGATGTGGCCGTCGACTTCGGCGACGGCAACGGATTGAGCCCCGGTGCCCGGCGCCAGGACAGTGACTATTGAGGCGGCAAGCAGAAGAAGCACCGCACGCTTACGCAAATCTCCTCGGAACTTTGAGAACAACATTGTTCCCCCCTCTTCGAAGCAAATGGCACGAAGGCCGAGTCAAAACTCCCATGGGTCTGCCAACATTTCTACTTGGCTTCCCCGTTTTGTATCTAGTGTACACCTGCCGGCCTTTTATCAAATGCCGCCAGTCAAGTATTTCTCCCCACCCCAACGGTCGTTAACATAAGTAATAGCTCGTTCGAGCCATTCCCGCGATAGGTCCGCTTCCGGTTTCAGGTGTTACAGGCCGCAAGCAACGAGTCCAAGTAACCCCACTAAGTGAGCTTGTAGAGAGCGTCCCTGATATGTCAGAAACTATACAACATCAGTGAGGCGTTTGGGAAGCAAAAACTTGAAGACGTCCGATTGAAACGAGTCTTGGCGTGAACCGACTAATGCCGCGGTTGGGCCGGCGGCATACCCGCTGAGTCTACTCCTTAGCCAACGCTTTGGGGAGCTTCTTCCCCAGACGTTTGATCTCGCCTTGCGCTTCCAGATTGTCGAAGTGCGCCAGCGTTCGCCTCCGCAGCTCAGCGGCATCCAGGTTTGGAAAGCTCGCCGCCAGACTCTTCTCTCCAAACTCGACGAAGCCGCCGGCCGCCGGACGGCCATCCTTGCCTTTGTTCTTACGCTTCCCTTTGACCTTGGCTTTCTCCTTGATTCGGAAACACGCGTCGGGTTTCGGCGCAAAACTAAACAGCTCGTCGAGCCATTCCTTCGAGATGCCGGCGGCCAGGCCAAACGCGATTGCCGTCTCCAGATACGGCGCCGCCAGGACCGTATAGCCTTGCTCCAAAGCCGGGCGGATTTCCCACCGCAACCGGAAGAACAGATCGGCGGCGTACAGCAACAGCAATGCTCTCGGCGGCGGGGCAAGGCGCTTGGCCTTTCCCATGCGAAGCTCGTAGAACGTGTTAGACGCGTCCCATTTGCTGCAGCCGGTGCTGTTGGACGCGCCGCCTAGCAGTTCCATCATCTGTTCGACCCCGCGTTCGAGCTCGCGCCCGATAGTGCCATCCAGAGCCAGCAGTCTGCCTTTGGGTTTGGCTCGCGTGGTTTTCGGCTTATGCGCCTTGGCGGACGATCTGTCCTTTTTTTTCTTCGCCGGTTTCGACATTTGAAATCCTGGTCGCGTTGGGCATCCATGCCATCACTGCTTCTCTGTTCCAGCCGGCCCAAGGCTTCCGATGTCCCACCATGAACATCTGCCGTATGCCGCGATGTTGCTCGTAGATCGACTGCCGGGCATCCACCCTGAGGAACTGGAAGATCTTCGCGAGCGCCTCATATTCCTGGATCACGCGGCCTACGAACGCCAGATGGCTCTTCTGCGGGTTCGCGATGTTGGTGACGTCCTGTCCTGCCTCGTAATAGCTCGGTTTCTTTTTGGCGTTGATTCGCTCCGACGAAAGGTCAGCCGTCATCTCGAAGTAGAACACCTGGTCCGGCCAGAAGAGCGGCGCGTAGGCGTTCATGACCCAGCTCAGGTCGAGTCCGCGCGCGGTATCGCGAGCCAACGCCGTGAACAGAAACCGATCGGCCACCACCATCTTGCCTTCCCAGAGCGCCGGCAGGACTTCCGTCTCCAGTTGGTGGCGGAACGCTGCCGCACTCAGCAGACAATACTCTTCGGGGCTGAGCGAGCGGGCCAGCTTCCGGGCTTTCAGAATTGGTTCGACGATCGGCGATGAGTTCCACTTGTAGGTCACTACCTCGTGTCCCACGCTCCGCAGCCACGTCTTGAAGAGCTTGCGCTGCGTCGTCTTGCCGGATCCGTCGGGGCCTTCGAACGCGACCAGAAATCCTCGCTTCTTTTCCTGGCGGCGCAGGAGTTCCTGAAATCGCCTCTCTTGCCCGGCTCCCAGCGTTTCTGCCATGTCATAAAGGAATATAGCGTACGGGGTGCGCGTTCGCACTCCTTTTGATGCTATACTTCAGCCGAAAACCAAGGATGCCGACGTCCAAATCTCCGCTGAAACGGGCGCAGAAATCCCGCCCGGAGGAGATCATTCTGGCCGTGGATCAGCGGCGTGCCGCCTTCGTCGACGTCATTCGGTCGGCGCGCCGAAGACTGCTGATCTCACTGTTCCGGTGCACCGATTTCTCCGTGCTCGACGCCGTCGCCGAGGCGCTCAGCCGCAAGGTCGAAGTCCGGCTGCTGCTGACACCGCGCGCCCGGGGCTGGGAGAAACGCCTCAAGGAACTCGGCGCCTACCTGGAAAGCATGGGCGCCCAAGTCCATCCCTACGCCGACGCCGTGGTCAAATACCATGCCAAGTATGTCGTGGCGGACGATGGTCCGGCGTTGGTGAGCTCGGCGAACATGACCGCGAAGTGCTTCGGAGCAACCTGCGACTTCATCCTGATCACGCACGATGCGGGCGTCGTCTCCGGCTTGCAGGAGCTGTTTGAAGCGGATTGGCGCGCGCCCCATTCCTCGTTTCCGCCGGACATCAGCCAGCGGCTCATCATCGGCCCGGACCGGTCGCGCGCGCAATTCACGGCATTGCTTGAAGGCGCGCGGCGCAGCATTCACATGATCGATCACAAGTTTGACGATCCGGCTATCGGGGCGCTCCTCAAGGCCAGGAAGGCCGCCGGGGTGGATGTCCAGGTGCTTGGCGCCGGGCAGTTGGGCGGGCTGCTGCCGCATGGAAAACTGATTTTGGTGGATGGCCGGACGGCCGCGTTCGGGAGCATGGCTCTCTCCGCCCTGAGTCTCGACTTCCGGCGCGAGGTGGCCGTGATCGTCGAGGATACGCGGTGCGTTCGCAAGCTCAGGGACTTTTACCGGTTCGTAGCCAGCGGCAAAGAACTGATGGATCCGGCGCAGGCCGCCACCTTCGTCCGCGTGGACCCGAAAAAGACCCCGAAGGGAAGCCCAGACCGCCAGTCCGCGCAGCGATATTTGTCCCTTCCACAATTCCCGGATGGAGATCCTGGGGTAGACTGAACCGAGGCCGGGAATGGGTGAGTCGGCAGGCAGATCCGAATCGCGGATGGAAAGTTCGGATTCCGCTCCGGCGTCGGGTGGCGAATCCGACCGCACCGCGCTGACCATCCGTCACCTCCTAAAACCGCATTACAAGAGTCTGGCCGCAGGTCTGCTGGCGGTAGCCGGCGGCGGCCTCGCCGACCTGGCGCAGCCCTTGCCCCTGAAGCTGGTGATCGACACCGTTCTGAAGGGACAGAAAACCCAAGGCTGGTTGAACAATCTGGTGGTGTCCATCGCAGGCGAGGACCGCATCAACGTCTTGAAATTCACCGCCTTGATCGCACTAGCGATCGCCCTGTTCGGCGCGGCATGCTCTTTCGCGCAGAAGTCCATCACCACCACCGTGGGGCAGAGGATCATGCACGAGCTGCGGCGCAAGCTATACTCGCACATCCAGCGGCTGTCCCTTGCCTACCACGATCAGAAACAGACGGGCGACCTCATCAGCCGTGTGACCAGCGACATCGATTCGGTGCAGAGCTTCATCTCTTCGGGACTGCTGGACGCGGTGATCAACGTCATCACGCTGGTGGGCATGGTCGCCGTGATGTTCTACATCAACTGGCGCTTCACGCTGATCGCGCTGTCCGTGGTTCCATTTCTCTTCGCAGTGGTCTATAGCTACACGCGCCGCATCAAGAAGGCCTCGCGCGCGGTGCGAAAAAAAGAAGGCGAGATTGTTTCCGTGATCCAGGAGGTCTTCTCCTCCATCCGCGTGGTGAGAGCTTTCGCGCGCGAGGATTACGAGCAGCGCCGCCTGGAAGTCCAGAGCATGGAGAGCGTCGAGATGTCGTTGCGCGCCCGCAGCCTGAAGGCCCGCCTCTCGCCGCTGGTGGAGATCATTGTGGCGGTAGGCACCAGCCTGGTGCTGTGGTTCGGCGCGCGCATGGTGCTGGATGGCAGCCTATCGGCAGGCTCTCTGATCGTGTTTTTTCTGTATCTCGGCAAGATGTACAAGCCGATGCAGGACCTCTCCAAGATGACCGACTCTTACTCCAAGGCCGCGGTGGCCTACGATCGCATTCGCGAAATCATGGAGACGGACCGCGAGGTGAAGGACCTGCCCGGCGCCGTGCCCGCACCGCCCCTGCGGGGAGAAGTGGAGTTCGACAATGTCAGCTTCAGCTACGAGCCGAAGCGCGTGGTCCTACACGATGTTAGCTTCCGCGTCGAGCCCGGACACGTGGCGGCGTTCGTGGGTCCGACGGGAGCCGGCAAGACCACCATCATCAGCCTGATTCCCCGCTTCTACGATCCGACGTCGGGAGTGGTAAAGATCGACGGCTTCGACATACGGCGGTTTCAACAGAAGTCGCTGCGCCAGCAGATCAGTTTTGTGCTGCAGGAGACGCTGCTGTTCCACGGGACCATCTGGAGCAACATCGCATATGGCAAGCCGGGCGCGACCGAAGAGGAGATTCTTCACGCCGCGGAACTCGCCAATGCCCACGAATTCATCGAGAAAATGCCGGATGGCTATGACACCGTGGTAGGCGAGCGAGGCGTCACGGTCTCGGGCGGACAGCGCCAGCGGATCGCGATCGCGCGGGCCATCATTCGCAATTCGCCGATCCTGATTCTGGACGAGCCGAGCTCGGGGCTGGATGCGGCGTCCGAGAAACTGGTCTTCGACGCGCTGGACAACCTGATGAAGGATAAGACGTCGATCGTGATTGCCCACCGGCTGTCCACTATTCGGCGCGCCGATCTCATCTTTGTGGTGAAGGACGGCGCGATCCGCGAGCACGGGAAGCATGAAGAACTGATGGCATTGGGCGGGCTCTACGCCGAGCTTCACGAATTGCAGTTCCGGCAAGGCGAGGAGGACCGGGCGGAGGGCATGCGCGTGTGAAGACCGCTCTCTTCCTTCTCGGCGCCGCGATTGCCGCCGCGCAGCAGCCGCGCGAGCCCGGCCTGTTGTTCTATCTCTCGGGCGATCGCGGGCTCGCGGCCGACTATGCGGCAGGCGGCGACCCGGCGCCCAATTTCGTCAACAATGTACGGACCGTTCCCGGCGGCGCACGCGGTTCCTACATTCAATGCGGCGACGAGCAGACGCTTTCCTATTGGGCCCCCGGAAATATTTACGCGCAGCGCGGCACGCTCGCGTTCTACTGGCGTTCGCGCGATCCCGCCGGCAAAACCGAATTCCCGATCTTTCGCGTCGGCTATGCAGATCACTCCAGTTGGGACATGGTGTGGCTGCGCATCGACTACAACGGCAAGCCGGGGTTCGATGCCTTCGTCACCGACGTCAACCTGGGCCGTACGCGAATCTCGTATGCGATGCCGGCCTTTCCGCGGCCGGACCAGTGGGTGCACGTGGCGCTGGCATGGGATGAGACGCGCGGCATCCGCTTCTAACTGATTGGGAAGTTGGTGGCTGAGAAGCCGCCCACCGGAATGTTTCACGCGGCGCTCGATCAATTCGGCCCGCATTCCCGCGCGACCAACCCGATGCAGGTGCAGAGCGCCTTCAACTTCGACCGCGGCGGCGATATCGACGAGATCCGCATCTACGACCGCATGCTCTCCGATGAGAACGTGGCGTCGCTCGAGCGCGGCCAGATACCGCAGAATCTTCCCTCCGCCACACGCAGCCTGAACGCGTCGACGTCAGAACTTTCAAGTAGTTGGGGTCTTTTTGTGGTGAAATCCTACACGAGACGGGCCCACCGCGGATAGCGCTGCGCAGTCCGGTCCGGTTGGAATCGTATTGGACAATCGGCCAACCGACCAATTCGCTTCGGATGGCGCTAGACTATTGCTGTTGAACATGACTGCTGAGGACAACAGAATCTCAGAATACTCAACTATGTTGCTGCTTACTTTGGGTGTTCTGTCAGGAACGCCAGTCCTTCTTGCGCAGCCCACGATTACGGAATATCCCCTGCCCGCCGCTTCGAGCCCCAGGGCCATCACCAAAGGCCCCGATGGCAATCTTTGGTTCACCGAGGTCAACAAGATTGGCAAAATCACCACCAGCGGTGTCATCACGGAGTATGCCATTCCCACAGCTAATTCCGGGCTTGCTGGGATTACAGCCGGCCCCGACGGCAATATCTGGTTTACCGAACCCTCAGGCAACAAAATCGGCAAAATCTCGCCAGACGGCGTGATAGTGGAGTACCCGCTCCCAGCAGCCTCTTCGTCGCCCTCAAGCATCATCGCGGGGCCGGATGGCAATCTCTGGTTTATCGAGGCGACGGGCATCGGAAAAATCACCAACAGCGGCGTACTAACCGAGTATCCGTCCGGCCAAATGGTGCCGAGTGAGAGCCAGCTAGCGGCGGGACGGGATGGAAACGTCTGGTTTACGGGGCTGGCAAGTGGTCAAATCGGCAGAATTACTCCCTCAGGCGCGATTACCGAATTCCCGTTGTTTACCGGTCTGATGCTTACGCCTCTTGGGATCATCCAGGGGCCGGATGGGAATCTATGGGTCACGACGACCGGTACGCTCTGGAAGTTCACAGCGCCTGGTTCGGCGGTGCCGTACTACATCCCCACGCCACCTTCGGTCATCACGACGGGGCCGGATGGCAATATTTGGTTTCCCAAGCTCTTCAACAAGATCGTCAAGCTGACCACCAACGGCGCCTTTACAGAGTATGCCGCCCCCAACGCCGACGGCATCGTCGCAGGTCCCGATGGTAACATGTGGTTCACGGACCCGCAGGGTGACAAGGTCGGGAAGTTGATCTTGTCCACCGTACCGCCGGACAACCTCCTCAACCTCAGCCAGACCTCGCTGACCTTCAGCGGTCCCCACAACGGCAGCCCGCCCGAATCGCAAACTTTGAGCGTCACCTCTACCACAACCGCATCGTTCACAGCGGCGGCAAGCAGTTGATGGGAACCGCTGGTTCAGCATCTCCCCTTCTGGTCACCAATCAGAACATCACTGTCAGCATAGACCAGGCTGTCTTGGGCGCGGCGTATGGGACTTCCTATTTCGGTTCAAGGCTGTCCAAATCTGGATGCGCAGGGCGTTTTCGCTGGTGCCCACGAAACTCTTCACCTTGAGGTTTTGCTTGAGCGCCTTGAAGAACAACTCGATCTCCCAGCGGTCCTGGTAGATGGCGGCAATCGTCGTGGCG
>JBGPHT010000110.1:0-25150 GCA_041484525.1 Bryobacteraceae bacterium | reverse complement strand
GGCTATTGAGCTTCGAAAAGCCGTTGGAACAGGATGCCGACTCCCTTCCGAGAGGAGGAAGGCAACACGACAACCACGTTAAACGCGAGTGGCTTGTTCGGTCCTGCGTAGTCTAAGAACCCGCGCACGCTGAGAAACAACATGCACGAGAACCGAGAGAGCTCCTGGACGTCTTGGCTTCCACAGCAAGACCGGTCCGCAAAGGCCATAAACCGAACGGCGGACATGAACGTTCAGGAGCAGTCGGACTGCGCCGTAGTACCGATGAACCAGCCGAACAAAGAAGGGCAACCTTCGGCGGAGGTTGGGGAGGGAAGGGCGCAGACCGAGGAGAACGCCGTTCCATCTCACATGCGCCCGACACAGAGCGGGAACCGCATGTCCCAGGGGTTGAACGGTGTGCGGCAAGCAGCAAAAGACAGGAAGCAGGAACGGTTCACCGCTCTGCTCCACCATCTGAGCATAGGTCTGCTGCGGGACAGCTTCTTCGCATTAAAGCGACAAGCCTCGCCCGGAGTAGATGGGGTGACGTGGCAGGAGTATGAAGCCGGATTGGAGGATCGACTGGTCGATCTGCATGATCGGGTGCACCGTGGAGCGTATCGGGCACAGCCCTCGCGGAGAGTCTATATTCCGAAGGCCGATGGGCGGCAACGCCCGTTGGGCATTGCGGCGCTGGAGGACAAGATTGTTCAACAGGCCGTCGTGACCATCCTCAACCAGATTTATGAGGTGGACTTCAAGGGTTTTTCGTATGGGTTCCGGCCCGGTCGAAGCCCACATCAGGCGCTGGATGCGCTGAGCGTGGGTCTCTATCGGAAGCGAGTGAACTGGGTGCTCGACGCGGACATTCGGGGGTTCTTTGACAACATGAGCCACGCTGTTCCAGGTAACTCGCCTCAGTTGCGCATCTTCTGGCGTCGCGTTTGCCGGCTGTGGCGGAGTGTTTTAGTTCGTCGCAGTCAATGCGCCCAGGTGCACTGGGGACGTCTCTTCCCTCTCTTGCACCGGTGGATTCCCCAGCCACTCGCGATTCTCTTCTACAAGACGATTCGGTGTGGGCTACTGCATCAATCTGAGGCGGAGGGGACCTCTCGAATCAAGCGCGGTACTGGGCTGGCGCTGGTCTCGTACACCGTCGACCAGAGCGGCATCGCGATCGACACGCATGGGTTTCATGAACTTCTTGAACAGGTCATCCACGAGTATGCGGCGAACTCCGGAGATCTGAATCTGCAACCCAGAGACAGGCCTTTCGGCGCAAGATGAATTACATATGCCGCATCGAGGAGAAAGAGTTCGAAGCGGTCGCATAACAAGACCCTGTGCCCGGTCTTCACAAGGACGTATCACGCCGATAGCTGACATGTGGCAGGGCGACGGACTAGTCTGCCGCTGCTCCGTTTTGTTTGAATACTCGAGGACCGAATGTTTTGACGCCTATGGTAGACCGTGGGCGCCGTCACGCATGTCTACTTCGGATCGTGACCGCTACCACCGGCGCTGCCTTCCGCGCGCTTTGAGTAGCGATTCAGTTCCGCGATCAACGGGGCCGCCGCTGCCGGAGGCGCCACGTTGCCAGTCAGCACCTCCTTATTGGTCATCTTCTTGCCGTACAGCTCCGCATTCTGATCCAGATCGTTGCGCAGTGTCGCGCCGTTCAGCGAAATGCCCGCGAACAGACCCTTGGTGCGCGACCATGCCAGGATCTCGGCTTCCATCTGCGCGTCGGTCTTGGCATCGGCCGTGCGGCCCACCGGTCCCGCCGCCACCGACGCGCCGGCGCCCAGCGTGAACTTGTCTTCGAGCAGCTTGTCCATCCCCTTGCGGCTCATCACCAGCATCACCACGTCGGCGGATTCGCCTCCAATCTGAAATCCGACGCTGCCTCCTTCGACGCGTACCGCGGCCGGCGCGCCCCAGCCCGTCCCGCTCGCCTGGCGGCAAATCGCAAACCCGCGCCCGTACTCGCCTCCGATGATGAAGGCCGCCTTCTTCAGGTTGGGTACGATCACCATGCACTGCGCCTTGCCAAGCAGGTCCTGCGGAATCCCTTTATCCGGTGTTCCCATGATTTCGGAAAGCACCGTCGCCGATTCTCCAAGCCGCTGCTGCGCCGTATCCGCCAAAAGTGCCGCCGCCGATAGAAGAACGGACGCGGTGATTGTCATCACTCTCATAACTCACCTCCGTTTCCTATTATCCGGGCACTTACTTACGGCTGAGAAGGCGCAATCGCACACTGAACGCGCGGGCCTGTCCTCTTCCGTACGTCAGGAAATTTGCGGTACCCATCACAGTATTCACGACGTTGGGGTTGCCATTGTTAGTCAGGTTGCTGAACCCGAAGCGCCACGCCCATAGATAGTGAATAGCGCGGAACTTACGCTCGAGGAATAAGTTGATATTGAAGTACGCGGGTAACCGGAGAGAGTTAGGCCGTCCGACCAGAAATCCTTCCTCATTGGTCACACTGAAGGGAAACCCTGTCCGCCACTCGAGTAGATACTGGGCGGACGTGTTGCGGATGAGAAATTCGAGCTGCCGTGGAAGCATCCGTGCGGAAAGAGGCGCCCAGCCCCACATATGGAACCGATTGGGCGCGTCCCACAGCAGCGGGCCCGGCATTTGCGGTGCGAAGATGGGGTTTTCGAGGCTGTAGTCCACCACGGCGTTGGCGCGCGCGCTCGATCGCGTGTAACCCGCAAACCATTCGAATTGGCCGGCAAAGGTCCGCTTCACGCTGATATCGAAGGCGTCGTACTGGTCGCGGCGCGAATTGCGGAGCTCATAAACCGCGCCTCCGGGAACGTCCTGCGGCGCACCCGAATTGGCGAAGGTGAAGCCGCGGCCGCCCGCGCGGTGCATGTAACCGGCGCGGCCGAAAAACTCGAACGGCAGTTTTCGTTCCACCGTCAAGCTCGTCATGCGGTAGTACGGCACCCTTAGTGTGCCATCGTTTACGTGAAACGCCGTGGGCACGGGGCCGCGCACCTCGCCGCCCGGCGGGAAGAACGTCGCCAGACTGACTTGGTCCGGCTGGCGCGAGATGGTCGCAAGACTGATTGAGTCGTAATAGACGCCCCAGCCAGCGGAGATCTTCGTGCCGTGAAGCAGGCCAGGCGACCACGCCGCCGAAACGCGCGGCGCCACTTCCAGATCGCGAACGACCTCGTTCCACTCCGCCCGCAAACCCGCCTCGAACGACAACCCCTCGCGCGGCGACCAGTGATCCTGAACGTATTGCGCCCCCTCGAAGTTCTTCCGCTGCTGGAAAGGATTGCCCGCAAAGGTGACGTACCGCGCCACCGAGTTGTCGTCGCGCAGCACTTCGTAGTCGTGCCGCAACGTGTCCTGGTGAAACGCCTCGCGCTCGAAATCGATCCCGAACTTCAACTGGTGCTCGCCGTGAAAGCGCTGCACCGGCAGGAAAATGTTCGCGATCCACTGCTGCCGGTAGAAGTGGCGGTCGAGGTTCACATAATAATTCCCGCGGTCTCCGAACGGCGTGATTTCGTAAAGCTGGTCGCCCTGCGGGCTGGTGCGCAGGCCGCCGCGCGTATCCGCAAATCCGAATTCCACCAGCGCGCCGCCGCCGAAATATTGCTGGTCGCGAATGCTGCTCATGTACAGCGTCTGACGCCGATTGAGCGTGGCCTCGGCCGGTTTCAGAAAGCTCAGCCCCTCGCGCGTGTTGTCCGCCAGATTCATCAGGAAAGACCCGGTCAGGATGTTGGCCGGCGTCACGTTCACCTGAAATCGCGAGAGATCGCTGCCGGTGAGACCATGCGTCTGGTTCTGCCCGTGCGGCAGGCCGCTGACCAGATCCACGTAATAGAACGCGTCGAAGCCGTTGTGGAACCACGCCCGGCCCTTGGCCAGCGGACCGGAAAACTCCAGCCGCGGCGTCCACTTGTTTACGTGGATTCCGCTGTCCGTCGAAACGCCGGGAATGAAATTGGTGCCCGCGAACCGCCAGCGGTCGTCACCCATCTTGGTGTGGAGATCGAGCACGCCGGCCGAGCCGCGGCCGTTCTCCGCCGAGAACCGGCTGCTCTCCAGATCCATGGATTGAATCGCGTCGATGTTGAGGCGCGTCTCCAGCCGCCCCGTCACCGGGTCCGAGATGTTGAAACCGTCGAGCGTGTAGTTGGTCTGGTTGGTCTCGCCGCCGTTGAAATGCGCGCGCCCCGCATTGTCCTGCACCACGCCGTTGAATAGCGGCAGCGCATTCCGGTAGTCCTGCGGCGCCGGGTACGGAACCGACTGGATCTCGGTGTGATCCAGTTCCTTGCGGTCGGAGGGCTGTTGCGGATCGATGACGGTAGGCGACGCCACCACATCCACCTTTTCCGCAAACTCCTGAATGTGGTTCAAGGCAACGGTGATCTGCGTGGACGGCCCCTCGATCCGCTGCGCGCGCGCGCGGAAGAGGTAAAAGCCCTGCCTTTCCACGACCAGATTGTAGTCGCCTGGCGGCAGAACGCCCGCCACAAATTTGCCGGCGGGATCGGACGACACCACCACCGCGGTTCCGCCGTCCGTCGGCCGGATTTCCACCCGCGCGCCCGCCACCACCGCCCCGGTCTCGTCCACCACGCGTCCCGAGACCGGCACTTGGGCCTTCAATCCGGCACACAGGAGCACCAGTGCGGCCACTGGCAACGGAATGCGAGAGCCCAGGGTCATCAAGCAGCGCCCTACCGCCACGGGATCGGCGATCTTTTACCCAGCATACACCTCGCGCTGGGCGAACATAGGAAGGTCTCCCATGTTATGCTGTCGGTGGCGCCTCAGGACGCCACCGTGTCCGCGGGAAGGGACCCAGTCCCCCTGAGTCTGGTTCAACACATCTTAGTTTTCGATGAACTCTTTTCTGCCCGAGCGAGCGGACACCGGGCGCAGCGGCGGACGCGACACACGCGCGGCCAGGAAAGGAGCTCATTGTGAAACACCCACTACCCACTCGCAAATTACCCGACCGCCCGGACCTGGGTCATCTCAAGCGCCAGGCTAAACAATTGTTGGAAGCTTTCCTCGGCGGCGAGCAGGAAGCCGTTGCGGAAGTAAACCGTTTCTACCACGACGCCGATGCGGCGAAGTTCGCGTTGCATGATGCGCAGCTTGTGCTGGCGAGGAGTTATGGGTACGACAGTTGGCCGAAGCTGAAGGCATTCGTCGATGGCGTCACGATCCACCGCTTGACAGAGGCAGTACGCTCAGGCGATGTAGAGCAGGTGCGTGGAGTGCTTCGGGTTCGACCGGAGTTACTCAACCGCGTGGAGCCGTCGAGCCACGGCCATACCGCGCTGCACTACGCGGTGCTGGGGCGTATGCCGGAGATGGTTCGGGTGCTGATGGAGCTCGGGGCAGATCCGTACGCCGAAATCTATCCGCTCAGGGATGCTACAAGCCCTCTCATGATTGCGGTCGACCGAGGGTACGGCGATCTCGCCGCCATTATCCGCGAAGAAGAAAAGCGGCGCGAGGCTGGACGGCCGACAGCAGACGAGGTGCCCGCGGAGCTGCGGCGAGCACTGCAAGCAGGCGATGAGGACCTGGCGATCCAGATTCTGGAGCGGCATCCGGAGTTGATCCACTACCAGAGGCCAGGCAACCGGCGGACGCTTCTACACCTGGCATCGGCGTTGCTGTTGCCACGAGTCGCGGCGTGGCTGCTGGACCATGGCGCGGATGTGAACGGACGGGCGAATGATGGGGCTACGCCGCTGGACGTTGCCGGTCACCATTGCGATCCCACAGATAGGGCAGAGGGCGTGGCTGCCATGGCGCGTCTCCTGCGCGAGCGGGGCGCGGAACTGACGGCGCGCTCAGCCGTGATCCTGGGCGATCGGGAGTTCCTGCGAAGGACGCATACGGAAGACGATCTGGTGACGCCGCAGGACGATCGGGGCTGGCTGCTGAGTCTCGCAGTGGATTGCAACCGGCCGGACATACTGAAACTGTTGTTGGATTTCGGGCTCGATCCGGACGCGCGGGTGCGCGTGGATGATGAGGATGAAATCACGTTTACGTGGGGGATGCCTCTCTATCAATGCACGCGATACGGGAAGACTGCGATGGCGGAAATGCTGCTCGAACGCGGGGCAGACCCGAATGGACAAGTGTATGCAAGCGGCACGCCGCTCTCAGAAGCATACGGGCAGCGCGATGACAAGATGGTCGCGCTGCTAGAGCGTTACGGCGGTAAGTCGAATGCGTCGATGGCTGGTCTGTACAGGCGGGCGGACCTGGCGCGGCGCCTGATCGAGGGGTTCGGCGATACGAAGCTTCCGGACGATGGTTTCGCCGGGGGAACAGTGGCGGAGCAGTTACTGGGAGCAGCGGCGCGCGGCGGCGATCCGGAGATCCTGCGGATGGCGATGGAGCGGGTCGACATTCCATACGGCGATCCGCGGTGGAACGGGCTTCTGTCGTCACCGCTCGGATTTTGGAACCACTGGATCGGGCCGTGGTGCCACCTGGAATGGGATCGGGGCACGTATCTCGCGTGCTTCAAACTGATTCTGGAGCGATGCGGGCCGCCGAACGCGCAGTTGCGAAGCGGAGCCACGATCATGCACGGAATCGTGACGATGGGCGACCACGTCAGGCCGGAGGAGCGGGTGGCGTTCGCGGCAGCGGCCCTGGATGCCGGGGCTCGCATGGACTTTCGAGACGATCTGCTCAAGAGCACGCCGCTGGGGTGGGCTTGCCGTTGGGGTCGTGAGGAGTTGGTGCGGCTGTTCCTGGATCGGGGCGCCGATCCGGTGGAGGCGGATGCGGAGCCCTGGGCAACACCGCTCGCTTGGGCGGAGAAGAAGGGGCACCACAATCTGGTCGTCTTGTTGCGGGAGTCCCGCCGATCATGACCGTGATGTCGCGGAACGCCTGCGTGCGAAGCCGAAGTCGAACATGCCCCCAAACAAAGAACCGCCCGGTCGCTAGAAGTTGCGGCCGGGCGGCGTAAATGAACGCTAGCCGACGATCAGAACGTGATCTTTGCTCCGAGCTGAATCGAACGGGAGTTGCTGGGGAAATTGCCAGCCCAGTCCTGGAACTTCGTGCTCGATGGCAACAGGAACACGTTGTTCGACGTTTGGCTCGTCAGTTTCACCGAGCTGACCAACCCTGCCGTGTACTGCGGGTGATTGAAGAAGTTGGCGAAGTCGGCACGGAATTCGAGCGCCTTGCTCTCCTTGATGCTGAACTTCTTCCCGAGTGAGATGTCGAAATTATTGATTCCCGGCATCTGGACGGTGTTCCTACCGGCTGTGGCCAACGCACCCTGTCCGGCCTTGATGTAACGGGCATTCGGGTTCTTCGCCAAGTAAGCTACTGTATCGCCCGCGGTGTTCTTCAGCGCCGTGACGTCACTGCCGAGCTTGGTGTCTCCGGACGGATTGACGACGGTCCGGTCGGGGGCGGAGTCGCCGTTCAGATTGCTGTCGGTGCCGCTCTGAGCGGTTACCCACTCGCCCGTCTCCGCCGTGTAGGTACCGACGAAGCGCCAGTTCCCAATCAGGTTCTTGGCCGCCCAATTGGTGGAGTGGGACAGGAACGGCATCTCGTAAACCCAACTCAGGGTGAGCCGCTGATTACGATCCAAAGCGGAATTCGCACGATCCGCGCGCAGGTTTTGGAAGTCCTGCGGACGGCGCGGCGTCAACAGAGTGGAAAAATGGGTCGCCGTGCTGTCGTCGATGTTGTGACTCCAGGTGTAGGCTCCCACCATCTGGAACCCGTGGCTGAATCGCTTCGTGAGCTGATTGGCCCAACCATGGTAGGTCGAGTTGCCCCAAGGCATGAAACCCACGATGGCGGCACCATTGAACCCGGCATTTGCGTACGACGGAACGTAGCTGCTGAACCCATTAATCTTAGAAAGCGTCCCCGGCAGCGAATCCAATGCGGCCTGGGACGGGGCCTGCAAGTAAGTCGGCAGATAGTGATCCGGCGTGACCGCATTCTGCCGGTTCAGCCGATCCTGCACGAGCAGATGCACGCCACGCGTGCCCATATACCGCGACTCGAAGGTGTAATCGTTGTGGAAAACATGCTGCACGCCGATGTTCCAGGAAATCGAATACGGAAGTTCCTGGTCGGGCAGAAAGGCGGACGTGCTGGCACGTGCGTCCGAAACGCTGAGATTGCTGCCGCCCGGGAGGCTGCCCGGCCGGATCCCACCGTTGGCCAGGAACGGCTGCTTAAACAGGTTCGGATAGTCCGCCGCATCGTACGTTGCACTCAACTGCGGCGGATAGGCCGTGCTGCCGACGTTGTCAAAGATGACGTCGTAGGCCATCGCAAAGCCTGCGCGGATGGAAGTCCTGCCGCTCTTGCCCGGAGAGTAAGCGATGCCGATGCGCGGAGCGAAATTCCTGTTCGCCGTAGGCGGCCCGTGGAACGTGATCAGGCCCGGAACATCAGCCAGCGAGTTCAAAGCCTGCAGCGCCTGCGTGGTCGGAACCGAGGTCCGCTCCCAGCGGATTCCGAGATTCAACGTAAGGTTGTTCCGGATGCTCCAGTTATCGTTCGCGTATAGGTAAGTCGCCCACTGATTGCCGTAATAACTGGTCGATCCTAAGTTGCGTTGCGCCTGGTTGCCAGGCACCTTGTCGAGCAGGTACTCTTCCAGAGTCTCGTAATCGTAGTCCCCGCGCTCCCGCTGGATGAAGTGTTGGGGCGAAATCACGTCGCGGCCGTCGAAACCAAGTTTCAGCGAGTGTTTCCCCTTGGTCCAGTTAATGTTCTCTACAAGCTGATAGGTGTTTTGGATGGAGTACTGGGGCGCGCTTGTGTCCGGTCCAATCTGCAGCCCGAGATCGTTGTCCATCTGAATATTCGGGAAGACATCCAAGCCGGGGAACTTAAAATTCGGTACCGTGAAGTTCTGGCCGAAGCGGTTGTACGCCAGGCGCACCTCATTGGTGAGGCTCGGGGAGAAGGTGTGATATTCCGCCAGCGAAGCGATGTAATATCGCTGCGGAAGGGTCGTCCAGAAGACCGGCAAATTGGCGGCGTTGTCCAGAGAGTCGTATCGGTTGGCGATGAAACGGCCGCGAACCTGATCCTTCGACGACATACTGTAGTCGATGCTCCCGAGGTAGGTCCAGAAGTTGATGAAGTTGTTGCCGGCGATCGGTAGAACCCCGGTCGGGATACTGACACCGTTGACGGTTGTGGGGTCGCCGTTCGCCGCCGGAGCCGCCGGAACGTACTGCTTGAAGATGCTGTAGTTCGTCTGTGAGATGCTCGACATCTTGTCCAGCAGTGCAATCCCCGCCGCGGTAGGCCCATACACTGGAGAGGCACTGGTGTTGGCAGCGCCGTAAGGGGCGTACTCCACGTTGCCGAAGTAGAACAACTTATCCTTGATGATCGGGCCGCCGAACGTGGCTCCCAACTTGTTTTGGTCGTACCGCGGGTTCGAAGTGTAACCCAGGTGCGCGAATTGCGCGTCGACTGCGTTCAGATTGCGGTTCTGAAAATATTCGTAAAGGCTGCCGTGGATCTGGTTTGTGCCGCCCCTCACAACCGTATTGAACTGGCCGCCGCTCGAATGTCCGAACTCGGCGCCGTACTGGTTCTGCATCAGCGTGAATTCAGCCGTCGCTTCAGTGGGCACATACACCAGAGGACCGGTAACGGTCTTGTTGTTGTTGTCCACGCCCTCAATCATGAAGTTGTTGTTCATCGGTCGCTGGCCGCCGACGGAAGGCCCCGTGCCCTGTCCCACACCGCCATTGCTGGCAACGCCAGCGCCCAGGAGGGCTAGGTTCAAGGCGCCGTAGAACGAATTTGCATTTTCGATGATGGGCAGGTTCACGATCTGCCGCTGATCGAAGTTTGCCTGTATCTGTGCGGTGGTGGTATCGATTGTCGCGACCGCCTCGGCTACGTCGACGGTCGCAGAAACGGCTCCCACCTGCAGCGTGATATTCGCTGTAGTGTTTTTGTTCAGTTCCAGTTCGAGGCCCCGCACGCTCGCGGTCGCGAAGCCCGGCGCCGCGGCCGTCACGTCGTACCGGCCGATCGCCACATTATTAAACCGGTACTGCCCGTTGGCGTCGGTCTTGGCCGTGAACTTGAGGCCCGTTCCCTGGTTCGTGAGCTCGATGTTGGCGTTCGGAACTACCGCCCCGCTGGCATCTGCAACCGACCCAACAAGGTTGCTGTCGGTGGCTTGCCCGAAACTCATCCCGGTCAGCATGCACAGCGCCAGCAGCGCCGTAAGCAATGTTTTCATGTTCCTTCTCCTCAAGAAATATTCCCTCAGTTAATCCATACTGTTTTACTTGTTAAGTTAAGACATAGCAACCCTATGACCAACTTAACAGTACGTTAATCTGACTGCAACGTAACGAACATTTCGAAACTGGTCTCGTTGATTCTGTGGCGGGAAAAACGGGTGAAACTGCGGGTAACTGGGGTTAATTGACCTCTAAAGTACCGTCCTGCTGGTACTTAACCTGTATATGGCATTCCGTACAAGGATTTACGGTTTCAAGTAGGGAAATGTATCGAAGAGCCCATTGGTGCATGGTCTCCGAACCAAAAAAAGAGGGAGCCCCGAGGCTCCCTCAATGGTCGAGTTCTTAACCTGCCATTGCTCAGCAGGCTTGACCCCGTTCAACAGTTACGGGCTTAGAACGTAAACTTCGCGCCCACCTGAATCACCCGGGGATTACTGCTGTATGCCTGATCGAACTGGCCGAAGATGGCATTTCCCGGGGTCAGGTAATTGGTCACGTTCGCCCGATTGGTCGCGTTGATGTTGTTGACGCGCCCCGGCGTATACTGCGGGTGGTTGAAGCCATTGAAGAAATCGGCCCGCACCTGTACCTTATATCGCTCCTGGAACGACACCATCTTGGCGATGTTGAAGTCCCAGTTGTTGATGGCGCGCATCGCCAGGATGTTGCGGCCGGCAGTGGCAAACGCGCCCACCTGCGCGCGGATGAACTGCGCGTTGGGATTGTTGGCCAGGTACGCCACGGTAGCCGCGTTGCGTAAGGCCGTAGTGGCGTATTGCGAGCACGGGCCGCCCTTGCAGAGCGCCGTCACGTCGCTGCTTAGCCCGGGTGTGCCCCCGGTATTGACGATCGTGCGATCCGCGGCGGCATCGCCGTTCAGATTGGAATCGGCGGCGCTTTGCGGTGTGGCGAACTCCGGAGATTCCACTGTGTAGACACCGGCGATCTGATAATTGCCGAGCAGGTTCCGCTTCACCCAGCTCTTATCGCTCTGGAACCACGGAGTGACATAGATCCAATTAACCGTGAGGCGGTGGCGATGGTCGAGCAGCGACGACGCCCATTCGGAGCGGATGTTATTGAAGTCTTGCGGGCGGCGCGGCGACAACGTGGTGCTGTTGACTTCCGCCGTGCTGTCGTCCATCAGGTGGCTCCAGGTGTAAGCGCCCTTGAACGTCAGGTTCTTCGAGAACCGCCGCGTCAGCTCCGTGGCCAGGCCATGATAGACGGAGTTGCCGCGCGGCACGTACGCCGTGATGTTGCTGGTGAACCCGTACTGCGCCATCGTATTGCCGATGCCCGCGGTATCGCGCTCTGTCGTAAGCTGCGTCAGGGTCAGCGGCAGGGCATCGAGCGCCGACTGCGCGGGCGCTTGCAGATAGGTGGGCAGATTGTGGGTGGCGGTGACCACTGCCGCGCGGTTCAACTGCTGCTGGAAGAGCAGATGTCTGCCGCGCGTCCCCACGTACCGCACCTCGAGTGTGTAGTCTTTCGAGAAGACATGCTGCACGCCCAGGTTCCAGTTAACGGCGTATCCGACCTTCTGGTCGGGAAGCCAGGAGGACGTGGCCGCGCGCGCTTGCGCCGCGGTCAGGCTGGCCGGGACCTCGTTGGGCTTGATCCCGCCGCTGCCCAGAAAACAGCACTGATCCACCACCGGCCGGTCGAGGGTCGACGTGGCCTGCGGCGGACGGGCGTTGGTGCCCACGTTATCGAAGATCTGGTCGTAGGAGATGCCGAAGCCGCCGCGGATCGAGGTAGCAGCGCTCTGCCCCGGCGAATAAGCGAATCCGATGCGCGGCGCGAAATTCTTCTTCTGCGGCTTGGGCTCGAAGAACGTGAGCACGCCCGGCACGTCCGCCAGGCTGTTCAGCGCGAACTCCTTCATGGAGCGCGGAACGGTCGTGTACTCGTAGCGAACGCCGAAATTCAACGTCAGGTTCCGGTTCATGCGGAAGTTGTCGTTGGCAAAGCCATAGAAGGAGTGCTGGTTGCCGGAGTAAGGCTTCCCGCCCACGTTGCGCTGCGCCAGCAGATCCGGCACGTAGTCGAGCAGGTAGCGTTCGAGCGTCCCGTAATCGTAATCGCCGCGCACACGTTGGATGAAGGTGCTGGCTGCGATCAGGTTGCGCGCGTCGAATCCGAACTTCAGTTCATGCCGGCCATGCGTCCAGCTCAGATTGTCCACCAGTTGGTAGGTGTTCTGCACGGTCGCCTGCGGGCCGCTGGTGTACGGTCCTATCTGCACGTTCATGTCGTTCTGGATCTGGATATTCGGAAAGATGTCCAGGCCGGGGAACTGGAAGTTGGGGATACCGATATTGTCGCTGAACCGGTTGTACGCCAGGCGAAATTCGTTGGTCAGGTTGGGACGGAAATTGTGGAACTCCGAGAAGGAAGCCAGCTTCGCGTTAATCGGCCGCGGATAATAGAAAGCGGGCAGGTTGGTGCTGGCCAACACCGTCGAACTGAAGCCCCCCTGCTTGTTGTCGACGTATCGGCCGCGAATCTGGTCCCGATCGGAAAGATTGTAGTCCACCGAAACCAGCCAGTTGTAAACGTTGGTGAAGTTCGGCGCCGCGATGGGCAGCGTTCCGAGAGGAATGGTGACTCCCAGAACCTTGGTGGTGGTTGTTGGCACGGGAGCCGGATCCACGAACTGCTTCAACACGTCCAGGTTCGTCTTCGAAATGCCGGACAGTCCCGACAACAGCGAGTACCCCTGCGCTGTGGGCACGATGGTCGCTCCCGACGGTGTACTGGACTGGCCGATGGGATTGTACTCGTAGATTCCGTAGTAGAACAGCTTGTTCTTGATGATGTGGCCGCCCAGTTCGCCGCCGAGGCGGTTCTGGTCGTACCGCTGCTTGTCGAAAATGCCCTGCCGCTTGAACGCCTGGTCCTGCGCGTCCAGCTTGCGGTTTTGCAGGTATTCGTATACGCCGCCGTGCAGCTCGTTGGTGCCGCTCTTGATCACGGTGTTGAACTGCCCGCCCGAGGAGTGGCCGTACTCGGCGCTGAACTGGTTCTGCAGCACCGAGAATTCGGCAACGGCGTCATTCGGCACCGCGACGATCGGACCGGTAACGTCCTTGCGGTTGTTGTCCACGCCTTCCACAGTGAAACTGTTGTTGCGCGGACGCTGGCCGCCGACCGAAGGACCGATGCCGGTGCCCAGGCCGCCCGAGCTCGAAACGCCCGCGCCCAGCAGCGCCAGGTTCAGCACGCCGCCCGTATTGGCCGCGCTCGGCAGGTCAGCCGCCATCCTGGCCTCATAGTTATTAGACACCTGGGCCGTGGTGGTATCGATCAGGGCCGCGGCGGCTACCACGTCGACCGCGGTCGCAACCGAACCGACCTCGAGCGTGATGTTGGCCGTGGTCGTCTTGTTCAGATCGATGTTCAAATCCTTCAGGGCGCGCGTGGTAAATCCACTGGCGCTGACGGTTAAGCTGTAATTACCTACCAGCAGGTTGGTAAGTCGATAGGAGCCGGTAGAGTCGGTGGTGCTGGAACTCTTAACCCCCGTGGCAATATTCAGTAACTCGACTCTGGCACTGGGTACAGCCGCCCCGGACGCATCCAGAACGGTCCCGACGATGTTCCCATCCGAGGCCTGCCCGAAAGTGAGGGACGCAAAGGCCACCAACAGGAAAACGCACAAGCGTATTCTCATGGTATTAACCCCTAAAAATGTTGGTTGGTACTGACCCCTACACGAGGAGCAGGGACACTCGCGCGATGCGAAGCCTCACTCCTCTACCCCCAATAAGTTGCGTTCAGCATAACACAACATTGTTACTAGGGACGTTAATCGAACCGAGTGGTTAGGGTTTAACTCATGGGGCAGGGCGGTATGCCGATGCCGCCATCTTCGATCGCCGCGCCGACGCGCAGCAGAGTGGCTTCCTGAAAGGCCGGACCGATCAGTTGCATCCCGATCGGCAGGCCGTTCGCCGCTAGGCCGCATGGCATGGAAAGCGACGGCAGCCCGAGCACGTTAATTCCGCGCACCAGCCGTGTAGTCGCGAGGCGCACATCTTCGTCGCGCCCGCCTAGCCTTACCGTGGTATCGCCGATGCGCGGCGCGGTGTTGGGAGTGGCCGGCATGATGATGCAGTCCACCTCGCTCCAGAGTTGGTCGAACTCGCGGCGCATCTTGCGCCTTAGCCGCTGCGCGTTAACGTAGTCGGTGGCGGGCACGAGCCTCCCCTGGTCGAGCAGCGCCAGCACATCGGCGCCGAACCGGCTGCGTTCGGAGAGATGCGACTCGAGAGTGGCCGATGCCTCCGCCAGCAGGATCACGCGGGCGACCGCGTTAAGTGCGGCGATATCCGGAACCGCCACCGGCTCGACACGCGCGCCCAGCGATTCGGCGCGCGCGGCCGCGCCACGAACGGCGGATTCTACGTCCGGATCCAGCCGGTCGAAATAGAATGAATCCGGAAAGCCGATGCGCATGCGGCGTATCTCGCATTCGTCTTCCGGCACGTAATCCACCACCGGATGCCGCGACGACGCGGGGTCGCGCGGATCGTAACCGGCAATAGCGTTGAGGACTATCGCGGCGTCGCGCACCGACCTCGTGAGCGGGCCCATGTGGTCCAGGCTGTAGCCCAGCGGAAACGTGCCGTAGCGGCTCACGCGTCCATAGGTCGGCTTCAGACCCACGGTGCCGCAAAAAGACGCAGGGATGCGGATGGAGCCACCGGTATCGCTCCCCATAGCGGCGTAGACGATGCTGGCGGCCACCGCCACCCCCGACCCGCCGCTCGATCCGCCCGGGATGTGCTCCACGTCCCACGGATTTCGTACCGCCCCGAAGTGCGGGTTCGCCGACGTGATGCCGTACGCCAGCTCGTGCATGTTCAACTTGCCCATCGAAACCGCGCCGGCCGCGTCCAGCCGCTCCACCACCGCCGCATCGACATCGGGGACGAAATTCTCAAAGACCTTGGATCCCGCGGTGGTGCGGATGCCGCGCGTGAAGAAGAGGTCCTTGAGGCCGATGGGAATTCCGTGCAGGGGTCCGCGGTCGCGCCCCGACTGCAGCTCGACGTCCAGTTGCTGCGCGCGAGCCAGCGCCGTCTCGGCCGTCACCGTGAGAAATGCGTGCAGCGCCGGATTGAGCCGCTCGATCCGCCCTATGGCGGACTTGGTCAACTCAACGGAGGAGAGCCGGCGGGACCGCAGTGCCTCGGCTGCTTCCCGGATCGTCATTGGTCATCCTCAGCCGCATCGAACGTGATGGCCGGTTCGTCTTGGGGCCCCAGGTTCTGCGTCAGCGGACGGAATGTCTCTTCGAGGCTAGCGAGCGGCGCAACGGTACGCTCGATATCTTCGGCCGGGATCCCAAGGTCCCGGGCTTTGGCGATTGCCTTCCAATCAGTCACACTCCCTACGATACCGAATCTGCGGCCCGTCTCGCCGCCCAGTCCGCGCCCGCCAGCATGATCGTCGAGGCCATGAAACTCCACAGCAGGATGGTCACGGAATTGTGGAACACGCCGTATTCCCGGCTCAGTTTCTCGTTCAGGACACGCCATAGGAGAAGGTTGACGTACTTCAGGGCCTCGATCAGCATGCCCACCAGGATCGCCACCGGCGCGACTTGGGCGGGCAGAATCTTGCGGTTCGGAAGCAGCCAATAGACCAGGAACAACGCCAGGATCGAAAGCGGAACCGCCGCCACTTTGAAGAGCGCCTGGTTCAGCCACGCCTGCACGCCCGCGTGCGTTCCCGCCCAGTCCGCCATCCAGCGTTGGTTGAGCGCCGTGAACATGAGGGAGAGGAGCGCGAGGCCGCCGCACGCGAAGATCATGCCCAGCGCGACCACCTGATTGCGAAGGTATGAGCGATTCTTCGCCACGCCCCATGCCCGGTTCAGCGCCACCTCGAGCGGCTCGAACACACCGTTGGCGGTGACGAGCAGCAGGAACATGGAGCTGAGCGGGACGCTGGCGCGCGTGGGCAGATTGCGCTTTACGAAATCGCTGAGTTCTCCCGGGAGGCGATCGTGGAGCGCGAGATCGATGGCGTCCACCGCTGCCCGCCAGTGCAGCACGTTGCGGCAGAGCGAGAGCATCACGATAAGGAAGGGATAGAAGGAGAGGAGGACGCTGGCGGAGATGGCGAGGGCGTAGAAGTGCGCCTCGGTTTCCATCAGGTAGCGCGCGGTCGGGCGGAAGCGATCGAGGATGGCGAAGCGCGCGGGTGGAATGTCGAAGAGCAACTTTCAGGTTAGCGTGGGGAGGGCGAGGTTTCGCAGACTACGTGGGCTGGATCTGCAACCATCGCCGGCCGAATCCGGCTCCCGATATGAGCGGCCGCCATCAATTCTACTGCTCATTACAACTTCGGGAGCGAACAGACACAACCACCGCGGAAGCCCGGTGAACAGCACCGTCGAGTCCGATCCAGCGACAATTTCAGACTGCTCCTTTGGCCGTCTCCTTTCAGTCACGTTAGACTTGTGGACAACCGTGTCACTTTCCCCCGGAGCCAGACTCGGACCCTATGAGATCGTCGCGCCGCTCGGTGCCGGCGGCATGGGCGAGGTGTATCGTGCGCGCGACACGCGACTGGGCCGGGACGTGGCTGTCAAGGTGTTACGAGAATCGCTCGCCAGCGGCACGGTATGGAAACGTTTCGAACGAGAAGCGCGTGCGGCTTCCGCGTTGAACCATCCAAACATCTGCGCCGTTTACGACGTGGGCGAAGCCGAGGGCCTGCCGTACCTGGTGATGGAGCTGCTGGAGGGCCAGACCCTTCACGACTACGCGGGCAGGCAGCCCGCCCAGCCGGCGGTGGCGATCGCACTGGGGGCGCAGATCGTGGATGCGCTGGAGGCGGCGCACGCCAAGGGTATCATCCATCGGGACATCAAGGCAGGCAACATCATGGTAACCGGCCGGCGTCACGTGAAGGTGCTGGATTTCGGGCTGGCGAAATACGCTGCCGAGGCCGGCGAGGCAGACGACACGCGGACGATGGAGTCGCTGACGGCGACGGGAACCGTGGTCGGGACGCCGCATTACATGGCGCCCGAGATTCTGCAAGGCAAGCCCGCGGATGCGCGCAGCGATCTCTGGGCGCTGGGCGTGGTGCTCCACGAGATGCTCACCGGGGGTCTGCCGTTCCAGGGTTCGACGGCATTTGAAGTGACCTCGGCGATTCTGCGTCAGGCCCCTCCGCCGCTTCCGGCGGGCGTTCCTTCCGGGCTGCGAACCATTGTCGAACGGTGTCTGGAGAAGCAGCCTGAGAAGCGGTATCAGAACGCAGGGGAAGTGCGGGCGGCCCTGGAAACGCCGCAAACGGCGGCGGCCACTTCCGGGAGAAAACGCTGGTTGTGGACGGCGGTCGCCGTCGCGGTGCTGGCAGTGGCCGGAGTCTGGCTTTGGCAGCAGCAACCGGCGCGGCCGCAACCCCGAACTGTGGCGCACACCAGCACGGGTGGGACCCCCTCGGCCATCCGCGAAGCCAACGAGGCGTTCGAGCTGGCGATGGCCCAGCTCAATCAGGGGAACACTCCGCGAGCCCAGGAACTGTTCCAGCGCGCTGTGGCCCTGGACTCCCATTTCGCCGCGGCGCACCAATTTCTTGGGATCACCTACGACATACAGGTTCTGAACGGCGAATCGAATGATGCAAACCTGTTCTACAAGGCCGACGAGGAATTGCGTCGTGCTCTTCAGGAAGATCCGTCGCTGCTCGACGTTCACGCAGAGCTGGCGGGCGTTGCCTTCATGCAGGGCGACAAGCAGCGCGCGCTGGCCGAACTGAATCAACTCTTACCCCGGGATCCGAGAGTGCAGGGGTGGCGGCTGAATCTGCACTACATGGCGGAAGAAAACGGCGCGGCCAAAGAGCTCGCGCTAAACATCCTGGATCGTGATCCTCTGTTCCAACCTGCCCGGAACGTCCTCACCGAGATCCTTCTGACGGAAGGAGACGCCGCGGGTGCGCTTCGCCACGCACGGACGCTCGGAGAACAAGCACCCAACGCCATGACCGGCGTCATCAGCCTGAGCTGGGTGTACATGGCCACAGGCGAGCTGAACAAGGCGCGAAAACTTCTGGAAGAGAAACGGGCGTTGCTCGGTCATAACTACACCTGGCGCCTGGCATGGGCTGTTTTGCTGGCCCTGGAGAACAAACGCGAAGAAGCGCTGCGGGCGATGGACGAAGAGACGCTGAAGTGGGTGGACGCCAATTTCTTTGTGACGTTGCATGCTGCGGAGTTTTATGCGGTGTTGGGAAATACTTCCAAAGCCATCGAGTGGCTTGACCGCGCCGTGCGCAAGGGCGATGAGCGCGTGGAATGGTTCCGGAAAAACCCGCGGCTGGCGAGTATCCGTAACGATCCGGGCTTTCAGCGGATCATCTACTCCATTCAGGCGCGCCGGAAACCGCGGCAAGGGAAGTAAGCGGACGTCCTTCGTAATGCTCGGGGAAAAGCCGAAAACGAAACCATACAAGCGTAGAGCTGACATGTGGCAGGCCAACGGATTAATCTCCCCTGGCGCCGTCTTGTTTAGATACTCGAGACGAGCGGCTATCTTAACGCCTAGGGCAGGCCTGGGGCCCTGCCCCACAATTGACTACACCAACTGCAGCGCTTCCCGCAGGCCGGGGTCGTGGCGTACCCGCCAGATCTTACTGTCGAGATAATAGTGCGTCAATCCGAAGCCGCAGAAGAAGCCCCATGCCAGTTCCGAGACCTTCCCCAACTGCGCGCCGGGGACGCGGTACAACAGGCTGAACACCATGCCCGCCGCGGCGTAGGCCAGCAGGCTGCGGCTGACGGTCGCCGGAATGCGGCCGTGGCCCTCCTGACCCGCGTACCGGTTGCGATTATGAAACCAGACGATGGCGTGGTATTGCAGGTTGTGCACGATCGTGACCGTCGGCACCGCCGCCTTCCAGCTCATGTACGCGAACGTGAGCCAGTGCAGCGGGATCACAGCCGCGAACAGCAGGTACTTGGGCACGTCCGCGGGCTCGCCCGTACGCCATCGCATCCATTGCCGTCCGAGGTACACGGCGCCGATCCCGCCCATGATGATCCAACCGGCCGTCTCCGCCCACGGGAACGAAAACGGAATGCCTAACTCCTCCGGGTGATGGATGAAGAACCTGTGGAACGGCGGGAAGAACAGCATCGCGCCCAGGAAGACGCGATCGAGCGTGTTGTCCAGCCGCGCCAGATCGCGATTCTTCACCTTGTACAGCACCATGAACCCGTAGTGCTGCCGCACCACGTGATAGTAGGCCCACGTGCCCACGCCGATCGCCAGCCACTTGCTCATCCCAGCCAGCACCATGACAGGCCCGATGGCGAAGAAGAAAAGCAGGCTGCCGTAGAGCAGCTTCGACTGCCGCGCGCGCGCCTCGCTGTCGAAGAAAGTGCGCGAGGCCGTGCCGAAAATGTGCGTTCCGTCGAACCCCACCGACCAGAACCACCACAGGTAGTCGATCGGCACACGCATCGCGGTGTAGAGCAAAAGGTACAGGTATCCGGCCGCGGCGCTGCCGATCACCAGCCACAGGTCCACACCTCGACCGATGATCCAGCGGGGTTGCGTGTTCAGGCCGGGGTACCCGCCGGGTCCCGCGGCTGTGGGGGCGACGGCGGCCATGTTCCGCCGTTACGAGAAGTGATACTTGTTGGTGGCTTCGTCCCAGATCACTTTCTTATTGTTCTTAAACGAAAGTGTGGCCAAGTGGCCGGAGATGGCGGCCTGCTGCCCCACGGGAGGCGGCGCGATCGGCTTCTCCGTGCCCAGAATCGAATTGATGAAGTTCTTGAAGTGGTTGATGGCGCCATCGCTCTCGTTAAAATCGCTCTTGCCGTTCAGGTGGATCGCCTGGCGGTTTTTGATCTCGTCCGGCGCCTTGCCCCGGTACAACTCGGGAGTGAAATACAGGTCCTGCCGGTTCAAAACCTCGATGGTTCCTTCGGTTCCGCAGAGCTGCTCGCCATAGCCGTAGTGGTCGTTGCCGAAGTAGCAGCTATAGTTGATCTGCAGGTTGCCCGAGTATTCGTAGATCGCGCTGAACGTGTCGGGCACGTCGCGGTCGTCGGTCTTGTCGGTCCACCGGTAGGTGCCGCCCGACGCCGTGCACGTGCGCGGTACCGTCTTGCTCAGCATGAAATTCACGATGTCGGTCTGGTGCACCAGCAGGTCGGTCGAAATGCCGCCCGAATAGTCCCAGTAGAGCCGCCATTGGAAATACCGCTGCGGGTCCCACGCGTGCTTGGGGGCGTTGCCCAGGAACTTGTTCCAGTCGGTGTTCTGTGGCGTCGCTTCGGGCGGAATCACGTACCGCCACGCCGGATCGTTGGGCAGCGAATTGCGATACCAGAACGCGCGCACGAAGTGCACTTCCCCGATCATGCCCTTTTCGACCAGCTCCTTGGCTTTCTTGTAAAGCGTGGAACTGCGGTTCTGCGTGCCGACCTGGCAGATCTTCTTCGACTTCTCCCACTCCTTCACGATGTCGAAGCCCTCTTCGATGGTGTGGGCGAGAGGCTTCTCGACGTACACGTGCTTGCCCGCTCGCAGCGCCGCGATGGCCATGTCGTGGTGCAGGTGCTCGGGCGTCATGATGAAGACGGCGTCGATATCTTTGTCCGCCAGTAGCTCGCGGTAATCGACGTACGTCTTCGGCGTCGTCCCCCAGATGGTCTGCATCCGGTCCTTGGCGCGCGCGATGTAGCCCTGGTAGGTGTCGCAGATGGCGCCGATCTGCACGTCGTTGGGCGCCGCCGTGTGCATCCAGTCGAGCGAGGCATACCCGCGCGTGCCCACACCGATCCAACCGATGTTGACCTTATTATTTGCGCCCCGCGCCGTGATCACGGCCGGCCCCGCTGCCACCGCTGCCGCTTTCAGGAAATCACGCCGGTTCAATTCTTCCGCCATACCCACCTCCCGAAACTGATCATAGCAAGCCGCGGCTTGGCGGAGCGGGGTGACATCACGAGGAAGGCGCTGCTCGAATCCAACACAATCGAGGGCTGCGAATATGCGTTGCGCGTCGCGGTCCGCGTGGCTACCCGTGCGCTGCCGTGCGGCACTTCTGCGCCTGCCGGTCCGAAGCAGGGCGCAGCCGGGCTTGCGCGTTCAACAACCGGAGCCAGTGGTCCAGACGCTTCCGCCTGGCTTGCAGCTCGGCGAGAAAAAGATCGCTGCCCGCCCCCTGCATCATTTTTACCGCCACCGCCAAAGAGTCGTGTGAATCTGTTTTCATGTTTTCGATTCCCGGATTGTGTTTGGCGTCATCGATAGAGGAAAATCACGCAACCAGTTCGTTCGGCTTGTACACTTCCACCGTGTACGCGGATTCGCCAGGCGTCCAGAAGACTGCCAGTGTGTCGCCGCGCTGCAGTTTGACGCCGAGCGGTTGGATGAATTCGGTTTCGGTGCTGCTGTTGGTATAGACCGCACGCCCGGCAATGCAGCTCCAGAGCACCTCGCGGTGTTCGGTGTCGCTGGTGGCGTGGCAGGGCATCGCGAGCAGCGCCGCCAGCCAGATCGGCCTGGCCTCCCGCGGCTGCTGGATTTCAGGCCTCAGCGGGAACAGGCGGCCCGCCGAGGCAGCGCGCTTGCGGCTGACGAAGGCTCGCACCGTTTCCACCCCGTCATTCCCGTCTGCCCCACTCGTGCCATTCCCTCTCCCCGTACTCTCGGCGTTTGCCCTAAGCTCTCCGGATTCCGGTTGGCGGCTAATCTTCTGTTCTCTACTCGTCATGGGCGTTCCCCTCGCAATTCCATTAGTGGTTGTAGCCGTACCTGTTCCCGTAACCGGTCGCCTGCATCAAGTCCAGCCGGCCCGCTCCCAGTCCCTGCCCGACGTCGGCGGCTTCGGATAATGCGCGCGAGGCCTGCGACTCGTTGATATTGCCGCTGCTCGTTTGGACCAGAAGCGCGGCGCCTCCGGCAACCAGCGGCGTGCTGAACGACGTGCCCCAGCCGGCGGCGTAGTTGTTGCCCGGGTAGAACGTGACCAATCCCTCACCTGGAGCGGCCAGGCTCACCAGGGCATCCCCATAATTCGAAAACGTGCTGCGCACGTCCTGGTTATTGGTTGAGCCGACGCCCAGTACCTGGTGGAAGCCGGATACACCAACGTCTGCTTGCCGTCGTTGCCCGCCGCCGCCACGCAAATCACGCGCCGCAGGTTCGCGTAGTTGATGGCCAGCATCAACTCAATCGAAGGCACGTCGGAGCTGAAGCTCATGTTGATGACATCCGCGTTATGGTCGATCGCCCAGTAGATGCCCTGCACGATCCGCGAGAGCGTTGCGCTGCCGTCATCGCCGAAAACTTTGACCGGCATCAGCTTGGCATTCGGCGCCACCAGGTGAATTAGCCCGGCCACCATCGTGCCGCGGCCGAACGCGGCGGGCAGACGCTTCTGGCCGAGCGCAATTGCCGTCCGCGAATCCAGAATCGAGGTCGTCGACTGGTTCAGCGCCAGTATGGTATTCCGGTCCAGAATCGAAGTCGTCGACTGATCGAGAATCGAAGTCGTGGACTGGTCCAGGTCGCTCAACTCCGAACCGCCGGAACGGTTGTGGACGAAATCGTAGCCCTGCACCAGCGAATTGCCAAAACCGGCGTGCGTGAAATCCGCGCCCGTATCGAGGACAGCCACGGTGCCGCTGCCGGTGGCAACATTGTGGGCCTGCGCGTTCTTCACGATGCCCGCGGCCGGCTGGTTGACGTAGCCGTTCCACACAGCGGCGTGGAAATAATTTATCGGCGTCTTGTCGGGCATCCGGAAATTGGCGGCAGCCGCGGTTTGCGTGGAGGCGAGCTCGGGAAGCGAGATCAGGCTGTCCGGCTCGACGCCCATGACCTGTGGGTCAGACGTCATCTGCCGCGCGTCTCCCATCAGCTCATCGCGGCTCGAAACGCCGCGACGTTGGCGGAAGGTCTCCACTACGTACAGACCCTGGGCCGAACCCTCCAGCGCGCGGACGACGTGCATGCCATGGCGCGCTGCCACTTCACCAATCTTGGCTGGATCGACCCGGACCAGAAAGCGGTCCTGCGCCAAAGCGCGCAGCAGGAACAACGCTGACAGAATCGTCAGCCGTGCCGCCGTGTGCCGTTTCCTTGCCATATACGCCCCCGCTACTGAGTGTCCGGCCTAGTCTTTTTCTTCCTGCCCGCAACCGGGCCCAGATTCAACCGATCCCCGCCAACCGGTCTTTCGGCGGCAAACTTCTTCAGCGGCACCTGGACATACTTGGAACCGTTGTCCAGATAGACGCAAAGCTGTAGCCGCCCCCGCTGCTCGTATTCCATCTGAAACTCGCCGAACCGGTTGCTGAGCGTCTCCGACACGACAAACTTTCCCGATTTCAGATACACCGGAATGTTGCCCATCTCGATTTCCGGCAGCAGGTGATTCGAGATCTGGCCGATCACCGCCGCGCGCGATGATTGCAGCTCCGGCTCGATGCGTAAATCGAGTGAACAATCGCCCGCACGGTACAACGCCTGCCATCCCACCTGCCAACTCGCGCGCAATCCGGCCGGAGCCGGCACTAGCAGGCTGTCATAAATCAGTTGGATGGGAATTCGCAGCGACCGTTTGGGCCGCGCCGGCTGCCGCATCGGAAAAATCGCGTGTGCATACCGGACCACGCGTTCCGGAGCCTCTGACCCAGCCATATTCCGGCAAACGCTGCCCAGCTTCTGGAAAAACTCCTCGACCTCCCGGCAATCAGGACAACCTTCCGCAAGATGGTTTCGCATCGAGACACTGTCCGGTTCCGGCGCCAGGTCTCGCGCAAAATCCACCCACTGCCCGATCCCGTAATGGCTCATGTGGTCCCTCCGAGGACTCCTTGTTTTATGTTTAGTTGTGCCATATCCCCGTTCTCTTCTATACAAAGGGGTCGCGCAGGGGACAATCAGATATAGGCTCAGGGCAGTTTTTTTAACGAGTTTCGATGCACGACCTCCAGTACAGAGTGCCCAAATCGGTCTCTCAACAAAGGTAAAAGCCTGATGTCCGCCGGCAGATATCGGGAATCTACCTGGCATGCGAGGCGGTTTGACCTAGCCGGTCGCGAAGGGGCGCGACGTCGCTCTGCTATCCTTTATGTAGGTGGCGATTCTCAAGAAACCCCGGGTGAACAGGCTGGTTTCGCCCTGCCTGAGCGTCCTTCTGGCCCTGTCTTTTTGCATCCGGGGCACAGACGCTCGCAGGGTAGAGCAAGATCATTGGGTCTCAGCCGGCGTAGTTGTCGGGCCGGCGCCATCATCGTCCATTCAGGCCCGCGGCGGCCATCGACTGGACCACTCGAAGCAGCGAAGCGAGCCATCTTCGCCTTTCGTTCTCGGCAATGCGCGCAGCACTTGCAGGCCAGATGGTAGTCACCTCGCGATCAGTGCGCACGAGCATCGTGAACGGAAATCCCGTCTTTTCTCCCTCCAGCCCGGCCGATCCCCGCCCTACCAAGTCTCAGTAGCTTAGAACATTCGCAAATTATTCGTGGCGCTCGTCCTCGCCTTCGGCTCGAGGAGTGCGTCGAAGCACAACCGAACCCAACCTACTGGAGACTGCAAACATGAAGCCACAAGAAAAGAAGAATGCCGTTGAACCGGTCGATCAGGCGGATAGCGAACACACACCCCGAGATCTCAGTTTTGCCGAGAACGTAGCGCTCACAGCGAAGGTCCTGGCGGGCGCCGGCTTGGTCATACTGGTATTGTGGGCCTTGAATAAGTGGACAACCGCCTAGTACTACTGTGTTAGAAATAACAAAACTGATGTAGAATGTTTTTATGGGACATTGTTTCGCACCAGGCCCACAGGAAAAGCGCTTTGCGGCATACACGGATGGCTTGGCGAAAGCCGCGGGGCACGCTGATCGT
>JBGPHT010000109.1:0-25238 GCA_041484525.1 Bryobacteraceae bacterium | reverse complement strand
TGCATCACGTAACGGCCGATTTGCTTCGGGACAGCTATTACTCGCTGAAGAGGAAGGCCGCGCCGGGAGTGGACGGAGGGACGTGGGAGCAGTATGGGCAAGGAGTGGAGGAGCGGTTGGCGAAGACCGTTGCCAGGGACGTTCGCATAAGAAAGATTCAAAAACCCGCGACTGGACGCGGATAAGACGAAGGAATTTCTTATCTGCGTGCATCTGTGTTCATCTGAGGCCCCAACGGATCGCGGACCGGCGCCTCATTCGCCTGATCCAGAAATGGCGGAAGGCAGGGGTGCCGGACCTGCGCGGTAACGGCGGTTCGAACGACGCTATAGGCGATTACCTCTTCCGCTATCTCCATGCCGGCAAGTTTCAGCAGTTCTCCGACGTTCGCGTCAAGATATCGCGCGACGTTTTCCCGGCTCGGTTGCCGGCGCCCGAAGGCAAGGTCGTGTCCATCACGGAGATCAGCCCGGGCGCGTCGCTCGAGAGGTCATTTCCCAAACCCGACGCATTCTTCGCGGGGCGGGTTTATCTCCTCACCGACAACTTCACGTACTCGGCGGCCGCGGCCTTTGCCGCCATGTTCCGCGACTACCAGGCGGGCCGGATACTGGGATTCGAGACCGGTGGGCTGCCCATCACCTTCGGCGAAGCCGCCGGCTTCCACCTGGCGAACAGCGGATCTACTTCTCGGTATCCGGCAGGCAGTTCCGGCCGCCCAAGCCAAGGCCCGGCGATGACGTCCACGGCGTGCTGCCCGACGTGCCTTTTACGCCGCCGCGGCTGGCCCCGTATCGCGGCGAGCCCGACCCCGTGCTGGCGTGCGCGCTGGCCTATGCTCGCGGCGGCAAGTAGGATTTCTTAGAGCTTCAGCCCCTTCAAATACTCGCGAAACGGTCCGCCCAGATCGTGCCGCCGCAGCGCGTATTCCACGGTGGCTTTCAGGAAGCCGAGTTTGTCGCCGGCGTCGTACCGCTTACCCTCGAAGCGGAGCGCGTAAAGCGGCCGGCTGCGCAGCAGGTGCTTCATGGCGTCCGTCAACTGGATCTCGCCGCCCGATCCGGGCTCGATCGCTTGCAGCGAGTCGAAAATCTCCGGCGTCAACACGTATCGCCCGATGATCGCCAGGTTGGATGGGGCTTCCGACGCCTTCGGCTTCTCCACCAGGTCGCGGATGCGGTACACGCGATCATTCGACCCGTTGTGTGCGATCGGCTCGGCGTCGATGGCGCCATAAGCGGAAATACTCTCGGGCGGCACCTCCATCACGGCCAGCACGGGGGCGCCGAAGAAGTGGTGCACGTCCAGAAGCTGGCGCAGGCAGGGGGTCTCGGCTTCGATCACGTCGTCGGCCAGCACCACGGCGAACGGCTCGTCGCCCACCAGCTCCATGGCGCGCAACACGGCGTGTCCCAGACCGAGCGCCTCCTTCTGACGCACGTAGGACACGTTGATCATGTCGGTGATGCTGCGCACGGTCGCCAGCAGTTCCTTCTTGCCGCGCGTCTCGAGCAGATGCTCGAGTTCATAGCTGACGTCGAAATGGTCCTCGATGGCGGTTTTGCCCCGGCCCGTCACGATAATGATGTTCTGGATCCCCGAATGCAGCGCCTCCTCCACCCCGTACTGGATGATGGGCTTGTCTACGATCGGGAGCATTTCCTTGGGCTGGGCTTTGGTGGCGGGAAGAAAACGGGTGCCAAGCCCAGCAGCAGGGAAGACGGCTTTTCGAACCTTGGCTGGCATCTGCATCCAGTGTGTTGCGCCGGCACCCCCTTTGGCAACTAACGAATTGTTTTTTTGGTACCGCTTGTGCTATCTATATGGACTTGGGAAAATATAGAAAATGGCCTACGTTATAGCTGAACCCTGCATCGGCACCAAAGATACTGCCTGCGTCGACGCCTGCCCGGTCGACTGCATTCATCCGAAGAAGGACGAGCCCGCCTACGCCACGGAAGAGTTGCTCTACATCGACCCCGTGGAATGTATCGATTGCGGCGCTTGTGTTCCGGTGTGCCCGGTATCGGCCGTTTTTGCGCTTGACGATCTGCCGGAAAAGTGGAACAGCTTCACCGCCAGAAACGCCGCCTACTACGGAAAGTAAACGGACGGTCAGTTCGGTAGTGGGGTCTTTTGAATTTCCACAGGCTTGACAAGAGACTACGGTTTGATTTTGTCCTCGTGTCGAAGGGCGCGCTGCCAGGCTTGGTATTCGCGCTTGATGCCTCTGGCCTTCAGGCGCTTTTTCCCAAGAAATCGCCGCCATCCCTCGTCGGTACCGATCTGACTGGGGCTATATGTAATGTCGGCCAGTACTTTTTCCATCGATGATGGAACGGAGTGGGCGCCGCTCCCAGGTTGCGCGAATCTTCGTCCACCCTACTTGGTGAGATTAATTGAATTTCCTTGTTGTGCTCATAGAGCGCCAGAAACGTCTGTTGGCCGACATCGCTAGCAGACTCGGCCCTGAACTTTGCATCGCAGATGCAGTAAACCGCGTCGGCCCAACTCAGGTGTGCGCCAAGGCTCCCGCGATCCACGTGAAATGCTAGGGCTCCTTGGGCCGCCACTGATCCGCTGCCAATCACGCAAAACCCCACATCCCCGTAGTCGGCCGGTGCGTTGCAGCCGTCAACGAGGACGATATGAGGGTCTCCGGTGCCGTCGAATCCAAGAAGCAGGAATTCCATCGAAAGTTCGACCTTTGAAATAATATCGCCAGCTCCTGGAGCAGCACCTGTCTTGTTCCTGTAGATAGTATAGGTTTTGTCATTATAATAGTATCCGCCGTAGGTGCCGAAGAAGAAGATCTTACCCTTCTTGATGGGTCCGCCGAAGGTGCCGCCGAACTCGTTCTGATGCTCTACCGGGACCGTCGCCGGGAAGAACCCGCGCGCATCGAGGTCAGTGTTGCGGAAGTATTCATAAACGGAGCCATGGAAATGGTCGGTTCCCGACTTCAGCACGAAGTTCTGCATTCCCTGGCCGGAATACATGGCCTTCTGGCCGCTGGTTTGAGCCTGAAACTGGTCCACCGCCTCCACCGAGACACCCAGGGCGAGATTGCGCGTGTCGGCCTGCTGGCTGGGGAACGTGAGAGGGATGCCTTCCACGTACAACTCGTTGCCGCCGCGCACGCCGTTAAACGATTCCGTGGTGGGCCCGGCCACCTGGGTAGACATTCCCGCGACCCCTGGGATCAGGGCGACGAACTGAGTGGGGTCGCGCGGCACGCCGTTCATGGCCAGCGGCAGCGACGTATAGACATTGTTTTCCATCGACCCGCCCAGCGTCGCATCGTCGGTGTGGAGCATGGTCGGAGATGCCGTGACCGTCACCTGCTCGCTGGAGGAGCCGACTTTCAGTTGCAGGCTGAGAGAGACCGTCGCCAGGGCGTTCACCATGACATGCTCCTGGGTGGTGGTTTGAAACCCGGGGGCTGTCACCTTGACGGTATACTCACCGGCCGGCAGGGGTGTAATCACATAGAATCCGGCGGTGGTAGTCTGGCGGACCGTTTCCACTCCCGTCGCGACGTTAGTGGCAACGATTTGAGCCTGGGGCACGACGGCGCCCGAGGGATCGCTAACGGTGCCCTGAATCGACCCTCCTCCGGTCACTTGGGCCATCGCGGCGCCTGCCGCAATCAATACTCCCAGCAACAGAACGGAACACGAACGCACAGCAATCGATCGCATGACGAAGCTCTCCTTTGCGGCTACCTGAAGTTCTGGCCCATCCATTGAATCACCTCATCCTGGAGGGAATCCGGCAGCCGGTTGTAATCCCAGGGTTCGCGGAACCCCAACTTTCCGGAAGCGCTGTAGAGCGAGTAGACCTTCCTGGCCTCGTTCACAGCGCTTGCGACATCGGTGGGCGTGGCATCGCGGTCCAGTTGCGGCTGAACCACCAGCACGGGCCGGGGGGCAATCAGCCCCAGCAGCTCATGAAAATCGTACGGAATCTGAGCTTCATGACCGGCGAAGAAGCCCAGGCGCGGCAGCAGGTCGCGCTCGTGACTATAGCGGGCGACGCCTCCCGTTCCACGGGCGGCCGTGTCGGTGCGCATCGGTGTGAAGCCGGAGATGGCAACCGCTTGCGGCGCGCAAAAGGGCAAATCGGGATCGTCCTGACAGAGTCACCAGCCGCGCCCCTTTGACGGGTTCAGTGACCCACTTTGAGATCTACGCCGAGGACCCGCCGAGGCTGGCCGACTGCTGGCGGGCCCGGAGGGCAACCGGTTCGCCATCTGGCAAGCCGATCCCACGGCATTCCCGCCGCCCGAACCGGAGTAACGCACACGCCTTGACATTCTACATATTTGGCCTTATATGTAGAACGTCTAGGTGCTAGGAAGCGGGGGCGACATGCGCAGTCCGAGAAAGAACAGAGAAAGCCGGCTGAACGCCGAGCTGCGCTTTCACGTCGAGCAGCTAACTCGGGATTACATCGCCGAGGGCGTGGACCCGATCGAAGCCGAACGCCGCGCCCGCCTCGAATTCGGCGGCATCGAGCAGATCAAGGAAGAATGCCGCGACATCCGCGGCCTGCGCTGGCTCGCCGATCTGACGCAGGACTTGCGCTATGCGCTGCGATCTCTGCGCCGCAGCCCCGGTTTCCTCGCCGTCGCCGTCCTCTCGCTGGGATTGGGAATCGGCGCCAACACCGCGATCTTCAGCCTGATCGACGCCGTCATGCTGCGGTCCATGCCCGTCCAAGAACCGCAGCGCCTAGTGCAATTCCAAAAGTTTCAGGAAGGAAGACCCGGAGAGTTTTCGCTGGAGATCCGATGCGTCTTGTGCAGGCTGCAGGGCGGAGCATCGGCGAAATCGATCCGGCGTTACGCGTCGCATCACCGCAATCTTTCGCCGCGCGAATCGACCGGTCCACACTCAACGAGCGGATCATGGCCACTCTCGGCGGCATCTTCGGGGTACTGGCCCTGGTGGTGGCGTGCATCGGAATCTTCGGCGTCATGGCGTTTCAGGTGGCGCGCCGCATCAACGAACTCGGGGTGCGCATGGCACTGGGCGCGGGTAGAGGCGACATCATCGCGTTGGTGTTGCGGGAAGGGGCGGTCATGTTGATCGCCGGCGCGGCCATCGGCATCGCTGCGGCCCTGGCCTTCACGCGCTTCGCCACGAAACTGCTCTTCGGCATGACCGCGACCGACCCGAAAATATTCGCCTTATCGGCCGCGATCCTCGGCGTGGCCGCGTTCGCCGCAGCCTGGCTGCCGGCCCAGCGGGCTTCCCGCGTCGACCCGATGACGGCGCTGCGCCACGAGTAGTCGATACAATAAGCCATGCCCTTCGCTTCCGTGCCCGAGGCGATCGAAGAGATTCGCGCCGGGCGCATCCTGGTAGTGGTGGACGATGAAGATCGCGAAAACGAAGGCGATCTCACCATCGCGGCCGAAAAGACGACGCCTGAGATCATCAACTTTATGGCGACGCACGGACGCGGGCTGGTCTGCCTGGCGCTCACGCCGGAGCGCTGCGACTACCTGCGGCTGCCCCTGATGAGCCCCACCAATACCTCGAACTTCGGAACCGCGTTCTGCGAATCCATCGATGCGCGCGAGGGCGTGACCACCGGTATCTCCGCCGCCGATCGTACACGCACCATTCTCGCCGCGCTCGACCCCGAGTGCCGCCCCGCCGATCTCGCCCGCCCCGGTCACGTCTTTCCGCTGCGCGCCCGCGAAGGCGGCGTGCTGGTGCGCGCCGGCCAGACCGAGGCCTCGGTCGACCTCGCGCGCCTCGCCGGACTCGCGCCCGCCGGCGTGATCTGCGAAATCATGAACGACGATGGCACCATGGCGCGAGTGCCGCAGCTCGAAGAATTCTGCGCCCGCCACGGGTTGAAGATGCTCTCCGTGGCGGAGCTGATTCGCTACCGCATGAAGCACGAGAAGTTCGTGCGGCGCGCCGCCGAGGGCTGCATCCAGACCGGCTTCGGCGAGTTCCGCACCATCGCGTACTCGACCGACCTGAATCCCGAATATCACCTGGCGCTGGTGTGCGGCGACGTCGCTGGAAAAGAGGGCGTGCTGGTGCGCATGCATTCGCGCTGCATGTACGGCGACGTGTTCGGCTCGACGGCCTGCGAATGCGGCACGCTGGTCCGCGAATCGCTGCGCGCCATTGCCGAGGAGGGCGCCGGCGTTTTCGTCTACCTGCACGAAACCGGCCCCGGATTCCGCATTGAACGCGACGATCGGGGCGAGCCGCGGATGGTCTCCCACGGCCGCGATTTCATGCACTACAAGGGCGAGGCCGGCCAGCGGCAACTGCAGCACGAGCACGGAATCGGCGCCCAGATCCTCTCCGACCTGGGCCTGCACACCATCCGGCTGTTAACCAATCATCCCCGGAAAATCGTTGCCCTGGAAGGGTTTGGCATCGAAATCGTGGAGCAGATTCCTGTCTCCCGTTAACATCGCACGCCACCTTCCGGGAATTGCGTTAATAATGAAGAAGGACCTGCGTCCAGGATGATATGAGCGCACGAACTTTCTCAGCAACGACGCTAGCCGCAATTTTCGCGGGCGTCCTCCCGGCCACGGCTGCCGCCGCTGACCCCCAACTTCTCAGCTTGGTCATGCCCGACGCGAAGGTGTTGGCGGGCGTCAACGTGGAGCAAGCCAGGAATTCGCTGTTCGGCCAGTACGTCCTGAACACGATGAAGCTAGACGATCCGGAACTGCAGACGTTAGTGACGCTGACCGGCTTCGATCCGCGGCGCGACGTGCGCGAGTTGCTGCTGGCAACCAACGGCGGCCCCGACAACAAAAGCGGCCTGGCGCTGGCGCGCGGGATTTTCGATCCGGTGAGGATCGCCGCCTTAGGCACTTCGAAGGGCGGAAGCACCCAGACCTACAAGGGCGTGACGATTCTGGTCGATCCCAAGGGCGGGCATGGCTTCGGGTTTATCGATTCGACGCTCGTGGTCGCGGGCGATCTGGCGAGCGTTAAGGCCGCCATCGACCGCCAGAGCGCTCCGATCCCGTTGCCCTCCGCGCTGGCCGTGAAGGTCCACCAGTGGAGCGGCGCGCAGGACGCGTGGGTGATCTCGGCCGTGCCGCCTGCGAGTTTCAAGCCGCCCGCCGCCGGGCCGCAGATCCCCGGGCTGGTGAACCAGGATCTCTTCGGCAAGGTACAGCAGGCCGCCGCCGGCGTGAAGTTCGGCAACAACGTGACCGTGACTTCGGAGGCCGATATGTCGACCGCCCAGGATGCCACCTCGCTCGGCGACGTGGTGAAGTTCCTGGTGAGCTTTGCGTCGATGCAGGCCAGTCAGCAAAATCCCGAAGTGGCCGCGCTGGCGCAGTCGATCCAGGTGAGCGCTTCAGGCGCCGTGCTGAACGTCTCGTTCAGCCTGCCCGAAGCCCAGTTGCAGGAACTGGTGAAGCCGCAGAATTCGGTAAACAAGCGGCGCGTCGCACGCGCCCCCGGCGACCGCAAGTAGCCCACAACGCCGTGATCACAGAGCCGCGACCGTGAGGGAGCGGTTGGCCGTGGCAACCAAAAGTTTCTCCTGCGGACCATTGGCCGCCCGGCAGAGGTTCAGCCTGCCGGGCGGCCAATGTGTTTTTTGTGCCTACCGTGATAGTGCTCGATGCCCTTCATCGGATAGTGCTTGCGGTTGCGAGTCCAGAGCGTGCAGTCATGGACGATCGCCGTGGCGGCGATCAGGGCGTCACCCAGATCAAGACAGTGGCTGGGGGCAAACTGACGCAGGTAGTCGCCTGCCAATAGACCGATGTCAGCCTCAATCGGCAGGCAAATCACAGCATCAAGAAAGTCCGATAGCGCCTCTTCCTCGCGCGGCCGTACACCTTGGCGCAATTCAGCCGCAGTTACCGGCGTGTAGTAAACGCGAATGGTAGTTTCGAACAGCCGCTTCCATTGTGCGAGAAGAACGCCGTTCCGCCTTCTGAGGACCTCGATTGCGACATCGGTGTCCAGCAGAACACCATTCACTTGCGAAATCTCGCGAGACGAGTGCCTTGCCGGAGCCGCCGAACGTACTTCCCGGTGTCTCCGATATCATCGCGATCCGCCCACAATCCCACGATAGCCTGGGCCGCACGCCGCCGGCGTTCGAAGTCTACAGTGTAGGTCTGACGTACCGCTCTTCGCACGAGATCGGAGACAGTCGATTTCTCTTGGCGCGCGAGCTTATGGAGTAGCTTCCACTGGTCGTCTTCGAGATAAAGCTGCGTGCGCTTCACGATGTACATTATACATCGCGCCCCTGCCCAGCCGGGCACAAGTCGCGGTAGAACGGACACCGCTGGCAATGCGGCCCCTCGCTTAACGGAAATTCCAGCGCCGCTTGCGCCGCCTGAAAGTCGCGCGCGATCTGCTCCGGTGAATCCAGCAGGGATGGCGTCAGGTCCACCTCCACCACGGTGTTGGGCCGCAGAAAGTGCAGGCACGCTCGAGCCACCGGACGCCCCACGACGCGCTCCACTGCCATCGCATAGAGCCGCAATTGCAGCGCGTATTCCTGCGCGCGCTCGCGCGCTTCCTGCGCAGTGACCTTGTCCGTCTTGTAGTCCACCAGCAGCAGTTCCCCGCCCTCTTCGAACCATAGGTCCACCTGTCCGCGGATCACCAGGTCTTCCACCGCCAGCAGGAAATCGAACTCGCGCTCGATTCGTGTGGATTGTGCAGCGCGCCGACCGAGAGGGCTCTGGTGGAAGACGGCCGCGAGTCGCGCCGCCTCCGGATCGGGGTCGGGCGCCGCCTTGCCGGCGAGCAGATGGTGGACCTGCGTGCCCAGTTCGTTGGCCGCCAACTCTGCCTTCTCCTCCGCCTCGTTCCAGTGGCGTAGCCGTCCCTCGAATCCCAGATAGTGAGCCAGGAAGTATTGCCGCGGGCAGTGCGCGAATCGAGCCAGCGCCGTCACGGTCGCGTTCGTGTCCTGTTGGTCGGAGACGGCGGGCGCAGGCAGCAACTCCGTAGGGTCATCGGCCTGCCCGGACGTCCCGCTCGCGACCAACTCCGGCGCCCGGTCCGTAACGACCACACGCAGTTTCCACTCTTTGCCGTCGGGAGCGGTATGCGTCACGATCTCCTCGTGGGTCGCATCGGGGTCCACGCCCAGGCGCTCGACAATCAACTGCGCCCAGTTCTGCGTCTTCTTTCCGTTGTGCGTGAAGCTCAGGACCAGGTGCTCCTCGGCGCGCGTCATAGCGACGTAAAGCAGGCGGTCGCTTTCATCCGATTCGCGACTCTTGCGTTCCTCGCGGATCGCGTGCTGGAAGCGGTCGTCCTTGTCCTCGCGCTTCGCCGGGTTGCGCCAGCGCGCGCCCAGACCGTACTGCCGCGAGAATGCCACCACCGGAGGATTCGATTCCACACCCTTCTGCAGCGCCGCCACAAACACCACGGGGAACTCCAGTCCCTTGGCGGAATGGACCGTCATCACCTTCACCGCGTCGGCCGAATCCTCCGGCGGCGCATCCGGCTCGCGCGGGTTGGACTCGCGGACCATCGCCAGTTCCTCCACGAACTCGTCGAGCGACATGCGGATTGAGGCGTCTCGCGCCTGCGCCAGGAACTTGTCGATGTTGCCCGCGGCGCGCGAGCCTGCACGCGAGTGGTATCCGCAGTCGTCCATCGCCGCCAGCAGCAAGCGGTCGAACGACACATACTCGCGGCGCACGCGCCACCCGCGCAAGTGGTTGCGGAAGCGCGCCAGCTTGTCGAAATCGGAAGCGTCGAAACCCGCAGCCTGCTCGGGCGCGAGCCTCATCAGCGATGCCCCGATGTTCTCGCCCATGACGCGCAACTGCAGCAGCGCTTCGTCGGACGCCTCGACCAGCGGCGACCGTAACACCGTGGCGAGGCTGATTTCGTCTCGCGGATTCGCCAGGACGCGCAGCAAGTGGGTAAGGTCGTTCACTTCGCGCGTGTCGTAGAAGCCGCGGCCGCGGTTCACCAGGTAGGGAATGCCAGCCTCGTCGAAGGCCGCCGAAAAATCGGCGAGGACCTCCGTGTTGCGCACCAGCACAGCGATGTCCTTGTACGCGAAGCCCTCCGCCAACAACTCAACAATTCGGTGCGCGACATTCCTGGCTTCGACGGAGATGGGCTCGTCCGAAACCAACCCTGCGATCAGCTCGACGCACAAATCGCGGTCATCGTCGAATTGCCGTGAGGCGACGAGGCCGCGCGCCTCGATCCCGTGGGCGCCCGCCATGATGGTTTCCACTGCGCTCAGAATCTGCGGGCGGCTGCGGAAATTATCCACCAGGCGCACCAGGTGCTGGCCGCTGCGCTCGATCTCGTCGCGATACTCCGAAAATCCCTGCGGCTCGGCGTGGCGGAATCCGAAAATGGACTGGTTGATGTCTCCCACCGCATAGAAGCGGTCGGGCGGGCGGATCAGCTTCAGCAGCCGCGCCTGCTGGCCGTTCGTGTCCTGAAATTCATCCATCAGGATGTGGTCGAACTGGGCCTGCAATCGAGCCCGCGTGTCCGGATGGTCTTCGAGGAGCCGCACCGTGTACTCTTCGAGGTCGGCGAAATCGAGCGCGCCGGCTTGCCGCTTGCGCTCGCGGTACCGCTGGTCGAAGCGCCGGAGTACGTCGATCAGCAGCTTCCTCTGCGGCGCATAGAACTCCGTCAACAATGTGTATTTGGCATCTTTGATTGCGTCTCTCAGCCGCGTCGCCAGAATGTACGCCCCCGTGCCGCTCTTGCACTTCCGGAGATTGAGGGAAAAGTTCTCGATCTCCCGAAGCCCTTCGCCCGGGCCAGCCTCGTATGCCGTCACGATCCTTTCCGCGCCTTCGAGCACGCCCTCGAGATGATCCTTCTGCTCGGGTTTCCAGGCGCTCAAAGACTCCTGCCTCAGGGCCTCGACTGTCGCCGCGATCTGCTCCACCGTCACACCCGCGGGCGCCGGGATCGCGGCCAGTTCGTCGATGCGCATGCCGGCACCACGCATGGCGTCATAGGCGGAGAGCACCGATTCTTCGAACTCGGGCGACGACAGTCCGCGGATCAACCCGCGCACGGCCGCTGGATGCTCGGTGAAAAGCGACTCCATGGCCGCCGTCATCGACTCCTGCTGCATGCGCCAGGATTCCCGCTCGTCGGCCACGTCGAACTCGGGATCCACGCCCGCAAAGACCGCGTTCTCCCGCAGCAACCGCCCGCAGAAGCCGTGAACAGTCGAGACCCACGCGCGCTCCAGTCGGGCGCGCTGTTCGGAATCTTCCTGGAAGGTCTCCGCCAGCTTCTTGCGCATGTTGCCCGCGGCCTTCTCGGTGAACGTGATCGCCAAAATGCGGAGCGGGTCCACGCCAGCCTCCACCAGCCGCTTGAAATACTCGACGAGCACCGTTGTCTTGCCCGAACCGGGGCCGGCCACCACGCACGCATCCATTTGACGCTTCGAAATATCGACCGCGTCCAACTGATCGGCCGTGAACTGCGTCATGCGCCCTCCGCGATGCCGACGGCACGCTCGGCCTCGATGCGGCACACGTCGCGGAAATCGCACCAGCGGCAATTGTCCGGATTCGCCGGCACCACTTCGATGCGCCCCGCGCGGATCTCGCTCACGATCTGCAGCGACCGTTCCGCCGCATCGCCCAGCCAGTTCGGCGGCACGGGAACACTATCCAGCATGCCCGTCTCGCTCCATCCCGCGTAGACCACCTTTCCGCCCTTCAGGCCCACATAAAACATGCCGGCCGGCTGCACGCCGAACACCTTTTCCGCGGCCATCACATAAAGCGGCGCCTGCAAAAGATTCTCGTTCGTCAGCTTCTCCTTGGTTTTTTCCGCGCGGCTGTATTTGTAGTCGATCACGTACGCGCGGCCGTCCGGCCCCGTATCCAGGCGGTCGATCTTGCCCGACACTTCAATCGAGCCATCGAGCGGAAACCGGAACTTCTCCTCCGTCCGCGACTGGAAACCGGCTCGCGGCCATTGCCCGTCCGCGGCGAAGTATCGCAGATCCTCCAGCATGTAGTTGCGGAGGCGCTCCGTCTCGTAACACACCGGGATACGATTCTTCTCGCACCACTCAGCAAACATGTTTTCGAACAACGGCTCAATCGATTGCCGCGAAGCGTACCAGGCTGCCAGCACCTCGTGGACCAGGCTCCCCTGCATCAGGAAACTGAGCCGCTTCTCGGGCCGCGGTGGCGCAGTCTTCAGCCTCAGCGTGCTCGATCCGAAATACTGGAACGCGCATTGCAGATACCGCTCCAGTCCGGATGGGGAAACGCGCGCCGTGCGCTGGCGGAGAAACTCGAGCAGCTCGGGCGCGCGGATTTCGACGGGTCCGCGGGGCGCCGGCGTATGCCGCGGCGCGGGACGCACGGCCCGCGACTCCTGAGCCGCCAGCAGCAGGTCCTCGTCCAGAAAGAGCGACGGCAGGTTGCGATCGCCGCGCGCGTCGAACTCCGGATACGAAAATGCCACCAGCATAGTGGCGCGGCTCGCGACCGAGTGGAACAGCGCGCGCTCCTCGCGTTCGAACTCGACGGCGGTGCGGACGCGGACCCCGGCGTCGTTCAGCCGGCAGCGCGCGGCATCGGGAAAGAACGGGTCTTGCCGGTGGATCTGCGGGAACTGCTTCTCCACCATTCCGCACACGAAGATCACCGGCAGCACCCACTGCCGGGCCTCCGGTGCGCTGAGCACGTGGACCACGTTGCGCCGCTCGTCCCTTAGCCGCAGCGGCTTCAGCCGCAGCACCGATTTCGCCGCGCGCCAGAATTCCTCGAGCGTGAGCAGGCTGCCGGCATCGAGCGCGGCCGCGGTCTCGTCAAGCACCTCATCGAATAGTTCGAGCACGCGCGCCTGGCTGCGCCAAAGCATCACCAGATCGTCCGTGGCCCGTTCCAGAGTTGCCGGCCGAAAGAGATTCCGCAGCGTGCGGAAGCGGCGCGCCCAATCCAGCGGAGCCAGCGTGAAACCGCGCCACTCCTCGAGCGCCGCCAGCGAATCCAACTTGTGGATGAGTTCTTCCGCGCCCGCGGATGGCTGGCCATTCTCGCCGACCAGCAGCGATTTCAACTCGCCCAGCCCGGCGCCGGGCGCTTGTTCCCGCACCCGAAAATCGAAGCGGTCGAGTGCGTTCGAGTCGGCGAAACGCGGCGCCAGCCGCAGCAGCGCCAGCGTCTTCGCGTGGTCCCATCCCGACAGCATGGCGTCGATCGCGCCCGCCAGGAACCGAACCACGGCGTGCTGTTCCAGTTTTTCGTCGAAGTAGAAACGCGCGGGGATGCCGAAGCGCTCCAGCGTGGATCGCAGGATGGGCACGTAAATTTCGGGCGCGCGGACGATAATGCCCATCTCGCGAAACGGCCGGCCGGCCACCGCCTGCTCCAGAATGCGGCGCGCGATCTCTTCGGCTTCGCGCTCGATTCCCGGTGCGCGCACTACGGCCATGGCCGGCTCGGGCCGGGAGCGCGTGGTGCGCTCTTCGCGGAATCCCATCCGCACGAGCCGTGACCGCACCGCATCGGTGGCATCTGTATCCGCCAGCGTCAGCGTGACCTCGGCGTGTGCGCCCAGCGCCTGGATGACGCGCAGTTCCGGATCAGGCAGCGCGTGGAAGCCATCCAGCCAGATCGACCGGATCCCGTCCGTGCCATCGCGCTCAATGCGCTCGGCGGCGCGTTCGAGACGCCTGGCACGCATCGCGAACCCGCGGCGTTCCAGCGCGCGATCGACTTCCTGATACACCGCCAGGAAGGCCGGCGACAGCGGGGCATCGGGCAGGCACCGCGCGAGCCGCGCACTGTCGCATCCAGCCGACGAGAACTCGGAGATGGTGCGGGCGAGAGCGGCGCAGAACCCCGGCATGTGGACCACGCGCGCGAACTCCGTCCGGCTCACGCGGCGCGCAGCCTCTTCCACGATCAGGTACAGGACCGTGTCGGCCACCTGCGGCGCATCGCCTGCCCAGTTCTCGACGAACGCGTGCAGCGTCTGCACCAGCGCGCGGCGGAAAACGAAGCCTTCGCGCGCCAGCCGATTCTGCAGATGCTGCTCCATAGTGGCGGTAGGCACCAGCAGGCGGATGGCGTGATTGCCGGCGCGGAGAGCGTCGCGAAAACGATCCAGGACGTACGTAGTTTTGCCGGACCCGGCGGGGCCAGTAAGTAGATGCATGACGCGCAAGAGAGTTGGTGAACTCACTCTACTTTACAATGGTTGCTGCATGTCGAAACGGCTCGGCCTCGTTCTGTTTCTGACCTTCGGCGCGCTGTTTTTGATCGTCAACCGCGCCGCCTATCAAGGTTACTTCCAGGACGACGAGATCGACAACGTGAGCTGGACCCGCTTCCTCCCCGCCACGGAATACTTGACCGGCGCACTTACGCCACGCTACTTCCCCAACAATTTCCGCCCCGTGGGACATTTCTATTTCCACGCCACCGAGTCGGCGTTTGGCCTCCACTTCCCCGGCTACGTGGCCGTGATTCACGTCATTCACTTGCTGAACGTGTGGCTGCTCTGGCTGCTGGCGCGGCGTCTCGGCGCACCCCCACTTGCAGCCGCCGCGGCCTGCCTCTTCTTCGGTCTCCACATGGCGCTCTTCGACTGCCTGTGGAAGCCGATGTACGTCTTCGATCTGCTCTGCGCCACGTTCTCGCTGGCGAGCCTGCTGCTCTACGCGCGCGGCCGCTGGGTGCTGAGCTTCCTCGCATTCTGGCTGGCGTACAAGTCGAAGGAACTCGCCGTGATGCTTCCCGTAGTGCTGGCGTGTTACGAATTCTGGTTCGGCAATCGACGCTGGAAGCCGCTCATCGCGTTCTTCCTGGCATCGCTTTCGTTCGGACTGCAGGGCCTGCTGAGGAACCCCAACCAGGACAACGACTACACGTTCCGCTTCACGCTCGACGCATTGTGGAAGACCGGCTCGTATTACGCCGGACGCATCTTTCTGGTTCCGTATGCCGGCTTCGCGGTGGTCGTGTTGGCCCTCACGGCGCGCAATCGGCGCACCTGGTTCGGTCTCGCGATGCTCGGGATCTTTTTCCTGCCCCTGCTGTTTCTCCCCGGCCGGCTCTTCAGCGCCTATTGCTACGTCCCGTTCATCGGCCTCGCCATCGCGCTGACGGGCCTCCCCACGATCTGCCGTCCGCTCTGGGTCGCGCTGTTCTTCGCGCTCTGGCTCCCGGTGGACTATCGCGAGCTGCGCTCGAGCCGCAGCCAGACTCTGGCGCGCGACGCCGACGTCCGCACGTGGATGACGACCGCCGGCGCGTTCGTGAATTCCGCACCGCCCATCGACGCCTGGATCTTTTCCGGCGCGCCTGAGGGATTTCACCAGTGGGGCATCGAGGGTGCGCTGAAATATTTCCTCAACAAGAGCGAACTGAACGTCCATGCGATGGACGACCCGGCGGCGCAATCACTCCACGGGCGTGTCGCAATGTTGACGTGGGACGGCGCGGCGCACCGCCTCGATGTTTCCGCAACCACCCGGTGAACGGCCCGCTATTGGCCTATGGAAACGATGCGCGAGTCGGTTTGAAACTTCTTGTAGTCGCTGTACGAGTATTCCAATTGCCCGTGCACCTTCTTCAACAGCAGCAGGCGCACCGAGCCCGCCAGCATGATCCGCTTCGGCAGCCACACCTCGTTGTTGACGCGCGTTTGCTCCATCGTCAGGTGCGAGCCCTTCGCCAATCTCACCAAAACGCCGCCCAGGGTGACCGTATCCAGCGTCTCCATTTCCAGCTTCACGCACTGGTAATCTGTCCTGTCGATCCAGAATCGCGCCTTCACTTTTGGAAGAAAGAACGCGCTCTGCGCCCTGGGTTTGCGACCGGGCTTCGGCGTAGCGTCGATCACCCACGTCTCACCGCCGTTGATCGCCTCTTCCCGCAGCAGCCGGAAATCGAACGCATCGGGCAACTCCCGCAGCGGTTCGCGTTGCTTCTCCTGCTTGCGGTGCCAGTCGGCAATCCTTTGCTGGCGCGTTTCCGGAGTCTCCTTCTTCCGGTCCTCGATGCTCTTCCGCAGCTTCTCCTCTTCCTTTTTTTGATCCTGCCGCGATAGCGGCTTGTCGTTGAGGGCCACCAGCCGGCGGTACGGCGACCCCTCCAGCTTGGTCACATCGTACGTGTGGACTTCGACGTTCTTCACCTTCCCCGAACCGTCGAATTCGCGTTCTTCCTGCCGCTCGATGTACGTGTAATTGCGCGAGATCTCTGTGTTCCTTCGATCCAGCTCCACCGAACGCCGCACGATCTCACGCGGATCCTGGGCGCTCAGGATCGGCGCCAGACAGAGAAATGCCGTCAAACAACGCACACCTATTGTACGGACGGGGTTCGCGCCGGGTTTCAACGCACGGCCGCTGCGGCAAGCGTCATGTGACGAGTTTCTCAAAGCGCGAGCCGGCCCGCACGATCGTCTGGTTGCGCTCGGGCCCCGTGGAAATGCAGCCGACCTCCACGCCCGTGCGGCTCTCCAGAAACGCCAGGTAATCCTTCGCCTTCGCAGGCAGCTCGTCATAGGTCGAGATGCCGAACGTGGGCGCGCCCCACCCGGGCAGGCACTCGTACACCGGCTCGATCTTCTCGATCTCCGCGACGGTGGCCGGCATGCCCGTGATCTCCTGCTTGCCCGAGCGGTACCCCACGCAGACCTGGATCTTGTCGAACTCGTCGAGCACGTCCAACTTCGTGACCACCAGGCTGTCGAAGCCGTTGATCGTCGCCGTGTAGCGCATCAGCGGCACGTCGAACCACCCGCAGCGCCGCGGCCGTCCCGTGACGGAGCCAAATTCATTCCCTCGCTGGCGGATGCGGTCGCCCGCGCCGTCCAGCGCCTCGGTCGGGAACGGACCCGCGCCCACGCGCGTGATGTACGCCTTCGAAACCCCGATCGTGCCGCTGATCCGCGTGGGCGCGACACCGGTGCCGGTGCAGGCCCCGCCGGCGCTCGCGCTCGATGACGTCACGAAAGGATACGTCCCGTGGTCGACGTCGAGCATGGTGCCCTGCGCGCCCTCGAACAGAACCTTCTTACCCTCGCGGATCGCCTGGTTCAGCAGCACCGAGGTGTCGCAGACCATGGGCCGGAGGCGCTCCGCGAACGTCTCGTACTCGTCGCGGATGCCGCGGAAATCGATCTCTTCGTAGATGCCGAGCGACTTCGCGATCGTCACCTTCTCCTCCATCACGGAGTCGTACTGCGCGCGGAAGAATTCCGGGTTGAGAAGGTCGGCGATGCGAATTCCGCGGCGGCCCGTCTTGTCCTCGTAGCAGGGGCCGATGCCGCGCCCGGTGGTGCCGATCGCAATCCGGCCGGGGCGCCCTTCCGACATCTTCTCCATCAGGCGGTGCGCAGGAAATACCACGTGCGCGCGGTTGCTGATGAAGAGATTGCCCATCACCTCCACGCCCGCCGCTTGCAGCATGTCCATCTCCGCAAACAGCGCCGCCGGGTCGATGACCACTCCGTTGCCGATGACCGCCTTCTTCCCCGGCCGCAGAATGCCGCTCGGGATCAGCTTCAGAACGTACTTCTTCTCACCGATGAAGACGGTGTGCCCCGCGTTGTGCCCGCCCTGATAGCGCGCCACAATGTCGAAGTGGCCGGAGAAAAGATCGACAATTTTCCCCTTGCCCTCGTCTCCCCACTGCGATCCCAGGATGATGACGTTTCCCATTTTGACCAAACCCATTTATTTTACCGTATAGGTTGGCCGGGGTCGGTCCAAAAATCCTAGCTGCAACTAGATTTCAACTGGGAAGTCGCTACTTGGCTTCGTGAACCTGGGTCGCAAGGTAGCGCTCGTAGCCCATTTCCTGGATCTGGTGGAGCTGCGCCTCGAGCCAGTCGACGTGCTCTTCCTCGTCTTTCAGCAGGCGCTCGAACAACTCCCGCGATGCGTTGTCGCCCTCTTCCCGCGAGATCTTCACCGCCCGGTTGTACATCTCAGTAGCCGCGACTTCCAGCTTCAGGTCGCTCTCAATCTGCTCCTTGACGTTCTTCCCGATCGAAAGCTGCATCGGGTCAGTCATGGTGGGAACCGCATCGAGAAAAAGAATGCGCTCGATCAGAGTCTCGGCATGCTTCATTTCATCGATGGACTGTTTCTTGATGTACGCGCCCAGCCGGTCGTAATGCCAGCTCTCGCACATTTCGGCGTGGAGGAAATATTGATTGATCGCCGTCAGCTCTTCCTTGAGTGCCTCGTTTAACAAAGCGATCACTTTTGGATTGCCCTTCATACGCCGGATTTTAGCAGCGCTCGCCAGTCGAGTCCAGCGGGATGTTTGCAAGCCAGTTGCAGCAGCGTGGCGCATCTGGCGGGACTCGCCGGTGTGCTAGACTTGGCTTCCAATCGGGAGGTAACTCATGTTTCGAACACCCAGATTAGCCCTGGCGATTCTGACCCTGGTTGCGTCCGCTTCCGCCCAAACTCCACCTGACAAATTCTTCGGCTTCCAGCTCGGCGCAGATCGCAAGATGGCGCGCTGGGACAAGATCGTCGACTACTTCAAGCTGCTCGAGAAGGAGAGCGGCGGCCGCATGCTCGTCACCAACGCCGGCCCCAGCACCATGGGCAACCCGTTCCTGATTGTCTACCTCTCGTCGCCCGCGAACTTGAAAAACCTCGAGCACCTGCGCCAGGTCAACGCCAGCCTTAGCGATCCACGTGGCATCGGCGAGCAGCAGGCTCACCAACTGGCCGCCCAAGGCAAGGCCGTCATTTGCCAATCCATGAGCCTCCACGCCACCGAGATTGGCGGTACTCAAATGGCGCCCGAGCTCGCTTACGACCTGCTGGCCCGCAAGGACGAAGAGGCGCAGCGCATCCTCGACAACGTCGTCTTCATCATGGTGCCCTCTTTCAATCCGGATGGCGAGATCATCGTCCACGACTGGTATCAGAAGACGCTCGGCACCGAGTACGAGGGCTCGAACCCGCCTGTGCTTTACCACAAATATGCAGGCCACGACAATAACCGCGACGCGTTTCAGACCAACCTGGTCGAATCGCAGTACATGGCGAAGATCCTCTTCCGCGACTGGACTCCGCAGGCGTACGTCGATCATCACCACATGGGCTCGAACGGCGCGCGCATCTACCTGCCACCCTACGCCGAGCCGATCCGTCCCATGGCCGACCCGATCCTGTGGCGCGAGCTGAGTTGGTACGGCGCCCACATGGCTTACAAAGAGGAAGAGAACGGCGAATCGGGCGTGCTCAACATGGCGCAGTATTCCGGCTGGGGACATTTCGGTTTCCACTGGATCACGCCGTTCCATAACATTGCCGGGATGCTGACGGAATCGGCCAGCGCGCGGCTGGCGACGCCGCTCTTCATCCACCCCGATCAACTGCGCGGCGGCGCGCGCAATCTGCCCACCTACGAGCCGGAGACGGTCTTCCCCAATCCGTGGCCGGGCGGCTGGTGGCGGCTGCGCGACATCGTGGACCGCCAAAAGATTTCCGCGTGGGCCGTGCTCGACCTGGCCGCTCGCAATCGCGAGACTGTCTTGTGGAACGCCTATCTCAAGGCCAAGCGCCAGACGGAGCGCGGGGCGCAAGGCAAGCCCGCGGCTTACGTGATCCCAGGCGTGCAGCACGATTCGCTCACCGCCGTGAAGTTGGTGAACAAGCTGCTGGTGCAGGGCGTGGAAGTGAAGCGCGCGCCCAAGGCTTTCACTACCGGCGATGGCGCCATGACCTACCCGGCGGGCACGTACGTGGTGTCGATGGCACAGCCCAAGATGGGGCTGATCCGCTATCTGCTGGGCCGCACCTTCTTCCCTGACAACGACTGGACGCGCAATCGCGATGGCTCGCCCATCCGCCCCTACGACATGGCTACCGACACCATGTTCGAATACATGGGCGTGCGCGTCGACCCCGTGGATGAGGCCGTCGATACCGACCTGCAAAAGGTCGCCGCGCCCATCGAGCCCGCCGGCAAAGTCTCCGAGAGCAGCACCGGCTACTCGATCGACGGCCGCCTCAATGACAGCTTTCGCGCTGTAAATCAACTCTTCGACAAAGGCATCGCCGTACGCCGTGTGGACCGCGCCATCGCCGGATTGCGCCCCGGCGATTTCGTGGTGGGTCCGGGTTCGGAAACCACGCTCGCCCGAATCGCCAAGGAGACCGGCGTCGATTTCAAGGGCCTGCGCGCGCCCGTCGCACAGGAAGCCCACGACGCCAAGCGCCAGCGCATTGCCATGTACCAGCGCTACGGCGGCGGCAACATCGATGAAGGCTGGACGCGCCTGGTGCTCGAGCAGTTCAGCTTCCCCTACGCCACCCTGATGGACGCCGAACTCAAGAAGGGCGACCTGAATACGAAGTACGACACGATCGTCTTTCCTGAAGACTCGACCGCCACGATCACGGGCGATCGTCCACCCGCCGCCGGGGCAGCACCGGCCGCCGGAGGGCGCGGTGGACGCGGGGCGGGCGGCGGCGAAGGAGGCGGCGGTGGACGGGGCGGCGCCATGCCTCCCGAATTCCGCACCGGCATCGGCGCGGAGGGCGTCACCGCGCTGCGGACTTTTGTCGAGAAGGGCGGGACCATCGTGACGCTCGGCGGCGCCTCCCAATTCGCCATGGATCGCCTCGGCGTGAGTGTGCGCAACGTCGTGGCCGGCAAGAACTCGAAGGAGTTTTGGTCCCCCGGCTCCACGCTCAAGATCAAACTCGACAATACGAACCCGCTCGCCTACGGAATGCCATCCGACGCCCTGGCCGTATACTTCGACAGCAATCCGGCTTTCGAAGTGACGGCTCCACAGGACGCCGACAAGTACACGGTAGTCGCCCGCTACGCCGACCGCGACCTGCTCGAAAGCGGCTGGCTGCTCGGCGAAGAGAATCTGGCGAAGAAGGCGGCCGTCGTATCGGCCCGCATCGGCGCCGGCCGTGTGGTGCTGATCGGCTTTCGTACGCAGCACCGCGCACAGACGCACGGTACCTATAAGCTGCTGTTCAACACGCTCGTACAGTAGCCGCGGACCCGAAAGAATCCGGGGATGCTCCGGGCGACCTACGCGAATTCAGCGACCTTTCGGCACAGTAGGGGCGTCCCCGTATTCTTTCGCGCTCCTGAGGGAGCGGCGATACATAGCCTAAAGCTTCTTCCCTGCCGGCTGCTTTTTCGGCGGCAGCAGATTCCGGAACTGGCTGTCGGTCAGAGTTGCCGAGATGTTCAGAGTGGCTCCCTGCGTCTTCACCTCGGGCAGCGGAAGCGCCGCTGCCGGCGCGCCTTTCTTTGAGGCCTGCGCCTGCGCCATGTTCGCCAGGAACTTCAGCGCGTTACCCAGGGTCGACGCATTCTCCGATGTATCGGCCTGCGCCTCCGTGGTCACTTCGGCCCCATTGCGGAATCGTATGCCGGCCGCGGCCCGCTGCAGGTTCTTCAGTAAGTTCTGCGGCCCGCCCGGATTCGCCGGCGCCGATCCCGGCATCAGCCCAAGAGGCGGCACCATCGAGATCACCCAGAAGTCTCCGGCTGCGCTCCACCGGCTGACCTCAGCCGAGAGTGCCGAGGTCATGCTCGACAACTTCGCTTCGCGGTCGATGACGGCCTTGACACTCGCCACGTCGCCGGCGGCTGCGATGGTCGAACTCAACAACGCCAGGCCGATCGTCTTCTTCGTATCTAGCAGGATGGTCGCGCCGCGGTATGTCTCGGTCGTGCCTCCATTCTGCTCTGCCTTGGACCGCATGGCGGCGCCGTCGAAACGGCCGCGCGCCACCAGGATGCCGCCCGCGTCCAGCGACGTGCCGCTCGAGGCAAACAGCAACTCGTGAACGTTCCGGCTAGGATCGAAGCCGAAGAAGGTGCTCGCCTCGTGGATCTGCACGACCCGCTGGGCGAGCTGTGTCAGCACATATCGCCCCAGCGCCGTCGACTTGACGCGATCCATGTTGAGGCCCGCCAACACCTTCGCGTCCGGCATCACCAGGTCGCGCAGTTGCCGGCCGGCTGCCGTCGAAACGCCGGCGGAATGCGCCGCCAGCACCGAAATCGTGAGAATGCGTCCGTACATTATGACTTCATGACGTGGCGCGAGCCCCGCGATTAGCTCTGCGCCTTCACTTCCCCATCGCGGCGCGCAGTTCCTCGTATTGGTCCGAGGCGATCAGGTTCACACCAGCCGCCAGCGCGGCTCTCCACCGCTTTGCCACAGCCTCATGCGAGCCGAAGTTGTACCCGTCGCCCCAGCCCTGGTCTTCGGGCTTGGCAAAACCATCCAGCGTGTAAAAGCGGATCCAGTAGCCGAGCCGGTGGGCATGGTCGACCAGCGCGCGCAGGCGGCGGTCGTCGGCATCGGTCCAATCGCCGGCTGCGTGTTGGCCGCCTTCTTCCACGAGGAACCAGGAGTTGTTCCACCACCGCCGGTAGTTGGTCGGACGCTCCGACAGCAGTTTCTCGGGAGGCAGAGTCGCCGCCAGATGATTGCGCTCGGCGCTGGATAGATTTGCCGGCAGCGCACTCGTGTGCGCCGAGCCGAACAGGCGCAGCTTTGCGCCCGCAGGCAACTCCGTGAAGAAGACCTTCTCCTGCGCGTCGTTGTCTTCGGTAAGGACCAGCAGCGGCTTGGGCTCGAACGGCGCAAGCACGCGATCGTCGGCGCCCTTCGTGGCGGTGGTGATCCACCCCTGATACTCGCCCAGGAGGGCCCAGACGGCGCGGTGCAGCGGCTCGACGTTGCTCTTGAAATCGAAATGCACTACCACGATCGGCCACTTGGCGCGGTCGTTGTCGGCCAGCGCCTTCTCCACGATCGGCCTCACGCGCTCGAAGAAGTACTCGCGCAGCGTGGGCTCGTCGCCCTTCGTCTTATCGGTATGCGACACCACCGGCTTGCCGTTGGCCCACGCCAGATCCTGTTCGATGGCCACGGGGAAACCGGTGGACAGCGCGCGGTCGATGCGGTCGCCCCACTTGCCTTCATAGGGGTAGCAATTGTGAGCATCGAGCAGCGGCCGGTTGTGGTTGATCAGATCGAGGGCCGGCGTTTGCGCCAACGCAGGCAGCAGGCAGACGCTAAGAATGAGGGCGAGCTTCATCCCGACAGAGTATCGTAGCATCAGTAACGATATAGTGTATTTGATATGAAAACTCTCGCTCTGTTTGCGATAGCCGCGGCCCTTTGCGCCGCGCAGGATCGGCCCACTCCCGGCAAAGACGGCTGGATCAGCCTGTTCGACGGCAAGACCCTCGACGGCTGGAAGGCCAACGAGCACCCCGAGAGCTGGAAGGTAACGGACAACGCCATCACCGGCGACGGCCCCGCCAGCCACCTTTTCTGGATGACGCGCGAGTGTGAAAACTGCGAGTTCTTCGCGGAAGTGCGGCTCAACCATAGCGGGAACTCCGGCATGTATTTCCGCACGGCGTTCGGCCCGGGCTTCCCCAAAGGCTACGAGGCCCAGGTGGAAAACACTTCGCCCGACCCGCAGAAGACCGGCAGCCTCTACGGCATCTGCAAGGTCGCCGAACAACTCGTCCAGGACGACACCTGGTGGACGCAGCACATCATCGTCACCGGCAACCACGTCGTCATCAAGGTCAACGGCAAGACGGTGACGGACTGCGATGATGCGCAGCAGCGCTACCAGAAGGGCTTCGTCGCGCTGCAGCAGCACAACCCGGGCTCCGTGGTGCAATATCGCAATCTAATGATGCGCCCGCTTCCTACCGGGGCGGGCGGGCCGGCCGCGCCGACCGGGGTTACGACAGTAGTTCACTGAGTCTCGCCCTGGTCCGCCAGCAGGTGCTTTTGTATTTTGCCCATGGCGTTGCGGGGCAGGCGCTCGACCGCACGGAAGGCGCGCGGCACCTTGAACGACGCGAGCTTTTCGCGGCAGCGACGCTCTAGTTCCGCGGCGTGTACGGGCGCGCGCAGCACGACCCATGCTGCGGGGACTTCGCCGCGCAGAGTGTCTTGTACTCCGGCAACGGCAGCTTCGGCGACCTCCGGCTGCTCCTCCAAGAACTCCTCGATCTCGCGCGGATAGATATTGAAGCCGGCCGAGATGATCAGGTCGCTCTTGCGGCCGCAGAGCGTGATGTAGCCATCGGGCGATCGCTCCGCCAGGTCGCCGGTGCGGAACCATCCATCGTCGGTGAAGGCGGCGCGGGTGGCGTCTTGGCGCCGCCAATAGCCGGCGAAAACGTTCGGGCCTTTCACCTGGATCTCACCCTCCGCGAGGCGCACGCCGACCGAGGGCATCGGCAGCCCCACGCTGCCCGGACGCCGTTCGCCGACGTACGGATTGCTGGCGATCATGAATGTCTCGCTCATCCCGTAGCGCTCGAGGATGGTGTGGCCGAAGCGGCGGCGGAACTCTTCGAGGACGTGCGCCGGCAGCGCCGCCGAGCCCGAAACGAACAACCGCATGAAGGCGCCGATTGCGGCCGCGGCGTCCGCCGGCAGATCGAGCAGCCGCACGTAGATGGTGGGGACGCCGAAGAAGAGAGTGGGGCGGAAGTCGAAGAACTCCGCCGCCGCGGTCTGATGCGCGAACCGCTCGAGGAGGCGCATACGGCAGCCGCTCAGCAGCCAGCAGTGGAGACCGTTGCCGAGCGCGTGGACGTGAAACAGCGGCAGCGCCAGCAGCAGGCGATCGGCAGCGCTGATTTGCCAACAGGTCAGAAGGCCGATCGCATTAGCGGCGAAGTTGTCGTGGGTCAGGACCGCGCCCTTGGCCACGCCCGTCGTGCCCGATGTATATATGATGGCCGCAGGGGCATCGCCATCCAAGCGGGCCTGGGGCCGCGGCGCGGCGGCGGGCGACAGTTCCGCAGGCGACGAGTCGGGCGACCGTTCCTTCGGCTGCGGGCCGGCGGCGCGCGGCGGTTCCGCGGGCCGCTGCGCGGGCGCGTGCGGCAGATCCGCGGGTTGTGGCGCATCGCCGTGCGACAGATCCGCGGGTTGCGGCGCACCGCCGAGCGACAGATCCGCGGGTTGCGGCGCACCGCCGTGCGACAGATCCGCGGGTTGCGGCGCACCGCTGTGCGACAGATCCGCGGGTTGCGGCGCACCGCCGTGCGACAGATCCGCAGGTTGCGGCGCACCGCCGTGCGACAGATCCGCAGGTTGCGGCGCACCGCCGTGCGACAGATCCGCGGGTTGCGGCGCACCGCCGTGCGACAGATCCGCGGGTTGCGGCGCACCGCTGTGCGACAGATCCGCGGGTTGCGGCGCACCGCCGTGCGACAGATCCGCAGGTTGCGGCGCACCGCCGTGCGA
>JBGPHT010000108.1:0-25255 GCA_041484525.1 Bryobacteraceae bacterium | reverse complement strand
CGTTCAGGTAGAGACGATCCAGGCACTCCACTTCCAGCGTGACGTGCCCGTCCAACAATTCCGGGATGGTCGCCATGCTCGGATTTTACGAGAACCCTCAGGCGTGTGCTTGTCGGTTTGAGGTCACAGACCTCGCTAGATTAGGGGAGCACCTTCGCTCGCCTGCACTGCCCCGCCAGAGGAAATGCGCGAGCGAAGGGCACCCCGGCCGCCGCTACATAAATCCCAGCGTTGGACTATTAAAATTCGCCAGATTAGTAAACACCGTCGGCAGCGCCGCACTACTCACGCCGAACCAAGACGCCAGCGTCGCCGCGTACTGTTCGAGCGAGGTCGTCGGAATCCACACCCCGCGATTATCCGTATCGTCCGGACCGCCAATGCTCAGCGTCGGGAACGTGCCGTACGCGTCGCCGCCTTTCACCGCGCCGCCGATCGCGATGTGATGGCTGCCCCATGCATGGTCCGAGCCCTGTCCTGTGCTCGGCTGGAAAGTGCGGCCGAATTCCGACTCCGTGAAAGTCGTGACCGATTGGTCCACGCCCAACTCCTGCGTCGCCGCATAGAACGCCGCCAGCGCCGGATCGAGTTGGGAGAAGAGCCCGTCCTGGCTGGGCAGCAGGTCCGTGTGGTTGTCGTAGCCGCCCATGCTGCAGAAGAAAATCTGCCGGTTCATGCCCAGCGCCGCGCGCACCTGGATGATGCTGGACACCTGTTTCAATTGCTGCCCCAGCCCGCTGTTGGGGAAAACCGTCGTCAGCGCCGGCGCCCGCTGAGCGCCGCGTTCACGTCCTGCGCCGTCTTGAGCGCGCTCGTGGTGACGCCGCTCGCCGACGCGATCGGCGATACGCCGGTGTCGAACGTCAGGATCTGTTGCATGGCCAGTTGCCGCGCCTGGTCGCCCGCCCCGCTGCCGAATGAATCCAACCCGAAGCGCGAGCCCGGGCTGACGCTGATCGCATGCGTCTGCACGCCGTTGAGCATCGCGCTCGCCCCCGCCACGGAAACGCCCGGCGGAAACGTCGTGGTATTCAGCGACTGCATCAGGTCGATCACACGCCCGCCCCATCCCGCTCCGCCCGTGCCCGCCGTATTGGATGTCTGCCACTGGTTGGTCTGGTCGGAGTGCGAGAACAGATTCTTCGGCACCGGATTCCCGCCGGCCCGGTACTGCGCCCGCGTGGTGGGCCGGACCAGCGTCCCCACGTTGAAGACCAGTGCCGCCTTTTTCTGGTCATAAAGACTCTTCGTTTGAACCATCCGCGGATGCAGCCCGTAGCCGCTGGGAGCGCCGGTAACCGGGATCGGCAGCAGCGAACCCGCCGCCAGCGCCAGCACATTGCGGCCGGTCGCATACGCCTGGTAATCCGCGGTGCTCAGCGGCACCACCAGGTTGTTGCCGTCGTTGCCGCCGCCCAGGTACACGCAAACCAGCGCCTTGTAGCCGGGGGAACTCTGCGCGTTGGCCGCGATCAGACCGAATCGCGTCAGGCGCAAAGCGGCGCCGGCGGCTCCGCAGGCACAGCACGTCTTGAGGAATTCTCTTCGCGATCTCATCATCGTCTCCTTGTGGCTAATTCTCTACCTGGTACTGCGAGGCCGTGGCCGTCAGATAAACGGCGGTCAGCACTTTTTCCGAATTGGCCGGAGCCTTGGCGACAGCCGCCAGAATGCTGTCCCGCATCGACTGCGACATCAGCCCCCCCATGAGGTTCATGTTCACGCGGTCCACCATCGCGCCCGTATTCGGCAGGTCGCCCAGGTACGGCGTAAGATCGAGCGTCACGTCCGAGCCGAAGCCGCCCTGCAGCAGCGTCGATACGAAGTTGATCCGGATCAGCGATGTGGCCGTGGTGAAGATCTGGAACTCCGGACCCAATTGCGTTCCGGCGCGGAAGCCGGGCGAGAAGTAGTTGAACACCGAAGGCGCGTAGAAGATCCGCTGGGCCATCTCTTCGGACTTATCGGAGACGAACGGATTGGTCGACCACGCTGGCATTCAGCACGCGCAGTATGGAAGCCAGGAAAAGCGCGGGCTCCTGCAGGTGTCCCGAGTTGGGCTGTCCCAACGCCGCTTCCGGATCGAGCAGGATGGTCTTCACCACCGCCTTGAGATCGCCGCGCACGCCGGCGCCGTTGTTGGCGAAAACCGCCGCCACGCGCTGCACGTATGCAGTGCTCGGGTTGCTGGTCACCAGATGCTGGATCAGTTGCTTCGAAATGAACGGTCCCACGTTCTGGTGTTGGAAGATGATGTTGAGCGCGGCATCCAGATCCTGCGTCGTGGTCAGGTTGGGGGCGATCGGCATGCCCAGCACGGTCTTGCCGCCGGCATCGTGGAATTTCTCCACCGGCTCCATCGGCCCGTCGTAGAAGGCCGGGTTCTGCGCGGTGGGCTGTCCCGCCTTGCTGTCGCCATAAGTCCAGCCGGTGAAGACGCGGGCCAGGTCGGCGACGGTCGATTGGTCGTAGGTCGGCGTAGTGTTGGCAGCGCTCGGAACAGGCACTCCGTCCGGTCCCAGCATCACCAGGCCGAGGCTGAAGAGTTGCAGCACTTCGCGCGCATAATTCTCGTTGGGCGAAAGTCCCTTGACGGTGTCGGCCTTCTTGTTGTTCACCATGTCGAGAAACTCGCCCATGGCGGCGCTCAGGGTGACGTTGCGGAGCATGTCGTAGTAGTTGCCGAAGGCGCCGTTGAGCAGCATCTTCTGATACGGCACCATGGCGCGCGGATCGCTTACCTTCACGCCTGACACTACGAAGATCTGGCTGAGTGCGAAGGCCACTCGCTGGCGAAGTTGGTCCGGCCCCGTGAGCGCATTCTGGAAGAAACGCTCCTGCAAGGGTTCGAGCGATCCATCGGTCTTGAGCGTGTCAGGGTAGTCGGACGGAGTCGCCGCGAACTGCTCGTCGAGGAACGCGCTCGTGCCCACCTGGATCACGTGGTCCACCAGCGCCGGCGTGGGACCCCAAGTCGATTGGCGCAGCAAGCGCGACGCGGAGACCAATCCCGCGGGAGGTGGAGCGGCCGGCCCCACGGGCGCGGCGGAAGCTTCGTTCGACCGCGGACTGGTGCCGCCCAGGTTGACGGCGGCGACCTCGTCATCGATCCCGATCCACGAAACGAACGTCGCGTACCGACCATTCAACCGGAACCGGACATCGCTCGCCGCATGCACGCCGAGTCCCTTCGAGAACTTCATCCCGTCGATCGACTGCGGAACCCAGTCGCCCGCCGCCTGTTCCCCGTTGCTCTTGTCGCGCTCTACCGGCCCCCAGCCATTCGTTGCGTGGGTCCAGTCCAGATCGCTCAGGAAGGGGTCGAGCGTCACACCGCCATGCGCAAGCTGTGCGTCGCCCAGTCGCCGTGATCCGTGCTGCCGCTATCGCCTCCGGTCATCGCCACCAGGCGCAGCTCGTTCTTTCCGGTGACGATCAGGCGTACGAATCGCGCCGAATTGTATCCGCGCAGAGTTTCGCTCTGGTAGGCCTTCACGCCGTCGAGCCACACCTGAAAGACCGCCGAGCCCTGGCTGCTCGAGATCTCGTCGTCGATCCCGATCGACGCCGTGAAAACGTCGTAGTGCCCCGCCAGGCTGTAGCGAACGTCGCTCGCGGCACGCACGCCCAGGCCCTTAGCGAACTTGACGCCGTTGATCGTGAGCGTGTGTCCGTCGCCATCCGCCGTGCCGCCGTTGCTTCGGTCGCGTCCCACCGGGCCATCGCTGTTCACCGCCGACGTCCACGTCAAATCGCTGAGGAACGTCGTGGACGGCGGAAAGAGCTGGCTCTGCGGAATCACGACCGCCGCCTGGCCTGGAGCATTCCACAGCAGCTTGGCGGTGGCACTGCCGGAGCGGTCGAAGAACTCCATCTTGACGTCGTACTTCTGCCCCGCAACCAGCGGAATCGCCGCGCTATGATTCGTCGTCGACGAATGAGCCATCCAATTGTCGATCGCCTTCGTGCCGTTAACCCAGAGGCGAACGCCGTCGTTCGAAACGGTGGAGAACGTGTAGGCGGCGGTTGTGGGAGACAGTACTTGCCCGGTCCATCGCACCGAGAACGTATCGCCGTCCACGCCGTGAGTGGGCGCGCCGTTCCACGCGAAGTCGATCGTGGTATCGGTACGCATGACCTCGACGGGACCAGTCAGGTCGACGGTATTGAAGTACTCGCCACGCAGCCCGAGGCCGGTTTGCGAGTGTGCGGGAGCAACCGCTCCAACGAGCAGCGTCACGACTGCGGCTGCGGTGACAGGCCAACGGCTGCACCCCGAATTGCAGGCTATTAGGCGCTTCACTTATCCTCCTGAGTATTATCGATCGTAAACTCGAAGAGGACTTCTTACCAATCGGGCGTACCCCTACGCTAGTACATTGCCTTTGGATGCGACGTTCGTTGAGTGATTGTTAGCGCGCTGGTGTTGACCATCGACAACGAGGTTTGTTCCTCATTCTTTCGCCACCGCTCCGCCCTTCATCACAAATTTCACGCGCCGTAGCGACGAAATCTCCTTCGTCGGGTCGCCATCCACCGCGATGAGGTCCGCCCACATTCCCGGCTTCACCATCCCGATGTTCATGTGTAGCACGCGTCCCGCCACCGACGTCGCCGCCTTCAGCGCATCCGGCGCCGGCATCCCGTAGTCGACCATCAATTCGATTTCGCGCGCGTTTTCGCCGTGCGGGAACACGCCCACATCGCTGCCGCTCAGAATCGTGACGCCCGCGTCCAATGCTGCTTTGAAGCTGGCCCGCTTGCGCGCGATGCCTTGCGGCTCCGGCTGCTGCCCCCTGCGCCAGCCTGCGTATTGCGACGTGGCGTCACCCGCCGCCAGCGTCGGACACAACGCCACGTGATGCTCGGCCATCAGTTTGAAGATCTCAGGAGTTCCTCCGTCGCCGTGCTCGATGGTCTCCGCCCCCGCCAGAATCGCGCGCCGCATGCCCTCGGGCGTGCTCGTGTGGACCGACACCGGCACGCCCGCATTCTTCGCCGTCTCCACCGCCAGTTTCATCTCGTCCAGCGAAAACGTCGGGTGCGCCCCGGGCAGCGGCCCCCAGCGATAGTCGCCGTAGAGCTTGATCCAGTCGGCGCCGTGCCCGATCTGGTCGCGCACCACGCGCGTCAGGCTGTCCACGCCGTCTGCTTCCTCCGCGCCCTGCGGCACGCGCCACTCGAGAGCGAATCCCTTCGGCGCGTAACTTCCCGTGGCCACGATGGCGCGCGTCGAAGCCAGCACGCGCGGCCCGGGAATGATCCCCTGGCTCACCGCCTGCTTCAATTCGACATCGGCGTAAGCTGCGCCCTCGGTTCCCAAATCGCGCACCGTGGTGAAGCCCGCCAGTAGCGTCGCGCGCAGGTGATTCACGGCTCGCGCCGCGCGCAGCGCCAGTCCTTCATGCGCCACCTGGTCGTTCCACGGCGTCTCGTTGTAGGCGTGGAGCAGGATGTGCGAGTGCCCTTCGACCAGTCCCGGCAGCAGTGTCTGGCCGGGCAGTTCCACTACCCTCGCGCCCGCCGCATCCACGCTCGCCGCCGGACCGGCCGCTTCGATGCGGTCGCCGCTTACCCGCACCGCCCAGCCTTCGTGCATCGCTTCGCCATCGAAAACGCGCGCCGGCTTGAGCAACACGACCGCCCCGGGCTCGCGCGCCGGACGCTGCGCCGCGCCCGAAGCGGCCATGACCAGCAGCGAGATCGCAAGCCGGAAAAACGGGGACAGGCTTCGAAATTCCGCGCCGCCCAGCCTCTGAAAATGCCGTAGAGGCCGTTTCGGAATTTCGTTGCCTGTCCCCGGTTTTCCAGCGCGCGCTACCCGCAATCGTCGAATCAACATGAGGCCAATTATAGTCAGGCGCGGGAATCAGCGGTAGATCCCGGCGAGCCGCCGCCGGTCGTAGTCCGACATCCCGGCGTGCCTCGGGATATCGGCGCGCGACGCAAGCTGCCGCCGGTATCGCCCGAAGTATTCCGAAATGTCGCCGCCGTATTGGAAACTGTACATAATGTCGGCGAAATTCGCCGTGTGGTCCAGCCCGAGCGCGTGCCCCGTCTCGTGCAGACACGTCAGGTAAACGATGGCGTCGCGCAACAAACCATCCTTCTCATTCGGGGGGACCACGGTGGGCGCGACGTACACCTCGCCGCCGCGCACTCCCTCCACGCGAATCGGCCGCATCTCGCCGTAGAGCCCTTCGCGCGCGCCCGCCCAGAATAGTCGGATGTGCGCCTTCTCCAGTTCGGTGGTGCGCTCGAGTTTCAGCTTTCCGGCCGACCCTGCTTCCCACGCCGCCATGGCCCACTGCGCCAACTCCACGTCGCCAGTGCGGCACCCGGTTTCGGGCCGGGAGCACGGCTCGACAAAATACCGCAGCGTGGCGCCGTCGGCCGCGAGCCCGACAAGCAGCAGAAGGAGGACTCTCGTCACCAGCGATCATTCTCCCGGTTCCGCACCGTCCCTGTCAAAATTGGAAATGTTATGCCAAAGCCCGACGCCGCCATCACGCTGCTGCTCGCCGCTCTCGATGAGGCCTACGACCGCAAATCCTGGCACGGCACAAATCTGCGCGGCTCGCTCCGCACGCTCACTCCCGGGGACGCTCTGTGGCGTCCCGCACCCGCCCGGCACAACATCCTGGAAATCGTGGTGCACGCCGCCTATTGGAAATACGTGGTGCGCCGCTCGCTCACCGGCATGAGGCGCGGATCGTTCCCGTTGAAAGGCTCGAACTGGTTTCCGCGTTTGGCGTCCGGCCCGGCGCAACGGCGCGACGACCTGGATCTGCTCGCCGGCGAACACCGCCAGCTCCGCGCCGCGGTCGCCGCCTTCGATCCCGGCAAGCTGAACGACCTCACCGGACGCGGCCACTTCACCTGCGCCGCCCTGATCCGCGGCATCGCCGCGCACGACCTCTATCACGCCGGACAAATTCAATTGCTGAAGCGCTTGCGCAAAACTTAAGTCTCCACCGCGCCGAACATCGCGCTAACTTCACGAAAGCTCACGGCCTCATCGGCGAAGGCGAAGGTGCCGTGCTCCCGCATCTCCCGTGCTGCGCGAAGAAACGCGCCAAGGGCCGCGCGAGAGAGCGTGCTGCCCACGCTGACGCGCCGCACTCCGATCGCCGAGAGGTACGCCAGACTCAGCGACACGCCTGTCAGCCCCATCACGACGTTCACTGGGCGATCCACGGAGCTGACCACGGCGGCGATGTCTTCCTTGCTGGAGAGGCCCGGCGCATAGAGAACATCGGCGCCCGCCATCTGATACGCCTGCAACCGCTCGATCGTGTCTTTCAGATCGGGCCGCCCAACCAGGTAGTTCTCCGCACGGGCTGTCAGCGTGAATGCAAAGGGAAGCGCGCGCGCCGCTTCTGCCGCGGCCCGGATTCTCTCCGCCGCATGCTCGCGCTCATAAACTGGATGGCCTGGCTGCCGGGACATGTCTTCGATGGAGCCGCCGACAACTCCCGTAGCAGCCGCAAGCCGGATGGTTTCCGCGACGGTTTCGGGGCCGTCTCCAAAGCCATTCTCGAGATCGGCGCTGACAGGCAGATCGGTGGATGACGCGATCGTGGACACGTGGACCATCATCTCGTCGCGACCAATCGTGTTGTCCCGTTTCCCGGCCGAGAAAGCATAGCCGGCGCTGGTCGTCGCCAGTGCTTCGAAGCCCAGGACGGCCAGTAGCCGCGCCGTGCCCGCGTCCCACGGATTGGGAATGATGAATGCGCTGTCACGCTCGTGCAGCGTGCGAAATGCCCTTCCCTTTTCAGCTTGCGTCATCGACCGCTTCCACGAAGTTTCGCTCTTCGCGCAGAATCAGCCGCTTGGTCTGTGCCATGGTGAAATTCTCGCGTGCTTCCGGATCTGACTTCAAGCGCGTCCGGTAGGTCTCATAAGCGGCGAGACTATCGAATGCGATCAAACCCCAGGCTACATTATTGGTGCCTTCATACGGAAGAAAATACCCGACCAAACGGCCGCCGCATCGGGGAATAATGCGGCCCCAATTCTCGGCGTACTTCTTGAACGCGTCTCGCTGAAACGGATCGATCTCGTAGCGAATGACGCAGGCGATTGTCATGGGTGCCCCCCAGGCATTCAGCAGTATGCCAGTTGCCTGACAGGAACACTTCGTCTAGCATCAAACTATGGATGTCCATGAAACTGACATCGCTGTCTCGAGAATCGCGGCGGCAATCGGCGAGCCGGCACGAGCGCGCATGCTCTACTGCCTTATGGATGGCCACGCCCGCACCAGCACCGAGCTGGCAATCGTGGCTGAGGTGAGTCCGTCAACCGCGAGTGTTCACCTGAATCGGCTGAAGACCGAGCACCTGGTCAAGGTACTCGTCCAGGGGAAGCATCGCTACTACAGTCTCGAGGGGCCCGACGTCGCCAGTGCGCTTGAAGGGCTGAGCGTACTCGCGGGCGGCTCTCGCAGCAAGTTCGTGCCCAACACGCCGAACCGTCTGCGCGCCGCACGGACTTGCTACGACCACATCGCCGGCACCGTGGGCATCGCACTCCACGACCGCTTCCAGGCACTGAGATGGCTGTCAGCCGGTTACGACCTCACACAAAATGGAACGAAGGCGTTCGAGGCTCTTGGCATTGACATCGAAGCAACCCGGACGCTGCGGCGCCGGTTCGCGTGCGCCTGCCTGGATTGGAGCGAGCGGCGGCCGCATGTCGGCGGAGCGTTGGGGGCAGCCCTCCTGAGAGTCGCGCTGAAAAGAAAATGGGTGATTCAGGATCTCGACAGCCGGGCGCTAGGCGTCACTGGTCTTGGGCGGCGCGAAATGCTGACTCGATTCGGCCTCACTATTTCAGATTCTCGTTGAACCACTCGATCGTCCGCACCAGTACGTCGCGCTGATGCTCGGGCTCGCGGAAGCGGTGGCCCTCGTTCGCGTACACCACGAGCTGCGTCTTCACCCCCAGAGTCTTCAGCGCATGCCAGAATTCGAAGGATTGCGCGGGCGGACATTCGCCATCGCTATCGCCCACCACCACCAGCGTCGGCGTCTTCACGTGCTTGATGAAATCGATCGCCGACATCTTCGCATACACCGCCGGATCGTCATACACGGACGCGCCGAAATACGGAATCATCCATTGGTCGATGGCGTTCTGGCCATAGTAGCTCTTCCAGTTCGCAATGCCCGCGCCCGCCACAGCCGCACGGAACCGGTCCGTCTGCGTTACGGCGAACATCGTCATGAAGCCGCCATAGCTCCACCCGGTGATGCCGACGCGCTTCGCGTCCACCGGCGCTGACTTGAGCACTTCGTCGACGCCCGCCAGAATATCGCGCAGGTCGCCTCCACCGAAATCCTTCACGTTCGCCAGCGTGTATCGCTCGCCTTGTCCGTAGCTGCCGCGCGGATTCGGCAGGAACACGAAATAGCCCTGCTGAGAAAGCAGCGCCGGATTGAATCCGGGACGCGGCCACGCCGGCTTCAGGCTCGACGCCGGCCCGCCATGCACCGCCACCACCATGGGGTACCGCTTGGCGGCATCGTACTCGCGCGGGTAGAGCAGCCATCCTTGAACGCGGAAGCCTCCGCTCGTCCAGTGCAGGCTCTTGGCTTCGCCCCACGGCGGCCGGACCCGGCTGTTAGTCTGCGTGATCTGCGCCCAGTTGCCGATCGGTCCGCGCCAGACCTCTGGCGGATTTTTCCAGGAGTGGCGGATCAGCGCCGTCATCTTGCCGTCGTCGGAAATCGAGATGCCGCTATCTTCGAACGGCGGATTGATGCTCTCGTCGCCTTGCCAGAGGCGCTCGGTGCGGCCGGTCGCGGGGTCGAGTTCGGAGATCGCGCTGCCGCCGTCGTAATGCTCCGTGAAGTAGATACGCGCAGATTTCTTCGGCCACGCCAGGTTGCTCGCCGACGACGCCATACCCGGCGTCAGGTTGCGCGCGTCGCCGCCCGCGGCCGCCACCTGAAAGATGTCGCCGCCGGTTGAGCCCTCGTCGCTCATGATCCCACCGATGAACAAGATGGACCGTCCGTCGGGCGACCACCGCGGCACGGCGATCTGGCGCTGCACCGGCGGCTTGTACACGGAGCGCGCCGCGCCACCGTCCGCGGGGATGGTGAAAAGCTGCGCGATCCACCAGTTGTCGTCGCCCGCCCCGTGCGCGGCCGTGGCCGCGAAGCTGCCACTGTCCGGCGACCAGTCGTACTCGTAGACGTAGAGGTCGGCCGGCGAGATCTGCTTCAGGGCGCCGCTCGTGGCATCGACGGTACCAATGCGCTGCTCGTAGATCTTCGACTCCACGACGCCCGAGACGCGCGGCACCGGATCGAGCGGGCCCGCGCTCTGCGGCAGGTTTTCGGTGAAGAGGATAGCGATGCGCTTGCCGTCGGGCGACCAGCGCGGTTCGGCCAGGAGACCGGTGAGGTGGGTGAGCTGGCGCGCAGTGCCGCCCGCCACGGGCGCCACATAGAGCTGAAGCTGGCCGCTCTTCTCGCGCTCCGAGAGGAACGCGATCTGCTTCGAATCGGGAGACCATGCCACGGCTTCACCGGAGCCGAGGCGCGCTCCCTCGATCGAGATCTCGGACTTCCCCGGCCCGGTCACTTCGACGATTGCCACGCGGGATCCGTCGGGCGCGACTACCGCCTGCTGATACCATTTCGTTCCGGCGATCGCGTTGAGCGCGGGCTCGACGGGCACCACCTGTGCCGCCGTGGCTCGCGTGAGAAAGGCAATCAGTATTGCTGTACGGGCTGTCATTCCAGCACATCCTCTATCTGTTCCGGGAGCGGTCCCACCATGTCCTTCAACTTCTCGAACAGCGCGTCGTAGAACTGCGCATAGGCTTCGAGCGCAGGGTCGGTGCGCCGTCCCACCACGAAGGTTCGGCGCATATGCCGCACCGCCACCAGCAGCAACTTCAACTCGTCTTCGTTAAACCCAAACGCTTTCGCCATAGCAATCCCACAATCGCCGCCACCCACGCCATCGCGCTCAAGACAGCCATGATACGCTGCTCGGCCGTCCCGCGATACTGCAGCTCGATGTGCGCCGCGGGGGCAGCCGCCGCATGCAGCACCATGAATCCTAGATTGTCCCGGTCGATGGCGATGGCGCGGCCGTCCTGCATCGCGCGCCAGCCGGGGTCGGCGTTCACCTGCACCGCGATGAGCCGCCCTTCCGGCACGGGGCCATCCACGGTCAGGGTGCTGGTGCCCGCCCATTGTGTACGGAGCACGGGCCGGGCTGGATCTTCGATCGCGGCGACATACGGCTCAAGCACCCATGGCCGCGTCGGTGCGTCTTTGCCGGGCAGTTCCGCGGGTGTTGTGAGGTGCACCAGCGGCCGCGCCGGCAAACGGTAGATCGTGTCGTTATCCTCGTGATAGACGACGGGAAGCGCGCCCGCCAGCCGCTCGGGGTGTATGTAGTCGCGATAATACTCCTTCGACTTCAGGCCGTGGACCACCACGTATTCCGCACCCAACGCCTTCAACTCGAGGACCGTGTCGGCGGCCTCGCGGCCTTCCCGCAAATCCCTTCCGGTCCGGATGTGATAGGCCAGGTCGACGGGCATGCGATTGGTCAGGCCGGTTTCGAACCCGCCGCCCACCTGCGGAATCTCCGTCCACGAGTTCAGCCGGAACCGCAGCCCGCCTGACGCAAACACACGCCCTAGAACGCGGTGGTCCTGCAGCCAACGCGCTACTCGATACTCCACCGTCGTCTGCCGCGGGGATGGCTGCCAGCGCGCCCAACCTTGCGTCCCGTACGCCCAGAGCTGCGGCGTGCCTGCCAGCAACATGACGGCGGCTGTTCCGATGGCGCACATACGTATGGTCTGGTTGGAGCTCCGCATCGTCAGCCGTATCGCTTCCACTACCGCGAGGATCAGGAACAGTTCGAACTCGAGTGCGTAGCGGCGCGACTCCGGAATCGTGTCATATCCAAACAAGTAAAACGCCGTGGCAATCCAGCCGAACGCGAACGCGCCCAGCGTAACCAGGCAGAAATAGAAAGATCCGCGCGCCCAATAAAACGCCAGCCGCAGCAGCAGCACGCCCGCCACGAGACCTGCCAGCAGCCACGCCTGTGGGCTGCGGAAGTGGTAGCCGAAAGAATCCACGGGCCAGTTGAATACGATGGTCCGGATGAAACTCGGGGTCAGCCAGAAGCAGGCCAGCGCGTACCCGAGCGCGGCCGCCGTTATCACCGGCCGCAAGCGGAACCAGCGCAGTCCCACGGCAGCGATGGCGAGCAGCAGACACGAAATCGCAAGCGACAGGGACGCAACCCAGTTGGTGAGCGCGATCGCGGCCAGCACCAGCGCGGCGGCGAAGATTTTCGCATAGCCCCCCTTCGCTCCGGCCCGCCACACCGCCCACAGGGCCAGCGGCAGCAGCGCCAGACCCGTATTGTGCGGCCCCTCCCCGTACTTCGCCAGCACCTGCATGCGCCACGGAAGTTGCACGATCCCGCGGTCCTTTTCCACCGCGGGAAAGAGTCCGTACGACGGTGAGAACAGCGAGTACGCCAGCGCCGCCGCGAGCGACCACAACCGGCTCCCCGTAAAATGCAGCGCGAAGAAGTACACGAACGCCGGGCCCAGGCAAGACATCACCGCCACGATCAGCCGGTACACATAGTCGGGCTCGACGCGCGGCAGCAGCCACGCCATCGCCGCCGTCGCATACGGTAGACCGGGCAGGTACATGAACTGCGTCGGCACGCCGCAGTATTGCAGCGGATTCCAGCCCCAGGGGTTGGGATGCTCGGAGACGAACCGCGCCATCCCCGCGTAGCCGCCTTCAATCGACCCGCGGAACGGCAGTTCGCCAGGCATGAACAGCGGCGCGTTCAACCACACATTGACAGCCAGCACCAGCACAGCCGGCAGCAACCGAATCACCCGTGTCACGCGGCTTGTTCCTTGCGTAGACCAGCTACGAGCAACGCCAGCACCACTAACGCAGTGACCGCCGTCAGCCCCTGCCCCACGCGATTCTCGAACGGCGTCGGGAAATTCAGATGGATGGTTCGATCGCCGGGCGGCGCGTCGATCGCCATGAAACCCATCGCGTCCTTGCGGACGGTAAGACGCTGATCGCCCGACCACGCCTGCCACACGGGATCGTAAGTTTCCTGCACCACGATCGACTGGCCCGGACCAACCTTCGCCCGCACCACCATCGCATCCGTTCCTTCGCGCGTCAGCGTCGGCGGAGAATCCGGACCCTTCTCGATTGTGTCCGAGTAGGCCCGCAAGTTCTCCACGTCATCGTTGAACTGTGGCGGCTTCAGGGCGTTCAGCCGTGCTGTTTCCACGATTCGCGCGCGCGCCGGATAACGCCGCGGAACTTTGTAGATGGTGTTCCCTTCGTGGTCGTCATAGATCACCGGCAGCACGCCGGCGAACTTCTGCGGGTATTGGAAATCCTTGAAGACTTCCTGCGAGCGCTTGTCGGCAACATACGCGGAGTCCACGCCCATGCACTGCAGCCACAGGACGGAAGGCTCCGGAGCCGGCCCCAGGTTGGTTTCCCATTGCGCGGGTTGGACGAGCTGGTTCAGCAGCCCCTGCTCGGAACCGCCGCCGAGCTGCGCCAGATCATGCCAGGTGTCGAACCAGAACCGCACCGAGCCCGTCGGATACGCGCGCGCATCCGGCATGTTCTTATAGAGCCAGTCCGTGATCTTGTACTCGACTCGGCTTTGATAGTCCGGCCAGAGCGGAAACATGTGCCATGCGTGCCGGATGTAGCCCTTCGTCGTGTAGAGCGCCAGCACCACCACTACTACGGCAACGACCCTCGGCGCGCGTCCCGGCCGCTCCCAGAGCCACGCCAGAAACGTTACCGCGCCCATGATGTAGATCATGTCGAGCTCCGGCACCAGCCGCAGCGGCTCGCCCGAGATCCGGAAATTGAAGAAGTTGTTGCCCAGCACGTTGAGCGAGAAGAAGACCGCGCAGCCGATCGCAAACACCGCCCAGGTCCGCTCCGGCTTACCTTTCGCGAGTTTGTCGGTCACTACCGCGAAGGCCACCGCCACCACCAGGGCCACCCAGATCGACCACGTCGTCCCGTGCTCTGAAACAAACTTCATGTTCTCGGCCGTCACCTTGAAATAGGAAGGCACCAGCCAGAACGCCGTAAGGCCGTAAGCGATGGCCGGGATCACCGCCGCCGGAATGAGAATCTGCTTGTCCTGGCGCGTAATCCAAAAGCTCCACAGCAGGATGGGATAGAGGACCGCCAGCGCCGTCGCGCCGTAAAAGTTGTTGGACGCCACGGCCGCGCAGAAGATGCCGGCCAGCGCCACCGCCGCCGGCCGCCGCCGTTCGAGCGCGAGCCAGGTAAATGCCAGCGCGATCGGAATCAACGCCAGGGCCGTCATGTGCGGCCCTTCCCCGTACTTCACCAGGACACCAAGGCGCAGCGGAAGGAGCTTCCAGGCGTCATAGCGGAATTGCTTCATGATCAGGAACGACGGCGACATCGTGGCCGTCGCCACGGCGCCCAGCCACGCGGCGCCGCGCGATTTTGTGCCGACGCGAATCAGCAGGTACACTCCCGCGATCCCCACGCAGTAAAAGAACGACGTGTAGAAGTGGTAGGCCTTCACTGGCCAGAAACCGGTGACCTTCGAAATCGCCGCCGTCCCGTAGCGCAGCGCCGGCGGGTAGACATAGTCGAACCGCGTTCCGCCGTACCAGAGGGGCTGCCATCGCGGGTGGGGCCAATGGTCGATCAAGAAGCGCGCGTCGGCGATGAACGTGCTCTCGATCGACGCCCATTTGTCCGTGTACTTCGCCTTGAAGAACGGGCGGATCAATAGCGCCGCGAACAGAAAGACCAGGAAGAAATCCAGCAGGATCTGCTTCCGATGGGAAAGTTTGACGGGGAACTTCAATTCACTTTGCCTGTCGATTTGATTTCCGCGACGCCGTGGTAGCGCCGCTCCAGACTATCGAACTGCCGCTGGTGCATCACGCCACTGCGGTGTAAAAGGTAGCGCGTAAGCAGCCACAGAATCGAGAGCCCGTACCGGCAGCTCGCCAGGAAGGACGCCGAGGATGCCTGCGCGAAGTAGCGGGTCGGCACCGGCACCTCTTCGATCCGCATCTTCAGGCTCACGATCTGCGCCAGAATCTCCTGGTCGAAAATGAATTTGTCGGAATCCATTTCGAGGTTCGCGGCTTCGAGCACCGAGCGGCGGAAAGCTCGATAGCCCGTGTGATATTCGGACAGATCCAACCGAAACACGGCGTTCTCGATCTTAGTGAGAAACCGGTTCGCGTAATACTTCCACCACGGCATGCCCTGGCTCATCGGGTTCACGCCCATCAGGCGCGAGCCCAGCACCACGTCGGCGCGGCCCTCCTGGATGGGGCGGATGATCTCCGGCAGCAAGGTGGGATCGTATTGATAATCGGGATGCACCATCACGACGATGTCGGCGCCTGCCCGCAGCGCCTCCCGGTAGCAGGTCTTCTGGTTGGCCCCGTAGCCGTAGTTGCGGTGGTGGATAAACAGCTCGAGGCCGAGATCGCGCACGATCTTCGCGGTCTCGTCGGAACTGCCGTCGTCCACCACGATCACGAGGTCGACCATCTCGCGCGGCAGATCGGCATACGTCATGTGGAGAGTCTTGGCGGCATTGTAGGCCGGCATGACCACTACCACTTTCGGCTTGCTCTCACTCATTCGCCGCCCGCCCGCGCACGCACGATGAACTGGTAGGCGAAGAGCTTCTTCCATGCGCGCGCCGTTTCGAACGAGAGCCGCTCCATCGCGCGCACCGGCAGCGAGCCGTCCCATCGCGGCAAGGCCAGCCCTACCGGCACGCCGGAACAGCGCACGCGCTCAATGCGGAAGCCGCCGCGCGCCAGCAGTTCCACCCAGCCGTCCCAGGGATGGAAGTGAAGATGGGTGCGGTCGAACAAGCCTTTCTCGTGCTGCGGAAACCGGCCCATCAATATCTGCCAGCGAAAATACGCATGGCCGCTGTTGGGCAGCGACGCGATCAGTGCGCCTCCCGGCGAGAGGCGCCGGCGGCAATCCGCAAGCATCGCCAGCGGATCGCGTAGATGCTCGAGTATGTCGGCGCAAAGAATGAAGTCGAAGGTGCCGTCAACGGGGGGCAGGCCGGCGTCCAGATCGGCCGCCACGAATTCGATCGCGGCCGAGTGCGGCGTCCCCGGGAGATCCACGCCCGTGGCCTCGAAACCGCGGCCGGCGAGATTCTCCGCCAGGTAGCCGTAGCCGCAGCCGACGTCCAAAACGCGCGCGCCTTCGCCGCGCGCAGGCAGCTCCGCCAGCAGCAGCGCGTGGCTGCTGTACGGACTCGCTTTGAACTGGTAGCGGGCGGGGGCGCCGGCCATCACCGCTGACATTTGCTCCATTATACAGTCCGTGAAATGGCGCTCCGGCGTAACAAGATGCCTGCGGCGGCGAGGGAAACGAGGGAGATCGCGAGGGCGATCCACCAGTCCCACGCGCCGGTCCAGCGCAGTTCGATTTCGCAATCGCCCTGGCATTCAGGCCGGATCAGAATGAATCCCAGTCCATCCGCCGAGATCGGCTGCCGCGTTCCGTGGATGGCGGCCTTCCACCCGTTGAAGTGCGCCACTTGCACCGAGACCAGGTCGGCCGGCGCCAGGCGTGCGCGAATGCGGGCCCGGTTTCCATCGAGCCACTCGAACTCCGCGGCCGGTCGCGACGGGTCTTGGATGACGGCGGCGTATCGCGCCACGTCAGCCGGATCCACGAGGTGCGCAGGCAACTGGCGGACCTCCTCGCCTGGCCGGACCACGTGCGCCAGCGACGTGCTCCGCTGCGGAATCCGGTAGATGGTGTCGCCGTGTTCCCGGTGCAGCGCCGGAAGCACTGCTTCGAAACGTTCTGGCGTCTTGATGTCTTTGTACTCGTCGGTGCTGTCGGGGCCGTTCACAACCATCGCCTGCACACCCATCGCCTGCATCCACGTTTTGGCGATCGCAGTCTGCTCGGGCGTAGTTCCCGCGTTGACCTGATACGCCACGTTCGATAACACCGGCATGGCTTCACCCTGCTCGCAGCAGCCGATCATCTGCGGCGTCCCAGTGAATGCGTTTAGCCAGAAAGAGGTCGAGCCCATGGCGTAGACACGCTGCCCCGGCAGATTGCGTTCCAGCCAGACGGCGGTGGTGTATTCGGATCGCTTCCTCACGTCGACCGGCTGGATGTCGCTGCGCGCCCTCTCGTGGTAGTGCCCGATCTGAATGCCCACGGGAGCCAGAAACAAAACTAGCACCACGGGCCGGATCCAGCGCGGGATCAGGCTGTAGATGGCCCAGGCGATTCCGCCCAGTAGCAGGCACACGCCCATCTCCATCTCCAGGTGCAGCCTGCCGACCTGCGGCAGCAGCTCGAATGTTTGCGAGGCGCGCGCCGTCCACACCAGCACCAGGGTCAAGACCATGTATAGGGCTGCGAACCGCGCCCACAACGGCAGCCGGACGCGGCAGAGTAGATAGCCCGCGGCGGCCACCAGCGCCAGCAATCCGGGCAGCAGATACGGCGCATGCTTCAGGCTGTTGGAAAAACCACTGTGCATCGGGCCCACATTTCCGAAGACGGTGCCGAGGCTCGAAGGGGGCACTCCGAAGCAGGCGATCCCGTACGCCAGCAGCGAGGCGCCGGCCGCGATCTTCCATGCCGGCGCCCGCTGCTTCGCCGGCTGGGATGCCAGCCAGCAGAATACGGCGAGTGCCAACGCCATGGTGCCCGGGACGTTGGTGAGAAAGACGAGGGCGATCGCGAGAGCGGCCAGGGCGAAGGCGCGTCCCGTTCTTTTTTCCACGGCATGTTGCAGCGCCAGAATCGCCAGCGGCAGCAGCGCCATCGCCGAGATGTGCGGGCCTTCACCGTATACGGTCAGAACCTGCAGGCGGCGGCTGAAGAGCGGGCCGCCGACGTCTCTGCCGAATTCCGGGATCAGCACGGCCGATGGAGAGAAGAGGGAATACGTGAGCGCGCCCAGGAACGCGGCGCCGCGGTGGGCTCCCAGGCGTACCGCCATCAGATAGAGCGTGACTGCGCCCAGCGAATAGGTGGCGCCCACTACGCCGTGATACGCGCGCGCCGCCGAGACGTGGGCCAGCGACGTTACGGCGGCCGTCACCAGGTGCAGCAGCGGAACGTAGGTGTCCTGGTACGGCATGCCGCAGTGCCAGATCGGCCACCAGGAACGATCGCTCCAATGCTGCGAGATGTAGCGCGCGATGCCGACGAAGAAGCCTTCCACCGAGCTGAACGCGGACGTGTATTCAACCCAGAACAGGCGCCAGCAGATCCAGACGTTGAGCGCCGCTAACGTGAGGGCGGCGGCGAGGTCGTGCGTCCATTTGGCGGCGCGCATCAGGACCGCGCGACCAGCGCTTCCTCCAGGCCGTATACGCGGACCGCCGTGCCGCCCAGAAGTTGCTCGCGCGTCTCGATGGTCTGCGCGCCGATGGCCTGCGTGAAGGCGGCAAGACTCTCCTTCCAGCCGCGATCGGGAAGCGCCGACGGCCAGTCGCTGCCGAACATCAGGCGGGTGGGGCCGAAGACGGCGAGCAGGTGCTGGACGTAGGGACGGATGAGCGGCACGTTCGAGCCGAGGCGGGTGAGCTTGACGAAGACGTTGGGGAATTGGGCCAGGTCCGGCCAACCGCTCCCTGACGGAGCGGTGAAAGAATGCGGGGACGCGCCTACTTCGCGCGACGGGTTGTTGGATTCGCGTAGGTCGCCCGGAGCATCCCCGGATTCTTTCGGGGTGTGGACGAGGATGAGGCGCAGTGCCGGGGCCCGCTCCGCCAGGCGCGCGACACCGGGCAGGTCATCCGGTTGGACATCCAGGTCCAGCGTCAGGGCGCGATGCTCCAGTTCCTTCACGTCGTCCGGGATGCCGCGCGCGCGCACGCCGCGGAATTTCGGATGGCGCTGGAACTCGTCCAGCAACTCGAGGTCGAAGGCGCCCACCACACCGCGGACGAAGTCATGCTGCGACGACAGCGCCAGCAGGCCGCGCGTGTCTGCGGCATCCACGGCCACCGAGCCGTCGAAGCGATTACGCGTCAGGATGGACGACAGGATCCCGGGTGTATAGCGCGCTGAGAAATGCTGGTGGGAATCGATTCGCAAATCAGAAGATGAAGCTCAGGCCGCCGCGGAAGCTCCTGGGAGTCTGTACCAACACTACCTGCTCGCCGTTGGCCATGCCGATCGGCAGGTAGCCCTGCGCCAGCATGTTGCGCAGGTCGGCAGTGGCTTCCATCCGCCACGGCAGCAGGGTGATGGGGATGGGCTGCCGCACGTAGATATTCAGCCCGGGCATGGGCCGGAAAGACTGGGTACTGTAGAGGTTCCCAGGCGTCAGGGAACGATGGTCGTTCGCCCATTGATAGCTGGCGATCATGTGGGTGCCGGTCCAGGGCGAAGTGGCGGTCACGCGCGTGGTGGCGGCATGACGCCGGCCGGCGTGGATCATCGACCGCAACTCGTCCGGATTGTCGGTGGCGATCTCCTTCGCGTCCGCCGTCAGTGTGCCCATGGAACCGTACATCAGGGTCGCGCTGACGTGCTCGCCAATGTTCTGCGTCACGGCCGCGGTGTAGCCGGTGCTCTGATAATCGCCCGCGTTGAAGATCGAGCTGCCCGAAAACAGGTCCGGCAGAATGTCACCGGAGTCGTAGAACCCGCCGGGCGCTACCAGCGAAAGGGCGGCATTCGTCACGGCTTCCCGGTACGCCGAAACGTGGTACGTGCGGGAGCCGATTTTCTTCGACAACGCGATCTCGAATTCCTCACCGCGCTGGATCTTCGGCCGCGCCTCGCGCAGTGAAATGCGGGGGAACAGGCCGAGCGTATTCAACTCGCGCTGGAAATCAGTATCCTGCGAGGCCGCGCCTGCCAGATCCGGCCGCGCGTTGCCGGAGGTGTACGCGAAATCCACTTCGGCGCCGTTGCCCAGCGACCACACCACCCGCGCGTACGGGCTGAAGTAATTCAGGTGGTCGAGGAACGACACGGAATCCATCGTGAAGCCGTATTGCACGGTCAGATCGTCCGTCAAATGCGTGCGGTCGTCGAACCCGGCGGACATCGAGCGCAGCATGGGGATCGCGGATTCCGAACCGCCCAGCGCCGCACTCATTCGTCCCGGCAGGAACAACTGCCGCATCGTCACAGAAACCTCGGGGCTGCCGCCCATCATGTTCCGGCTATAGCTGGTGCGGAATGCGGCCGAGGGCACGCCCGTCTGCGAACCGTAACCGAGGTTGCCGCTCACCTGCAGCATGTTGTTGCCGTAGAGCGACGTGGCCAGGGCGAACGCGGTGCCGAGATCGGCTTCGTTACCCGTGCCGGTCACCAGCGATCCCTCGCCGGCCGAAACTTTCAGGATGCCGCGCGTGTCCGTAAATACCGCGGCGCGCGTCGAGCGCTCCGGCACGCCTGTACCCGTCAAAGGCTGATCGGTGAATCGCAGTACGGGCCGCGTGGCACTGGCGCTGCGCAGCACCCACTTCCAATCGTCAGACATCAAGCTGCCGTTGTCGACCTGCGGGTATCGCAATTGCACCGAGCTGAACAGGGTGTTGAGATTCACCGCCAGAATGCTGCGCATCCCCGGCTGCACCAGGATGTTCTTGCGCAGCGCCGGAACGAACGTCGCGAAGGTCACGCGAACCGAATAGATGTCGGGGAACAGGGCTATGAAGCGGAACGCACCCTTGTCGTCGGTGAGGACCTTCTGGAACATCCGCTCCTGTTTGTTATATAGAAGGACCGTCGCGCCCATCTGCGGGATGCCGCTGGCGTCGCTCACAATGCCGGCGATCGAACCCGAAAGCTTGACGGGTGTTGCCGCGTGCGAGAGGGAGGGTGCGGCCAGACATGCCACGCCCAATGCAAGCCATATTGACGTGCTGTGCGTCTTCGCCATTAACATCCGCGAACGCTCAAAAAGGGTGAGGACCACCCGCTGCTTCTAGATTACCGTAAATTGAGCCGTGGGGGTAAGCAGTTGACCACGGTTCTTGTCCGTGATTTTCAAACGTAACGTATACTGGCCCGGCGCTAACTTTTCCAGGGGGTACATGTATTCGATGGTCGTCTGGGACGGCGAGGCGTTCGGAATGTCGACGATGTTCTGGGTATAGTTCAGGACGTTCTCGTTGGAGCCGTTCTTCACGATCTCGTATTGCACCTGTCCGGTCGGTTTGTGGGTCGTCTCGTCGGCCGCCAAGTTGTACATTTTCAGATAGATACCAAGCTTTTCGTCGCGCTTGAAGACATCGTCCACACGCGGCCGCACTTTGGAGCTGCCGATGACGAACATGCCGGCGCCGATGCTCTTGGTCGGCACTTTTTCGATGGAGTCGGCGAGGACCAGAGTACTAGTAGTAACCTTCTCATTGTCCAGGCGCGGGACCGTAATGGCGATCTCGTGGTTAACCATCGCCCCGCCGTTGACGTCCTTGGCGATCACATTGAGCCGGTAGGTGGAGGGCGCCAGCGGGATGGTTTTCTGGTAAATCGACCGCTGGTTGGCGTAGGCCTGCAGCATCGCGGTCGGCGGGTTCACGGTGACGGTCTCTTCGAACACGTTCACCACGCGGCGCGTCATGGTGCTGATGCGCCCATAAATATTGACCGCCGCTTCCTGATACCCTTCCTTCGATTTGAACTGCAGATCCTTGTTCTCAAACTGGATGGTGACGTTGACCAGAACGCTGGCTTCGGTAACGGGGAAGTAGTCCACCCGGACCTTCATCGGCAGGACGTTGTACGTGATGCGCGAGGTGACCGCGGCTTCCAGATCCTTGAACTTGATGGTCGGCGGCTTCTGCAATTTCGCGAACTGCTCGAGGCGGTTGAACTCGTTCATCTTCTGGGTCTCGCCGCCGAATGGAGTGCCCAGGTGGGTGCCATCGGTGCGATTGAAGCGGTCGGTCTTGTCCGACATGCCCATTTGCTCCATGAGGGTCAGGCCGGCGCCTGGCACGTAGAGCAGCGCGTCTTTTTCAGACGGGTCCATGGTCATGCGATACTCGCCCGACATGGTGGTGTCGACAAACTCGATGATGATGTCGTTGCCGATGTCTTCGATATAGCGGTAGCGCCACTGCTCGAAGGGGAAGGTGGAGGTGCTGCCGCCGCCTTCTTCGGAGGGCCGCTGATACGACCCGCCCGAGGGGTGCGACTCGATTTCATCCGGCGGCCCGAACGTAATATAGATGCGGCCGCGGTCCGCCTTCCAGCCCGGGATGCCCGACGCGTAATGCTCGTTGGCATAGGCGATGCGGCGGTAGTGCTCTTCCTTGAATTCGTTCTCGACGGTATCGGGCGAGGGGTCGCGGCGCAGCCAGAAGGCTTCGATGAATTGCTCGCGCTCCTCATCGGTCTGGAGGCGCTTGAAGACGCCGCGTTCTTCGTCGGTAATAATGTAGGAGACGTCTTCGCTGAGCCACTTGCGGTAGGGCGTTTCGAGCTCTTTCCGAAGCTTGTCCTCCTGCTTCTTCCGTTCTTTATCCGTCATCGGCTTGGCGACGGTCTCGCGCTGTTGGGCGCTGGCTTTCTTGGCGTCGGTCTTCTTGTCCTGCGCGAACAGGCAGATGACTAGGGATAACGAAAGGCAGGAGATCGAAAGGCGTGTAGCGTTCATACGGCTCACCGCTTCCTAAAGCTGAATGGCTGAGATCTATTTTAGATCCATTAAGTTGAGGCGGTCAATCCCGTGAATGGGGGGACACAGTGTGAACGGGAGGCGGAGGAGGGTTTTTGACCGAACGAACCCAATTTGGGGCTGGTTTCTCAAGGAGTTGAGGGGGATCGCGCTTCCGCTACGCCCGTTTTCTTCCGTGACACAGGCGACCACCTGGAAACTTCCCCAGTGCTGGATCGCAAGGAGGCCTGCCGCTGAGGGTTAAGCAAACGCCGGATACTGGGGCCACAAGTGGAAACGAAGAAGGCATACGGCCCAAGGAAAACCGAACGGGGCGCTCGACTCCGTGGTGGGCATTCGGAGTGCTGACCGGCACTTTTTCGACCGCTCCGCCGTCATTTATAGAGTGAATTCTGTTAGCCATCTGTTGTACGGGATTCTGGCCGGCGTGGTCTTGTCCGCCGCGCAAGAATCGCCAGGCCTCGCGATTCGGCCTGTGATCTACGCAATGGATGAGGAGGCGGCGCGGGCAATGAAGTCCGCGCCGGTCATTCTGTTGGCGGAAGTCGCCGAAGTCACGCTGCCGGGTGACGTGCGTCTTGTGGAAAAACCGCCGGAGGCCGGCGGCCCCATGACGCCGACCATTCCGCTCCATCTGGCGCGCATCCGCGCCAACGTCTGGCTCACGATTCGCGGACCCGTTCGCACCAGCGTCGAGTTCTATAGTTGGGTGTGGGCGTCCGGCAAACATGGCGGTCCACGGTTGTTTAATCCGGTTCCAGGCTCGAGCCACGTAATCTTTCTGCGACAGGACGGTGGCTATCTGCATACCGTCGGCGACTACCCCTCATACGACATTGAGGTCCGATCCCGGTTGGTGCCGGCGCTGCTTTCGGCGTGGCACTCCAGTCATGAGAGGGCCGGTGACCCGTTGACAGATCTTATAGCTTCTCGGTTTCGCGCTGAGTTTGACAACCTCTCGGCCGCGCAACTGGACGCGGAATTCAGCGGCCACTCAACAATCCCGAAGGAATATTACTTGCGTGACCTGCCGGATCTGGTTCGGCTCGCGGGCCCATTTTTCGTCGTCACTCAATTGGATAACATCTGTCGAGAGTCTACGAATCGATTCGGGCGCATCGCAGCGTGCACTGTGACTGCGGGCGAATTCCCGGGCCGTTGCCTGGCCTACCGGCTCGCACAAGAGGCAGGTCCCGAAGAAATCGAAAGTAGCTTTGCCACCGGAGCATTCAGTAGCTGCGAGGCACAGACGAAAGCCTTGATCCGGGACCTTCGATCGGATGACTTACCCCTTCGTGGCTTCTATGGTTGGAACATAACGGCGGAGCACCGCCGCGAGGCCATGCGCGTCTATGCATCGGCGATGGACTCTGAATTCCACCGCGCTGCCTGCGAGGTCGCAGCTAGAATGCCAGAGGCGCGGGACATCGAAGAGTGTTCTGTCGCTCGACAAAGGTAGCTGCACCAGCATCATTGCCGGCGCTGCTTACGCGTACTTGCCGACCAGAACGAATGGGGCCCAGCAGAAGGGATGCGGGTACGACTTGCGGATCTCGGCCGTCGCTTCCTGGAAGGCCTTCGCCTTATTGGCAGTGTGGGGCAGTCGCTCGTAGAAGAGCTTCATGAAGTCGGCGGTGCTCTGGTCGTTGACGTCCCAGAGGGTGACTAACACGCCCTCCGTGCCCGCATAGAAGAGGCCGCGGACCAGGCCGAGAAGTTCGTCGCCGCCGCCGACTACGTTCAGACCGGTGCCGCAGCCGCTCAGAGTTACTAACTCGGAAGGTAAGTTGAGCTGGTAGAGATCGAACAGACTCAGGTGCGAATCGCCGAGGCTGATCGACGAGAACATCGGGTTGTCCTGGCGGAACCAGCCGTGCGTCGCGATGTGGACGAAACGCGCCTCGGAGCCTTTCTCGCGCAGCACCTGGTGAGTGACTTCGGCGCCGATCAGCACCTCGGCGTTGGGAAGGACGGAAGCCACGGCGCGCACTTCATCCAGGATTTGCGGCGCGGCGGGGTCGGGGACGCCCAGCACCAGCGCTTTGCCGGAGGACGTCGCGGGCTTGGTGCAGCAGAGATAGTAGACGCTGCCCGAGGGCGTGTACGAAATCGAGTAGCGGTCGCCCAGGCAGCCGTGGCCATTGTGCAGCGCGTGGAAGGGCAGGTAGTGCAGGAAGCCGTGCGGCGCCACGATCAGATGGTCTGCGTCCAGGTCGGCTTCGATGGGCGCGATCAACTGCCGGTAGAACTCCTGCAGGTGGGCGTTGGTGGCGTCGAGCAGTTGCGCGTGGAAGGTGCGGACGTAGTCCGGGCCCAGGCGGAATTTCGAAAGCTGGAAACGCAGCAACTGGAGCACCGCGGCGCAGTTCGGAGACGGAACCGACGGGCGCGATCTTCAGCACGCGGCGCGAGACGGGTGTGCGACATAAAAGTGGAGCCACCCGGCGCAACCTGATTTTTGACGGCCCGCAGGGTCCCGAAGCAAAGGGCCTCAAGGACGGGCAATCCCGCAACGGTCAAGATGTGCGTTCGCCGCACAGCGGCCAGAAGCCTT